>CAVVAQ010000030.1:0-4726 GCA_963746295.1 uncultured Nitrospira sp. | reverse complement strand
TTTCTTATCCTGCGGTCAGCTTTTGCCAGCCTGTCAAATACCGTATTCTTTGGCAGCTCCTATGTCGGCCTTTTTATTCAGAACATCATAAATAACGTCCTCATGGGTCCCTGCAAAATACACTTCTTTCAGATAGGTCCGGTAATCTCGGATCCCGTGTCTTTTTGAAATATGCCAGGGGAAGCAGATATCCTGCCGTTGTCGCCTTGTCCACAAAGGCAAACCGTTTTCCGCTGCATATCGTCTGCCGACCTGATACGACTGTCCTTCCTCACCAGAAGAAGGCCATGGTAAGTGGATATCCCTTTCGTCGTCCTCAGGCCTTGCGAGTACTTCAACTCCCAGTTTTGCATGTGCAAGGGCATACGTAAAGCTCCCGAGAAATGCACCGTCTATTTCGCCGGAAACAAAATTGTCGATAATATTCCCGTAACGGGGAAGGATCTTCAGTTTTATCTTTGTCCCGATTTTCTTCGAAAGATACCCGGCAAGAGGCTCATAGCGGTCCATCTGCCGGAAGATATTCTGCTCAGGGATAAGCCCGATTGTAATGCTTTTGTTACTCTCGACAGGTTTTGTAGCGGCGGGCGGGACCTTTGGCTCGCTGCAACCGGTCATGATCAAAAAAGACAGACACATTACCGCAAGAACACTTCTCATCATCTCATCCTTATTTTTAGGTATAAGAATTTTCACACTATTCCGCAGGTGAGTTCGTCCCTGTGTAGCGATAACGTATCCTCCAGATTCTCAGTATGGTATTGCCCGTCTTCGGAACAGGCGAAGCGCCTTCCATAGAAAAGTATTTTAAAACATACCTCTATGACTTTACAAATTCCTCACGTGATACATTCTCCAAAAAAGAAGGAAACTCTTTTTGAGTTCAACAAGAATGCCATGGCCGGCAGGAATTTGTAAAGAGGGTTAATTTTGATCAGAAAATAATTCTGCCATAGAGCAAATTATTTCCCCTGCACCGGAGGGCCTTTCATGATTTTTCAGACATCGGGTATAATCCACTTGCTGTGGAAAAGAACAGGATATTCATCACCTGCCCCAAGGGCATTCAGCCATATCTCTCTGCCGAGGTTCAGTCCCTGGGACTCCCGGAACTGTCCTCGTCGGTAGCCGGCCTGGAAACAGAAGGGACCCTGCACGATATCATGCGCCTCAATCTGATCCTGAGGACAGGACAACGCGTCCTCTGGTTTCTGACCGGGTTTCACGCGGCAAATCCTGATGAACTCTACCGGGAGACCATACAATTTCCCTGGGAGGATTATATCTTCGAAAATGGATATATCAGCATCACCTCCACCGTTGATACACCGACCATCACAGATTCCCGTTTTGCAAACCTGAAGTGCAAAGACGCCATTGCCGACAGGTTCATGAGAAAGTTTGGCCGTCGTCCTGATTCCGGCCCGGAAAGAGACCGCGCCGTCATCCATCTGCACTGGAAAGACGAACAATGCAGCCTCTATATCGATACCTCAGGAGAACCTCTGTCAAAAAGAGGTTACCGGAAGATCCCCCTGAAAGCCCCTCTCCAGGAAACACTGGCCTCCGCAATTGTCCTGGCAACCGGCTGGCATGATAACGGCAATTTCATTAACCCGATGTGCGGCAGCGGCACCATTGCCATCGAAGCTGCACTGATCGGACTGAACAAAGCTCCCGGCATTCTGAGAAACAACTTCTGGCTTCATGCACCTGAGGGGATTCGATAAGGACCTGTGGGAAGAATCTGCGCAAGGAAGCCTCCCTGCTCTGCAAAAAAATACTTCAGAACAGGATAATCGCAACAGATATCAGCAGTCAGGCGGTCGAGGCCGCCCGTAAAAACGCCATGACCGCAGGAGTTTCCATCTGATTGAGTTTGCAGTGTGCAGCTTTGCCGATACCCCTGTGCCCGGGGGCAGCGGTGTAGTACTGCTCAATCCTGAATACGGAGAGCGGATGGGCCGACTGAATGAACTTGCAGAGACCTATAAAGGCATAGGAGATTTTTTCAAACAGAAATGCAGAGGCTATACCGGCTATGTCTTTACCGGCAATCCCGGGCTTGCGAAGAAGATCGGATTGCGCAGCAAGAGAAAAATCCAGTTCTTATAACAGCAATATTGAATGCAGGCTTCTTGAGTATGAATTGTACGAGGGGACGAAAAAATCCAACAGATCTCAGGCAATTTCCTGAAGGTGAAATGAAGGGAATACTCCCTCGTATTTTTCAGATAACAGCAATAGAGTATCCTGCCAATTGATGCAATTTGGCATTGACTAATTATTCTCCCTCATGATAAAATTTTTTCGAAGTTTCAGAAGTTTTTGTACCTGACAAGACCGCAAAGACTTTTAGCTTTGTGGTCTTTTTTTTGAGAAAACGGTCATTCTGAGATTTTAGTTTATACGTAAGGAGGTAAAGGGAATGGCTAATGGAACAGTAAAATGGTTTAATGAATCCAAAGGCTTTGGTTTTATCACCAGCGAAGACGGTGGCGATGTATTCGTCCACTATTCTTCAATCCAGAGCAATGGATTTAAATCCCTTAGCGAGGGAGATAAGGTCAGCTTTGACGTTGAAAATGGCCCTAAAGGACCAAAAGCAATCAATGTTGTAAAACAGTAATTGGAGACCGTGAGGCCCCTCGCATGAACAGAGGGGCCTCACGGAACATCCTGTTTTCGTTCTGACGTATCTTCTATCATGTCCGGATATCCCCTGTAAAGAAAACAGTTAAATTGCGAAACATCTGTAAAACTCTATGAAAGTTGGGCCTGAAATACAGCCTTAGCAAACAGGGAACGCGGCCGGAACTGTCAAACGCCCTCGTGTCTTCGCAGGGGCCCTATACAATAAATGATACAGATAAATAATTTAGAAAAATCATATGGACGCCAGCTGATCTTCGATGATGTCAGTTTCACGATAAACCCGGGTGAACGGGTCGGCCTGGTCGGCAGAAACGGCCATGGCAAAACCACCCTCTTCAGGATGATACTGGATGAGGAACATCCTGACTCAGGCACTATCAGAATTCCGAATCATTACCGTATCGGTCATCTCTCGCAACATCTGAAATTTACTGGAAAAGACTGTTCTCCTGGAAGCCTGCCTCAGCCTTCAAAAGACTGAAGACGGCAGGGACGAATCCTACAAAGTGAAAGCCATCCTGTCAGGTCTCGGGTTTTCGGCCGATGACCTCGAACGTAATCCATGCAGCGCTTTCAGGAGGTTTCCAGGTGCGCCTGAATCTTGCAAAGGTCCTGGTTTCCAGACCGAATCTTCTTCTCCTCGATGAGCCGACAAACTATCTCGACATCGTATCGATACGATGGCTGACACAATTTTTGAGAAACTGGAAAAACGAGCTGATCATTATCACCCATGACCGCAACTTCATGGACAGTGTCACAACGCATACCATGGGCATTCACCGCTTCAAGATAAAAAAGATCGAAGGCCCCACAGAGAAATTATATCAGCAGATCACTCCAGGAAGAAGAGATATACGAAAAGACACGGACAAACGACGCAAAAAAACGCAAAGAGGTAGAAGAGTTCATAAACCGTTTCAGGGCCCAGGCGAACAAGGCAAAGGCTGTTCAGTCCACGGATAAAGGCCCTTGGCGAAAAAAGAAAATCTCGATAAACTCTCGGAGATAAAAACCCTGGATTTCGAATTCAACTCCCGGCCCTTTACCGGCAAACGCCTCCTTGAGGCAGAGGACGTCACCTTTGCCTTTGCCCCGGAAAGCACGCCTCTGATTAACGATTTTTCCCTATCGATCGACGAAAAATGACCGGATAGCTATCATAGGGAAAAACGGGAAAGGCAAATCAACCCTTTTGAATCTGCTGTCACAGCGAGTTATCTCCCCGGAGCAGGGACAATCAGACATCACCCGGACCTGAAACTCGCCTATTTCGGACAGACAAATATAAACCGTCTGAATCAGTCAAAAACCGTTGAAACGGAGATCATGGACGCCCACCCTGATCACAGCCGTGGCGTGGCACGCAAGATCTGCGGGGCGATGATGTTCGAGGGTGATCATGCCCTGAAAAAGATCTCGGTACTGTCCGGCGGTGAAAAAAGCCGGGTACTGCTTGGAAAACTGCTTGTCAGTCCCTCAAATATGCTTATGCTGGACGAACCTACGAACCACCTTGATATGGAATCGATCGATTCCCTGATAGAGGCCATCGAGGTCTTTAAAGGCGCTGTTATGATCGTAACGCACAGCGAAATGGTCCTGCACGCGGTCGCCCAAAGGCTGATCGTATTCGATGCCGGAGAGGTAAAGGTCTTTGAAGGGACCTATCAGGACTTTCTGGACAGGGTCGGCTGGAAAAATGAAGAGTTGGATGCTCCGGTCACCGGCCCCTTCGGAGAATACTGCACTGAACAAAAAGGAAATGTCGCAAAATAAAGGCAGAAATAATGACCGAACGCACCAGAACCATCGGTCCGCTGCAGAGAGAGATAAGCGAGATCGAAGAGACCATTACCCGCATGGAAAAGCAGATAGACGAGGACACCGAAAAACTCCTCGAGGCCTCGGTAAAAGGTGACGGAGAGAGGATAAAAAAGCTCTCCAAGGCAATTCACGAAGCAAAAGATAAGATCGATATTCTTTTCAACAACCTGGCTGCTCTCACCGACGAGCTTGACACAAAAACCAGGGAATTCGAGGAAAGGCTCAACGAGTTTTCAGAAGCTTC
>CAVVAQ010000029.1:0-196444 GCA_963746295.1 uncultured Nitrospira sp. | reverse complement strand
ATTCAGCAGGCTGGTCCCAAAGAACGTTGAAATACAGATATTCAGGGCGCTCATTGAGTCGCAGGCCTCCGAAGAGGCCGCAAGGATGGCTGCCATGGAGAACGCGACCAAGAGCGCAAATGATATGATATCAAGCCTGACGCTCCAGTACAACAAGGCAAGACAGGCTACCATTACCAAGGAACTCATGGACATCGTCGGCGGTGTCGAGGCCCTTAAAGGATAAAAAGGAGAAGGAAAAAATGAAAATATATTCGGGGGTTAACCAATGAGCAATACAGGAAAGATCTCTCAGGTTATCGGTGCGGTTGTGGACGTTGAGTTTGAAGAAAAGATGCCGGACATCCTTAATGCCTTGAAGATTGAGCAGAAGGGTGACCCTGCCAAAGGCACGCTTGATTTTGACATTACGCTTGAGGTCGCTCTGCACCTTGGAGACGGCAAGGTCAGGACTGTTGCGATGCAGGCTACCGACGGTCTTGTCAGGGGAATGGCAGCTGTTGATACCGGACTGCCGATCACTGTCCCTGTCGGGACCGGAGCACTGGGAAGGATTCTGAATGTTGTCGGTGATCCTATCGACAAGCTCGGGCCCGTGAAATCCGACAAGAGACTTCCTATCCACAGACTTGCTCCGGACTTTGCTTCACAGGAACCGGTTACACAGGTATTCGAGACCGGCGTTAAGGTCTTTGACCTTCTTGTCCCGTTTGTCCGCGGCGGCAAGATGGGAATGTTCGGCGGCGCGGGTGTTGGAAAGACCGTTGTTATCATGGAGATGATCCATAACATCGCCATGAAGCACGGTGGTGTCTCGGTCTTTGCAGGCGTCGGTGAGAGAACGAGAGAGGGAAATGACCTCTACGGTGAAATGAAGCACTCCGGCGTTCTCCCGAAGGTTGCGCTCATATACGGTCAGATGAACGAGCCGCCCGGAGCAAGGGCAAGGGTTGCGCTCACCGCGCTTACTGCTGCTGAATACTTCAGAGATGAAGGACAGGACGTTCTTATCTTTATTGATAACATCTTCAGATATACGCTCGCAGGAGCGGAGCTTTCCGCACTGCTCGGCAGAATGCCTTCCTCTGTCGGATACCAGCCTACGCTCGGTACTGACATGGGTATTCTTCAGGAGAGAATCACGACGACGAAAAAAGGCGCTATTACATCCATGCAGGCCATCTACGTTCCTGCTGACGACCTTACTGACCCTGCGGTTGCGACAGCCTTTACCCACCTTGACGGAACAGTCGTTCTTTCACGGCAGATCTCCGAACTCGGGATTTATCCTGCGGTTGACCCGCTCGATTCGACATCGCGAATCCTTGATCCAAAGGTCATCGGCGAGGAACATTATGCTGTTGCAAGAAGTGTTCAGAAGATTCTCCAGAGATACAAGGAACTTCAGGACATCATCGCGATCCTTGGTATGGAAGAGCTTTCAGAAGACGACAAGATAACGGTTTCCCGCGCAAGAAAGATCCAGAGGTTCCTCAGCCAGCCCTTCCATGTTGCTGAAGTCTTTACCGGCAGGCCGGGCAAATATGTCAAGGTTGAAGACACCATAAAGAGCTTCAAGGCGCTTGTCAACGGAGAATACGATGATGTGCCTGAGCAGGCATTCTATATGACCGGACCGCATTGAAGAGGTCGAGGAGAACGCAAAGAAACTCGGCTGGTCGAGGTAAGAATAATGGCAGAAGGAGAAACTTCTTCTTGAAATAGTTACACCTCACGGACTTGTTTTCAGTGAAGAGGTCGATGAGGTCACCGCAAGCGGGAGCGAAGGAGAGTTCGGAGTTCTTCCCGGACATGTGCCCTTTGTGACAACCCTGAAGGTCGGCATTCTTGCAAGCAAGACCGGCAACACAACAAAATATTTCTTTGTAAACTGGGGTTATGCCGAGGTCGGTGCTGAGAAGGTCCTGATACTCGCAGACAGTGCTGAACTCTCGGAAGAGATCGATCTCGAGAGGGCAAAGGCAGCGATGAAGAGGGCTGAGGAAAGACTCAAGCAGGCTGAACATGTAGACTTTCACCGCGCGGAACTTGCACTTGAAAGGGCTGTCACGAGAATCCAGCTCTCTGAATTGAGAAGAAGCAAATAATAATTATTGCAGAGAATTCTGAAAGGGCATTATCCCGGAGTTCACAGGATAGTGCCCTTTTTACATAGCTGCCCGGTACCTGTCCGGGTTTTGATCAGGACTATATGTCTCACTCAGCGACCACGGAAGGTGTCATGGCTATCCGGGTTCCCGATTTCTTTGGGATACCAATAATCAGGTCCTTCAGGGTAAAGGGATTCCGGATATACCTGTTATCGTCCACTTCTCTGTCTGGCCGGGGTGCTCCCTTATATGTATACGGGCGTTTGTGAATGTCACCTGCTGACCTTTTCTATAGAGTACCGGAGAACCGATATCCTGCCTCATTTCTATAGTTATCGATTTTATCTCAATGAAATACCCAGGAGTTCCCATATAGGTTTTCTCTCCCGGCGAAAGGGATATGATGCTTCCGATGTCCAGCGCAACAACATGGTACTTTTCTGTTTCGAAATGGTTTGTAACCAGATCATTGGCTGTCTGCATGGAGGGGGCAGGTTTACAGGCAGACAGGAGTAAAATAGCCGCGACAGAAACGAGACTTAATACTCGGAGAAAGATATTACTGAAAGCCCGCATGTTTCGGTCTCCTTTTTTGTATCAAAAAACCTAAAGAACTATGAGAAGTTTTTGGACGAAACCTAAGAAGCCAGTTTTAATACCCTGCTCACTTCCTCGCTCAGTTGGGACATCTTAAACGGCTTGGGGATAATACCCAGGAAGCCATACTGTCGATATTCCGCCAACACCGGATCATTTGAATATCCGCTTGATACAATCGCCTTGAGATGCGGATCAATGAGTTTTAATTTTGTAACAGTTTCTTTTCCTCCCATCCCTCCCGGAATAGTCAGGTCCATTATTACCAGTGAGTAGGGCTGAGACTCCTCAAGGGCTTTTTTATACAAATCAATCGTCTCCTGTCCGTCTTTTGCCGAGGCAACTTCATAACCGAAAGACTTCAGCATCGCACCGGCAACACTGATCACCATTTCATCATCGTCCATGAGCAGTATCTTCCCCCTGCCTGTGAGGGGCAACTCCTTCTCCGGTTTCTTCTCAAGAATCATCTCCGAAGCCGGGAGATAGACATCGAAGGTTGTCCCAACGCCAAGCTCCGAACTTACCGCGATATGGCCTCCGTGATTCGCTATAATAGAGTAGGTAACTGCAAGGCCGAGTCCGCTTCCTTTCTGCTTTGTCGTGAAGTAGGGGTCGAAAATTTTTTGCAGGTAGTTTGCGGGTATTCCGACCCCATGGTCCTGGATGGTTATCTGTACGTATTTGCCCTGTTTCAGCGGCAACAATAAATTTTCTGTCACCAGAAGATTCCGCGCACGAATTTTTAGTATGCCTCCTTCGGGCATTGACTGGTCTCCATTGATAACGAGGTTCTGGATCACCTGGCCTATCTGCCCCTCATCAGCATCGACTGCCCAGAGGTCCTCCTGTATATCGAATTCGCACCTGACTTTAGCACCTTTCAGCGTGAAACTCGATGTTTCTTTTATCAGGATATCGAGAGAAACGGTTTTTTTCACCGGCATTCCGCCCTTAGAGAAGGTAAGGAGCTGCTGGGTCAGGTCCCTCGCCCGCAGTGACGCTTTTTCAGTATTTATCAAAAGATCACGGATTGTGTCACCGGGATTTGTATAGGCAGTCGCGATCTCGATGTTTCCCATGATCGCAGTCAGTATATTATTGAAGTCATGGGCGATTCCGCCGGCCAGCACTCCCAGAGATTCAAGTTTCTGGATCTTGATGATCTCCTCTGCCATTTTTTTGCGTTCAGTGATATCATGCAAAATAACGACATGCGTATCACCTATTGGTGCCAGCATTGCTTCGATTGTGCGGCGGACCCCGTTTTTGCAGGTAACAATCGCCTCCTGAGGGGCTATCTCCTTACCGGTTTTTATTGCTTCTGCCACCGCTGTATTCCATTTCGCCATGACTGTTTTTCTGTATTCCTCATCGGGGTAGGCGCGTGGCCACCAGTCCTCCACAGACTGCAGATCTTCCAGGGTGTATCCGAAGACCTCCTGGAATTTATTATTCAGGAGGATGAAGTTATCTCTCAGGTCAGTCACTGCCATGGGAAGAGGCGAGCGCTCCACTATCTGTTTCAGTCGTTCTTCACTGTTCTTCAGAGCTTCTTCAGCCTTTTTGCGTTCGTTGATGCTCTCCAGAAGGGTGCGGTTGAGACGAAGTATTGAACGGTATCTCCAGAAAGCCATACCGAAAACACTGACGAGTATAGCGAGAGACATGGCAAGGACGATCTTTTGCGTGGTCCAGTAAGGGGCTGGTTTACCGTACCATTTTGCATAGATCCGCTGGTAGTCAGTTGATCCGACAAAGCCTTCTATGGCCTTATTCAGTCTCGCATGCAAGGCAGTATTATCTTTGCGTACTGCGATAGCCCTTTTTACTTCTATCAGCGGTTCTCCGACAATTTTAATCTTGTCTTCCAGTCCCGCCTCTCTTGCCATTTTGATAAACGTAGTTGCAGCGCCGGTAAAGGCATCGATCTTGCCGGCCAGAAGGTCGAAGAAAGCATCGGTAAAACTGTCAAAGATATAAATATCAACATCAGGGACTTTTTTTGTCTCGTCATAGGCGATGCTTCCCTTGATTGTGCCGACCTTTAAACCTTTTCGGAGACCATTTGTCGTGTAGTCCTGGGACCGGACTATGATGGAAACCGGAGAACTGTCCAGAAGTTCAGTAAAAAGCAGGACTTGTTGTCTTTCATCACTTATCGCTATGCTTGGAATCAAATCGGCTTCACCACTCTTGACTTTACCTATCATATCAGTCCAGGTATTGGCAAAAGTATACGTGACCTGAAGCCCGGCACGTTCTGCTATTTTATTCATGATGTCGACAGCAAACCCTGATGGATTGCCGGTCTTCGCATCCTGAAACTGCGTAGGCACCGAATCGTGGAGGATAGCGGCCGTCACGTTATCCGGATCATCCTGAGGGGTCGCGGAAGCGATCGGATAGATCCAGAAGCTCAGGAGAACCACTGTGAAGGAAGTAAACTGCAATAATCGGATTATTCTGTCAGTGGTTGTTGACATAATCACCTCTTCACAGCGTTCTTTATAAAACATATAGCACCATATGCGAAAATATGCAACGCTCTGATGCGCTGGTGCTTTCCAAAAATTGCATTTTCGCAGGAGAATTGATATACTAAATTTATTTCATTCTGGTCTTACTATTAAAAGAGTGGGCAGTCCCACTCTTTTGTTTTATATGGAAGATACAAAAAGAAAGATAACGGAACTGGCGGACTCGATCGCAGGGCGGTTTGGCGTGGATATCGTGGATGTTGAGCTTGCCGGAAGTTCGAGGAGGCCGTTTATCAGAATATTTATAGATAAGGAGAACGGTGTTACCCTGGATGACTGCGGAGAATTCAGCAGGTCGCTCTCGGCGCTTCTGGATGTGGAAGACCCGATTCCAACGTCATATGTCCTTGAGGTTTCATCCCCGGGACTGGACAGGCCCCTCAAGGGGCTGAAAGATTACCGGAGGAGTATCGGGCAAACTGGCGAGAATTATTACACGGGAGCGCATAGAAGAACAGAATATTTTTAGGGGGAGAATCACCGGAGTGAAGGAAGATACTATTACTCTGTCGTGTGACGAAAGGGAAATAGAAATTCCGTTTGATCATAATCTCTAAAGCAAGATTGGAGATAGAGCTGAAATGACCAAAGAACTTTGTTACGTAATTGAACAGATAAGCAGGGAGAAGGGGATACCAAAGGAGACTCTCGTCGAGGCCCTCGAATCAGCCCTTCTGTCCGCGATGAGGAAGAAATACGGCGGCAGGACAAATATCCACCTTCGATAGACCGGGTGAAATGCGATATAACGTCCTATGAAACAAAGAAAATCGTTGCTGAAGTTATTGATCCTCTAGAGGAAATTTCAGTAAAAGACGCGGTCAAGATAGACCCGAACAAAAAAGAAGGGGAAACGATCGATCTCCCTCTTGATCTTCAGGACCTCGGACGGATCGCTGCCCAGACAGCCAAACAGGTCATTTTCCAGCGGGTCAGGGAGGCTGAACGGGACGTTATCTACAGCGAATATAAGGACAAGGTCGGACAGATCATAAGCGGTGTTGTCATGAGAAAGGAAAAAGGAGCCTATTTCCTCAACCTCGGCAAAACCGAGGCGGTCCTCTATTTTAAGGACACGCTGCCGAGTGAAAACCTGAAGCGTGGGCGATACGGTAAAG
Organism: uncultured Nitrospira sp.; assembly: GCA_963746295.1. Taxonomy (GTDB): domain Bacteria; phylum Nitrospirota; class Thermodesulfovibrionia; order Thermodesulfovibrionales; family UBA6898; genus JAOUFP01. The sequence continues at coordinate 190,078 of CAVVAQ010000029.1, read as the reverse complement.
GCGATCATCGAGGACGTGAAAATAACCACAAAGGGTCCTTCTATCGTCGTTTCAAGAACCTCTCCCGCAACTTGTCGGTGAATTATTCAGGATGGAAGTGCCCGAGATCCACGAAGGTCTCGTGGTCATAAAGGATATTGTCAGGGAACCGGGAGAGCGGACGAAGATAGCTGTGTACTCAAAAAATCATTCTGTTGATCCTGTCGGATCATGTGTAGGAATGAAGGGAACACGGGTGCAGACGATCGTGCGGGAGTTGAGAGGGGAAAGGATTGATATTATCCCCTGGAACGATGATCCCCGGGTGCTTATTGTCAGTGCTCTGAGCCCTGCAAGTGTTGAGAAGATCGGTATCAATGAAGAAGAAAAGACCGCAATGGTTGTTGTCAACGACCAGCAGCTGTCTCTCGCGATAGGGAAAAGGGGACAGAATGTAAGGCTTGCGATGAAGCTTACGGGCTGGGACATTGATATCATCAGCGATACGGAATATTCCAAAATCCGGATGGAAGAGACTGATAAGGCACTTGAAGACTCTATAAAAAAGGAAGCCGGCAAAAAAGAGAACGCCATCTGCTTGATGGATAGAAGACCTACCGGAGAACCCCATAGAATCAGTAAAAGGTATTGGCCCGCAGAGGGCCAAACTTTTTTTACGCCTCGGCATAAGAACCATACAGGACGCGCTTTACTACCTTCCCTACCAGATATGAAGACAGGACCGGACTGAAGAAGATCTCTGAGATCAGGCCTGGAGATATCGGGACTGTTCAGGGCAGGATCGTATTCGCCAATAGTCATACGGACCCGCATGAGGAAGTTCGAGATATTCGAGATCGCGATTGATGACGGGACCGGGTTTTTTAAAGGCGAAATGGTTTAACCAGCCCTACCTGCAGAGGAGCCTTCGCTGTCGGCCAGGAAGTGGTCCTCAGCGGCATAGTCAAGAATACCGGTCAGGCTGCCCTTGAAATGGATTCACCCGAGTATGAGCTAGTCTCTGACGAACGGAGCTCTTTGATCCATACGAAAAAGGATAGTGCCTGTCTACAGGATTACCGGAGGGGATCAGCCAGAAACAGTTCAGAAAGATCATGTTCGACATTGTGAACGGATATGTCTCCGGACTTCAGGACGCAGTCCCTCCTCTCTGTAATCGAAAGGAATGACCTTCCCCCGTTGAGCATGAGCATACAGCCAGCTTCATTTTCCCGAAGGGGACACAGACCTGGAGGCCCTTAACAGGCGGGACGAGTATCTATCACCGGAGGCTTTCCTTTGATGAACTCTTTCTCTTCGAACTCGGTCTGGCTGCCCTGAAAAGAAGAGCAAGGCTGTACTAAGGGAATAGCATTTGATTCTGAGCGGAGATCTCGGAATGAGACTTTTGAAGGCCCTGCCTTTTGAATTGACGCATGCACAGAAAAGCACTCTGGCCGAGATACGGAAGGACATGCGGTCGCCCTGTCCGATGAACAGGCTGATACAGGGCGATGTCGGGTGCGGGAAGACGGTGGTAGCACTGCTTGCGATGCTTGATGCGGTAGAAGTCAGGCTATCAGGCCGCTCTGATGGCGCCTACAGAGTTACTTGCCGGCCAGCATTATATAAATATACTCGGCCTGATAAAGGAACTCGGACTGAAAGCGGAATTGCTGACAAGTGCTTCAAAGGGTCTGCAGGCGCGGCAGGTCGCTTCCGGTGAAACAGATATTGTCATCGGTACGCACGCCCTTATACAGGAAGGGGTGAAATTCAAAAAACTCGGACTCGTTGTTATAGACGAACAGCATAAATTCGGCGTTATGCAGAGGTCACTACTGAGGAAGAAGGGAATGATCGCCTGATGTGCTCGTCATGACCGCAACGCCGATACCCCGTTCGCTCGCGCTGACACTTTACGGTGACCTTGACTGTTCTGTTATCGATGAACTGCCGCCCGGCAGAAAGCCCGTACTGACGCATCTTTTCGAAGCAGACCGGAAAAAGGAAATTTATGCGCTCCTGCGCCGGGAAATAGGAAAGGGCAGTCGGGCGTATGTTGTCTATCCGGCGATTGAAGAGTCTGAGAAAACGGATTTAAAGAACGCAGTCAAAGGAAAAGAGGGCTTTGAGAAGGTCTTCCCGGAATACCGGATTGGTCTGCTTCACGGAAGGATGACTACAGGAGAAAGAGAGAAGACCATGCGTTTTTTCCGACAGGGAAAGATAGATATTCTGGTGAGCACGACAGTGATCGAGGTCGGTGTGGATGTCCCTGACGCAACGATCATGCTGGTAGTCCATGCGGAGCGTTTCGGGCTTGCTCAACTGCATCAGTTGCGGGGGAGGGTCGGCAGGGGGGCAGACCGTTCTCTCTGTATTCTGGTAGCTTACCGGCCGTATGGAGAGGATGCCGGGCGCAGGCTCGACATCATGCTGCAGAAGCAACGACGGCTTCAGGATTGCCGAGGAGGACCTGGATATCAGGGGACCGGGTGAATTTCTGGGTACGCGGCAGGCCGGCATGCCTGACCTGAAGGTCGCAAATATCGTGAGAGATATGAAAATATTAGAGCAGGCAAAGAAAGAGGCCTTTGGTCTGATAGAGGCGAGTCCTGAACTGGGAGAATTCCCTTCCCTTAAAAAAGCGGTTGAGGTATTCTGGAAAGGAAAGACTGATTTGTTCAGTACCGGATAAGGAGGAGATATGCTGAAAAAGGTATATGAAAATTTCAGAAAAGGGATAGAAAAGCTGAAATGGTTCGCAACGCTTTTTTCCGAGAGGATGAATATCGAGATAGCTGTCTTCAAACTTCTCTACCAGTCTGACGAGATGGCAGAGGAAGAAAGAGGTCTTTCTCAGAACGATCGGAGAACGGGTGGTCGGACTGAAGGGACATGCTGAAAAAAATATCTTCAGGGACAGTGTGATCAGCGAGGCGCTGGAGGAGATAGAGAAGATCGACAAAACATATTGATGACCTCAGGCAGAAAGCCGGTGAAATCAGCAGGGTGACCGGATAAATGTGCTTTTATCTTGTTCTCTTTGTCTTCGGCTCTGTAATCGGTTCCTTCCTGAATGTCTGCATATACCGGATACCGCGCAATCAGTCTGATCGTCTGGCCGGCTTCACGATGTCCCTCCTGCAAGCAGCCCGATTAAGCCGTATGACAACATCCCGATCTTCAGTTATTTTGTTCTCCTGAAAGGGCAGGTGCAGGTCCTGCAAAAAGAAGATATCAGCGCGATATCCCCTTGTAGAGGCGCTCAATGCCTTCTTCTATCTGCTCGTCTTCTGGAGGTTCGGCCCGGAGTGGAGTTCAGTCGTGTACGGCATCTTCTGTTCCGCGATGATCGTCATAACCTTTATCGATTATGATTATCCAGATAATTCCCGACAGGATTACGCTGCCAGGCATCCCGATCGGTCTTATCGCGGGTTCTTTTCTCCTGCCTGACCCCTTTCTCAGGGCTGCCGCACCTCGGTTATCAGGCCTCGCTGATCGGTGCAGTCAGCGGTTTTCTCTTTTTTCTATCTGGTGGCTTTCCTGAGCATAAAGATATTGAAGAAGGAGGGCATGGGCGGCGGTGATATCAAGATGATGGCGATGGTCGGGGCTTTTCTCGGGTGGAAGGCCGTGATTTTAACGACCTTCCTCGGCAGTCTCTTCGGCGCGATAATCGGTGTCGGGCTAATGATTTTCATGGGGAAGAGAGAAGGGCTCGCTGATACCGTTCGGGCCGTTTCTTGCCCTGGGGGCGATTATCTCCCTCTTCTTCGGTCAGGAAATACTGATATGGTATCTCTATTGATGAGAAAACTATGTTACACGCGGTAACTCTTATTACGGTCGTGGCCCTCCTTGTATTCCTTTTCCTGTTTTACCTGGTCAGACGCATCCTTGCCATACAGAGGAAGAAAGCAGAGGCGAAAAGCAGGGAAGTGACGCAGGTCGGCTTCGTGGTCGACACATTCCATGACCTCGTCTCAAAGCTCAAGGAGAAGGAACGGGAGCTGAATGAACTCAGAAGGGATGCAGAGGAGAGGGCGTGGTCTGTCGAGCTCTACAATGAGAACATCCTGCAGAGTGTTCCCAGCGGCGTGGTAAGTTTTGACCAGGAGTCAAAAATAATGAAGATGAATGCCGCTGCAGAACACATCCTGGAAATGAAGGAATCCGGGGTCCTCATGAAAAAATGTCATGAAGTGTTTCACAGCCCGATCGCGGATCTGATTGACAGAAGGGAGACTGTCCAGAGGGCTGAGGTCAGTTATCTTACCGGCAGCGGAAAAAGAATATGGCTGGGACTGACGGTTTCCCCGCTCAAGGACAGCACCAACAATACCATCGGTCAATTGCTCGTTTTTACCGACCTTACTGAACTGAAGGCGTTCCAGCTTCAGAGAGACCTCAGAGAAAGGCTTTCGACCCTCGGAGAGATGTCCGCGGGCATAGCCCATGAAATGAGGAACCCGTTGGCGGTAATATCGGGCTATACGAAGATGCTTTCGAAAAAAGTAGACGATTCGATGAGACCCGCGGTCGAATCCATTTCGAAAGAAGTCATGGTGATGGACAGGATCATTACTGATTTTCTTTCCTTCGCAAAGCCGACAGACCTTATCGTATCGGAGGTGGACATGAAGGAGCTTTTTGAGGAATGTCTCAGTTCCCTGGAAAAGATTTCCAGGGGAATTACCGTTTCCCTCAATACGGCGATGCTGCCTCATATCAGGGCTGACGAGGTCCTCCTGCGGCAGGCATGCATGAACCTTTTACAGAACGCGATCGAATCCATGCCCGACGGCGGAGAATTAAAGATCGCCTCTTTCTTCGATGACTCTTTCAATTTGTCGGTTTCAGATACCGGACACGGCATTCCCGAGAGTATCAGGGACAAGATATTTCTCCCGTTCTATACGACCAAGGAGCGTGGGACAGGCCTTGGTCTCGCGATAGTGCACAAGATTATCGTCTCTCACGGAGGGGAAATAAAGGTCGATACCGGCGACAAGGGTACGACCTTCACGATCAGGTTTCCTCAAAAACTGATTGTTTCCTGAGCCGCTCAGGAGAAGACGAGATAGAGCAGGAAGGTGAACAGGGCCCCTATCAGGGCACCGAGTATGACTTCCCAGGGGTTGTGGATCTTTATCGCCAGCCTGCTCTGCGCTATCCAGACAGCGAGGATGAAGCAGAGGAGAGATACCAGGAAGTCGCCGGTGATATAGGTGACAGAGACCCAGACGGAAAAGGCGAGCGCTGAATGACCGCTCGGCATTCCGCCGCGGAGGGGATGTCCTTTTCCGAAATATGACTTTGTGATGATCACAAGGATCATCACGAGGATGACCGCGATGAGCGCTATTTCTTCTTTGGGATGCTTCGCTATACTAAACCCTCCGGTAAAAAGGGATTTCAGGTAGGGGAAGAGGATGATGTAACCGAGGACAGCCGCTCCAAAGGCAGCGATGAGGACTGCCCCTGCTGCGATGTCCTTTGCTATCCGTGCCTTTTCAGAATATTCGGGAGACAGCAGGTCGACTATAGCCTCAAAGGAACTGTTCAGCATCTCTGCCGACGATGACGATGATCACCGCGAGTGATATGAGGACGAGTTCCATGCGCGTGACGCCGAAGAGATAGCTCAGAAATAATACGAAGGCAGCGGAAAAAAAATGATACCTCAGGTGCCGCTGGGTCTTTGCTCCCTGGAGGATGCCTTCTATTGCGTAGTTAGCGCTCTTAAGCCAAGTTCTTAAGGGCATCAAGAAGCTCTTTCTCTTTTTTTTCCATCTTCCTCTTCTGGTATGCGTTTATCTCATGGTCAAAGCCGATAAGGTGCAGAAGGCCGTGGACGAGCAGTCTCAGGATTTCGTCATAAAACGGGACGTGAAATTCCTTCGACTGCCGCAGCGCCTTTGGAACCGAAACGACGATATCACCGAGCATGGAAGGACCATGGTGCGGCAGGTTGTCCATGAGAGGGAAGGAGAGGACGTCGGTATCTTTGGGGACCCCGCGATACCGCGCGTTGAGGAGCTTCATCCTTCTGCTGCCGACAAAAAGGACGCTCAGTTCGGATGACTCCAGGCGCAGATGAAGCAGCGCCTTAGTGAGATCCTTTTCCAACCTCTTCAGGTTTAGACCTATCGCCTTTTGACGGTTCTTTATGTATATTTCCATCTCTGAAATCAAAACCAGGGTAGTCTATCCTCTTATGGAAGATGCCGGTGAGAATATAGGTGAAGCGCTTTTTTATCTCTGAAATGTCCTTGAGCGTAAGTTCGCACTCGTCAAGCTGGCCGTCGAGGAAGATATGATTGATGATCTTGTCCACAAGGGCGGATATCCGCGCGGGTGTGGGATCATTCAGAACGCGGGAAGAGGCCTCGACCGCGTCCGCCATCATTACAAGGGCCGCTACCCTGGTCTGCGGTTTGGGCCCAGGATATTTATATTCGTCTATTGGTATCGAATTCTCATGTCCCAGGTCCTTTGCCTTCTGGTAGAAATAGGTAATCAGGGCATTGCCGTGGTGCTGTCTGATGATATCGATGATCGTCTGCGGCAGCTTATGCTGTTTCGCGAGGTCGACACCTTCCTTCACATGGTTCGTTATAATCATGCTGCTCATGTGCGGTGTCAGCTTGTCGTGCTTGCTCGGAGCCATGCTCTGGTTCTCTACAAAGTATTCCGGCATTTTTATCTTTCCGATATCGTGGTAGTAGGAGCTCACCCGCGCGAGAAGGGGGTTTACGCCTACCTCCTCGGCAGCAGCCTCTACGAGATTGCCGACAATAACGCTGTGGTGATAGGTGCCGGGAGCAGTTATCATGAGTGTCTTCATGAGCGGCTGGTTGAGGTCGAGGAGTTCGAGAAGGCTGATATCGGTCGTAATCTTGAAGAGATACTCAAGGAGCGGGAGCAGCAGGGAAACGATCGCCGAGACTGACATGCCGGAAAAGATCGCGAATATGACCGCGTATCCCGCCCTGTCGATAAAAAGTTCTCCCTGTGCCAGAAGCAGTATCAGTACGAGAAGGATGTTCGCTATGATGATATAGAATCCTCCCCTCAGCAGTGCCGATCTTTTCTTGCACCGGATCACGCTGAATGCGGCGGTGAGACTGCCTACGAAGGTATAGACCGGATAGTGCGGGTCCTGCAGCCAGAATCCGGTCAACAGGCTGATCGTGAAAGAGAAGATGATCGCGGTGTGAAAGTCGAAAAGAAGGGCAGCGAACATCGCGCCTGTTGCGATAGGGATCCCGTACTGTGAAATGTCCGTAAAAGGAAGACCGAGCCCTTTCGAGAGATTTTCGAGAAGATATCCGAAGGTCCTGCCGATAACCACAGTCCCGATGATCATGAGGCCGAGGAGTATGAGCATATTGTAGTTGCTGACATAGGCAGGTTTATAGCGCATAATGTCCCTGTAGAGGATGAAGAGCAGGACAAACGATATCAAAGCCCCGCCGATGAACCGTTCCGTGCTCAAGTCTGTCATGAGCAGAGCAGAAACGACGAGTGAAACCAGGGAGAGAAAGAGCACCTTATAGATATTCGTGCGGATAGTCGGGGTATTGGTTTTCGAAAGATCAAACTCGGTTTTCATATCTCTCATACGCCTTTACGATTGCCTGTACAAGCCGGTGCCGTACCACGTCTTTTTCTGAAAAGAAGACAAAATCTATGCCCTTCGATCCCTTCCAGGATCTTTGTTATCTCTATAAGGCCTGAGGCCTTGCCGGGCGGCAGATCGATCTGGGTGACGTCACCCGTTATTACCGCCTTGGAGTTGAATCCGAGCCTCGTAAGGAACATCTTCATCTGCTCCATGGTGGTGTTCTGCGCCTCATCGAGGATGATGAAGGAGTCGTTCAGCGTTCTCCCCCGCATAAAGGCAAGGGGGGCTATCTCTATCACTCCACGTTCTATGAGCTTTGCCGACTTTTCCGCTTCCATCATATCGTAGAGCGCGTCATAGAGCGGTCTGAGATAAGGGTTTATCTTTTCAGCGAGATCTCCGGGCAGAAAACCCAGTTTTTCTCCCGCCTCAATAGCAGGTCTCGCCAGCACGATCCTGCTTATCTGTTTTTTCAGCAAGGCGTTGATCGCCATAGCCATCGCAAGGTAGGTCTTGCCTGTTCCGGCGGGGCCTACCCCGATGACGATATCGTGTTCCTTGATGCTGTCCATGTATTTTTTCTGGGTCTCTGTTTTTGGTATGATGAACCGCCGCTTTGACGATACCGGGATGTTATTGACGAAAAGATCTTTCAGCGATGTTTCGCTGCCTTCAGATATGGACCTGATCGCATAGCGGATGTCTTCCGGTTTGAGGTTATACCCCGCTGTGTTGAGGTCGCGGAGATCCTTAATCAAACCTTCGGCTGTTTTGATCTTCTGGTCGTCGCCTTTCAGAAAAATTCTGTTGCCCCTGAAGCTTGCTGATATGCCGAGTGTCTGCTCGATCAGCATGAGGTTTTTCTCAAGGCTGTTGAAAAGGAGTGGAAATTCCTTTACGCTGTCTAATTCGAGTTCTATGGTGATCGTAACAGCTCCTTATTCGCTCTTTAAGGTCACAAACGTCTTGAGCTTCTCGGTCTTATTCAGTTTCAGGGAAAGGACTTCTGCGCTCTTTTTGTCCCTGAACTCGCCGGTCTTGACCTTATAGATCTTTTCCTGGTTCTTGTCCGTGGAAACGGTGATGTACGACTTAAATCCCTTTGCCGCATATTTCTTCCTGACGGACTCAGCCTCAGCAGAATTTTTGAAAGCTCCCAGCTGCAGGGTATAGACGGGCTCGTCAGACGTTTTATTTTCCTGCGAAACAGTGCTTTCTTTAGCAGCGGGCTTCTGGCTGTTCTCCTTTGTTTTTTTCGGTGATACGGCCTGTTCCTGCGTCTGTTTTTTTGCAGTCCGGTGATCATCTGCCGGCTCGGCCTGCTTTGCTTCGACCATAACGAGGGTGTCCTTTGGCTGCGGCGGATTGCCTTCGCCGGCTGTTTCATCGATAGGGGGGGCATTTTCAGCTACGGAAACACCGGAAGGCGGCGGAAGCGCTTCAGGCTCCCTGTTCTGCGGTATCGGTGTCATTTCAGAAGCCGGTGAAAGGTCTTCCGGATTCAGCCCGACAGTGCTTTTTCCCACAAAATAGCCGAGGGCAAAGCTGAGGGCGGAAAATATCACGACCACGACAATGATGAATTCCTTGCCGAGCAGTTGCAGTGATGGTCTGTCTCTGTGAAAATCCGAGTTGCTCATAAAACAAGCATAGCATCCCCATAGGAGAAAAATCTATACCCGTCCGACAGCGCAAAACGGTATGCATTCAGGAGATTTTCTCTTCCCGCAAGCGCGGCTGTGAGCATTAACGGGGTTGAACCCGGCAGGTGGAAATTTGTTATAAGCGCATCAATTGCCCTGAAAGAATACCCTTCATATATAAATATGTCTGTTGAACCCCTGATCGTGCCATTGGACGAAGAAACAGTGCAGGTGTTGCTCAGATATCCCTCTATCGTGCGCGTTGAGGTCGTCCCCACGGCGATGACTCTTTTGCCCGATCTCTTTGCATCCTCGATCTCGGAGAGCAGGGAAGCGTCCATTTCGAAGAACTCCTCATCCATCCGATGGGTCTCAAGATCAGGTACTTTGACTGGCCGGAATGTCCCGATACCGACATGGAGCGTTACGAAACGGACCCGTACCCCTTTTAAAGAGACGGCCGCCAGAAGCTCTCTGGTAAAATGCAGGCCTGCGGTCGGTGCTGCGATGGAACCTTCTGCCTCAGCGTAAACGGTCTGATATCGTTCCCTGTCGGCTTCATTGTCAGGTCTCCTGATATAGGGAGGAAGCGGCATATGTCCGTTTTCCCAGAGGAGTTTTCTGACGTCAATCGTTTTCGGGAAAGACGCTGTCTTGCCGCCGGACAGAAAAGCGGTTATCCCCTCTCCTATTGAGACCGTGCCGGTATATCTCCCCCTCGTCATGATATTCCAGAGACCTTCCGCGATTTCGCTGACCAGCAGGATTTCAAGTTTTTCTCCGTTTGGCCTGTAACCGTAGAGGCGCGCAGGAAATACCTTTGAATTGTTCAGCAGAAGAAGGTCTCCGCTGTTCAGGAACGAGGGAAGGTCCCGGAACAGGGCGTGTTCCATTTTGCCGTCCCGGTGCAGGACCAGGAGGCGTGAACTGTCTCTTTTGTCTGCCGGAACGGATGCGATGGAAGCTTCAGGCAGGGGAAAATCATAGTCAGCGGTTTTCATACTTTTCAAGTTTTGTTCCGGGGTAAAAATAATCCAGTATCTGCCTGTAGGTCATTCCTTCCCGGGACATTTCGAGAGCGCTCCACTGGCAGAGGCCTACGCCGTGGCCGTATCCCTTGCCGTCAAAAACATAATTTCCATTATCACGGCTGAGGGTAAAGCTCGTGCTCGGCAGTCTGCTCCATCCCAGCATTTTTCTGAGATCTTTTGCTTCGACATTCAGAATACCTTCGCTGTGAAGGACCGTGAGCGTCCTGACCCTCTGCGTAGAGGTATAGGACTGTATCTGCATATTCGTGATCCCTTTTATGCCGAGGGACTTTTCTATCTCTTCGACAGGTATCCTGCGTTCCCATATCCAGTAAGGCGATATCTCGCTGTTGGATTCCACGGGTTTCAGGTAGGGATAGCTTTTGCCGAAGACCTCAACAGAGTCCTCGGTCTTGCCCCCGGAGGTTGAGTGGTAAAAGGCCTCAATCGGATTTCCGTTATACGTGAGCACTTCGCCTTCCGTATCCATGACAGCATAGGATATCCTCGCATTGGCAGAGGACCCCTTGTATACCTGATGAAGCACCGAGGAGGTCAGGTCGTAGCTGCGGCTGTTGTTCCTGTTTCTTCTGATAGATGGCGTAGGTCCGTGAAATTACCGCCTGGACTTTCAGCGCCTCCATGTCCCAGCTTGTACCGACTTCAGCACTGACGACGTTTTTTACATATTCCTCAAGCGGCAGTTCGTTTATCAGGTAAAGGCCGTTATTCCCCTTTAACACTTCTACGTCGCCGATATAATGGGTGCCGTTGACGAGAAGATCGCCTTTCAGCTTGCCCATTTTCTCGAGGGGTTCCTCCTTCGCCGGTATCTTCTGAAAGACATCGTCCAGTATCAATACCTTGATTGTGCGCGCATCTGCAGCCGTCGCTGACAGCAGGAATATACTCCATGCGATCATAAAAATCTTCACGGTCATCTCCTTCCCAAAAACCAGAAGAACAGGCTCAGCAGGATGCTTACCATGATGCTTGTCGCGAGCGGAAAATAAAAGGTGAAGTTCTTTCTCTCTATCATGATATCGCCCGGCAGTCTCCCTATCCAGGGTATTTTCCCGGAGAGGAGCAGCACGACTCCGATAAGTGCTACGACAGTGCCGGTCAGCAGTAAAACTTTTCCGATATGCTGCGCTCCATTCGTCATGCCCTGTTTGCCTGTTCCCCTTTTTCTTTTTTCCGGTAACGCTCCATCTCCGAATATATGCAGCCACAGTATTTCTGCCTGTAGAGTCCGAGTTCCGTGGAGAGCTTTTTCGATATATGCCAGCCGCTTCTGAAGTCTTCGGAGTAAAACGCTATGCCGTGTTTTCTGGACATCTCTTTTCCCAGTTCATTTATAATAGCAAATTTCTGGTATGGACTTACAAGTAAAGACGTAGTGAATCCGTCAAGGTCCATTTTTTTTGCTGTTTCCGCTGTCTTGTCAAGGCGTATTGCATAGCATACAGAGCATCTGTTTGTTCCCTGATCAACCACGGACTTCAGAAAATCATCGAGCGGATAACAGTCGATATATTCGACATCAAAAGACCAGAGTTCCTGCAGTTTTTTCAGCGACTCAAGCCTGTTTACGTATTCAGTGTAGGGGTGGATGTTGGGGTTGAACCAGAGGCCTTTCACATCTATGTTTTTGGAGAGGAGTCTCTGGAGAGGGTAGATGCTGCAGTTGGAGCAGCAGATGTGCATAAGGAGTTTCATGGAAGAACAGGGGTGAATAGTGAATACTGAATTGTGAGCAGTGAACTCTGAGTTCTCCGCAGTGAATGGTATTTTTGTCTTTTCTGCATAATACTCAGAACAGTCCGCCGGGAAGTGCCTTGCCTAAGTGGACGAACGCGTTTTTCGTGGCGACCCTGCCGCGCGGTGTCCGTTCAAGAAGGCCCTCCTGAAGCAGGTAAGGTTCATAGACATCTTCTATCGTCTCCTTATCTTCCCTCAGGGACGCTGCTATCGTCTCGATCCCCGCAGGACCTCCGTTGAATTTCTCTATCAGCATCAGGAGGAGTTTTCTGTCCATGTCATCAAGCCCCTTGTTGTCGACCTCAAGCGACACGAGAGAGCTTTTTGCTATCTCGATACCGATCTTCCCGTCACCCAGTACCTGGGCGAAGTCTCGGATCCTCTTTAGAAGCCTGTTTGCTATACGGGGGGTGCCTCTCGATCGCTTTGCGATCTCGAGCGCTGCGCTGTCTTCGATCGTGACATTCATAATGCCGGCTGAGCGTTTCACGATCAGTTTGAGCTCATCAGGCGCATAGAAGCTGAGCCTGTTGACAACTCCGAAGCGGTCTCTGAGCGGGGAGGTCAGGAGGCCTGTCCTTGTCGTGGCGCCGATGAGCGTAAATCTGGGCAGGTTCAGTTTCAGGGTCCGCGCATTCGGCCCCTGGCCGATTATGATGTCCAGCTGAAAGTCCTCCATCGCAGGATAGAGTACTTCCTCGACGATCCTTGGCAGCCGGTGTATCTCATCGATGAAGAGAATGTCCATTTCAGACAGGTTGGTAAGTATCGCGGCAAGGTCTCCGGGCCTTTCGAGCATGGGGCCGGAGGTGCTCTTGATACTCACCTGCAGTTCGCTGGATATGATATGGGCAAGCGTTGTCTTGCCGAGGCCGGGAGGTCCGCAGAAAAGGACATGATCAAGAGGCTCTTTTCTCTGTCTTGCGGCTGTGATGAATATCTTGAGGTTCTCTTTCAGCTTCTCCTGCCCGACAAAATCGTCCAGAATTCTCGGCCTGAGATTCAGGTCCAGCGATTGTTCGTCCTCTGCCACATCAGGACTTATCAGTCTTTGATATCAGGGGGCTTCTTTCCTGCTATCCGCGCTATCCATGCAATTTTGCCGGTCAGCTGTTTCAGGGTCTCTTTCAGGAGGCCCTCTATGTCATTGAAAGCCCTGCTTGTATGATTTTTCAAGAAATTCCTGGGCCACATTCTTCTTATACCCGAGGTTTACAAGGGCCGAGAGGGTATCTTCGAAAATGCGGTCTTTTATGCCGGTCGCCGAAGGGAGTTTTTCCCTGAGTTCGAGAATGAGCCTGTGGGCTGTCTTCTTGCCGAGTCCCGGTATCCTGCAGAGCATCGCGACATCCTCTGTATCGAGCGCGGTGAGAAAGTCCTCATACGACAGCCCCGAAAGGATGTTGAGCGCCATTTTAGGGCCTATCCCTGAGATGCCGAGCAGGACCATGAATATCTTCTTCTCATTCTCTGATGTGAAGCCGAAGAGTTGCAGCGTGTCTTCGCGAACATGGGTATAGATGTGCAGAAAGACCTCTTTTCCTTCTTCAGGGAGGTTCGCAAGGATATTCAGCGGCACGTTTACCTGATATCCGACTCCGTTGACATCTATGATGACATTGTCCGGTCTCCTGGCCAGTACAATTCCCCTGAGTGAGCCTATCATATCATTAATTCTCCAGATTCATTTGCATTATCAAAATTAACCGCAGCCAACAGTAGGCTGGCGGAGCCGCCAAAAGCAGGCGCCGCTTAAAGCGGGTACTGTTCGCTTCTTAGCGAGCACGCAGAGAAAAAGATTTATTATTTTAATTTCCCGGTGAACTCTGCTGTAATACGTATCTTTTTCAGCTTCTCTCTATAGCTTCTATTGAATTTTATCGTATTCGTGTAGCAGAGGGCAAGTGCGAGGGCGTCGGCGCTGTCAGGATAGAGCGGCTCTCTGACGTTCAATATCAGCCTGACCATCTTCGAGACCTGCTGTTTTTCGGCCCGGCCATAGCCGACAACCGATTTTTTGACTTCAAGGGCGCTGCATTCATGGAGGCTGATATTTTCCGAGGCTGCCGCGAGCAGCGCAATCCCCCTGGCATGCCCTAGACTCAATGCTGCCTTTGCACCCTTTGCAAAAAAGATCTTTTCAACCACAATATCATCGGGCCGGTGCTCACGAATGACTTCCAGAAGGTTGTCAAAGATATATTTCAGCCGTTCGTGGAGCGGTTTTGAAGGCGACGGGGAGATTGTTCCCGAGGTGATATAAAAAGGGTCTTTCCCTTGCACGCCGATCAGGCCGTAGCCGCATTTTATGCTGCCGGGATCGATCCCGAGTATTTTCATTACAGGCTCTATTTTTTTCTGGGGACTTCAAACAGGATTTCTTCCACCATGAGGCAGAGCACATGTCCGAGGGTGATATGGGTCTCCTGGACCCGCGCGGTATTGTCAGAAGGGACAACAAAGGGATAGGTGGCTTTGGCCGCGAGCTTTTTCGCCTTTTGAACCGGTCATGAATATCGTCTTCAGTTTTTTCTTTTTTGCCACGTCGAGCGCCTTTATGACATTCGGAGAACTGCCGCTGGTGCTTATCGCAAAAACCATATCGCCTTCGACGCGCAAGCGCTTTCAGCTGTCTCGCGAAGATCTCCGAAAAGTCATAGTCGTTGGCTATCGAGGTGATCACTGCCATGTCGGTGTTGAGCGCTATGGCGGGCAGACCGGGACGTTCTCTCTTGAAACGGTTTATGAATTCAGCGGCAATATGCGACGCGTCCGTAGAACTTCCGCCGTTGCCGAATAAGAGTATTTTATTGCCGTCGTTGAACGTGGCGGCGATAGCCCTGGCTGCTTCAATGATCATTTCGAGATGGCCTTTGAGGAAGTCTTCCTTGACAGCGACGCTTTCATTGAATTCTTTCAGTATTTTTTCTTTCATTAGTGGTACCGGACATGCTGAAGAATTAGAGTAAAATAATTATGGATTTATGTCAAATTATTGTAAATCGGCATTTCTTGTGTTATTCTTCTTAAAAATTTGAAGCAGTAATTACCTGTACAGAAGGAGAACATATGAATGAAAAAAATTGTATTACTGATGTCCGTATTTATCGTGGTACTGATCACCGGTTCATGTACCAAGCCTGATTACAAGAAAGTCGCTGATGACTTCATCAAGAGCTCGACCCCCCTCAAGGACTATACCATCAGGGCTGTGGAAGATACGGCCTCTTCCGACTGGAAAGCTGTCGTTGTATACGTCAAGCAGAACAATGCAATCGATGCCGGTACTGCTTTTTGTATCACGCGACGGAAAGATGGTTGTACCGAATTCAATGGTCTTTATGAACAATAAGCCGATTTATACAAAAAAACTTGAGCCTGAACTTGGCAAAATAAATTTTAAGCCTGTGCAGACGGACAGGATCGTTTACAATCCATCGGGCAAGACAACAGTCATTATGTTTACTGATCCGGACTGCCCCTATTGTCTGAAGGCCAAGGAGAAACTCCAGACCTACAGCGGTGAATACAAGGTGGTTGTGAAGTATTTCCCCCTCGAGCAGATCCATCCGGGCGCAACCAGGAAGGCAATCGGAGAGGTCGCAGAGTGGCTGAAGAAATCCGGGAAAAACCTTGCAGGCGCGGATATCACTGAAGGAAGCCCAGAGAATGGTTGAAGAAGACATCATGGAGGCCCAGAAGGCAGAGATCGGCGGAGTTCCCACCTACATTATGGAAGACGGGACCGTTGAAGCAGGGTCTGTTTTAACGCTTAGCCTGATAGTGAACCGGGGGCGATTAGCCCCCGGCTTGTCAAAGTCTTTTGGCAGGTCTGTTTAGTAATACCCATAGAGAACTAAGGCGGATCATGGGGCATTCTCGATATCTCGCCCGGGATAGATTTAGACTGACTTATTAACGCGAAAATGAGTTGAAAAGGGCGTGCTCTATTCCGGAGGCGCTGTATATATGACTCCCCGTGAGTTCGCTTCCAGGGCCTTCTTTTGCCGGTCCTACCGCATGTAAACGATAATCCCTTTTTGTCAATGGAGGCTCTGGATCGACAAATACCGGGATCTGAGTTTCCCCGATCAGCTGGTAGTCCTGCCCCGCTGATTTTCCGGTAAATCCTGAAGCGCGTGACCCAGGACTCCTCCGGCTCGTCCCAGTAGAGGAATACCCTCTCAGGTGCAGCATGGTATCTGAAGTTATTCGCGGCGACGGGACAAGCTCCGAAGGATCAACCGCCAGTTCGTCGGAGGGGGCGCCTTCATCCCTTATTTCCCTGCCGTGAAGACTTCTTACGGTATAGTAAACGCTCTTGTGGATAGTGAAGCTGTCAGTGAAAGAACTGTCAGATATCGGCATGCTGTTGACCGGCGACATCCCGTATCTTCCCTTTTCAAGGCTCCTGTATACATTATAGAGCAGATCTTTTTCTCCGGGCTTCCAGGTAAGGAGCAGGGAGTCGCCCTGAATAGAGAAGGAAAGATCCGATGGAGGACGGGGAGGGGCCAAAGGACTTACCCCAATGACGTTTGAATCATCGCTGTAGATACCCGTAATACTCCGGGCGATGATTTTATAACGGTAGTCCCTTCTGTTTTCGATAGTCAGTGTCTTCATGGGACCTCTGGCTTTTTTCGATATGGGCAAGTTTTTCGAATTCACGCACCGGATGACTTGAGGATGATGAACTCTGCTATTGCATCTCTTTTTCCCGGGATAACTCCACTGAAGGATGATCTTCCCTGCTCTCGGTGGATTGCCTGGAAGCCAGAGGGCGGGAGCGGTTTTTCATATTCCCTGAGAGTCGGATCACCTTTTTTCCCGCAGGCTGTCAGGAAAAAGAGCGGGAAGAGGAACAGCGTCAGAAGAAAAAGTTGTCTGATCGCGTGCATGCCTGCCGGACATGACAGGACTATCTCATACTGAAATTTTCTCACGAGAGTATCTTTCTTATATCTTCTGATCTGTTTTATTACCTGCGAAGGCGATGTGCCCCCGTATGATGAGCGTGCCTTGACAGATGCAGCAGGATCAAGGGCAGGGAAGATATCCTTTGCTATTACCGGAGAGAATGACTTCAGTTCCTTTAAGTCAAGCTCATGCAGGCCGATATTCTTTTTGATGCAATGGAGGACTATCTTGCCGGTGATTTCGTGTGCCTCCCTGAAGGGGACGCCTTTTTTCACGAGATATTCGGCTATATCAGTGGCAGTGGAATAACCTTCCCCGGCGGTAGCGGCCATCCTCTTTCTGTTAAATGTTATCCCGGGAAACATCGCATTCATAATCTCCAGGCATGCCTTCAGGGTATCCACGGTATCGAAAAGGGGTATCTTATCCTCCTGCATGTCCCGGTTGTATGAAAGGGGGAGACCCTTCATGAGGGTCAGGAGTGACATGAGATTGCCGTAGACCCTTCCTGTCTTGCCCCTGACCAGTTCAGCTACATCAGGGTTCTTCTTCTGGGGCATGATGCTTGAGCCTGTTGTAAATTCATCCGATATCTCTATGAACCTGAACTCCTCTGTGGACCAGAGCACGAGCTCCTCAGCAAGACGCGAAAGGTGCATGATGCAGATGCACGCGCAGGAGAGGAATTCAATGCTGAAGTCCCTGTCGGATACCGTATCGATACTGTTGGCGGAAACTGCCCTGAACCCGAGCTCCCTCGGCGACAAATGTCCTGTCGGTAGGGAGGGTAGTCCCTGCGAGGGCGCAGGAGCCCGAGAGGCAGGACATTCAGGCGCTTCAGGGAATCGGTGAACCGGCTTTTGTCCCTTTCCATCATCTCCATATATGCAAGGAGATGATGGCTGAGCAGAACGGGCTGCGCCCTCTGGAGGTGGGTATAGCCCGGCATGATCGTATCGATATGTTTTTCCGCTATTGTCAAAAGCGTCTTCTGGAACTGGAGGATCTTCGAGATAATGTCTTCTGTTTCTTCCCTCAGGTAGAGCCTGATGTCAAGAGCGACCTGGTCATTTCTCGACCTTGCGGTATGCAGTTTTTTTCCTGCCGGACCGATCTTTCTTACCAGTTCAGCCTCGATATTCATATGGATATCTTCGAGTTCCTTTTTGAATTTGAATTTCCCCGACTCTATCTCCTGCGGCGATTTCGATCAGACCCTTTACAATAGCCTCAGCGTCTTTTGCAGGGATGATACGCTGCTTCGCGAGCATTTTCGCGTGGGCGATACTGCCCCTGATATCATGTTTCCAGAGTCTCCTGTCAAACGATATAGATTCGGTAAACGACTCTACAATGCCTGAGGTCCTGCCGGTGAACCTTCCTGCCCATGGTTTTTTCATATGAGGTAAGATAAAATTTTAACGGATAAGTGTCAAGGGATTTGTATCCTTTGTCCGAAAACAATAGTTGACAATGGTTTTAACATGGTGCCTTGCTCACCGATGTCCACTTGTTTCCAAAAAATTCCGGCTTGAGGACTTTTCATAACCCAACACCATGCTGAATCAGAAAAATAAGTGGAGCAACTCAACGAACTCAGGGAGAACTATTCAAGCTTCATGACTCTATTTACTGCTTCGCTCAGTTCTCTAATCTTATAAGGCTTTGTCACAACACCGAGAAAGCCGTGTTCTCTGCAATTTGCCATAACCGGATCATTTGAATAACCGCTCGATACGATTGCCTTAACAGCAGGATCAATTTCGCAGAGTTTCCTTATGGCTTCTCTGCCTCCCATAGCACCCGGGATGGTTAAGTCCATGATTACCATATCAAAGGGCTTTCCCGATTCCCCGGCGGCCTGATACAATGTGATTGCCTCATTGCCATCTTTCGCAATTTTCACATCATACCCCATGAACCTCAGCATTTCTCTGGCAACCTCAAGCACCAACTCTTCGTCATCCATCACCAGGATATTCCCTTTTCCTTTGAGAAGTGTTTCATCCTCAGCCGTCCTGGCAAAGGTCTTTTCTTCACACGCAGGCAGGTAGACGCAAAAGCTTGTCTCTGCACCCTGTCTCGATTTTACATCGATATATCCATGATGTTTCTTTATAATGGAATATGATGTCGCAAGTCCCAGGCCGCTTCCTTTTTGCTTTGTCGTAAAATAGGGGTCGAATATCTTGGGAAGATGCTCTTCAGCAATGCCTATACCGTGATCCTCAACACAGATTTTGACGTATTTCCCTTCCTGCACCGGCAACCCATCATGTATGCGGACGGCAATGTTTTCGCAGGTAATATTGATTATTCCACCTTCCGGCATTGCCTGATCTGCATTGATGACTAAATTGTTGATGACCTGCCCCATCTGCCCTTCATCGGCCTCCACAGGCCATAAGTTATGAGGAATACTGATTTCGCATCTCGCGGCAGAGCCGCGAAGGACAAAACTTGCGGATTCCTTTACCAGGTCACCGATAGACAGCAGTTTCTTGACCGGCTCGCCGCCTTTGGAGAAGGTGAGTAATTGCTGGGTCAACTCCTTTGTCCTGAGCGTCGCCTTCTCCGCCTCCTCCAGGCGCTTGTATGCCTTGTCTTCAGGATTAACATACATCCTCGCGAGAGAAATATTTCCGAGTATTGCAGTGAGAAGGTTGTTAAAATCATGGGCAATTCCGCCTGCAAGAATGCCGACAGATTCGAGTTTTCTGGCCCTGAGAAGCTCTTCCTCCATCTTCTCCCGCTCTGAGATCTCATACTGAAGATCCTCATTAGCCAGGCTCAGTTTTTCGGTGCGTTCTTCCACCAATTTTTCAAGTTCCTGACGGTATGTTCTCAATTCCTCCTCAATCCGCCTGCGCTCAGCAAGTTCTCCGGATAAATTCTGATTCAAGGCCTGCAGTTGAGCGGTACGCGTCGCGACTATATCCTCAAGACTCTGTCGCTGGAGTAAAAGCTCGCGGTCCCATTTCTGTATTTCTGTAAGCATATCATTAAAACCCTTTGTCAATATGCCGATTTCACCTTCATCATGAAGGGGGACCCTCAGGGAATAATCCTTTGTCGTCGAGATTGACCCCATAGCCCCGACTAAAAGGGAAAGCGGTTCGGTGATAGATCTCTGGAGCCTTGAGAAGAGGAGGTTCGCAAGCACAATCGATATCATGATGATGATAAGCAGAAGTATACCATAGCTGACCAAGCGGGAATAGAAGCTCTGAATATCATAGGTAAGTGATATGGCTCCGATCGTTTCGTTTGAAAAACCTATCGGATGGATAAGATGAAAGAAACGGCCTTCAAACCGATATCCATATTCCTGAGGAATTGGGGGAAGCGGGGTCTTCATCTTTCCATTTTCATATGCGGCAAATACAGCCCCTTCTTTTGTAAAAATGACCGCGCGTACCATATCCGGTAAGCTTTCCAGTGAAGACAAAATTTCTTCAGCAGCCTTTTTATCTGAGAAGGACAGGGCCGCTGTGCTGTTATGTCCAATAATCGTTGCCTGCATAGTAATGCTGCTCACCATAAAGCTTTTAAAATTATTTACTTCCTGAACTCCGATTACGATGAATATCAGTACAAAGGCGACCCCAATCGATATGAGGTTCATTCTCATTAATTTCTGTTTGAGGTTCATGGTTCTTCGCACCTTTATTCCCGGCCCCGGGCGATAACAGCGAGCTTGAGGAGTCTTGCGTCAATCCTCAAACCTGCGCGTTTCGCGGCGTCAGGATTAATTTCAAAACGCACCTTATTATTCTCAAGGAACATATTTATGATAACACCCTGCTGCGAAAACTCCTCTGTATCACCGATCGTGAGGATATGACGTTTCATTGCCAAATCCGCTATGGATTTCACGGAACCTTTTTCAGACCCCGAGATAAAAACCGCATGGCAGTCCCCGATTCTGGAAATAGAACTCATATGTTGTAGAGAAATCTTCTTGCCGGCTATCTTCTGAGCTATAAAATCATCTATGCTATTTCCAAAGGGATCATGACCGAGGATACACAGGTTAATAGCGGAAGGGGAAGCTGTTGATTTTTCCACCGGCCATTCAACAAACTTTAAGAAGTTATAGAGGAATGCTGCCTTGACCTCATATTCGGAACGACCAGGCGGATCTGCAGACGCATAGTGAGGCAAGGACAGCACAGCGAAAAAAAACAGACTTATGATGAGTTCCGGAAGACCATGAACATAGGGATGGTTCTCAATGAATGCGGAGGAACGTTTTTTTTCTTTTTTCAGCATATTAAAATGTATAGGTAAGCTTCAGCCGAACGCTCGTTCCGTCCTGCTCCACGAATCGTTGAGTGATCTCCGCGCCGCTGGGGTCACGGTATTTTTTGTCAAACAGATTGTACACGCTGAATGAAGCGCTTACGCCTTTTATCAGTTTCTGGCTGAACAGCGTTAGATTTGTGATAAAGAAATCACCGACTTTCCTGCCATCAACAGTCTTTCTGCTGCTCAGGTACTGTACCTCGGTGCCCGCAGAGATCTTTTCCTTCAGAAGCGGAATGATCACATTTAGCTTTGCCAGGTGTCTTGGTGAGTTGGAAAGGCCCCTATCCGTCTCTTCATCCTCTGAGTCCTGATAGGAGTAGCTGATCCGGCCCCTCAGGCCATTCTGCCATCGCCCCTCAAATTCCAGTTCGCCGCCGGCAGCTTGAATGCTTCTATCGTTTTTAAAAACGAGGAGGCCATCGCCGGGGTCGACCTGCTGAGAGATCAAGTCCTTGATTTTATAATAGAAGCCAGTTGCAGTCATCCGTATATTCTCAGAAAGGCGCTGCTCAAGTACGACCTCGTAAGTTTTTATTTCTTCGGGGTCGAGATATGGATTTGATTTAAGCGAAATCCCGCCGTCCTGATAGTAGAGTTCAAAGACATTGGGAGAGCGAAATGCCGAGCCGTAGAGAAACTTGGCGGTTGTCTTTTCAAAGGGGCTGTATATGAGGCCGATCCTCGGGTTGGTAGTGCCCCCGAATGTGTCATAATGGTCGTACCGCACCCCTGCATTCAGGAGCAGGTTGTCCAGAATGCGGAATTCGTCCTGAAGATATAATGCCCAGTTTGCTGAGGACCTCTCATCATCCAGATAGACTTCTGTATCATAGTTTCCCTGGTCCTGCTGAATATTATCCTCATAGTCCATACCGAGGATGACCTTATGTTTTTCGAAGAGCGTTTTGCTTATCTGCAGGTTCGCTGACCACCACTGACCCTTTGCATAATCCTTGTTAGCGACCAGATTAGGGGGGGCGCCAGGCTCTGCCCAATCATAGATGTAATCCGCGTCATACTGGTACGAATCATACGAAACCCGGGCAAAGATATCCGCAAGACCCGGGAAACTCCGTTTATACGTTAAATCAATATACCCGCGCTCATCTTTGGTGAACGTGTTGTTATTGTTGAACACCGTATCATAGGACCCTGTAGGAATCCCTTTTTTTCTCGAGACATAGGCCCCGGTGATGGTGAAATCCCTGAATGAGGCCTTGGTAAAAACATTGTTGGCCCTGTCGTAATCACTGTCTCTTGACCAGCCCTTGCCCTGAAAATAAAGGTCATCACCGTTGCTGTCATAGGCAGACCCTGACAGCAGCAGTTCAAAGCCAGTCTGGAATGCATTGCCGTAGGTCAGCCGGCCTGCATAGGTGTCAAAACTGGAAGCGGCACCGGAAACCTCTACACCGTGAAGATCGTATCCGCGGCGTGTGATGATATTTATGACTCCGAAAAAGGCGCTCGTACCATAGAGGGAAGAACTTGGGCCCCTGATAATTTCGACGCGGTCGATAAGGTCGACGTCAAGAATACTATCCGTACCAATGAAGCCGCTGTTGTAAATATTGTCATTGACCTTGTGACCGTCCACCAGAACGAGGAGGCGTGAATTATAATCACCTGCTCGGCCGAATCCCCTAATCCCCACATAGGAATAGTTCCGGTCATACGTAACATAAAAGCTCCTTTGGCTTCTGAGGATATCCGCAAGGGTACGGTACCCATATTTTCTGATATCATCCGCTGTTACAATACTGATCGAGGAAGGCGCCTCAGTCACTTTTTGTTCGAATTTCGATGCGCCATACACCGTGGCAACCTGAATATTCATAAGCTCTTCGATACTAAGATCAGTCAATTCTGCCTGTTCTGATTTCTCTTTCTGGTTGGCATAACCATGAGGTGCAATGATGAAAAGGAAAATCTGCGCCATAAGGAATAGACAGGTGAAATATGTCCTTTCCCTGTTTATGTTTTCCATTATATTCCTCCCCGGTTTTTCTGCGCTTTTTTGTTCTATTTTTCGCAACAAATTATATCATAATATATATATATATGATAAAAAACAGAGATGATTCTGAGTATCATTGTGGCGCGATCTGCCTGGCCGCTGGTTTTGCGGCCCTTTTCTCCCTGGAAGAAACATTCCATAAGGACCTGGACTACTTCGAGGAGTTTCTGTAACGAGGCGTCTGTCCAACGGGGATACAGGGCGGGTGCCTTTACCTGATTCCTCTATGAGCGGAACTGTCGAAGAAAAATAGTTGAAAGTTGGAAACGTATCTGATATAAGGTCTAATTGAGGGTAAAAATCAATCATGAGAAGGAGAATGAGAATGAAAACAGTGCGGATTGTGTTTGTTGTGGCTCTTTCAGTTTTTTTGCTCAGCGCTGTATTGGTTGCAGCGAAGTCGGACGAGACAAGGCATGATGTCCTGTATTACTGTGATTGCGGTCCTGAGTGCAACTGCAACTCGGTGGGTACCAAGCCAGGAGATTGCAAGTGCGGAAAGCCAATGAAATGGGGCCATGTTCTGAAGATCGAGGGCAATGAGGCCATTGTATGTACGTGCGCAGAGGGTTGCAAATGCAACCTTGATCCAAAAGACCCTGCGAAATGCTCATGTGGCAACCCTGTAAAGAGGGTCAACCTCAAGGGAACAGGGGTATATTTCTGCAACTGCGGAGGCTCCTGCTTCTGCAATACTGTTTCAGACAAACCCGGCAAGTGTAAATGCGGTATGAATTTAAAGAAGGTCGATTAACAAGCGGACTGATTCAATAAAAGAGGTGGGGTCTGTTTAGACTCTGCCTCTTTTCTTTTACTGTCTGTAACCCTGTTCATTTACCCGAAAATAGCATAAAATAGGACTATGATAAATCCCGCGCTCAGGCAACTCCAAAACACTATTGATTCTGTTATAAAAGGGAAGAGCGAGGCGGTGAAGATGGCGATCGTAACGCTGCTCGCCAGAGGCAATCTGCTCATCGAAGGTGTTCCGGGTGTTGGTAAGACAACGCTCGCCTTCGCGCTCGCAAAGGCCATGGACTGCAGTTTCCAGAGGATACAGTTCACCAGTGATCTCATGCCTACGGACATCATAGGGGTGAGCATCTATAACCCGGAGAGCAGGAAGTTCGAATTCAAGCCAGGTCCGGTTTTTTCGAACATCGTACTTGCAGATGAGATTAACAGGACGAACCCGAAAACCCAATCCGCGCTCCTCGAGGCGATGAATGAAAAAAAGGTCTCTGTTGAAAGAAAGACCTTTATTCTCCCTGAGCCGTTTATGATAATGGCCACACAGAACCCTATGGAATTCCACGGGACATTCCCGCTGCCTGAAAGCCAGCTTGACCGCTTTCATGATGCATATCAAGCTCGGATATGCCGCTCCCGAGCACGAAAGGCTTGCGGTCAGGGGTCAGACAAGTTTCGACCTCCTTGATAAAATCAATCATGTAGTGACGAAGGGAGATATCGTAGCGATGCAGGCGGATGCCGACAGGGTTGCCGCGGACGATAGTGTGCTCGACTACCTGATGACGATCATAACAGAGACCCGCAGGCATGAAAAGATCCGGCTTGGGGCCAGCACCCGGGGCGCGCAGTTCTTCCTGAAGGCGGCAAAGGCACATGCCTATTACGAAGGAAGGGATTACGTAATACCGGATGACATCAAGACCCTCGCTCCTCTTGTGCTGGGTCACAGGCTCATTCTGAAGACCAAGAAATTTTTCTCGGATGCCGAGATAATCATCAGCGAGTTGCTGGACACTGTCCCTGTGCCGGTCTGAATCGTCCGGGTTAGGAATACGGGTGAAAATAACCAGGGAAGGGAAACGTTTCATCCTTGCTGCGGTCCTCATAGCGGTGGCTGCGGTAAATACCGGAAATAACCTCATCTACCTGATTCTGTCCCTGATGCTCTCTTTTGTTCTGCTTTCAATCATGGTGTTACGGACAAACCTTTCGGGGATTTCCCTCGGGATATCACTGGAGCAGCCTGTTTTTGCCGGTGAACAGACCACTGCGTTATTTACCATAGAGAACAGGAAGAAACTGATACCGGCGTATTCTGTTCATATTACCGCAGCGGGGGTGTCTTCTCCGTTGTATGTTGTCTTTATCGCTCAACAGGACTCCGTACAAAAGCAGGTAAGGATGACCTTCGCGAAGAGGGGGCTTTACTCTTACGGTGATTTTACTGTCCGGAGCGGCTTCCCTTTCATTCTCTTTGAGAAAAGCTCCACCATGAATGTCTCAGGCGAAGTGCTCGTATACCCTGCTCTTATGGAGGTTGAGCGGCTTGTCTCTGATATCAGCGGGACGGGAAGGCATCGGAACAGCAGTAACAACAGGGACTGGAGACGAAATCCATTCTCTCAGGGATTTCCGGTACGGTGACGACTGGAGGAAGATACACTGGAAGGCATCGGCAAAGGCCTCAAACCTGATGGTAAAGGAATATGCATTGGCTGATATCAGAAAGATTACGATTATCCTGGACAACCTTCTTCCGGCAGAGGAAACGCTCTTTGAGAAAAATCTCTCGCTGGCAGGATCGCTGGTTCGATATTTTCTCGATGACGGATATTTTGTTAGGGTGCTTTCCTGCAAAAAGGTCATTCCTTTTGGCACCGGGGAGGAGCATTTTTTCAAGGTGCTTGATATCCTTGCGCTCATGCGGGAGGAGAATGCCTTTGATTGCCCCCTGTCTGAGGACAGGGAAGGCTACACAATACTCTTGCTGAAATCAGGAAGATCTTCCTTTAATCAATATGTCTCATCAGCTGATATGGTAATGTATGCCGATTCTCTATAAGGTTGTTACTGCCGTACTGGCTGTGACCGGTTGTCTCAGCCTGCTGCTGACCGGAGAGCTGAACCTGCTGATGACGGTAAGCGGCCTGGCGATCGTACCGGGTTATTACCGGTTTCTGAAGGGAAGGGTGCCGGCGCCGAAGTGGGCTATCAGCGCACTTTCCCTGCTGGCGCTCATTGTTTTTCTGACGGATTCTCTCATTATATCAGGGGATGTTTTTCTGGCGGTTGCGCATCTCACGATACTCTTCCAGGCGCTCAAGAGCTTTGACCTCAAAGAACCCTGGGACCATCTTCAGGTCTATTTCATGTCGCTCCTGCAGTTGATTATCGCGTCTGACCTGACCCGTTCGCTTATATTCGGAGTTGTTTTTGTGGTCTTCATGGTGCTCCTTGTAACAGCGATGGTGCTTTCTCATTTTCTCAAGGAGGGAGCGCTGGGAAGGATCAACATCAGGAAGCCGGTGCTCCTTATCTCCTTTTTTACCCTTCTGGTGACGGTTATGATTTTTGTGATAATCCCGAGGACATCACAGAAATTTTTCGGCAAGGGCCATGCCAGGGGGATAAAAACAACGGGCTTTTCTGAAAAGGTGGACTTTGGCTCTTTCGGGGACATTAAACTTGATCCGACAGTCGTCATGCGCGTAGAAATGGGACAGGGACGTTCCAGCCCTCTACTGGCGGGGACTGGCGCTCGATTATTTTGACGGAAGATCATGGAGGAATACCCGCGAGGAAAAATACAGGGTCGAAAGGGTCGACGATGACATTCATGACTGAGCAATGTGACAGGTCCGCGACTAGTTGAGCAGAGGATATATCTGGAGCCGATAGATTCAGATATCATCTTTGGGCTTCCTAAAATATGCACGGTCAGGGTCGAGGGGTTCTCTCTGCGGTCAGACGCGGGGAAGGGTATGTACATGCGGGGGAAATCCTCACGGAGGGTCAAATACAGCGTATACAGCAGTGTTGGCGAGGGCTACGCAGGGCAAAGAGATGAACGGTATCTGCAGCTGCCCGAAGGGATAGAGCAGATATCAGCGCTCGCGGTGAGAGTAACTGCGGGGACGACCTCTGACAAACAAAAGGCGGTCGTAACAGAAAGCTATCTGAGGAATAATTTTACTTACTCGTTGACGACTTCCGGGCCGCCTGCAGGGGTGGGTCCGATAGAGGACTTTCTCTTTAATACGAGGAGAGGGTATTGTGAGCATTATTCAACCGCCATGGTTCTTATGCTCCGAAGTCTGGATGTCCCGGCAAGGGTAGTGACCGGCTATTACGGCGGAGAAAAAAATGAATACGGTGGATATATCATCGTCCGGCAGAGCAGCGCCCATTCATGGGTTGAGGTCCTGATCGGAAACCAATGGAAGAGGTATGATCCGACACCTGCTGTTTCTGTCGGCCGTCAGTCTGGCCTGGCGCTCTTTATGGATTCGATACAACTCAACTGGTCGAGATATGTTATCGGATTCAGCTCCTATGACCAAAGAAATATCGTGAGAAGTTTAACGATACCGTTCAGACTGAAACAGTTCCCCGGAGTGAGGCAACTTGACACGATAATGCTGTTATACGGAGCGGGCGCAGTTGCTCTTGTCTTTCTTCTTATCTTCCTTTTTCCCCTCGTGGCGAGGAAGAGAAAATATGGATTCATAACAGAGAGATATCTCTCCCTGAGAAGATTGCTCAGCAGGAGAGGCCTCAGGATAAAACCATCGATGACAGCAGGAGAGATACAACGGACGGCCTTGCCTTCTGGCATATCAGCTGATCTTGATGAATTCTTAAGGCTATACGAAGAGCACCGTTTTGGCAGGAGGGAACTGAGTCCGGAAGACAGGGAGAGGTATGAGAGGCTGTTGAAGGAGATGAAAAGGAAGATGTCTTAAAGCGCCAATGAGAAAAAATTATTTTTCACTGTTTGTTTTTGAGACTAACCACGCCCACCTTTTCTGATTGTTCCGCCATACCCCGGGTTGACTGTCTGACTTTATGAATTGTGTGAGACAGGAGTTCCCCCTTATCTTGTGGTCAGACTCAGTACCAGTGTCTTCAGCTCATCCAGTTCTTTCCGCATCTGCTGCAGTGCATTATTCTGATCCTCTATGACCTGCTGCTGCTCCTGTATTGCCTTTACCATAGGCGCAATAAAGTCAGTATAGCGAAGCGACAGGGTTCGTTCTCTGTCATTGCCGATGCCGAGCATATTATACCCTGTCCCGAGCAAGGTCTCGATGTCCTGCGCGATGAACCCCACGTCTGTCCGGTCGTTTCCCTGTTTCATCCTGAACTCGACAGGTCTCAGGGACAAGACGAAACCAAGCCCGAAACTGATGTCCTGAATGTCCTTTTTTTCACGGATGTCAGAGAGATTTGACCATGCCACCTGGCCTCCTATCTCCGTTACAGCGGTGCTTCCGATCCTGACCTGGTTAGATGCATCTGCCAAGGCATTGGCCCCTATCGCGGTTGCATTAGTCAGGTTGTCTGCCGCCACACCCGAGAAATAGCCGATTGCGGTATTGTTTGAACCCGAAGCGTTGGAGGAGAGCGCCTCAGTGCCGATTGCGGTATTGCCGCTTCCGGTGGTATTGAAGTCGAGCGCATAATTCCCTGCGGCGACATTGTCAAATCCATCCGTGTTGGAAGAGAGCGCCTCAGTGCCGTTTGCGATATTGTAACTCGCGGTGGTGTTGGAAACGAGCGCAAGATATCCGTTGGCTATATTGAAAGAGCCGGTGGTGTTGGAAGCGAGCGCGCCATATCCGCTTGCGATATTGTACGACCCGGTCGTATTGGAAAAGAGCGCGGCAGACCCGCTGGCTGTATTGCCAATCCCGGTCGTGTTGTCTGAAAATGTGTTAAATCCAACGGCTGTGTTATCACCGGAAATTATGACATTCGGATTCAGAGGTCCCTCAGGACCGGTTGGACCCGCGGGACCAACAGGACCTGCCAGAGTGGCTGTTGTCTGGGATGTCCCGTCAGGGAAGATCAGCAGACCCCCGATAAGCTTCATGCCGCCCGTTACCTCAACTTCGGATGCAGATGACGAGACAGTACCTAACAGAGAAAGGCAGAGAATTGAAATGACGATCCATCCTTTCATGACAAGCTTCCTCCCAATATTGTTTTAATCATGCAAATACGGGCCCGTTTATTTCGCTCAATAATAGAATCGTTTTCTTTGTTCTGTCAATATGCTGCGGCCGCTGACGGTGGCTCAGGAATGATCAGGGGAAGTCAGAGTGAGTGTAAAGGGTTTTGCACGACAGGAAGAGACGAATGATAATTCCGGCTCAGTATCCCTGCATGGTGAAGTCACCGAAAAAAACAGGCCAGGAGGAGATACCCGCGAAGATGGTGATGAACAGGACGCTCAATACAAGCCATTTCCTTTCTGCCTGCACGATATTATCCCTGAGCGATCCGATTTTCTTCAGTGGCTGGAAGAATCCCGGCAGGATGCCGAAGAAAACCCCGCAGAAAAGGCTTATATACATCGGATATCCGACGAAATGATAAGGTCTCTGAAAGATGTCGAAAGGACAGTGGTGGGACGGCAATTCATATATATAGAGCGAAATAAATGAAACTATTGCGGCGATCGCGATACCGAAAAAAACGAGCGACAGAAGGGAGACGGCATACCTGAAAACAGCGGCACGGCTTTTCATGCAGAGGAGCGCCGCGGTGATGAAGATAATCACTGATGAATAAAACGCGACCATCATCGGTCTGACGTTCAGGGAGGAAAGTTCGCCCGCCATACCGGACGACGTTGAACTGAAGAGGGAGCCGCAGCAGGAAGTGATTACCTCAGGACTTAAGCCAAGGAAGTAGCGCAGACCGAAATAAAAATCGAGTCCGATCAGCACCGTGATAAGGGTGAGCGCAGCGTATTTTTTCCTGATCAAAGGAAAGTCTTCAGCCTTTTGATCGAGACTGTTCAGCGTTATCCAGAGGGACGCGCTGAAGAAGAGAAGTATTTTTACATAAAGCGCGTACCAGCCGACCGGGTTTGCGTTGAGCGAACCAGTGGCGCACATCGCCCCAACAAACAGATGGTGAATATCATCTACCGTGTAGATGAAAAGCAGGGTGGAGAGGACCTCGAACGCAAGGGCATAGGTAACGATCGTAGAGATAAGGTAGGTCTGTCTTTCGAGACCGAGCTGTTTTTCCGAGCTGCTCTGAAAATCCCAGCCGAGCATTATCCTGACACCCTGAAAAGAACCATACAGCATCAGGGCAAAGACGATAATCGAACCGGCAAGGAGGGACAAAATACCGGGATGAAGTATCATGCAGGCCTTATGTCCTGTATACGGCCGTCTCCCATTTCCACGATACGTTTTACGAAGGGATGATCGTACACGAACGGATCATGTGTCGCTATGACTATCGTCTTGCCTGTCCTGTTCAGGTCTTCCAGTATTCTGAGTAAATCCGTAGAGAGCTTTCTGTCGAGATGGGCGGTGGGCTCGTCCGCGATGATTATCTCCGGTTCATTGATCAGCGCCCGCGCGATCGCGACTCTCTGCTGCTCACCGCCTGAGAGCCTGTTCACCTTCATCTGCCTCTTTTCCTGAATCCCGAGATCTTTCGAGTATTTTTTCCGCACGGTTCCGCATATCACTGAAGGATGCTTCGGCAGGATAAAGCGGAAGCAAGACATTCTCCAGCACGCTTACGTTCCGGATCAGGTTGAACTGCTGGAATATGAACCCGAAAGTTCTGCGGCGTATCAGGGTAAGGAAACGTTCCGGGAGTTTCGCGACATCCTTCCCCCCACCACAATTCGTCCGGATGTCGGACGTCCCATACATCCGATCAGGCTCAGAAGGGTGGTCTTTCCGGAACCGCTCGGCCCCTTGAGCACTACGACCTCGCCCTTTCCGATATTCACCGAGGCGTTATCAAGCGCCAGGATCTGATCAGGCTTCTGCGGGTTATATATCTTTGTGACGTTTTCAGTCCAGATCAGGCCATCCATGAGCGGTCAACTCCTCATCACGTTTTCAGGATCAGTTATCGCTGTCTTCCACGAAGGGATGATCGTGCTTGCCACATACGGGATCACGGTCAGAAATGCAAGCACGAATACCTGATAGATATCTATATAGGGGGTAAGACGGAAATCAGGGAAGAGCACTGACCAGCCTTTTATTACCGGTGAAAGCACTGTCGCATTCAGATAAAAGACATGGATGAATGCGGCTATTATACCGAGCAAAAAAGAGGTGAGCGATATGACTATGCCTTCCCAGAATTTTAATTCGAGGATATCAGCCGTGTCCCAGCCGATCGCCTTGAGTATACCTATCTCATGCTTTTCTTCAGCGCTGATTCCGGTTGCCTTGTCCCACGCAAGGATACAAAAGGCTATCAGCGCCGAGGCAAAGATGGTCAGCATCATGCCGCTCCGCCAGTTAAAGACAGCGTCATAGGTCCTGATGATCTCGTTTTTTGTTATCGGTCTGGTGTCAGGAAAGGCCCTTCTGATCTTTTCAGCGATGGTCGTAATTTCGTTCGGGTTATGCACGGTCACGGTGATGTCAGTGGCCCTGCCGGCAGGCAGATCGAAAAAATGCAGAAGGTCTTTATTGCGCATAATGATAAGGTCATTCGTGAGTATGTTTGACTCTGAGCGAAATATCCCGGCCACCTTTAGCAAGACAACATTGCCTTTGCTGTCGATCAAAGGCATCAAATCTCCGACAGCCACGATTCTCGCATTTTCTACCCCTGCGCCTATGGCGCATTCTCCTTCAGCCGAGGGCATTCTGCCTTCCACCAGAGAGAGCTGCGGAAGGGTCTCATCTGTCCCGATGAGCGTGTAATTTGAACGGGACAGAGAATCATAATAGTATCCCCAGTACCTCGGCTCTGCCGCGCCTACGCCGGGAATATCCCGGATTTTTTTCGCGTATTCCGACGGAATAAGATCGTGACGGCCCGCGGATATTTTCTGGACGACCAGATCCGGTGCGTCCAGAAGGAGCAGGGAGGCCTCGCGTTTAAGGGAATAGGTAAGAAAAAGGACCGAGGCGAGAATGGCTATTGTCAGCGCATAGACCGCTATCAGGGAAATATTCCTGTATTTTCTGCGCAGGAGTGAAGACAGGGCATATTCAAGGATCTTCAGGTGTCTCATCTGACCTCTCATCACGGCTTTTCCGGGCTTTCCGGCTGTTGACAAGAGAAAATTTTCAGGCGCGATGATGGAGCCTGCAGGGAAATGCTCCAGGGAAGAGGGAAAGTCCTGAAAGGGGGTAAAGATATCTGCCTGGGAAGGATGTCTTGTATAGCGCGCCTCTGTCCAGAGGGAGAGGTCGGTAAGTTTTAAATGCCTGACGAGTTCTTTTTTGGCAGGCAGTTCATCCCTCTCCCGTGTTGTGACGGTGACACGGCCAAGCATTAACAAGGCCGACAGGAGTACGATTTCACCTACGGTGAAGCCCAGGAATATTTTATGTTTGATCATATCGTCCCTCGGAGTATTTTACTCTAACCCTGACGAAAACATCAAAAAGGACAAAAATACGCGCCTGTTTTCAGGGTATGACCCTGATGAGCTTTGTACGTTGAAATTAGCGGTAAAGAAATATAATATATCCTGAAATCAAATTAATCGTAACGTCGCATAAAGATCAGGCAAAAGTGTTGAAAAAACCTTACATGACGACTTTATCTTGATCGTTATTCACCTGGCGGAAAGC
Organism: uncultured Nitrospira sp.; assembly: GCA_963746295.1. Taxonomy (GTDB): domain Bacteria; phylum Nitrospirota; class Thermodesulfovibrionia; order Thermodesulfovibrionales; family UBA6898; genus JAOUFP01. Next base: position 157,235 of record CAVVAQ010000029.1, on the reverse strand, counting down.
TCACTGTTGGTACATTCGTACTTTTGCCGGTGGGTAAGAATAACGTCTAATAAGGTGTCGCAGGGTAAGGCTTTTTTCATCACTTCCGCCTTTCGTAAATTGTTCTATGCAACTGTAAAGTCTGATTGACGGACAGACCCTATGTATAACCTCGTAAGTTTTAGCGGCATATTTGTCCTGATGGCAATTGCCTGGCTGTTTTCAGCAGACAGAAAGTTGATCAACTGGCGCGTCATTATCTGGGGAACTGTGCTTCAGCATGATCTTTGCTCTTTTCATCTTCGTCATGCCCGCGGGCTCACAGGTCTTTCTCTTAATCAATGACGCCGTAGTAAAAGTCCTCGACAGTGCGACCGCAGGGACAAAATTCCTCTTCGGAAGACTTGCCCTCCCTGCCGGGGACAAGGAATGAGGCGGGGGAGGAATCGCTCGGATTCATCCTCGCCTTCCAGGCCCTCCCGACAATCATCTTCTTTGCGAGCCTTATGGCTGCGCTCTATTACGCAGGGATCATGCCGAGATTGATACGACTCTTCTCAAAGGTCTTTACGAGGCTCATGAGGATAAGCGGTGCGGAGTCCCTGAGTGTTTCGAGCAATATTTTTGTGGGCGTTGAGGCAAACATGACCATTCTCCCCCATCTCGGCAGCATGACAAAATCCGAGTTCTGCACTGTTCTTGCGGCAGGCATGTCCACAACAGCATCGAGTGTCCTTGCGCTGTATGTCTTTCTCCTGCAGGAGACATTCCCGACAATAGCAGGCCATCTCGTATCAGCATCTGTTCTGTCCGCGGTCGCGGCAATCGTGATGTCTAAGATCATCATGCCTGAGACGGGCAGGCCGGAAACTCTCGGCATTGATATCAAACCCCACTATGAAAGGGAGTCGTCCCTTATGGAGGCGATTATCAACGGCGCGAATGAGGGGGTGAAGATGGTTGTTGGAGTCATGGCGCTGCTCCTTGCGTTCCTCGGGATCGTTGCGCTTGTGGATTTTTTGCTTTCCGGTCTCGGGATGAGGCTGAACAGTCTTGCTGGTTGGCAAATGGACTGGTCTTTGACGGGGCTCCTCGGATATCTTTTCTATCCCCTTGTCCTTGTCATCGGCGTTCCGCCTTCAGATGCATTTGAGATAGCAAAACTGATAGGCGAACGGGCTGTCCTCACGGAAGTAAAGGCATATCAGGACCTTTCAGCTCTCCTTGCTTCAGGAGCCTTACATGACCCGCGATCAGCAGTTCTTGCCGCATATGCGCTCTGCGGGTTCGCGCATGTTGCTTCGCTGGCCATTTTTGTCGGCGGGACTGCTGCCCTTGTACCGAAAAGGACAAAAGACATCTCTGATATCGGATTCAGGGCGCTTATGGCAGCAACCCTTGCGTGTCTTATGACGGCTGCAGTGGCAGGAACGTTTTTTTCAGAGGGGTCGATACTTCTCGGAAAGTTATGATTTCGAAAGGGAAGAACGTGCCCATCCGGCGCGAGTTCGAGGGGACAGATTTAAAGGAAATATTTGTAGATTTTCTGCTAAAATACACACCATGCCGGGATAGCTCAGTTGGTAGAGCAGCTGATTCGTAATCAGCAGGTCGGCGGTTCGAGTCCGCTTCCCGGCTCCAGTAAAATCAAGGGTTTGCAGGGTTTCCTGTAAGCCCTTTTTTTTCGTCTGGTTGCTACCTTGGTTGCTACACCTTTTTCTTTGTAGTATTTTTAATCTCTTCTGCATCAATTAAGGGTAACTGTTCGAGTACTCGGATAGAAAAATATTCTGGTTTTAGTTTGGGACTTTTTAGAAGTTCGTATGCAATTTTTTTGTGTCTGACGAAAAATAACTTGTTCACAGAATTCCGCAAAGATTTCAGTTTTATGTAGATGCGAAGAACCCCTTGTAACCTTGCGTCGAGGAGACACTGTAATAACGGTAAGTTTCGACTGAAAATTAACAATTTTTTCTTGACTCTCAGTAAATCAAGAGGGTATATAATACATTGACTGATCTGACCATCTTTGGTGCAGCTAATTATCGGAAGATGCATGTTAGACAGAAAACTCGATAACATACAAAATGGAATATTAGTCAGTTGAGCTAATACAATTAATTCAAACACTTATGGCAGATATCTGGTTTCTTGTAGTATAAAGGAAGATGCAAAAATTCCGGAGTTATCGAGAAACTATCTAATAACTTGTTATTCGGTCGCAGTGTCTGGCTTGGATTCAGCTACTCGACCTTGGAATTTTGACACGTCAACTTAATCGTAAAATTGTTATGCTGAAAACGAGTGATTTCGATAATAAAAAACGGAGGGTCAATATGCTATGCGTGTTTATTATTCTTTCGGCAATTTTTTTAGACCCATTTAACAAAAATGAAACCTTATAAAACAACTGTCGAACGCTTAGCCCATGAAGCTCATTTGTCACTAGATGATGTCAGACTCACACTGATGGTTGGCGGGATTGACGTTGAAAGTTCTGATTTAATACCGAAAGGGCAATTCAAAAAGGCACGACATTTGCTTGGTCTTTCTGATACTCCTAATCGAAAGAATTTCTCAGACATATCAGCTGTTGCTCAAAAAGTTGGCATTCCTGAAGACTCATTGCGCGTACTTCTTGTGGAAAAAGATTTGCTTCACAAGAAAAGACTTAAAAGGATTCCCAAAAAACTAGCTTTAAAAGCAGAAAAACTTGTCAAAGAATTAAAAACCCCTCCTCCTATTCCAAAAGAACCTGAAAGTGTCAAGCTAACAAATATTCATAAAATAAAAGAGCCTAAAGTTAAGAGAAGAACGAAAGAGCCATGGCAACTCATAGGTCCGACTCAAGAATATATGAGCTATCTGACACCGGCAGATGCAAGCGATATTCATTGGATACTTGTAGAAGATTTCAAGAACTCAAAGGATCCTATTGAACCTCCCGGAATACGGAGCGATTCATTGCTTGCCTCAGCACTAACGCGGCCTATGACCTCTTTGGGGTCAGAAAATAAATATCCATCTATTGCAATGGCTGGTGCAGCTTTATTGCATTCAATAATCCATAATCACCCATTCCATAATGGCAATAAGAGAACGGCCCTTGTTGCGCTGTTAGTGTTTCTTGACAAGAACGGATGGATCTTGACAATGAATGAGGATCTTATTTTTGAATATCTTCTTAATATAGCCGCACACAATTTAGTAGACAAAAAGACTGGATTGAAAATTTCGAGCGCAGATGAGGAGGTGTTGCACATAGCCGCCACTCTTCAGGGCGCAATGAAAAGAATTCGACAAGGTGAATACCCTCTTCAACTTCGCCAGCTTAGAAGCATATTAATAAGTTATGGCTGTCAATTTGATGAGCACTTGCGTCGTGGCAATAAAATAAAAATAATTTGTGGCTCTGTCCAAACGCTAATTCATTCTGAGGGTGATGGCAGAGAGGTTGATACAGAGACCATCCATAGAGTTCGTAAAGAATTACACCTCGACGCAGCTCACGGATGCGATTCTGATATATTTTATAACAGAGGCCCTCGCATCCCTGAATTTATAAACAAATATCGACAGGTGCTTAAGCGTCTAGCTAAAGTTTAAACATGGGAGGTGAATATGACAGTTAAACCGCCTTTTAGTCGTCGTGTTGTTAGTAGTTCTCAATCGTGGGTACAAGACGACTTTCCTGAGTCTGCGCGTACTGCCCTGTTACACTTGCTTCACGATCTGATAGATCGCAAGTATGTTGAAGACTGGATTGACATAAATAAAGAAGTACGGAGAATCTCGCGAGAAACACCTTATGTATACGACCGTGATGATAAGGCATCTGCTAAAGAAGCACGTCTTTCTACAGAAAGAATTCTGAGTGCAATGCCTTGGCCGAAGATGTTTGACTTTTGCGAAAGGCTACAGTCTCATTTGGCAACTGCTGTACGCCAATGGGATGGTTTCGCTAACGACTGGGATATCCTTACAACGCAAGAGGAGGTTAAGCATTACATAGCAGATGAACTGCAACGCATCTTTCTCGAAGAACATCTCGGATATTCGTTTGTAGAAGATGAGGTTCGACGACGTGGTCGATATCATACGAGACAGCAAATAGCCAAAGTAGAGCCGACTCTTGGGGACCCTCGTTTAGACGACGCGCGCGCTCACTTCGCAAAGGCACGTCAGTACTTTGACCATCCTTCTAAGCCCGATTATGAAAATTCAATTAAAGAAGCGGTTTGTGCTGTAGAAGCGGCAGCGCGGCGACTCTTTCCTCATGTAAAAGTGAAAACTCTTGGCGAAATTGTCAACAAGATTCGTGGGACTGGAGATGGTCAACTGCCCAAACCGATTGCTGATACCCTAACGGGGCTCTATGCCTTTCGCAATTCTGGCGAGGGAGTAAGTCACGGCGGCTCTGAAGGTGGGAAGGCAACGCAAGCACTTGCTGAATATGCCCTGGCTGTTACAGCATCCCAGATAATTCTTCTTCACGAAGTAGCTTCAGAGGCAAAGGATAAAGCCCCTTTTTAATCTGGGACGCATAGCTGATTGGCAAAGCAATGAAAGAGACGAAGGGTTACCGATTGACATTAAACAGAATGACTAATCCTAACCAGCAGGTCAAGACCGTCAAGCGGCTTACCTGCGCGTTCCCCCTCGCTTCGCTCGGGGGAATGCGGAACTGCGCGGCTCTCGTGTCTGGTTCCCCTCGCTTCGCTTCGGGAGAACCAGACACTCGAACGGACTCCCCCTGCGGGGGGCCGCTCAGTTCCGCATTAGGCCGTGACCGAACCTATTCACACCCATAAGGAGATTTTTTGCAATGGACATTCCACGGATCTTCAACATCACCGAAAGTGCTCACCGCATCCATAACCCGTTCACACCCGAAAAGCTCGCCACTCTCGGCGCGGCGCTGCGTCTGGAAACGGGGACCCGAGTGCTCGACCTCGGCAGCGGTTCGGGGGAGATGCTGTGCACCTGGGCACGCGATTACGGAGTCATCGGCACCGGCATCGACATGAGCCAGTTGTTCACCGAGCAGGCGAAACTCCGTGCTGAAGAACTCGGCGTCGCCCATCAAGTCAAGTTCATCCATGGCGATGCTGCCGGCTATGTCTCTGACGAGAAGGTCAGCGTGGCAGCCTGTCTCGGTGCTACTTGGATCGCCGGGGGAGTCGTCGGCACTATCGAGCTTCTGGCGCAGAGCCTGCGCACCGGAGGGATCATCCTTATCGGCGAGCCCTACTGGCGGCAGTTACCGCCGACGGAAGATATTGCCAAGGGGTGTCTTGCCAGCTCGATCTCCGACTTTCTCATGCTTCCAGAGCTTCTCGCGTCTTTCGGCCACATTGGCTACGACGTCGTTGAAATGGTTCTGGCTGACCAAGACGGCTGGGACAGATACGAGGCGGCCAAATGGCTCACCATGCGCCGATGGCTTGAAGCCAATCCCGACGACGAGTTCGCGAAAGATGTTCGAGCCAAGCTGACCTCGGAACCCGAGCGCTACGCCGCTTATACGCGTGAATACCTGGGCTGGGGTGTGTTCGCGCTGATGCCGCGGTTAGCTCAATAAATAAAGCTGAACTATATAAAGCACGTGGGGAGTGACTCAACCGCAAGATGTCCAAAAAGGAGAAAACTGTAGAAATCCTAAAAGGCAAAAAACTGCTGCACGTTAACTCACTGCATAAACCTGTGTCCAAGTCGAACCGGAATGCACGAATAACCATCGTGACACTTTTTTTTATTGGACGATTTCCTCTTTTTTGCAAACGAAATGATCAAGGTTTCGAGAGTTCTGCCGGATAGCGTATTTGCCGGAGTCAAAAAATGGGGAAATACCTCCCTCCGACTGAGGGAAGGCCCGGGCTAACGTCGTAGTGGTCACCATCCGCCTGTCCGCGTCTTTCAGAGCGTCTTTAGTGGTTTATGATAAGATTCATGATCACCTGTTTGAGATGTGCCCCATCTCTCTCTGTGGTGGGCAGGCTAGGGGCGATGCTCAGCGTTATCCAGTATTACAGTTGCCGTGTCCCCCTTCGTTTAGCCGCACATTTTGTTACAGGGTAAATGAGGTAATCCAGAGATAACCCTTTGTGAGACTTTGGTCCCCGGCCGGCGTTACGAAGGCCGCAAAGTAATACGGGCCGTGCGGGAGCATAATGGTAGGTATGTCTCCGAAGAGTCCCTGGCTAATCGGTCCCGTCACATTCAACATCCAGGGGGAAAGGCCGGCCGAAAGTGTCTGGAAGGTGTTGAGAGACGTGAGTTGATAGATGTTAATAGGGTCTATTGAAGGCAAAAACAATAGAAAATATACATCGACAGGTCCGGAAAATTGATTGAGGGCAATTTCTATACTGAGTATCCCGCCGCCCGCAGCAACGCTTCCTACCCCGACAGGCTGCGCCTGCACAGGATTAGAACTCAAAACAGACGCGATTATCGCAGGATAGGAAAAGGTTTGGAACGTGGTTGGCACAGGTATGGTGGACTGGGCAGCACTGACGATTACCGTGCCGGTCATCCCAAACGAAGAGCAGTGAAAGCTGCAAAAATAAGGATAGGTCCCGGGAGTGTTAAAGGTTATGGAGAACGGCGCACTTCCGAGAGTCCCCGAATTGAACATGCCGTCTGGCGTGCAGCCAGGTCCGCTCGTTACGGTATGGGGAGCATCCCCGTTCAGCGTCCAGATGACTGTATCTCCGGCGTTAATAGTTACTGTCTGCGGCTGAAAGGCAAAGTCGATCACAGAGACGTTCGCAGTTGCCGCAAAGGCGCAGGCGCCCATGGTGAAGAAAAATGCAACAATAAGGAAACAAGGAATAGATAGCTTTCTCATCTTTATTGCCTCCGTCTATATTTAATTTCACTCTACCATGAAATGACAAACTGTCAACGCGTCAGAAATTTGGAGCCTCAGCGCCCAGAATGAGGGGGGCACTGTGTCGCTTACCAAAACGGGTATATAAGCGTATCTTCGTGTGCTAATCAGCCGGTGCGCATCGCAGGGGCTTCCCCGGTACCGTTTACCATGGTACAGGCTGCGTATAATGCCGCTGCCGATGGTGATACGTTAGCTGTTCAGGCTCTCGGCTTTACTGAAGCCCTTGATTTCAATCGACTCTCCACGGCTCTCTTATCATAAGCAATGGTCGTTGATAATCATTGCACAGGGTGATGGCCACGATTGAACGCCTGCGATTGTCAATTGACTTATTCTATGAAATTGATATTCTTTAGGTAAAAGGAGGAAACAGAATGAAAAAGTTATTTATTGGAATATCGCTGTTGGTGTTTTTTATTGCAGTTTCTATTCCAGCGATCGCAAGGGCAGGTGTTAACATTAATATTGGCATTTCTGTGCCTCTGCCGCCACCCATCGTATTTCCTGGACCTCCGGCAGTGATAGTGATACCTGATACAAACGATGTTTATGTTGATCCCGATTTAGAAGTGGATTTATTTTTTTGGAGTGGTTGGTGGTGGCGTCTCTGGGAAGGCAGATGGTATCGCTCTTATTATTATGACCATGGTTGGCGCTATTATGATAGAGTGCCGAGTTTTTACTTTGACGTAGATCCAGGGTGGAGAGGATATTATAGAAACAACGATTGGCATGGTCACCCCTGGTATTTCCAACGGATACCTAACCGCGATCTTAACCGGAACTGGAGAGGATGGCATAAAGATAAATATTGGCAAAGACACGAAACCTGGGGTGTCCGTAGTTACCAGCCTCGACCACAACCACAAATGAAACAACAAAGACAGCAAAGGCTACAAGAATACCGGCAGAGACCCGAAGTCCGGCAGCACCAGCAATGGAGGCAGCAACAACAAAGACAACGCCAGGTTCAGAAACCTCAGAAACAGCAGCGCCCCCAGCAGCAGCATTCTCAGCCTCAGGACCAGCAAAGGGGAAGATAATCACGACACCAACAGTCTCAGGGAAAACCTGAACAAGGTCATGAAGAATATAGAAAGCAGGAGGACAGGAAGTTTAATAACGTTGTCATCTATTATATCTGCCGGTTAGAACAAGGGTTAGTAAATGGGGACGGCGAGGCTGTCCCCAGGTAGTCTGCGCGTTTCGTGAATGCACTTCTTCAAGGTCATACCTGCCCTCTTTACCTATAATAGTAGGGTGATTAGCAATGAGAAAGGAACAAGGGACATGAGCCATATAGTTTATTCGGAGACTCTATCACTCGGCACCAAAGGTTTTGGAGATACGATTGATATTACTGATGCTGTGGCGAAGATCCATGAGAGGTCAGAGGTGGTTAACGGACTTGTTACAGTCTTCTGTCAAGGCTCCACAGGCACTATTACGACCATAGAATTCGAATCAGGCGTCATCCGGGATCTTAAGAAAGCCCTCGAAGCAATTGCCCCCTCTGATATTACCTATGAACATGATAAGGCATGGGGAGACGGCAACGGGTTCTCGCATGTAAGAGCCGCCCTGATGAAACCATCCCTGTCGGTTCCTGTGGTGAGCGGCAGGATGACACTGGGGACCTGGCAGCAGATTGTGTTCATCGACTTCGATAACAGACCAAGGAAGCGGAATATTGTCATCCAGGTCAGTGGGATGACATGCTGAAATATTTCGCTCTTGTGTTCTGTTTCTGTTCGTTCCTGCTGTCAGGGTGTGAGAATACGGATGTTATGACAGCAACTGATGCAGGGATGGATGCTGTAAAGGCCTTGACACTTTCTGATAAGGATGTCCAGAAAATAGCCTCACAATCAGCGGAATATTCGGACAAAAAGCACGGTCTGGCTCCAGCTGATAACAAATATGCAAAGCGGCTCAGCCGGTTGACAGCTCAACAGTTTCAGGAGGGGAGCCTGAAGTTTAACTACGGGGTCTACATATCCTCCGAGGTAAATGCGTTTGCGATGGCCGATGGAACTATCCGCATCTATAGCGGACTTATGGACATGCTTGATGATGGCGAGTTGCGTTTTGTCATCGGTCACGAGATGGGACATGTTGTGAAAAACCATATTCGCAGAAAAATACAGCTTGCGTACGCTGCAAGCGCTGTTCGAAAGGGTATCGCTGCCCAGAACAACACTGCAGGTGATATAGCCCGATCTATGCTCGGAGGTCTCGCAGAAGCCCTTATGAATGCCCAGTTTTCCCAACTGGAGGAAAAAGAGGCTGATGATTACGGATTGGCATTCCTCAGGAAGGAGAGGTTTGAACCAAAGGACGCGGTATCAGCGTTACGGAAGATTGCAAAACTGGATAAGAGACATTCTTTCCTGTCGAGTCATCCGGAGCCGGGGAAAAGGGCTGAAAGATTACAGGCTCAGCTGGAAGGCAGGGCCTTGCCGATAGAGGAAAACCGGAAGAATATTATAGCCAGGGTCAGGGCGTTTTTTGAGAACCTGTTCCCCGCACTCTTCAAACAATTGAGCAAGTGGCTTTCCTGAATTCGGGGAATTTCGTTAAATATCCGATTTCAGTTGCGTGCATGGAGTTTCTGAGCTTTTTAAAATCTTATTGCTTCCTGTCTGCTGCGTTAATGTTTATCGGTACCGAGGCCCGCACTTCGCCATTAATGATTATCTTGAATTCATGATGTCCCTGTTTTTTGAATTGGACATTCACAAGATGGAGTATTTGCGGAGCATGAATGCTCCCGCTCGGTGGAATATCTGCAAATTTGATATTCCCCTCAATAGACGGAATCACCAGATTGCCGTCTTCATCAATAAGGTCAACCTTTAGTTTATGTTCTGACTGTGCCTCGCTTCTTTCACCTTCGATCACAAAAACAAGGACCATCGAAGGGTGAACAGCAGGAAAGCTGGTCGCGTTAATACTGTTAAAGATACCTGTTATATTCAGTTTGCCTTCCTGTGATATATTTGCGGTGTCTGCGATTGCTGACAGGGCTATTCTTAACATGATTCCTCCCATGAAATGATTTAGCAGAGTCTAACAGATTTTGTACCTGACAATCCACACATAATTACCTCTACAGAGCAGCTCTCCCGCTTTAACTTCCATGCAGACTCCGGGTGATGAGCTCTTAATATCTGATTCCCGTCCTCCGGCTTTATGAAACTCTTTGGAAATACATTGACAACAAATGAAACACGTGTTACTCTGAAACAAAGGTAACATTTTTCATTGGCTGGAGGAGGCTATGGAGGAGAAAATAAATGAAAATGCCCAGGGGTGGCTGCTCTTTTTCTATTCCGTACCTTCAAAGCCTGTAAGCGGCCGCATGAAGGTATGGAGAAAGCTTTTAAAATCCGGAGCAGTCCCTCTCAAGGGGGCGGTATATATCCTGCCATTTAATGACGAGCATTATGAGTTTCTTCAATGGCTTGTCTCTGATATCGCCGGAATGAACGGTGAAGCCGCATTTGTGAAAATCGACAAGGTCGATACCATGAAGGACCATGAGATTATCACCCTCTTTAACCGGCAGAGGGCGAGTGACTATAAAGGGATAACAAACGCCCTTGAAGACATAGAAAGAAGGGTAAGCAGTATACGGAAAGGCGGAAAGCAACAGGCTGTCAAAGATATATCAGGACAGCTTGTGAGGTTCCGCAAGGAATTCGAAGAGATACAGAGGACTGATTTTTTCTCCTCGAAAGAGGGACTTGCATTGTCCGCCAGAATCAATCTGACGGACGCTGAAATCAGAAGACATGCAGGGGCGGACGAAAAAATGAAAAAATCTGCGGCGATCCCTCTTCGTTCACCTGATGATTACCACGGGAAGATATGGGTCACAAGAAAGAGGCCCTTTGTAGACAGGATGGCCTCTGCCTGGCTTATCAGAAAATTTGTTGATAAGGATGCCACATTTAATTTCATGGATGAAAAGGATATGGCAGTGCCCACCAGGAACTCTGTCACGTTTGATGTAAGGGGAGGAGAATTTACGCATAGCGGAGAACTCTGCACCTTTGAGGTGCTTGTGAAGGCCTTCGGCCTCAGGGACAAGACCGTCAAAAAAATTGCGGAGATCGTCCATGATCTTGATATGAAAGACGCGAAATACAAATCTCCTGAGGCGAAGGGTCTGGAAGATATTCTGACAGGAATACGCAAGACTGCGAAAAATGATAACGATATGCTTGATAGCGGAATGGCTGTATTCGAGATGCTCTATGTATCAAAAAGCTGATTATGAGGAGAAATACGGATGACAGATAGGCCGACATTCAGGGAGGCATTCCGCTACTGGCTCAGGCTCGGGTTTATCAGCTTCGGCGGCCCGACCGGCCAGATAGCCATGATGCACAAGGACCTTGTCGAAAAAAAGAAATGGATCGACGACGATCATTTTCTGCAGGCCCTCAACTTCTGCATGCTCCTTCCCGGTCCTGAGGCGCAGCAGCTCGCTATCTATATTGGCTGGCTCCTGCATGGAACAAAAGGGGGGATTGTCGCGGGCGTGTTCTTCGTCCTTCCGTCGGTCTTTATACTCTGGGCGCTTTCGTGGCTATATGTTTCGCTTGGAAATGTTCCAGCTGTCGCCGCGTTCTTTTATGGTCTCAAGATAGCAGTTGTGGCGATTGTGGCCGAAGCCGTCATTCGGATCGGGAAAAAGGCGCTCAGGAACCAGGTCCTTGTCGCCCTGGCTGCTGTCTCCTTTATCGGGATTTACTTTCTCCGCATTCCTTTCCCTGCCATTATTCTTGCTGCCGGGCTTATCGGTTATGCCGGCGGACGATACCTGCCGGATAGATTTGTGGTGACGGGAAACAGAAAATCCGCGAACCAGGGGGAATATGCTGTTGATGATGCAAACCCTGAAAACGCAGGTCAGGCTACATGGAAGCACACAGTAAAGATCATTGCGGTCTTCCTGCCGCTGTGGTTTATACCGGTTATAGGTCTAGGAATATGGAGAGGATGGAATGATATATTTGTCGATATAGGCGTCCTTTTTAGCAAGGCCTCAATGGTCACGTTTGGCGGGGCCTATGCAGTGCTTGCCTACATAAGTCAGCAGGCAGTAGAACATTATGCCTGGCTGCAACCTGAGCAGATGATAGACGGTCTTGGACTCGCTGAGACAACTCCGGGGCCGCTAATTATGGTTACACAATTTGTGGGGTATGTTGCGGCTTATACGCATGCGGAAGGGCTGTCGCCTGCCATGGCAGGCGCGATTGGAGGTCTTCTGACAACCTGGGTAACTTTTACCCCCTGCTTTATGTGGATATTCGCCGGTGCTCCCTATATCGAAAGGGTCCGGAAAAATATAAAGCTGGGTGCTGCCCTCTCAACCATTACAGCAGCGGTCGTCGGTGTTGTCCTGAACCTTTCCGTGATCTTCACATACCATGTTTTGTTTCCGGAGGCAGAAGGTTTTGACTGGTACGCTCTGATTGCCTCAGCGGCCGCATTTGTTGGAATGACGCGCTATAAGTGGGGCATGATCCCGGTGATTATCGGATCTGCACTGGCAGGTTATGTATGGAAGATGGTGCTGTGACGTACTAACGAAAGGAGGTCAATTATGAAAGAAGTAACTGAAATGGCGGTAAAGCTTATGGCCGCATCGGCGAGGACAGCTCCGAAGGCTGGAGGAAAAGACTTTCTCGAAATAGTTGTTATCACAGAAGATGAGGACCTGAAGAAGATTGCCGAAGCCATGAAGGGGTATGCCCCGAAGAGTACAAATGAGGCATTCTGGCTCAGGGATGCATCGAATATAGAGAATTCACAGGCGCTCCTGCTCATCGGTTTGAGCAAACCCGTGACCGCTGGATACGACTGTGGCGCCTGCGGGTATCCGACCTGTGCGGAGTTTGCAAAAAACAAGCAGATGAAGGACAAGGAAATGGGATATACCGGGCCGCATTGTGTGATGAGGATGATGGACATAGGGGTGGCCCTTTCATCGGCGGCAAAGACAGCAAGTATTCTGAATGTTGATTGCCGGGTACAACAGCGCGTCGGGGCTGCGGCACGGGCTCTCGGACTGATCAAAGGTGAGGTTGTTATGGGGATTCCTGTGAGCATAACCGGCAAGAGCATTTATTATGACCGGCAGGTAACAGCAAAGCACTGAGGTAATAATGACAAGTCGTCTGTCGCCTTTTACCGCGCTCTGCACCGTGGGCTTCTTCGCACGGTTCTCTTACGCTCTTGCCCGAAGCCCTGTGCTTCCCCTGTTTGCCCTGTATCTCGGTGCGGGTCCTGAAGCTATAGGTTTTGCAGTGGGCGTCTCGACTGTGACCGGCATATTCTTCAAGCTTCCTGCAGGAGCGCTCTCAGACGTGATAGGCAGGAAGCGTACCATGCTCATCGGTCTGCTCTTCTTTGCCTTTATGCCGTTTACCTATCTCTTAGTTAAGGACTATACCCTGCTGATCGTCATCAGGTTTATTCATGGCCTTGCGACAGCCATCTACGGACCGGTCGCCATGGCAGTTGTCGCGGATATCGCCGGCAAGAGAAAAGGGGAATTGCTTTCCTGGTTTTCGTCAGTCACGATCATCGGAAATCTTCTCGGAGCGCCCCTGGGAGGCTTTATCCTCCACAGTGCCCCGGGAGCTGCAGGCCCTTCATTCCCTGAATTTCGGATTGCATATCTTGCAAGCGGAATAGCCGGAGTGTTTGCCCTTGTTATGGCACTGTCGGTCCTCCGGGGAGAGAAGAGAAAGGAAGACGGCAGAGGATTAAGAGAGGCATACCATAAATTTGCCTCTGGCATCAGGGAAGTTATCAGTGACAGGAATGTTGTTATTACTTCTGCAATGGAAGGACTTCAGAACCTGACGGTCGGCGCACTGGAGGCCTTTCTCCCGATCTATGCAGTGATGGTTGCCGGGCTGAATGAGTTTCAGGCCGGACTGCTCTGGGGGATACAGGTTGTCGTGACTATCCTCTCAAAGCCTGTTATGGGAAAGACCTCTGACAGATATGGAAGAAAACCACTCATAACCGTGGGTATGATCATGTGCGCGGTTTCGTTCGGCGCGATCCCGCTGTTGCAGAACTTTTCTGCACTTATGGCGGCAGCGATTATCTTCGGCCTCGGAGAGTCTTTTGTAACGTCATCATCAGCCGCACTCGTTGCGGACATATGCAAAGAGAAGCATTTTGGGACTGCCATGGGGACCTTCGGCACGATCTTCGACATTGGCCATGCCTCGGGCCCGATTCTTGCCGGAATACTGATTGCGCGGTATGATTATCTCTACTCGTTCTGGTTTATGGCAGGAATATTGATTATTTCCCTGCCGGTATTTATTCTGTATGTAAGAACAGAGGCATCCTAAAAAACTCATGGTACGGGGAAGACCATTTTGAAAAGTTCTTTAAAAAAGCATATCAGAAAAGATGCCTGCGTTCCTTTAACAGCTCTTCAGGGAAGACTTGCCGATAAATACCGTTTTTTCATGACTTATCTGGAGCATAACAACTCTGCTTTAAAGAACATTGCCGAACTTGAACAGTTATATTACGGCGGCAATCCGTTTGAGTTTATCACTATGCGCTGTACGTACGAGAATTTACTGGAGAGGGTGTACGGTGTGATTAGGGCATTAGAAGCCATTTCAGGGAGAGAATATCCTGCCCTTGAAAAGGCCGTTCAGGAAATAGACGGTTCTATTTCAGAAGACGTTACTGCCCACTACACATCCTCTACCAGGGATATTGTCCTGCCTTTTGAGCAGATTACCCCCGAATCCAGTAAAACTGTGGGTGCAAAGGCCGCAAATCTGGCTTTTGCCAGGAATGAGCTCGCCTTACCCGTACCCTCTGGTTTTGCCATTACAGCCTATGCCTTCGAGCGATTCATGAAAGAAAACAGTCTTTCGGAGACAATTGAGAAGGAATTGATGGCCATATCAGCTGAGTCACCGGGAGACCTGGAGAGAATCAGTGACAGACTGCAGGGCATGATCCTTCATGCAGATGTTCCGCGCATGATAGCCGGTGATATCCTCGCGGCATACGCTGATCTCGAAAAGAAGACACATGAAGGCGTCCGTGTCGCAATGCGGAGCAGCGCAATAGGTGAAGACGCGGAGGCAACCTTCGCAGGCCAGTATACAAGCGTTCTGAATGTGTCGAAGGAAATGATACTGGATGCCTATAAGGAGGTTATCGCTTCGAAATATTCTGCGCGGGCGATCTCTTACCGGCTCAGCTACGGACTTGACGATAAAGAAACGCCTATGTGCGTAATCGGCATCGCGATGATTGACTCGAAAGCAAGCGGTGTTGCATACACATCAGACCCTTCCGAGCGAGGAATTATGAAGATAGATTCTGTTTGGGGGCTTGGAGAATATCTTGTGAGCGGGAGCGCTTCGGCCGATACCTTTTTTATTGACAAAAAAGATCTGGAGATAGTGCATAGAGGGATAAGCAGGAAGGAACATATGCTTATTGCTGTGCCTGGAGGAGGTACAAAAATAGAAAATGTCAAAGAGAGCGATCAGGAGAGACCTTCCATCGATGAAAGAGATATCTCCGCTCTTGCCCGTTCTTCGCTAATGCTCGAAGAGGCCTTTGGTGTTCCCCAGGATGTGGAGTGGGCGATTGATGGAGCCGGCAATCTTTTTATCCTGCAGTCAAGACCGCTCAGTCTTCCTGACACATTCAAGCAGAGTGAAATAAAAGAGTTCCCTGAAAATCCTGTATTGCTTTCCACGGGACAGCCTGCGTCACCGGGCATTGCAACGGGTACGGTATTTGTCGCGGACGAGGGGATAGATGCAGGCAGTGTTCCCGAAAACACGATTCTTGTTGCAAAGACATCGTCGCCGAATTACGCAAAACTGATGGGCAGGATAAACGGCATGATTACAGATATCGGCGGTATTACAAGCCACCTCGCATCTGTCGCCCGTGAATTCGGCATCCCCTTCATCACTGACACAAAAAAGGCGACTGCCTTTTTAAAAGACGGTGAAATCATCACCATGTCCGCTTCGCACGTGCTCGTTTATCAGGGGATTGTCAAAGACCTGGTGCAAGACATAAGACCTCCGAAAAGATTGCTTTTTGAGAGCCCCGCGCACCGGAGGATGAGACGTGTCCTCGATAAAATATCCCCGCTGAATCTTGTAGACCCTTCGCATCCGTCCTTTGCTGCAGAAGGATGTAAAACATTGCATGATATTATACGGTTTACCCATGAGCAGTCGATGAAGGCGACTTTCGGTCTCGCAGAGGAGGCCGACGAGAAAGATTCGATCAGGCTCGTTGCGACCATACCGTTCTTTCTGCAGATGATAGACCTCGGCGGAGGGCTGAAGGCGGGTCTGACAACCTGCGATACTGTAACGCCGGAGGATATTGAGTCAGTTCCGATGAAAGCGATATGGAAGGGCTTCACGCATCCCGGCATAACCTGGGAAGGCGCCATAAATATCAATACAAAGAACCTCCTTACCCTCTTTGCCTCCAGCGCGATCTCAGAGTTCGGAGAGATGCCCGGCGGCATGAGTTATGCTGTTCTTTCAAGGGAGTATATGAACCTCAGCGCGAAATTCGGTTATCATTTCGCGACCATCGATACCCTCTGCAGTGAAAACAGCAACCAGAATTATATCTCCCTGCAGTTTGCCGGAGGGGCCGGAAACTATTACGGCAAGTCCCTGAGGGTGAATTTTCTCGGTACTATTCTGAAAAGAATCGGTTTCAATGTATCTCTGAACGGCGATCTTCTGGAGGCATCCGCAACAGGGTATGACAGACAATCAGTCGAAGATAAGCTTGACCATCTCGGGAGACTGCTCGCGTCCTCACGACTGCTGGATATGGCGCTGGCAAGCCAAAGCGATGCGGAGCTCCTGACGGAATCTTTCTTCAGGGAAGAGTATAATTTTCTGACAAGAAAGCGAGATGACGGATTACGAAACTTTTATGCTCACGGCGGGTACTGGAAACGCGTTGCGGAAAATGATGCTTTCTATTGTGTGCAGGACGCTTCAAAGGACTACCCGCTGGGCTCGGGGGTTGCCGGTATAGCAGGAAAATTTATCGGTGAGAGGCTTCAGGGGTTTCTCGACAAGATAGAAGCCTACTATTATTTTCCACTTGCGATTGTCAAAAACAGCGAAACCGGCGATGGAACACTGAGTGTAAAGATAAAAGCAGTAAAGGGGCACATTGACAGGGCAGGAGGTATAGCGTTCGGTCTTCGGAATTCAAGCAACTATTTTGTCCTGAGAATAAACGCCCTTGAAGACAATGTGATACTCTTCGAGTATGTGAACAATAAGAGAAGGGAAAGGGCGATAGCCAACAAAGAAATAGAATCCGGCAGATGGTATCGGCTTATGGTTGATATCAGGGCCGGTCATATCAGGGGATATCTTGAAGGGGATCTGGTTATAGAGTACAGAACGGAGAAGCCGGTAAAAGGGTTTGTCGGGCTCTGGACAAAGGCTGACTCAGTAACCTATTTTGATGAATTGATTATTGAGACAGATACGGAAAAACGAACAATTCCATTTTAATCCATAGGTGACGAATACATTGAAAGCAGTTTTTAGAACGGATACCGGAAGACGATACAAATGTAATGAAGATTCCGTGTTGTGCGACCCGGCAAATCGTATTTTCGTGCTTGCCGACGGCATTGGAGGATGCGCGTCCGGTGAGGTGGCAAGCGATACGGCGGTGCGTGAGGCCTATGCCTACCTGAAAGACAGAATCATACAGACAACGGATGAAGAATCTCTTTCACGGGTCATCATAGATGCCGTGCAGCATGCCCACAGGGAAGTGAAGCAGAGGGCATCTTCTGACAGGAAGCTGAAAGGAATGGGCACGACCCTCGTTATCCTCGTCATCAAAGGACCGTATGCCTATGTTTGTCATGTCGGTGATAGCAGGGCGTATATTATCCGGAATGGAATAGAGCAAATTACGACTGATCACACACTTGAAAACTATCCTGTCTATAATAGTGCGATAGCCGAGCTGTTCCTTTTTCAGAAAGCAAATTTCCCGACTCAGGCAATAGGTCTGTCAAGAAAGATTACCCATGAGCTTATCCAGCTGAGACTTCAAAACGATGATATTATTATTCTGTGTTCCGACGGGCTTACTGACCTGCTCTCTGACGAAGAAGTGGCGGATATCATCGGCAGGTGCGGAGCAGACCTCGATAGGGCGGCAGAAGCCCTGATTAACGAGGCTAATAATAAAGGAGGAAACGATAATATTTCGGTTGTCCTGGTACGTATGGACACCATGGATTAGGTACTTATTTTAAGGGACAGAGGTCTTATGAGTTACACAATTCAGATACCTTGCTTCTATGTCGGGATTCAGGGATTTATAAACAAGCATGAGGATTAGCCCTTTTCTGCTGCTCTGTACTACAGGGCTTTTTGCGATATTCAGCTCTACCATATCAAAGAGCCCGGTGCTTTCCGTCTTTGCCTCTCATCTCCGGGGTATCGGCATAAGCAAAGGAAATAGACCCCGGAATCACATCAAAATACCAGCTTAACATCTCAGTCATTTAGCTGTTCTTTGCACGCCTGTTGATTATCAGTCCGTGTGTCTTCCCGAATTTCATGACCTTCTCAGGGGCAAATCCGCCGGACAGATAGAGCTTCCTGAACGAGGAGTCTTCGAGTAGGTGCAGCACATAACTGATGTGCCCTGAGTAGCCGGTGTCATCCAGACGCTGTAGTTCCCGCACTACTGAGCGTGCTGATTCGACTGACTGACGATGCGTCATAGGGCCTCCGCTGCAGCCACACTCTCTGACAGAATAGAGCTGTCTGCAACTGAACGGACGAACTCTGTAGATCAGGCAGGTATTGTTTTCATCCAAAAAAGGGCAGGGCGGTTTTTGTCCATTTTTCTTCAGGGTCATGTTTTCAGAGATTTTCCTTCCCAGGGTCTCCTGAGATTCCTTGGGAAGGGCACTGATATGCTCCAGAATGACGAGGCCTTCAAGGGTGAGGATATCGATATTTCCCATAAAGGTACAGCAGAAGCTGCAGCCTGCTTTGCAGAACGCCTGCTGGCGGAAAGGCGAGCTCTCTTGCTCGAACGTTTTATATAGGTCGAACAATTTCTGTTTTTTTGCCTTGAATCGACTTTCCATCTATCAGATAACCTGCATGCCTGGCGCCAAAGGTATTTATTCAAAAATAAAGAGGACGATCTCTATTGCGATAAGGATGATTATAACCAGCTCGAGAAGTTCGGTCCTCTTGGTTGCGATGTCTCGGTAAAGCATATCATATACGCGCGTGGCCAAATCCAGTTTCCTGCGTATGACCCCATCCCATTCCTTGACTCTGAAGAGACGCAGGGCGGCCATATAGATCTTTGCGTAGTAAACGTCTTCGGTAACCTTCAGGGAATTGTCGATTTTTTCGGTGACATCCGTCAGTTCTGTAATCGTGCGCATGACTTTTGCGGCCAGCTTCTCGTATTCCCGTATCTTCCACAGTGAAGGTGTGCCCTTTGAGGATATGCTTTCATAGAGGGTGATGAGTTCTTTGTCTACAATATGGTCATAATACCGGAGTTCAAGGAGTTGTGCATGGGCAAACTCGAGTATGTCCGCGATATCAGGTTCTCCTGTTGGCTCGATGATGAGGGCGCTGTCCCAGCTCAGGACAGTGCAGTCATTCTTATAGTATGAAAAGGTAAGCGCCGAGATTTCATCCCTGATCTTATCGGACAGCGGCTTGTCTTCATAGAGCAATAACTTTGCTATGTCGTAATGCAGGAAGAGGTCATCCACACCTGTTTCAGGACCGAGAGATTCTATGAAAAAGATCGTATAATCCTCTTCAAAGAGGCTCAGGTTATATCCGATCAGCGAGTCCCCCAGAAGGTCAGTCGCCTGTCTGAGCTGATTACGGCATTCATTATCGATCTCATCAGTATTAATTAAGGAAAAGGCGAGTTCTTCGAAATCGCGAAAATCCAGATTAAATACGGGTATTTCGAGAATGATGCTGAGAACGCCAAAATCGTACGCCCTGACATGTACATTGATGCTGATTTTTTTGCCGCTGAGCTCCTTTTCCAATGTCTGCAGCTGAAACGATACCGGGGGGTTGGCAAATTCGAAGGCCTTGCTGAAAGGCTTCCTCTTTATCTTCAGGCGTTTGGTCTCCTGCTTCAGCTTCTCTTCAACCTTTAAAAGATCGATCTCAAAGGCGATATCATACAGCCGGTACGTGAGTATTTTGCCCTTATTAATGGCTGGAATCATCAAAGATTACCAATTTCCGCATAGTGTATTTTACCGATCATCCCTCAGCTGTACTTCCGCGTTGGAAACCCTCTTACACACGTTCTCTCTGAGATACATTTTCCTATACGAACAGGAGATTCGCAAGAAATATTTCGTTTCTGAAGGTGCAAAAAAATTATCTTTTGTGACAGTTGATGCAGAGGGGGTCGTTCATCATCCGTGTTTCCCGATCCTGAGAAGATGTTTCATGGCACGTGAAGCAATCTTTGAACCCTAAGGCCCTGTGCATACTGACCATTTTCGGGTTTTTGCTGTGGCAGACAGTACATGCAGAAGAGGGAGAATAGACAATAAGCATTATGGACGCCGGGACAAGGAGCGAACAGATATTCAGTTTCATATTTCATACTAAAATATAGTCCTGCTGTCAGGGTATGATCAGCGTCATACTTTTCGTGAAACCTTTCAGTTATTTTGATGTTAAAATTAACAGGAGAGTTTTTATCTCAGTTTTCTAAACGCACAGGAAAGAATGGAGGTATTATGAAAAAGAAAGGTTTTGCGCTCCTGGTTATGGCAACGGTTGTTTGGGGTTCTGCTCTGTTGCCCCATACAGGTTTTGCAGGGGTGAATGTGAATGTCGGGGTGAACATACCATTGCCGCCCTTTGTATTTCCGGCACCTCCACCGGTATTTGTAGTCCCGGGAACATATGTGTATGCTGTCCCTGATATTGAAATTGATGTTCTCTTCTATCAGGGATACTGGTATCGTCCATACAGGGACTACTGGTATCGTTCACGCAGTCATAACGGTCCCTGGAGACATATTGATCGAAAGAGGATCCCCGGCGCGCTTTTCAAATTGCCCCCTGATTACCGGCATATACCGCCAGGCCATCAGCGCATCCCGTACGGTCAGATGAAGAAGAACTGGCGAACGTGGGAGAGAGACAGATACTGGGACAGACATGACAGACATGGGAAGAAGCCGTATAGGGAAGAATGGAAGGGACATAAAGGAGGAGGCAAAGGCAGATATAAAGACTAATAATCTTTCTCCACTCGCTTAATTTTCTTTAACGCTCAATAAACAGAAAGGGCGGCCTGTGAGGCCGCCCTTTCTGTTTGTGCAGTTGGTGCGAACAGACTATCTGAGGTTTGTCCTCTCAGGCCTGTCGAAATTATGACACCGCGAACACTTGTACTGCTCTTCATTCACATGCTTATTGTGGACCCAGGTGAATCGGCTGTAACTACCGTCATAAGACTCAGACCCATGGCAGTCGTTGCAGAGATCAGAGGTCGGCTTCTTCGTTGCATAACCGAGGTTTTTGAGGTTCACCTGCGTAGCCGTGGCTGAAACGTGGCACTGGGTGCAGGACAATACATTGCCTGTTGCCGGCGGCACTTCATGGGTGATGAGCTGGAAGGTGTCATCCTCGACCCAGGTATAGGGTTCCGTATCGCTGTAGCCCATCAGCCGCAGTGCGGACTTCACCGAATCATCAACTCCTGTCGGAACAGCGCCCGCTGTGCTGAAATAGGTCTTCGTCTCTATCGGAATCAGGATGTTCAGATTGGTCGCATAAGGCACCATGGCGATTTTGTACTTGAAAGGATAGAGCTTGCTGCCGGTCCCGTTGATATCGCCGACAGGTACAGAGGTAAGATATCTGCCAGCAACTGTATCGAATGTAGCAGGCTCATTCAGGCTGTAGCCCCAGCTCGTGCCGTTCCAGAATGCATACTCGGGCTTCACGTTGTTTGCCCTGGTGATGGTCGGTTCCCAGCGATTCAGAGACGCGGCCCACTCAGGCACGCTCCAATCCCTTGTCATTTCCGTTGATTCATTGGCGGCAGTGTCAGCTGCATTCCGGGCGTACTCTTTTATATGACAGGTCTGGCAGGCTACTCTGGCAATGTGTTTGGAAACACCTGTTGTGGCATGCCCGTTTGAGGCGGTCTTGGTCGGATGGCACGCAGATGTCGAACAGGTCACCGCAACATCAAGGTCTGTCTCTCTCAGATCCGAGCCTCTACCTGCGATCTTGTGCTGTTGGACTGTATGGCACTTCTGGCAGACAAGATTGCCCGTGGCAGTTGCTGCCATGTGCACGTCGAAGTTCCTGTCCGTAGTGGTTCCATGCGCTACTGACATATCTCCACGCTTGTTGTTATCGCCTCCGCCGCCCTTGGCATGACAGGTCAGGCAGGTGGACCTTGTTGGTTTGTGGACTGTCTGGACCGCCTGATCCATGGTAATGGTCATATTGGCGGTATCCGGGATCATAAGACCGGTAGCAGTGTCTTTCTTCCTCTTGTAATCCTTCTGGTGGCAGATAAGGCAATCTATATTGCCAAGGTGCTGCTGCTGCGTGAGGGTTGCATCATCCGGTCTCCTGCCTAAGCCCACATGGCAGCTCGAACAGCCTCCCCAGTTGCCGATAATATTGCCGCAGTAGCCGTTGACTGCGGTCTTGAGTTTGCCCTGCACCGGCGCTCCGTTGACCATGTCAATGGCCTGGCCTTCCCACTGGTAGTGGGCTGATGCCTGTACTTCCATTGCCTCTGCTGAATGGCAGCTCAGGCATACGGTATAACCTGTCCAGGTCAAGGAGGCATGCGGGTTAGATGAAGAAGACGTCGCATACACCGCGGTCATCGTAGTGTTGGCGGTCATTGTTACGGTAGCGGCCTGAGTCGCAGCATAGTCTGCTCCACCCTTGGTCCACTTCTGAAAGGTATTGCCGCCGGCAGTTGCAGGCGCAGTAAGCGTCACCGCAGTCCCGCTGTTATAGCTTCTGGTGAACTGGGTCGTGCCGTTGCCTGAGCCGGCAGTGTCATTCGGCGTTACCGTGATTGCCACGCCGCTTCCCGGGTTCGATGAGGCAACCGTCAGAGTGTACTGTGTCACCACAGGTGGGGTAGTCGTAAATACGGCTGTCATCGTAACATCAGCGGTTATGGTGATGGCAGCGGTCTTATTGGTAGTTAAATCTGTGCTGTTCCTCTGCCATTTCTTGAAATAATATGTCTTATCGCTGATGACCGCGCTTGTCGGAGCAGTCAGAGATACCGAGACGCCCCTATTGTAGCTGCGCGTAAACTCGGTCTTTCCATTCGTCCGTCCATTCTTATCCTTCGGGCTGACATTTATAGCGATACCGCTACTCGGATTAGAAGACTTTATCTTTAAGACATAAGCAGCAGCATCCGATGGTGCTGTAATCGCAAACAGTACTGCCATGGTGAATAATAGAATCAAGAATCTTCTCATTTTAACCTCCGTACGTTAAAGTTCTCTGGAATTGCCTCAGTATTGAGAACAACCTTTGTCCTCATACTTCCTCCTCCTGAAAAGGCGCATGCTCTGACATTGCATCGCCTCTTTCTCTGGTGTCACCACCTTTCGCTTGGTTTTTATTCATATGCAAATAGAAAATGCTTTTTTATTACACGAGTATGATACAAGTGCAGAATTAAGAAACCATGAAATTAAAATGAAAAGAAATTCATTAAACATATTAATTACTATAATAAGGTAAAATCAATAAATAACTTTTATCGAATAAGACAGGAATAAACTGAATGATATCGATTAGTTATGAATTACAGATGGGCGTTTCATTGTCAGGCAGCAGAAAAAAATCTTAACGGCTCATGCCCTGCGCTCTGCCACAGGGCAATTCATTCGTTTTGTTGCAACTGTTTGAAGAGTAAATCAGCATTCCTGTTTGAAGGGGCGATCTGCACGGCTTTTTCAGCAGCAGAGAGGGCTTTTTCAATATCTCCTTTCTGAAAGAATGCCTTTGCGAGTCCAAGATATGCCTCAATAATGTCCGGTGATAACTGTATCGTCTCATTAAAAGACTGAATTGCATCGTTTGTCTTTCCTCTTGAGAGCAGGTCTTCGCCATAAGCCATGAGGTTTTTCAGAAGTTCATTAAAGATTTTCCTTGATTGCGGATCAAGTCTGAGCGCTTCCCTGATATAGTTAATCGAGTCCTGATAATTACCCTCTGTGAAGGCCAGGGCCGCAGCACCGAGCAAGGCCTCTGTCAGCATATTCACAATCGTCCCTTTTGATTCCTCCGGAGATAATTTCAGTGCTGTGCGAAGAGGGGGGACCGCCTCAGACCACCTCCATAGATTCAGATAAGACCTTCCCAGGTAAATATAGGGCTTATCAAACGCAGGGTCGAGTTCTGATGATTTTTTAAAGTATGTGATCGCTTCCTCGTACTGTCCGAGGTTATAAAGTTCAAGACCGTGCTCGAATTGACTCTGCGCATTGATAATAAGCCCCGTACCTGCGCAGGAGATTAAAAAAAATATGAGCAGAATAAATGTAAAAGCGTTCTTTCCGGGCATTCAGTACCTCCGTAATATTTACAGAAAAAATACTCCGTTTAAGAATAATACAGATACCGGGATTATTCAAATAATAAACGCATGGCGAGCGAAATTACGAGTAGTTCTGCCACACGGTTAGAGTAATTCCTCTCATGGATTTGGTAATTTCACTAAGTTTATCGTTATTTAACCAATAAAAGTCAATTCTAAATTAATAAGTAACCTGAACATGAATGAGCTAACTCATTGATAATTATATATATAATCTCCGGTTGCAATCAAATCTCCACTGGCATATGCCTTGCATTAAAAATTATAAGAAAACATCATAATTATTAAAAGTATTCTTTATGATTGATCTTGAGAGTAACGTGATAAGATGGTGTTAATACCCCTGATTTTTGGGTTGACGAAAGAGAAACTCGGAGCAGGGGCAGCAATAAAAATGAAATCTGCGGGGGATGTGTCATTGTGCCGGGTATTATGAAGAATAAGGTCGAACAAATAAGACATAAGCATATAGTTGCTGCAAAAGCTGACGAGAGCAATCTTTGTGATGCTGAACTGCGCTTTCGCGCGATATTTGAACAATCTCCACATGGCGTCCTGATCATAGACACCGACGGTAATCTGCTTGAATTCAACGAAGCCGCACACCGTCAACTCGGCTATACACGGGAAGAGTTTGTGAAGCTCAGCATTGCTGACATCGACTCGGTTGAAAGCCCTGAAGAAATAAGGGCCAAAATGAGGGAAGTGTTGAGAAAGGGAGAGGCTGAGTTTGAAGTCAAGCACAGGACCAAGGGGGGCGAGATCAGAGACGTTCATGTGATTACCAGTGTTTTGAATTTGTCTGACAGAAAAGTCTTTCAGGCCATATGGAACGACATTACTGAGCGAAAGAAGGCTGAGGAGACCGTAGGCTATCACCACCTGCATTTACAAAAATTAGTAAGAGAACGTACTGCCGAACTGGCTGCACTCAATGATCAGCTTCAAAAAGATATCGCCAGACGTAAGCGTATAGAGAAGAAGCTTCGGGAGAGCGAAGAATTATTCCACAGGATTTTTAACGACGGTCCTCTCGGTATGGTCCTCTTTAGCCCCGAATATAAGATTCTAAATGCGAACAAGGCGCTTTTTGAGATGTTGGGCTATACCAAACAGGAAGTTGCCGGACGCAGCATTATAGATGTCACCCATCCAGAGGACCAGGAAAAGAGTATGGAGCTGGCCAGACAACTGCTCTGCGGGGAGATACCTCTCTTTCAGCTGGAGAAGCGATGTATAAAAAAGAACGGAGAAATTCTTTGGGTAAATCTTACCACAACTGCCCTCCGCGACGAGGATGGCGAGGTGCTCTATGCTATATGCATGGTAGAGAATATCAGCAATCGCAAGGCTGCTAGACTGGAACGGGAAAGGCTTATTAATGAACTTCAGGAAGCCATGGCCAATATTAAAACATTAAAAGGCTTGCTTCCTACGTGTGCCTGGTGCAATAAGGTACGTGATGAACACGGATCCTGGAAAAAGATAGAAACCTATATACAGGAACATTCCGACGCTTCCTTTACTCATGGTATCTGTCCCGACTGTTTGAAGAAAAAGGACCCCGAAGCATATAAAGAGTATATGGACAAGAGCGATTAATGCATTGAAGGCAGGGCGGAAAAGGGTGCGTCAGAAGAGTCTTGCCCCTTTTTCAAGCGAAGAAGTTTCCAGTATCAGATTATTATTTTCTATCCTGCTTCTTATCAGGACAGGACAGCAGTCCTTGTTTTCCCAGGTCTCGTCTTACCATCAGTGGCTGTGATGACTTCATGTTCTGCAGGCAGTCTGCTGCAGCCGGAGGCAGACAAGAAAAGGTAAAAGGATACCCATAAGAATATAGATGATTTCCGGAAAAATATCTCTCTCCCATATGCATACTACTTTAGGTGTTCTCCGGTGACTTCGCTGAATTTCAGTATTCTACTGCCTTTATGGTCTTTCATGAACTCTTTGGCAGCTGTTTCGTTTGCAAGGGGAACCAGTTCAGCTCCCATCGGTCCGTAGACATCGCTCCCGTAGACGAAAAAGACCTTGCGGGCATCCATGATTTTTGTAGAGTAGTATTCCGTGACGTACATATTGCTGATGTCCGAGGCGGTTTTTGAGGGGTTATATTTTTTGACATCCCTATAGTACCGGAACATATCCTTGGGGCCGTCAAATACAGCATAGGTGCCGTCGGTAAAAATTACTTCAGCCAGCCAGTTCCTGTACTTTTCTACGAACATCCCGCATACAGGACATTTGTCAGACTTCCTAAGCTCAACCGGCTTTTTGTCCGAGGCTGAGGAAAAAGGGACTGAAAGGAGCAGGAGAGAGAGGATTAACGGCATAAGTAAATTTGATTTTTTATTCATCTGCAGTTTCTCCTTTTGTTACGCATCCACAGGTCCCTTGTACTTTCTATTTCATTATATCCTAAGAAACGAATTATTTCAGCGGAACTCACGGAAGAAGGCGGGAGCTATATAAATCTGCCGTCAGCCATCTCAAGGACCCTGTGGCAATGGGCCGAGAGCGTCTTGTTATGGGTGACTATTGCGAACGTGATCCTGTTTTTTCTGTTCAGTTCGATGAAGAGGTCGAACAGAGCGTTGCCTGTGGCCGTGTCCAGGTTACCGGTCGGCTCGTCAGCAAGCACGATCTTCGGATTGAGCAGGAGCGCCCGGGCAACAGCGACACGCTGCTGCTCTCCGCCGGACAATTCACCCGGACGGTGTTTTGTCCTTTTGGAAAGCCCGAGTTCTTCAAGGAGCTGTTTCGCCTGTTTTTCTGTCTCCTCGTATGACCTGTTGCTGATCAATCCCGGCAGCATGACATTTTCAAGGGCATTGAATTCAGGAAGGAGGTGATGGAATTGGAACACGAAGCCGATACGGGAATTCCTGAAATGTGCAAGCATTCTGTCATTCAGGCCAAACACATCGGTATCCTGAAAGAGGACCTTTCCGGAACTTGGTTTGTCCAGGGCGCCGAGGATATGGAGAAGAGTACTTTTGCCTGCTCCGGAAGCGCCTACTATCCCGAGCATTTCTCCTTCAGCGATCGAAAGGTTGATGTCTTTCAGTATGGCGAGTTCCCCTGCCTCGGTCCTGAAAGATTTATGGATCTGTACAGCTTCTATTAAATTTCCCATAGAACGATAATGATAATCCTATTCATACCGCAACGGTTCTACCGGGTCCATTTTAGCGGCCTGCCAGGCAGGATAAATCGTTGCAAGAAAGGTTATGGTTATTGCAGACAGAGAAACGGTTATAAAGTCAAAAAGATTCATCTTGACCGGAAGATGGCTGAGATAATAGACATCAGCAGGGAGTTTTATGAGCTGATAGGTATTCAGGATATATCCCAGCCCGGCTCCTCCCAGGACCCCGATTGTCGTTCCGATGATACCGATGAACAGTCCCTGAAGGATGAAAATGGCCATGATTGCCTTATTGGTCGCTCCTATGGCTTTCAGGATGGCGATCTCCCGGCTCTTTTCAATGACGTTCATGATGAGGTTGCTGATGATATTGAATGAGGCAACAAGGATTATCAGCACGAGTATGACAAACATCGCAAACTTTTCGAGTTTGAGCGCCGAAAAAAGGTTCTTGTTCATCTGCATCCAGTCCATGACATAGTAGGGGAAGCCCAGTTTTTCCTGAAGCTGTTTCTTTATTTCCGGGGCTTTGTATATATCATGCAACCTGACCTCAATTCCCGAGATTGTTCTGCCCATATTGAAGAAGTCCTGCGCTGATTTTATGTCTGTCAAAACGAGGCTCGAATCGTATTCGAACATGCCGATCTCGAATATGGCCACTACTTTGTATTGTTTGATCTTCGGCAGCATACCCATTGGTCCGATTTCCCCCAAAGGAGAGACGATGCTGATTTTGTCGTTCAGGAAGGCCCCGATGCTCGACGCGAGCTCCCTCCCCAGAATGATACCGGGGAGATCGCCTTCTCCCGAGAGTTTTCTGAAGTCTCCCTCCTTGATATGAGCGATAATATCGGTTGTTTTCGACTCGGTGTCAGGGTCAATTCCCCGAAGAAAAACACCGTGTGTCCTGTTGCCGGACGATACCATTACCTGACCGAGGACAAAGGGCGCGAAGGACTGTATGTCCTTTTCTCCTTTCAGCGCTTCGGCTGTTTTTGCATAGTCCTGGATGGTCCCTTTATAGTCCCTGATGATAATATGCGCATTAGCCCCGAGAATTTTTTTCTGCAGGTCCTGATGGAAACCGCTCATTACCGACAGGACAACGAGCAGCGCCATGACGCCAACAGCTACTCCGCCTATGGATATTGCTGTTGTAACAGAAACGCCCCGGTATTTTTTCTTTGATTTCAGATAGCGCAGGGCGATAAAAAGCTGATAGGGCAGTTTCATGACGCAAGGAAGGCCGTGGACGGGGAACTTTTTTCTGGAAAGTTTTCCTCATTTCTCTGCAACAGGTTCATCGTTCTATTTTTCCGGTTTGAGCTGCGGGAAGAGCACAACATCGCGTATTGAGTGGGAATTCGTCAGCAGCATTACCAGCCTGTCGATCCCAATCCCCTCCCCGGCAGCAGGAGGCATGCCTATCTCGAGTGCCCTGATGAAATCTTCATCCATTTCATGTGCTTCATCATCGCCCGCCTCCTTTGCCCGGACCTGCTCAAGAAAACGTTCTCTCTGGTCAAAGGGGTCGTTCAGCTCTGAAAAGGCGTTGGCGATCTCCCGCGCGGAGATGAAGAGTTCGAACCTTTCCACCAGGGCGGGGTTGTCTGCCTTTCTTTTCGCCAGAGGTGAGAGTTCAACCGGATGATCAATAATAAACGTCGGCTGGATAAGAAAGGGTTCGACCTTTTCCTTGAAAATCTCATCGAGTATTTTGCCCATGGATGAACCCCTGGGAATATCGATCCTGTTCTCCCGTGCCCAGGCTTTCGCTTTTTCAGCATCAGCGAATATTTCGGCCGGTACCCCGCTTTTTTCGAGTGCCTCAAGCATCGGGATCCTTGGCCAGGGCGGCGTAAGGTCTATCTCGGTATCGCCATAGGGTATTTTCAGCGAGCCGACGGCTTTCATGGCGACCGAAGAAAAGAGTTCTTCAGTTAAAGACATGAGGAAGTTATAATCCCGGTATGCAATATAAAATTCAAGCATTGAAAATTCAGGGTTGTGCTTCGTAGAGATACCCTCATTCCTGAAGTTCTTGTTTAACTCATACACCCGCTCGTAACCGCCGACCAGGAGCCTTTTCAGATACAGTTCAGGCGCGATCCTGAGAAAAAGATCGATGCCGAGCGCATTGTGATGAGTCTTAAACGGTTTGGCGGTCGCGCCTCCGGGTATCTGATGCATCATGGGCGTTTCCACTTCTATAAAGTCCCTGGATTCGAGAAAATCCCTCACCGCTTTTATAATGATGCTCCTCTTTGCAAAGTTTTCCCTTACCTCAGGGTTCACGATAAGGTCGATATAGCGCTGCCGGTATCGTGTCTCTATGTCTTTCAGCCCGTGCCATTTTTCCGGCAGCGGGCGGATGGACTTTGTAAGAAGGCTGAAGCCTTCGACCTCGACGGTCAGTTCATTCGTCTTTGTCCTGAAGAGCCTTCCTTTTATGCCGATGATGTCACCGATGTCGAGTTTTTTCAGAAGGCTGTGTTTTTCACCAAGAACGTCTCTTTTTAAATAGATCTGGATCTTTCCGGTGCAGTCCTGTATATGCGCAAAGGCTGCCTTACCGAAATCCCTCATGGTGATGATCCTTCCGGCAAGTGAGCAGGAGACAGGTCCGGCCTCAAGGGCCTCCTTTGTTACTTCGGAATATTTTTGCTGCAAATCCGACGCATGGTCGGACGCGTCAAAAGGGTCTCCGTAGGGCTTTATCCCCATCTCTTTCAGGTCGCTGACTTTCCTGATTCTCTGCTCAATAAGTTCGTTAATTTCTTCCACGATTACCTCTAACAGTTAAGGATTTACCCTATATCATTTACGGTGTGTTGATCATTTCAAATAATGAATAATTGTTCGTCAGACAAGAAAAAACATCCCCTGCTTTAAGCTCCTCTGCGGGTTTGCAGCAGAAGGTCTTCAATTATATATAGTGCGCTTTTTTAATGCAAGTCCGGTAATTTTTCCGGTTTTTTGCTAAAGTAAAAACCTGCAAAAAAAACAGAGGGGGCAACACGATGAAGATAAAGTTTCTGGGTGGAGTCAGGACAGTTACCGGCTCATGTTTTTATCTCAAGAGGGGTGAGATGAATATACTGGTGGAATGCGGTATGCACCAGGGAGAAGACGCTGATGCGGTAAACAGGGCGGCCTTTGAATTCGACCCCTCAGAGATAACCTGTCTGTTCCTCACCCATTCACATCTTGATCATATAGGGCTTGTCCCCCGGCTGGTTAAAGAGGGCTTTACAGGGGAAAGATCATCACCACATCCGCTGCAGCTGATATTATCGAATTGATACTCTATGATTCCGCCCATATACAGGAAAGTGATACCGAGTGGTATAACAGAAAGGCCCTGGAAGCAGGGCAGCAGACAATAGAACCTCTTTATACAACCAGGGAAGTGGACATGGCCCTTGCCCTCATTGAACGGAAGAACTATAACGAGATGGAAACGCTCTGTGAAGGAATCAGGTACCGTTTTGTAGATGCAGGGCATATACTCGGCTCCGCGACCCTTGAACTGTGGTATCAGGATGGTCAGGGGGAGAAGAAGATCGTTTTTTCCGGTGACATAGGCAAGAAGGAGAATCCCATAGTCCAGGACCCTGTTTTTGTGGAGGAGACGGACTATCTTACGATAGAATCGACCTATGGCAACAGAAACCACAAGGGCATGGATGAATCGATCGATGAACTTGTCGATGTGATCAAAAAGACTTTCAAAAGGGGAGGCAATGTGATCATCCCCTCATTTGCGCTCGGCAGGACGCAGGACCTCCTTCTGATCCTCAACAGGCTGGTGAAGGAGGACAGGCTCTTCAGGATCAATGTCTATATCGACAGTCCGCTCGCTGAGAAGATCACGAAGGTGTATGTTGACCATCCGGAATATTTTGACGAAGAGGCGAGGCGGATATTTGATATCAGCAGCAGGGACGCTCTGCGCATCCACTTTACCCGGAGCGTTGAGGATTCGATGGCGCTGAACAGGATCAGAAAAGAGGCCATTATCATAGCGAGTTCAGGCATGTGCGAGGGTGGAAGGATCCGCCATCATCTCAAGCATAACCTCGGGAAGAAGAGAAAGCAGCATTGTCTTTGTCGGTTACCAGGCTGAAGGCACGCTCGGAAGAAAGATTGTCGATGGGGCGAAAGGTCGTCGATGTGCTCGGGCGATACGATAACTGTCAGGGCAGGTATCCATACCCTCGGAGGTTTTTCAGCGCATGCAGACCAGAGTGAGCTGCTTCACTGGATATCCTCTTTCCGGAACAGTCCCGAGAT
This sequence comes from uncultured Nitrospira sp., assembly GCA_963746295.1. Lineage (GTDB taxonomy): Bacteria > Nitrospirota > Thermodesulfovibrionia > Thermodesulfovibrionales > UBA6898 > JAOUFP01. The sequence goes on along the minus strand of CAVVAQ010000029.1, from coordinate 125,214 downwards.
ATTTATTGTGCACGGGGAAGAGAAGGTGTCGCTGGAATTTCAGGACCTGATTCAGAAGAGGTTCTCCTATAAGACACACGTGCCGCTATAAGGGAGAGAGAATTCGATATTTAGGTATGCTGCTGTTTCGTGCAGACAGTTTTATCTAAATAGCGACGATCTCAGCTGTCATGTCCGACAAATTCGCGACCGCAACAGTTGTCTTGCCGTAAAGCCATCCCGACGCCTCACCCGGGTTAATGACGAGGGTATCTTTGACCGTTCTGATATCGGGCAGATGCGTGTGACCGTATATCACCAGATCATAATGGCCGCTTTCAGCCAGCGCCTCCACGACATGGTGTTCGTGCATGACAATGATTTTCCTGTTGTCAAGATCAAGGAGATGGGGCTGGTTGTATATCCTTCCGTCTGATAACTTCTGGAGCAGGAGCCTGTCTCCGTCATTATTGCCGAAGATCCCCGTAAAACCTGAGCGCAGCTCTTTCAGAGCGCGGAACGTGAAGGGAGAAGTGAAATCTCCGGCGTGAATGATGTGCTGCACGTTTCGGGAATTGAAATACTCCACAGCCCTTTTCAGGGACGTCATATTGTCGTGCGTATCAGCGATTATTCCGATTAGCACTGTCTGGATATCTTGTCATAAGGCAATTTATTCAAAAAAAATTATAAGTAGTATTAGCATAAGCTACTTGTAGAAGAACTGCACTATATAGGTAAATGACACATAGATGATAAGCGCGCTGAGTACTATATTGATAAACTTCTGGGGGATATATTTCTGGAGGCGCGCGCCGAGATACATGCCGGCAAATCCTCCGATGCCGAAGAGAAAGCCGAGGAGCCAGTCGGGTGATGTAGACAATCCCTCTCTGGCAGGCATGATACTATAAAAGACAATTCCCGCAATAGAGGTCAGAAAAGTCCCCATGAGCGCGGCGCCTGCTATGGTATAGACAGGGAGATGAAATACCGCGACACAAAACGGGGCTATAATAGCTCCGCCGCCGACTCCGTATATCCCGCCGATAATCCCGACAACGAACGCGAGCAGGAACATGGATAAGGTGCTGAATGAAAAAGTCTCTCCCCAGAATTCATACTCCACTCTCTTGACTGAAAAAGTAAGGGTCTTTACCACTGCCTCAGGAGGAAGGCCGGCAACAATATTTGTCTGAAGGTCATCTTTTACCCAGGCGCTTCGTTGTCTGAATTTCTCATCAAGGTTTTTTATGTTAGACATGGCAGTCGCGGTGCTCCCGGCAATTTCATAGAGAAGGCGTGCACCGATGTATAAAAGGACACAGCCGACAAAGAGTTTAAAAACCCGGGGATCAGGGAGATAGAGAACCCGGATAAAATAGCCGATAAAAACTCCCGGAAGCGTGCCGAGTATTACCACGATGGTAAGAGGCCAGGCCAGCCTTCCTTCTTTGAAATAGCGGTAGACACCACTCGGTATAGCAACTATATTAAAGAGGAAATTCGTGGAGCTGACAGCAGGGCTCGTGAAATGGAGAACACTCATCTGGAACGGCAGCAGCAGAAAGGCTCCGGAGACCCCGGCCATGGATGTGAAGAAAGAGAGAACAAACGCAACAAGGGGAGGGATAAATATATATGTCTTAACTCCGGAGATGGGAAACAGCATGTAAAAATGCTCCATCATAACCTCCTGGGAAATCTGAATGTATTTATAAGCGTCATTAATGAACCCTAGCGATGCATAAATTTCAAGAAGGAAGTTAAGAAAAAGGTCTTGCAATGACGACAGGATTTCATATGGTGCGGCTATGAGCAAATTTCACAAACAGTGAACTCCTCTTCGCGTTTGGCTGGCCATGGCAACGAGCTATAAGGTGTCGTCCGCGCTCGGGCGGATTCGCCGGGGAGAACAGGCAAGCCATTTTTCTTAACTTCCTTCTTGCTGTCTTATATATTTTTTTGCAACTGCATTATAAACACAGACCAGGGATATTTAGCAAGACGTTTTTGCCATGATGCTTTTGCTTCAAAACAGGAAAAGGTTGGTACCTATACGGGATAAAGAAACAGCCCGTTATCTTGAACTGGTGTTCAACAATTATTCGGTAGTATGTTAATATTAAATCCTCAGTTATTTTTCGAAAAGAAGGTGAAAATATGGCGATGACGCTGGCGGAAAAAATTTTTAAGTCCCGTTTGAGGGACGAGCCTTTTCCCGGCACCAAGGTGCTGGATATCGATGTGGTGATGTGTCATGAGATTACTACCCCTATAGCGATCAATGATCTGGTGGCAAGGGGAAAGGACAGGGTCTTTAACCCGGACAAAATAAAGGTCGTTATCGACCACGTTACCCCTGCCAAGGATTCCAAGACAGCACAGCAGGGAAAGATTCTCAGGGATTGGGCAAAAAGGCAGAATATCAAAGATTTCTTCGATATAGGGAGAAACGGCGTCTGTCATGTGCTCTTCCCGGAAAAGGGGTTTATCCGTCCGGGATATACGGTAATCATGGGCGATTCCCATACCTGTACGCACGGGGCATTCGGCGCGTTCGCAGCCGGCGTCGGAACGACCGACCTGGAGGTGGGCATACTCAAGGGAGTATGCGCATTCAGGGAACCGAAGACGATCCGCATAGATATCAACGGAACGATGCCAGAAGGCGTATACGCAAAGGACGTGATCCTCAGGGTTATAAAAGAGCTTACTGTTAAAGGTGCTACTGATTGTGTTATGGAGTTTCACGGTAATGTGGTAAAAGGCATGTCCATGGAGAGCAGAATGACGCTCTGCAACATGGCGATAGAAGCAGGGGGAACCAGCGGCATCTGCATGCCTGATGAAGTTACGGTAGATTACCTGTGGCCGTTTATAGCAGGCGAATATAAGGACAAAAAGACCGCCCTCGAAGATTTCAAAAGATGGTGGTCTGACGAGGGATGTGAATATGTGAAAGTGATGCATATAGATGTTTCTGATATGCAGCCACAGGTCACCTTCGGATATAAACCTGATGAGGTGAAGGACGTCTCAGAGATGGAAGGAACCCCTGTTGATCAGATATATATCGGGTCCTGCACAAACGGCAGGCTTGATGACCTCCGCATAGCTGCGCAGTATCTGAAGGGAAGGCAGATCGCCCCTGGTGTGAGAGGCATCGTCTCCCCTGCAACCCCGAAGATCTTCAGGGAAGCCGACAGGGAAGGGATCATAAAAATATTCATGGATGCGGGATTCTGTGTTACCAACCCAACCTGCGGGGCCTGTCTCGGGATGAGCAATGGAGTGCTCGCCCCCGGAGAAGTCTGCGCGTCTACGACAAACAGGAATTTTAACGGCAGGATGGGGAAGGGCGGGATGGTGCATTTGATGAGCCCAGCGGTTGCTGCGGTCACAGCGATAGAGGGGAAGATAGCAGATCCCAGAAAATTCAGGAAGGAAGGCATACAATGAAAAGTTTTGGCGGCAGGGTCCTGTTCCTCGACAGGGCTGACATCAACACAGACGAGATAATACCGGCCCGGTATCTCACCGAGATATCGAAAGAGGCATTGAAAACCCATATGCTCGAGGACCTGAAGCTTGAAGGCTTCGATCCGAAGGGACCCGAGGAACCGGGAAGCGGGAGTGATCGTGACCCGCGCTAATTTCGGGTGCGGCTCTTCCCGCGAACATGCGCCATGGGTTTTTGAAGTGAATAATATTAATGTGGTCATCGCCTCGGGGTTTGCGCGCATATTCAGGCAGAATATGTTCAACTGCGGCATGCTCGCGATCGAACTCCCGGAAGCGGATATTGATAAACTTTTCCAATACAGGGATGGGGACTGCCGCATTGATATTGATTTCGAAAAGAACAGCCTGACGATATCATCCGGAAACAAAAACAGTGTATTTCCCTTTCAATTATCAGAATTCGACAAGGCGCTCGTCAGGGCCGGAGGCTGGGTTGAATTTGCCGACGCAAAATACTGAGAGAAAGCTGTCAGCAATCAATCAGCTGACAGCTGACTGCAATGGCTTTTCATGGAGGTCATATGACGCCCGAAGAAAAACTGAGAAAGCTCTCGATTGATCTTCCCGGGATACCGAAGCCTCTCGGTTCCTACGTCCCTTTTGTAAAAACAGGCAACCTTGTTTATCTCAGCGGAATGCTCCCCCTGAAAGACGGCAAGCTTATGAAAACAGGCAGGGTCGGTGAAACAGTCTCTCTTGAGGATGCTGCTCTTTGCGCGAGAACCGCCGCGATTAACGCCCTTGCTGTCCTGAGGTCAGTTGTTGGAAGCGTTAATAATGTAAAAAGATGTCTGAAGATAACAGGCTTTGTAGCCTCGTCTCCTGATTTTATTGACCAGCCAAAGGTGATGAACGGGGCTTCTGATTTTCTGTTCGAGGTCTTTGGGGAGGCTGGGAGGCACGCGAGGGCAGCGGTCGGCGTGAATGTCCTGCCCATGAACTCTCCGGTCGAAATTGAATTTATCTTCGAAGTCACTGAAGAGTATTTTCCGTAATAAAGACATCTCCGGCGCTATGCCCGGCAGGATACTGACAGTCCGGTTCAGCGTGCCTGGTTTCCTGTTTTTCTGAGAAACATCGCAGCAAACTCCTTAAGCTCTTTTAGATCGACTTCGCCGGAGGCTGCAAGCTTATTGTATGCGCCATCCGGGTCGCTCGTGACCGAAAAGGCCACGATCCTCACCGCATTTGCAAAGCGGCCAATCCGTCCATCTACTTTTTTGGGAAAAAGAAAATTGATGATCCGCGCAAAAGCTCCGGCAACGGCGCTGTTGACCTTTATATAATTGGTGACTCTGGTGTCGACAGAGACGTTATCTCCCATCTTTTTTTCAGAATATTCGGTTACCATGAGCACGTGACCGTGGAACCTTATTTTCAGCAAGTCATAATAACCTGATATAAAATAAACCCTCTTGCCGCGGCTGGCACTGATAACTTCCACGTCGCCTGCCAGCCCCGCTGGGTCATCGACATGGATTAAACCATCAGGCCGCACAGACACGCTGTATAAGTCCAGGGACGGATCGCAGATACGGGCAAGGATTATCGAAAGACGAGGGTGTTCGATAAAAAACTCATACTGTTTTGAACTGACCGGCAGGTTTGGCAGGTCAGTTATTCTGGTAATTGTCGGCTTTGTTAATACCTCCTTTGCCGCAGGCCCTTTCTTTGCTAAAAGACCAAAAATGTCCTCACCAGCAAAAAGAGAGGACTGCATAAATATTAGAGTTGTAAAAATGGCTGTAATCCTGAAACAACGTGAGATTTTCAGCGAATGCTCATACTGCTTCATTTCAGACTGCCCCTTCATTCAGCGAATTGCACTTGGGGCCATTATACCATTGAATAGATACCTTTTTTTGCGCGGGTCATTGATGTGGAGTTAATCAAAATTACTCGGTAAAAAAACTCGTCACGCATGCTGTTTTTGATACATGCAAAACCATGCAATTCGAACTTTGCAAAAGCTTCAAAATAATGTAAGTTATTATTGGTTGTCGACTATGGGGAAAGTCGAGCCTTGCCTGACTGACATACAAGTTCCGATAGAGAGAACCTGTGTCTTTTAAAAGCGGTAGAGATGTTGTTGATGGGGTCAAAAAGTTGAGCGTATTTCTTGTGATTTGTGCAAATTGTAAGAGAATCAGGGATGACAAAGGCTGCTGGAATCAAATGGCGTGTTATATTAGAGACTATGAAGAGTCGGAATTTTCTCGCAGCGTCTGTTCTGACTGTGTCAGGGAGCATTACCCTCATTTTATTGAGTGTTATATGAGAGACCATACAGAGACAGAAATTTCTCATGGTATTTGTCCCGAATGCGCAAAAGAGCTTTACCCTAATTTTTTTTGAAGATGATACATGAAATGGTGCGGAGTATCAGCAGCATCTTAGCGTTGAATTTTTCCGCTTTCCAGCCGGTCTCCAAGGTCATCGATAAACTGACGTGCTGTCCTCCCTGAATAACTCTCGTAGGAAAGCGACCATTGCATCGCCTTCTTTCTTAATGTCTAGGCATAATTCAAAATAGTATCGAGATAGGTCTCCATAAAGTTGCATTCAGGGTCTTCAGTTCTTTCAGTAAATGGTCCATAGTGAACAATGCTCCTTATACATTGAGTGCATGTTATTATTATAGAAAATAGATACTAAATCAGGGATGCCCAAGTATGATGTCACTATGATAAAAAATGTGCTGGAGTTTTTTTTCTGTTTTCTCGTGCTGGCTTCTTCGTCAGCCGCGGTGGAACTGGAAATGTATCGTGGTCCGGAAATTACCGTCCGTTACCAGGCCCCCTTAAGCGGTCCTGCTGAAAGGATAAGTGGTCATTACAAAAAAGCCAAAACCGATGTCGAGACAATGCTGGGATTGCGGCTGAAGGTCGATCCGGCTGTTGTTTTGATCCGCGATACGCAGGTATTTCAGGAGATGGCCCGCAACAGGCTGGTGACAGCATTCGCGATGCCGGAAAAAGAGCTCATTATCATCGATTACTCCCGGATGGACAGAATTCCCTTTGATCTTGAAGACACGCTGAAGCATGAATTGTCGCATATTCTGCTTCACCAGCAGGTCCCCTCCTCAGTGCTTCCAAAGTGGTTTGACGAAGGTCTTTCTCAATGGGCAAGCGGCGGCATCGCTGATATTCTGCAAAACGGTGAAAAGGATGTCCTCCGGCAGGCTGTGCTTTCCAGTCGTCTGATCCCGTTGGCTGAACTCAGCATGATCTTCCCGGATACTCCAGAGGGGCTTATGCTGGCATATGAAGAAAGCAGGAGTTTTGTCGAATTTATCGTGCATCAGTATGGCGAGGAGAAACTGCGCTTAATCCTTCAGGGTCTTGAACATCAGAAGACAATAGAGCAGGCGGTGTATGAAGTTCTTGGTGTCCGGCTCGAAACGCTTGAGCAGATGTGGAAAAAGGGCCTCTCAAGAGAGGATTCCTGGATATCGTATGCAGCTGACCATATGTCCTGGGTGCTCTTTTTTCTTGCCGCGTTGTTAACAGTAGCAGGTTTTTGTCTGGTCAAACGGCGCATGACAAACTACCGCGACGAGGAGGAAGCAGAAGCGGTGGAAGAGGGAGATGAGCAGCAGGCTGAAGAGTGAAGACTTCTGGTACATAGTAGTCGAGGCAGAAATCATGAAAAAACCTTGCATGACGACTTTGTTCTGATCTGTATTCACCTGACGGAACGGATACACATGGCGCGCATCGCAGAACAAGGTTTTTTCATGACTTCTGCCTCTCCGATTAATGTGTCTGGCGTAAGGTTAAACCAGAATGAGGAGATATAAAGTATTCAGGCGCTTTCTTTTGCGGTGAGACTTTTTGAGGCGTTTCTATTTCAATATTTCCTTGATCTTTGAGAAAAAGGCCCTGGCGTCTTTTTCAGTCTCATCCGGATCTTCTTCCGTGTTCGTGTCGATCCTTTTCAGAAACTCTTCCGGTATCTCATCAAGGAACCGCGAAGGGACCGAAGGTAATTTCTTGCCGTATTTTATCCTGTGTCTGGTATAGGTAAGATAGAGTTCCTTCATCGCCCTCGTTATGCCGACATAGAAGAGTCTCCTCTCCTCTTCGAGTTCTCCTGCTGTATTCGAGGACTTTCTGTGAGGAAGGATATCTTCTTCAAGTCCTGCGATAAAGACTACTGGGAATTCCAGTCCCTTGGCAGAGTGGAAGGAAGTGAGGGTGACCCCAAAGGACTTTTCGGTCTTCTCATTCGAAAGGTCTGTCAGGGCGAGTGTCTCAAGAAAGCCTGACAGGGAGGGCGAGTCTTCGGTTGTTTCATACTGCGAGAGTGACTGGATGAATGCCTCGATGTTTTCGATCCGCCGGACAGCTGATTCAGGTGTTTTATAGAGTTCGTAAATATAGTTTTTGTAATTGATCTCCTCTGTCAGGTCTTTCAATGCCTTTGCCCTACCTCGCGGTTTCTGAAACAGGACCGCGTATCTGTCTATCAGTTCCGTGAATCTGCTGACCGCGTCGCTAACGATCTTCCCGAGACCTTCAATTTCACTGTTTCTCCTGAAGGCTTCAAGCAGAGAGATCGATCGGTCTTTCTCAAAATCCGTAAACCTGCTTATTGTTGCAGGACCGAGACCCCTCTTCGGCGCATTCGCAGCACGTAAAAGACTCATATCATCGAGGGGATTGGCGATTATCTTAAGGTATGCAGCAAGGTCCATTACCTCCTTTCTCTCAAAATAAGCCGTGCCTCCCACAACCGTGTAGGGAATCCTGTTGATCCTCAGTGCCTCCTCAAAGGGCTGCGAAAACAGGTTTGCGCGGTACAGGACCGCGAAGTCCTCATACGCGTTGTTTTTTTCATATCGTATCTGGGATATCCTGTCAGCAATCCACCGGGCCTCCTCAGCACTGTCGGCAGCCCTGAAAACATTGACCAGCGGGCCTTTGCTCCCTGCTGACCAGAGGGATTTTTCCATCCGTTTGCGGTTATTGCCTATGACGCTGTTGGCGACCTGGAGTATGGAGGCGGTAGAGCGGTAGTTCTGCTCAAGACGGACCACGACAGTGCCGGGAAAGTCTTTTTCAAAGTCGAGTATATTATAGAGATTGGCGCCCCTCCATCCGTATATTGACTGGTCATCGTCCCCGACTACGCAGAGATTCTTCTTTTCTCCGCTGAGCATTTTTATCAGGGCATACTGCACCTTGTTCGTGTCCTGGTATTCGTCCACCATGATATAGCTGAATCTGTCCTGATATTTCCTGAGTACCTCCGGATGTTCTCTGAAAAGCCGTGTCGTTAACAGAAGAAGATCATCAAAATCCAGGGCGTTCATAGCCTTTAACATCTCCTGGTACCGCGGATAGACAACACTCGTGAATTCTTCCAGTCCATCTGTTTCACCTGAAAAGGAAAATTCGTTTTTCATGGCGCTTATCTGTCCCATGATCGCATCAGGCTTAAAACTTCTGTCATAGGCCCTGATATCGCTTAAGAGACTTCTCAGGAGGGACAACTGCTCAGAGGAATCATAGACGATGAAATTTTTTCTGTATCCGAGCAACGGGATCTCTTTTCTGAGGATCGCGAGGCAGAGTGAATGAAAGGTCGAAATTATGGGGGACTTACCTTTTTTTGATTGCAGCATGGAAGAGACCCGCTCCTTCATCTCATTTGCAGCCTTGTTCGTGAAGGTGACCGCCAAAACAGCTTCGGGATGTACTCCTGAATAGAGCAGATAGGTTGTCCTCAGGGTTATTACCCGTGTCTTGCCTGATCCAGCGCCGGCAAGTATGAGCAGCGGTCCCTCTATTTTTTCGACGGCCTCTCTCTGTTTCGGATTCAGCCGTGAAATTTCAGTTCCTATAGGTATCGGCACTACGCAAAATTCTCCTGATTCGATGGTTAAAGCGCACAGGTAAACATTAGTTGACCAGACCGGACGCTTTTTAAGACAATGCAGAATACGGATAGTTTGTCTTTAATCTTTTTGAGGCCGTTTATATTACCCTGTCCCGGAGGTATGAATCAACTTAGGGGAAAGCTTCGAGTTTCACAAACTCTATGTAGACCAGTGAGATAATATGGGTGCGCTTTGCTGCTCTGCCGTTTGTTTAAGCCACCCTTTCAATGGGGAGGTTTTCGATGCTGATGTTGACGAGGTCAGATATGTTCAGTTTTTCGCTGGCATCAAGTATTTCAAGGCCCACAATATGGCCATTTTCATCGAGGTCTACGGTGACCCCTTCTTCTATGTCTTTGGAGTCGACAATTTTCGCTTCCCTGAGCCTTATATACAAAGCATCCACACTTTTACTATATTCTATTTTCATATTGTCACCCCTTAAACGGTTTCTTTCTTACCGTGACTGTGATTACCAGAATATGGTCTGTTTCTTCCCTGAACGTGACCCTCAGATATCTGCCGTTCATAAAATGAAAAGCATTTGTTCTACCTTTGACAGATGGCTCGATATATTCAGAAGCCGCAATGACGGTCTCAATTTCATTATCAGTCACTTCTCGTTCAGACATGCGCCTTTTTGCATAGCGGTCGTATATTATCTTTGACACAAGTGTAACATAACAACTTTATACGCAGTGTCAAATCTGGAGATGATGCTCTGTTGCCTGTGCAATTTTGACACACCGCCGCCCTGACACTGATTTCAACGATGGAGGTTTTGATATGAGAAATTCGAGGGGATTGTTTTTATTCTGCACTATTGCGCTTTTGCTCTTTAGCTCCGTTGCTATCTACGAGGCCTTCAAACTCCCTGACACCGGGCAGATGAAGTGCTATCAAAGTGTCAGCCCCTATGCTGAAATTCCCCGTGTCGGCACAGGACAGGACGGCGCATATGACATCAACCCCATGAGCTACACTGACAACGGCAACGGCACGGTGACGGACAACAATACCGGCCTGATGTGGCAGAAACGGGATGACGGGAAAACTTACAGTTCCTTAGAATTTTTTGAAGATTTAAGATTTTCAGGTGAAATGTTATAATTCAGGCAATGACAAGGGACGAGGCAGTTGCATACTGGGTTGATTCATCGGATGCTGATTTCGAGGTAACGCTTAGTCTTAGAAAAGAATCATCATGTGTGGGCCTTGTTTCTGGGTCATCTTGTTTTGGAAAAGCTCTTAAAGGCGTATTATGTCAGGCAGGTCGGCATGGAAGTGCCCTATACCCATGATCTCACAAAAATAGCGGAACTGGGCAGGCTCAGTTTGAGCGAAGACCAAAAAGATTTTCTCGATGAAGTGACGACTTTTAATATCAAGGCCCGATATCCTGATTATAAGAATCGCTTCAGCAGAAAGGCGACGAAAGAGTTTGCTGAAAAATATATGGGGAAGATAAAGGAGTTCAGATTATGGCTCAGGGCTATGATGATGCAACAATAAAAAAGGAAATCAGTGAATATATAGCTATTTTGAAATCCAGCGGATTAAAGATATGGAGGATGTATCTCTATGGCTCTTACGCAAAGGGGACTTTTTCTGAAAACAGCGATATAGACCTTGCTGTTTTTTTTGACAGCGATGAAATCGATGGGTTTGAAGAAGATGCTCTCCTGATGAAATTGAGAAGGAAAGTTGACTTGAAGATTGAACCGCATGCATTTGCGAGGAGTGATTTTGATCAGGCAGACCCTTTTGTGAATAGGATTATCAGGGACGGCAAGAGGCTTCTTTGAAGGTGGGCTATTTGAGATAAGATTTCCACGGAGGGGAACATGGAAGTTAAAGCGGTTGCTATGGTTCGCAAAATAAGAGATAAACACTACGAGCAGACCAAAACTCTCTCAGTAGAAGAGCAGATCAGGTTTATAAGAGATAAGTCCCGAAAGCTGCAGGAGAAGCTGAAAGCTCAGCGTGCATCGACAGCGGTCAAATGAATCTTTCCGACAGGATAAGCTTGCCGTGTAATCGTAATGGACAGTTAAGCACCATGGCCTGCTGGAGGGAAGAGAAAAACAGGATGCGCCGGATGTTTTACCGTAAATTGGCAGGGTAAGTATCGCCACAAAGCTCCTAATAATCCGTAAAGAATAACGACCATTCCTGGAGGGGGGATTATGTCTAAGAAAATCCGCAGTGTTGTTTCAAGTGTTCTGCCTGAATTTGCTTTTCTTTTTTGTACGATTGCTTTGTTGCTCTTCTGCTCTGTTGCTCTTTCTGAGGCCTTTAAACTCCCTGACACCGGACAGACGAAGTGTTATCAAAGCGTCAGTCCTTACGCTGAAATTCCGTGCGAGGGAACCGGGCAGGATGGGGCATATAATATCAACCCCATGTACTATACTGACAACGGCAACGGCACGGTGACAGCCAAAAACACCGGATTGATGTGGCAATAGGTTGAGCAGGAAAATGGAGAGTAAAAAATGAGAAAGTTTATTTTAGCTTTGATTTTAATCTGTGCATGTTTTTTGCTCTTCTCTTCCAACAATGCTTTCACCTTCACTGCTCCAAGACCTACCTTATCAACGATCGAATGGCGTAACCTATACTGACGTAATCGCTACGCGCGACGGCGCGCATCTTATTACGCCTATTATGATATTCCTGTCAATGGTTCTATCCCTGACATTGCTCGTTACGGATTTGATTGGGGAATATCTTTTGCGATGCAATGGTCCTGCCTGTATGTCTCCCGGCTATCATCTGTATATGATCACGTGCGACCAAAATAATAATAATTGTGCGGATGGGTACGACACAGGCACAAATACTGAAGTCGTCGGGTCATCCGTAGGACAGCCGACTTGTTGGGATAATGATCACGTGACCCTATCACGTGGTTTTGTTTCGTATTACAATTACTCAGATTTATGCGGAAGCGGTGACGTTACGTCAGGTTCTCTTTATGGCCCTGTTCCTCCTCCGCCACGATACAACGCTTTTACTTTGCTGCATGAGTTACCATATCAACGTTCAAATGGCGTAACTTATACTGACGTGATCGCTACGCGCGATATCTTGCATACTTATTACGCTTATTATGATATTCCTGTCAATGGTTCTATCCCTGACATTGCTCGTTACGGATTTGATTGGGGAATATCTTTTGGATGCAATGGACCTGCCTGTATGTCTCCCGGCTATCATCTGTATATGATTACATGCGATCAACATAATAATAACTGTGTCGATGCTTACGACACGGGCACAAATACTGAAGTCGTCGGTTCATCCGTAGGACAGCCGACTTGTTGGGATAATGATCACGTGGCCTTATCACGAGACTTTGTCTGGTATTATGATTACGTGGGATTGTGTGGGGTCGGTGATGTAACCGCCGGCAGTCTTTTTCCAGCCAATTATGGCCGTTTATTCGGTAATTTTGATCATTTTGAAATCACGTATGAGAACGGCGGGGCGATATATGACAAGGCGGTGGGGCAGCAGTTTACAATAAAAATCACGGCGCTGAATGCTGACGGCACGGTAAAGACAGGACTGAACGGGAACATAGACATATCTGCGCCGGGGAGGATAAGTCCCTCGACAGCGTGGCGGCCAGAATGGTTCGAGCGTTGTCAATGTCAAACTCTACCAGAGTGGAACCAACATTACTATTTCGGCAAGTGGCGTTGGAATGAACGGGACGAGCAATCCCTTTAACGTAACCGGTGGGCCGGCCGGACACGGCAAAGTAACCGGCCGGGTTGTTGACAGCACAGGCACCGCAATTAATGGAGCGACGGTTATCATATCGGCTGTGATTGACGGGTCTTCTGTCTATCCGGATTTATTAACTGATTCGAACGGCGGATTTACTTTTTCGGATGTGAGTGCAGGCGTCTACTTCATCCGGGCTGAGAAAAACGGCAAGCAAAACGACACTTGTATCAGGATAGAACTGGCCCCCGGCGAGACTCGCACTGTTGCTATGGAAATTGAGCTTTTCGACAGCACTGCAATTCCTGTGGTGCTGGTGCCCGGCATGCTCGGCTCTTCGCATAAATCAATGGCAGGCAAATGGGGAAAGAGCGGCATCTATCCCCAATTCAAGAACCCGACCTACGAAGATGGCACTGATCTTATACTGCACGACCCCGATAGTAAAGTAGGGTGGAGGAACCTCAAGGATTCTTTAGTCAATATCAATGTTCACGGTGTATACTGCCCCTGGGATTGGCGAATGCCGCTGGATCAGGCAGCGGATACATATTTGGCCAAGTGCATTGACAAGGCCAAGGCAATGAGCCCGAACGGCAAGGTGAATGTGATTGCCCACAGCATGGGCGGTCTGCTGGTCAGGACATATATTCAGAAGCGGGACTGCGCCGACACTATATTGAATTTCTCTATGGTCGGCACCCCGAACCTGGGCTCCACAAATGCCTATTTCCTATGGGAAGGAGGCGACCCCAAAAAGATTGATGATCTCTTTGATGGAATTTTCGATAGTTGGATGAACGTTTACTGGAAGACGACCGAAATAATGCACGAAGATACCTATAACAAGGGCGATATCGGGCCATCGGAGAACGCAAAGATTCAGCAGTTCTATCAGGAAAAAGTCAAGACGGCGCGTGAATTGCAGCCGATCAATGGCTTTTTGAAATACAACGGCTCCGGAACCCCACAAACGATTGCCACGGACGGGAATATCAACACAACCCTGCAGACCTTGAACAATGACGGGCAGAAGAATGTCTGCATGGGTGATGAGTCATCGAGCAGCAAGGTGGTGACACGGGTATATCTGAGCGACACGGAGAAGACGCTTACCAACCTTAATGTATATCACCCATCGGGCCTGTTGGTGCTCTCGCCGCTGTATTCCGATGGGTGGCCCAAAAATCCGATGACGACAGCGCTCAGTGGCGACGGGACTGTACCGGAGGTCAGTGCGCAGTATCCATGTAGTGATGGATGGGCTTCGTGCAAGTGGACATCAGGCGCACATATGAAATTGATCAATACGGCCAGGAATCTGATCATCGATGATCTTTACCCTGGGCAGGCATCTCCGCAGCGGTTATTTGCAGCGGCTGCAGCCCCTGCCACTCCCTCAATTCAAATTACTTATACAGGGTTAGTCCAGCCCCATCTTGTTGATCCGCAGGGCCATGTCGTCGGCTTGGACTACAGCACCGGCGATTTAGTTAATGACGTACCCGATGCTTCGGTTAATCTCGACAACGGCATTGGCAACATCACGATTCCTGCACCATTGGAAGGGACTTACACACTTTCAATGAAAAGTTATTATTCGGGTGATTTTAGTGTCAGAGTCAGCTATGTTGATGAGAGTCAAATTGCAACCGAAAACTTCAAGGCATTTAACAGTTCAGCTACAGGTCTCTATACTTTTGTCCTTAATTCAGCGAGCGAGGATAAGATAATCCTGACCACTACCCCTCTTCCTCCCACTGACCTTCAGGCAGATGCTGTTGACTCAGCAGGGCTGAAGACTGTTCTGATATGGAACGCGAGTGCAAGCACTGGGGTGACCGGCTATAACATCTATGCAAAGTATGATGACGAACCGTATCTGGCACAGATAGGGACAACAACAGATACTTCCTTTAACACCGGGGATGCATGGGACGAAAACTCATCCATAAAGACGAGAATCTATGCGGTTGCGCGCTGTTAAAGATGACGGCTCGGAGAGCTTCCTTTCAAATATGGTCCAGAATGACGACCGCGACCATGACGGTCTTACGGACGAAGAAGAGACAGCATTGGGAACGAATCTTAATAATCCTGATTCTGATGCAGACGGACTGAAAGACGGCGAGGAATATATCAGAGGAACAAATCCGCTGCTTGCAGATACAGACGGAGATGGATATAGCGATGCTCTTGAAGTGCAGATAGGGTCTGACCCTCTTGATATCAATTCAACCCCGATACCAGCAGCGCCGAACTTAACCTCACCGATTGGAACCATAACAACGCAGACGCCAATGTTTACATGGAATGCTGCAACAATGGCAACACAATACCATTTCGCCCTTTACGACTACATCACCGGACAGACCAGCTACACCTTGTACACAGTAGCACAGGCAAACTGTGACTCAGGACAGGATCAGTGTACGATAGCCCAGATTATCCCTTTATCAGCAGGCAACTATCGATGGTGGGTGCAGGCCAAGAACACTGCAGGGACAGGGCCGTGGAGCAGTGGTCTGACCTTTGCAATAACCACCACAGCCCCGACAGCACCGGTACAGAGCATACCGAGCGGGACGATCAACAGCCAGACGCCGACCTATACATGGAATGCAGTGGGAGGGACGGCACAGTACCAGATAACGTTCTATGACTATACAACGGCACAGTACACCTACACCTGGTATACAGCAGCAGAGGCGCACTGTGAAGCAGGACAGGCGCACTGTACAATAAGCCAGAGCACTCCACTATCTGAGGGCGGCTACCGGTGGTGGGTAAAGGGGCAGAACGTCTGGGGCACGGGCCCAACAGTACAGGGAAGACCTTCACGGTATTTCTTGGTACAATACCTGGAGCACCGGTACAGGTATCACCGAGTGGGTTGACAGCCACTCAGACGCCGACGTACACGTGGAATGCCATAGCAAAGACAACGCAGTATCAGCTGTCTACGTACGATTATACGACGAGACAGTGGACGTATCAATGGTATACGGCGGCGCAGGCACACTGTGAGGCGGGCCAGACGGAGTGTACAGTAACCCAAGGCACACCGTTGGCAGAGGGCAATTATCTGTGGTATGTACGGGCGATGAACCCGGTGGGTACAGGACCGTGGAGTTCGAGGAGGCTTTTCACGGTGTTTCTGGGGAGTATACCGGTTGCGTCGGTACAGGTATTGCCGAGCGGGACGATAACGACAGGGACGCCGACGTATACGTGGGAGGCGACGGCAGATACGTGGAAGTACCAGGTTTCGGTGTACAACTATACGACGAAGGCGTATACGAATGTATGGTATACGGCAGCGCAGGCGAACTGTGGAGCAGGAGAGACGCAGTGTACGGTAACGCAGGGGACAGCGCTTGCCAATGGGATGTACAAATGGTCGGTGCAGGGATGGAACCCTGCAGGGACAGGTCCATGGGGTTCAGGGTTAATGTTTACGAACCAGTAACTGATAGAAAAACATAAATAGAGAGAGAGAGAACGGAGGCTAGCCGATCCCTTTCCTCCGAATCAGAGCCTTAGCAGAGCTTACAAAACAGCGATTTATTACATCACACTCTCCAGAAAGCTTCTGCCATAGCGCATCGTCAGGACCCGCTCGTCACAGATTATTATCCGCCCGGTATCGCTCTTCGACCGAATCAACCTGCCGAATCCCTGCTTGAACTTCAGCACAGCCCGGGGCAGGGAATATTCCATAAAGGGATTTCCTCCCGCTTTTTGGATCTCCTCTGTCCGCGCGACGACCATCGGTTCTGTTGGCACCTCAAAGGGCAGCTTTGTGATGATCAGGGATTTCAGCGAATCGCCCTTGACGTCAACTCCTTCCCAGAAGGAATCCACCCCGAAGATGACGCTGTTTTCGCTCTCTCTCATGAGCTGAAGCATGAGCCTGCTCTGCAAATCTCCCTGCAGCATTGGATTGAGACCGAAAGCCTTCAGTTCTTCATACGTGAGGTCCCAGGTCTTTTTCATGACATCCCGGGAGGTGAAGAGCACGAGCACGCCGCCATCTTTTTTTGAAGCTTCCCCAAGAATTACCTCCGCGAGGTTTCCGATGCCGCTTTCGCTCCTGAGGTCTATACCCCTCCTGATATCAACGGTAATCTGGTCCCTGACAGAAAAAGGAGAGGGTACGGTCAGCGTATCCGGTCCTTCCAGTCCGAGGATGCTGGTGATCAGATCAAAATTACCGGCTACCGAGAGCGTTGCTGACGTGAATATGACCGATTCGTAAGACGGGAGAATGCTCTGCCTGACAAACTCTCCCGGTGATATAGGCGCCATCCTGAGCGATATCTTCCTCTCTTCTATCTCAGGCCATCTGACAAATCCGTCCAGACCTTCGGGGAAGGTCTCCATCGCTTCCGCCACCTTATGCAGCTTGAGGAGCGCTGCCCTGAGCTCTATCTCTTCGTCCTCCTGAAAGAGGCCTGTGGCTGATGTCCTGATGCTGCTGATGAGGGCTTTTATCGAGTCGGACAGGCCGTGCATCATATCCCCAAGCGTCAGACTGCCGCGTATGATTCCCCTGTTACTGAGTTCACTCCTGACCTTTACCCAGAAGAGTCCCAGCTCCGTCCTCAGGGATTCAACAGCTGCGAACAGAACCGGTGATTGCGAAAGCAGTCCTTTATAGACCCCCCGGTGATCTATCTTGAGGAGTTTGTTGAGGACGTACTCAATGCCTCGCGCTGAGAGGGTTACGCCTATCTGGTCGCAGAGAACGCTGTCCAGCGCATGGGCTTCATCGATTACGAGAGTCTCTGCCTTCGGGAGTATCTTCCCATCCTCAGGCATCATCGCGTTGAGTGCCATAAGGGCATGGTTCGTAACAACGATCCGGGCCTTTTCCCATCTCTGACGCGCGCTGAAGTAATAGCATTGCCTGTAATAGGAACACTTCTTAGCCCTGCACGCATCCGCGTCCGAGCAGACATTTTCCCAGATTGAGATCCTTTCAGGTCCGTATTCCTCTCTGTCGCCGCTCTCTGTCTCTGACGCCCATCCGATCATTCTCCTGTACTCGGCATTCTCTTCCCGTGTCATCCGACCTGAAGGCGTTGAGACGCCTCAGACAGAGATAATTGCCCCTGCCTTTTGCTATGGCATAATCAAATTCTCTGCAGTGAGGCGAGGAATCTCAGGTCTTTCGATACCAGCTGTTCCTGAAGGTTTATCGTCTTTGTAGCGATAATCGCCTTCTTGCCCGAAAGGATGAGCGGGATGAGGTAGGCGAAGGTCTTTCCCGTGCCTGTTCCTGCCTCTGCGACGAGTGTCCCGCCGCCTGCAACGGTCTTTGCGCACGCAGTCATCATCGTCTGCTGGGGAGATCTCAGCTCATAATCCTCCATCGCCTCTTGCACCGAGGTCTGCAGGAAATCAATTGTTATTTGTTCCAGTTTTCTGTGCATACAGTTATTGCGGTCTATTATTTTAACAGACCGGCACCCTTTACCGTAACATTGCAGAAAGGTCGGGGCAAAAGCAATGAAAATCATTGAAATAAAAAAATAGTATCAGGTATGATAAACACTGCTTTTATTGAATGATAACTTTACCGGAGGTAGTGAAATTAAGCTCATAGAAGAAGATGGCAGTAAATCGGATATCAGCTCAATATCCGAGATCGAGAAACATCTCAAGAAAAGCAAAAGCTATAGCTGTCAGGATAAACAGCCGGCCTGCCGCGCTGAGTGCGATCAGCGCACTCACTGATGAGGATTCGGTTGAATTCATCACCTATGAATCAGACGCGGGAAAAGAAATATACCGTCACAGCACCTCTCATGTGATGGCCCACGCGGTAAAGAACCTCTTCCCTGAGGTGAAGCTGGCCATAGGTCCTGCCATACAGGACGGCTATTACTATGATTTCGACATCGCAAAGAACTTTACTCCGGAAGATCTCGAATTGATCGAAAAAGAGATGACGGCAATCATCAGGAAGGATTCACCCTTTGTGAGGAAAGATCTGTCTAAGGCAGATGCTATTAAAATGTTCGAGGCGATGGGGGAAAGATACAAAGTCGAGCTGCTCAATGACCTGCCCGACGAGACCGTGACGGTCTATGAAGAAGACGGGTTCGCTGATCTGTGCAGAGGACCCCATCTCGATTCAACCGGAAAGATCGCTGCGTTTAAGCTGCTGAGCGTTGCCGGTGCTTACTGGAGAGGCGATGAGAAGAACAAGATGCTCCAGAGGATATACGGGACTTCATTTAACAACAGCAAGGACCTGAAGAAATATCTTGATTTTCTCGAGGAAGTCAAAAAGAGAGACCACAGGAGGCTCGGGAAAGAACTCGATCTTTTCAGCATCAGCGATGAGATCGGCTCAGGTCTAGTCCTCTGGCACCCGAACGGAGCGATGATCAGAAAGACGATCGAGGATTTCTGGAGAAACGAACATCAGAAGGCCGACTATAAATTGCTCTATACCCCGCATATCGCAAAGCTCGAACTCTGGAAGCGGAGCGGACATCTCGATTTTTACCGGGAGAACATGTATTCCCCGATGGAGATAGAAGGCATAGATTATGAGCTGAAGCCGATGAACTGTCCCTTTCACCTCAGTGTTTACAAGAGCTCTCTGAGGAGCTACCGGAGTCTGCCGATACGCTATGCCGAACTGGGAACTGTCTACCGGTATGAACGCTCCGGCGTCCTCCATGGCCTGCTTCGTGTCAGGGGCTTTACCCAGGATGACGCGCATATATTCTGCCGCGAGGACCAGATCGAGGAGGAAATCCTGCGGGTGCTTGATTTTACCCTTTTCATGCTCAGGACCTTCGGATTCGAGAGTTATGACATCTATCTTTCGACGCAGCCTGAAAAGTATGTCGGGAGCCCTGAAAACTGGGAGCGGTCCACGAATGCGCTCAAACTGGCCCTTGAGGCAAAGGGTCTTAGCTATATGGTCGACCCCGGCGAAGGAGTTTTCTACGGCCCCAAGATCGACATCAAGGTGAAAGATTCTCTCGGCAGGCCCTGGCAGTGCAGCACGATACAGGTGGATTTTAATAATCCCGAGCGTTTTGATATTACCTACCGGGGTACGGACGGCAGGGAGCACAGGCCTATCATGATACACCGGGCGTTAATGGGTTCCCTGGAACGCTTCTTCGGTATCCTGATCGAACATTATGTCGGAGCCTTCCCCCTCTGGCTCTCACCGGTCCAGCTGTCAGTGCTCACGATCGCGGAAAGGCATGAGCCATACGCCGAAAAGATCGTTTCAGTGCTTTCCGATCAGGGCATCCGGGTAGAACTGGATACGGACAGCGAAAAAATCGGTAACAAGGTCAGTAAGAGCAGTGTTAGAAAAATCCCGTATTCGGTTATAATAGGCGACAAGGAAGTTGAAGAGAGCAAAGTGAGCGTGAGAAGGCGTAATGGGGAGAACATCGGCCCCTTTACATTAGATGAACTGACATCTTTTCTTTTTGAAGAGATAAACTCCAGGAGGTGAAAACATCAGCGGCAAAGACGTAAGCAAAGGGATACGGATCAACGAGCAGATAAGGGCGAGGGAGATCAGGGTTATCGATAAAGACGGCGAACAGCTCGGTCTTATGACTGTCAGGGATGCGCTGAAGATTGCCGAAGAAAGGGAGCTGGACCTGGTAGAGGTTTCACCGACTGCGGCCCCTCCGGTATGTAAAATCCTTGATTTCGGCAAGTACAAGTATCAGCTGAACAAGAAACATACCCAGAAGAAAACAGTCAGCATTAAAGAGGTCAAGGTCAGACCCCAGGTTGGCGAGCACGATCTTGAACTGAAGATTCGGAATATCAACCGTTTTATTGAAGGCGGTGACAAGGCAAAGGTCGTGATGTATTTCAGGGGAAGAGAGATCATCAGGCCTGAATTGGGCATGAAGGTTTTCGAAAAGATCATCACAGCAACTGACAGGCAAGTTTCAGATAGAACAACAGCCGCGGCTAGGAGGGAAATCATATAACGATGGTTGTTGCTCCCAAGTCGTAGTTCTTTAGCCGTGACAAATAATTTTTTTTAGGTTATAATTATAAGCTAATTTTTTATAAAGAGAAGCAAAGGATTGCCGTACGGTTTTTTTTCTGTTTTCCAGTGCGCAGGAATCACGAATATGAGGAGGAGAGATGCCGAAGATAAAGACACACAGAGGGGCCGCAAAGAGATTTAAACTGACGGCTTCAGGCAAGATCAAGAGAAGCAAGGCCTTTAAGGGCCATCTTCTTGAACACAAGTCGGCAAAGAGGGGCAGAGCGTTGAGAACACCTACCCTGGTTGCGGACACTGATCAGAAAAATATGAAGACGCTTTTACCATATTTATAAAGGCAGTAGCGAGTGGACAGTAGTAAGCAGTCAGGGCAACAACTAAAGAACAGATGTTTTTGAGTTTTTTCACTTTTCTCCCGGCTACTTACTACTTCGCTTGCTACTTTTTACAGAATGAGGAGGAAGAAATGCCAAGGGCAAAAGGTGGTTTTAAAACAAGAAGAAGAAGGAAGAAGATCCTTGAAAGGGCCAAAGGATATTACGGCGCGAAAAGCCGTCTTTTCAGGGTAGCTACAGAGACCGTAGATAAGGCCCTTCAGTACGCATACCGCGACAGAAAGGCAAAAAAACGTGAGTTCAGGGCGCTCTGGATTACCAGGATAAGCGCTGCGGTACGTGCCATGGGACCTGAATTACAGCCAGTTCATGTGCGGATTAAAGAAGGCAAATATCGAACTCGACAGGAAGGCCCTTGCCAGATCTCGCGTATCACGATCCAAAGGCCTTCAGTCAGATAGCTGAGACCGCAAAATCACAATTAGCCGCATAAGATATTGTGGATGACCTGCAGTCTTTAAGAAAGGCATTCCTCGACGAAATCGCAGCGGTAACAGACCTCGCCGCTCTTCAGCAGATAAAATCCAGGTACACCGGAAAAAAAGGGCTTTTAACTGAAAAGTTAAAGGCCCTTTCTTCTCTCTCCCCGGAGGAGAAGCGCAGTTACGGCAAACAGGTAAATGATATAAAGGATTTTATCGAAGCCGCGGTAAAAGAAAAAGAACTTGTTTTTAAGGAGAATCGAAAAAGAAAACCGTCTCCTGACTGAAAAGATAGACATAACGCTGCCGGGCAAGCCGCTGCTCTTCGGCAGAGAACATCCGATAAACCAGATACTCTCCGAGATCAAGGAAATCTTCGTTTCCATGGGCTTTGGCATCGAGGAGGGCCCTGAGGTCGAACTCGATTATTATAACTTCGAGGCCCTGAATCTGCCGAAAGACCATCCTGCCAGGGACATGCAGGATACGTTTTATGTCTCTGACGACGTTGTGCTCAGGACCCATACTTCACCTGTGCAGGTGAGGGTGATGGAGAAGAAAAAACCGCCGCTGAAGATTATCGCCCCCGGCAAGGTTTACCGGTGCGATTCCGACGTTTCTCATACAGCGATGTTCCACCAGGTAGAGGGGCTTATGGTAGATGCTCATATATCCTTCAGTGACCTGAAGGGTGTTCTCGAACTGTTTATCCACAGTTTCTTTGGCAAAACAGACGCCGGTGAGGTTCAGGCCGAGCTACTTCCCCTTTACCGAGCCAAGCGCGGAGGTTGATATCGGATGCATCTTCTGTTCTGGCAGGGGCTGTAGAGTCTGCAAGACTACCGGATGGCTTGAGGTCCTGGGATGCGGTATGGTCAATCCAAGGGTCTTTGAAATGTCCGGTTACCGGCCCGATGAATATACCGGCTTTGCCTTTGGCATGGGTGTCGAACGAATGACCATGCTGAAGTATTCGATTGACGATATACGGCTTTTTTACGAAAATGATCTGAGGTTTTTAAAACAGTTTTAGTCAGTTGGAAGTTACGTTGTGGAGTAGTCAAGTAGTTAAGTGGTTTATTAAGGGCCTTGCAGTAAATTTAACGACTCAACCACTTAACGACTCAACCACTTAACTGGTTAACGATGGAAAAGACTCGATGTTTTGATGACAGAGGAGTGAAATGAGAGTCCCGTTCGAATGGTTAAAGGATTTTGTTGATATCACTGACGCCGGCAGAAGAGGTTGCCCACCGTCTGACAATGGCAGGACTGGAGATCGAGGGCATGGAGACGCTCGATGGCGATACTGTGATGGAGGTCAATGTTACACCGAACAGGCCGGATTGTCTCAACATCCTCGGAATTGCCAGGGAGGTTGCCGCTGCTTTTCGGACTGCCGCTGAAGAAACCACAGCCCCGCATCGGAGGCCCTCTTGAGAAGGGCGATATCCGCGTTGAGATAGACTCGCCTGATCTGTGCGGTCGTTACAGCGGCAGGCTGATACAGGGGGTAAGTGTCGGCGAATCTCCTGACTGGATGAAGAAAAGGCTCGAAAAATGCGGGACCAGGGCGATCAACAATGTCGTTGATATCACCAACTATGTCCTCCTTGAGCTTGGACATCCGCTGCATGCCTTTGACGCGGACAGGATTACGGACAAGGTAATCAGGGTGGCCCGGGCTGGTACGAACAGGTCGATCACGACGCTTGATGGTGTTGAAAGGAGATTGCCTGAGGATACACTCCTGATCTGGGACGGCAGGGAGCCTGTTGCCGTTGCCGGCATTATGGGCGGAGAAGGCTCTTCGGTTGATTATGCATCGAAAAATATTTTTCTCGAAAGTGCCTATTTTGACCCGTCTTCCATAAGGCGTTCCTCCCGGAATCTTGGCCTGAAGAGTGAATCTGCCTACCGTTTTGAACGCGGAACCGACAGAGAATTTCTTGAAACAGCCCTGAACAGGGCAGCCATCCTTATACAGGAAATAGCCGGTGGAATAGTCCGTGAAATTGTTGATGTTTACCCGGTAAAACATGTGCCCGTCGCGGTTGAAGTCCCCTATCATAAGGTAAATTCGCTGCTTGGTACCTCTCTTGAGAGGGAAGAGATACTCGGGATTCTCGAAAAGATAGAGATTGCCACAAAGGACAGGGGAGATTCATTCATTGCCTTTCCTCCCGCGTTCAGGGGAGATATAAAAGAGGCCTGTTGATATTATAGAAGAAATAGCCCGCTGTTATGACTACGGAAAGATCCCGGTCACCGTGCCGAAGATAGCGTTGTCGGACGGCATCCTGAACAGGAAGGAGCGAAATCTTGACAGGATCAGGAAGGCGGTAAGAAAGTCCGGCTTTACCGAGGTCATAAATTACAGCTTTATGAACTCAGATGATCTGGACCTGCTCTCTCTTTCTGCAGACGACAGGAGGAGATCTTTTATCACTTTGAAGAACCCTCTCAGTCAGGAGGATTCCCTGATGAGGACCACTCTGCTTCCGGCACTCATGAACAATCTGCTCTATAATCTTCGCGCGCGGGACAAGAGAGATCGCTCTCTATGAACTTTCACGGGTTTATATTGATGCTGGTGGCCAGCTTCCGAATGAAGAGTTGAGACTGGCAGGAATATTTTTCCGGGAAAATTTCTCTTCTGTGTGGCAGGAACAGATCCCGCCTTTCTTTATCGTAAAAGGAACTCTCCAGGCGCTTTTCGACGAGATGAAGATTGGGGAATATTCCCTGGTCCCTTCTGTTGAGGTTTTTCTCCATAAAGGGAAGTCGGCTGATATAATCTGCAGCGGCCGGAAAATCGGTTTTATCGGGGAAATCAGTCCCCATATCATCGAACGGATGAACCTGAAGATAAAGAAACCGGAGATTGTTGTTTTTGAGCTGTCTGCTGATATCCTGCTCTCTCTCGTAAATGAAAGGCCTGTATATGCACCGATCCCAAAATATCCGTCTATAGAGCGTGATGTTGCGTTAGTCGTTGATGACCGCATGACCTCAGGCGAGATTCTCGAAGTTCTGAAAGCATATGAATCCCCGGTGATTGAGAGCGTCGGACTGTTCGACTACTATAAGGGAAAGAATATCCCGTCCGGCAAAAAGAGTCTTGGTTTCAGGATTGTATACCGGAGCAGGGAAAGGACCCTCACAGACAGCGAGGTTGAGACCCTTCACGGGAATCTGGTTGCATATCTGCTGAATAAAACCTCCGGGGAACTCAGGGGATAATCAGCTCAGGCTTTTATTTTATACCCTGCCTTTACAACAGCATTTTCAATATCTGCCTGCTGAATTTTGGATTCATCGAAGGTCACCCGGGCGCTTCCCACCTCAACTGAAAGATCAGAGATACCCGCAAGTCCTTCAATCGCTTTTTTTACCCTCATTACACAGTGCTGGCAGGACATTCCATCGATTCCTATCGTTATCTGTTTCATTGTTTTCTCCTAACATAAAGAATGAGATGTGAAATCAGCTGAACTTATCATAAAAAAGCTTACGTATAAAAAACAATAGAATTATGTGTCTGTCATACAAAAAAACCGGCCGGGGCTCAGAGAAAATCATCCGGAGTTGATCCCGATGCCCCAGTTTTTTATCGTTTTTCTTTGTTTATTATCTAGCACACCAATGAGAAATAATTCAACAGATAAAGGACTGGAAAAGATAACCATAGTCTGTTAAAATTAATGCCGACTTTCAGGAGGATGAATTATGGATTTAAAAGAGCAGGTTGTCCTGGTAACAGGCGGAGCGCGGGGAATCGGAAAGGCTATAGCAGAGAATTTTGCGCAAAAGGGAGCTCACCTGGTGATCGCCGATATATCTCTGGACAGCGCGGAGGAGACAGCGAAAGAACTATCAGCAGCCGGGGTCAGGACATTGGCTTTACGCCTTGATGTCTCAAAATCAGGGGATGTGGCTGCCGCGTTCGAAAAGATCATGAAAGAATTCGGCAGGATTGACGTCGTAATAAATAATGCGGGAATAACAAAAGACGGGCTTATCCTGCGGATGAAGGAGGAGGACTGGGACGCTGTAATAAATATCAACCTGAAGGGGGTGTTCCTCTGTTCGAAAGAGGCGGTCAAGTACATGGTAAAACAGCGTTACGGGAGAATTGTGAATATCGCCTCTGTGGTCGCTTTTATGGGCAATCCGGGACAGGCGAATTATAGCGCATCAAAGGCCGGGATCGTTGGTCTTACAAAAACGATCGCGAAAGAGTATGCGAGCAGGGGGATCACTGCCAATGCTGTTGCCCCCGGATTTATAGCGACCGCCATGACAGACGCCCTTCCTGACAATATCAAGCAGGAAATGTTAAAATCTATACCTGTCGGAGCGTTCGGCTCTGTTCATGACGTTGCTCATGCTGTTGCCTTTCTCGCCTCACCTGATAATGGATATATTACCGGTCAGGTGATACACGTTAACGGCGGGATGTACATGTAGCCTTGACAGAGAAGCTGTGAATAAAATGCCGGTAACCGGAAAAAGAAATTTAATCTGGAGGTGGAACAATGATTGATGAAAAAGTTAAGGAGATTATAGCAAAACAGCTGGGAGTGGATTCTGCAGAGGTGACGCCGGAAGCATCTTTTGTCGAAGACCTTGGGGCTGACTCGCTTGATACCGTGGAACTGGTCATGGCCTTTGAAGAAACATTCAACATCGAAATACCTGATGAAGACGCGGAAAAGATAACAAAGGTCAAAGACGCGGTAGAGTACATAAAAAACAAACAGGCTTAGAGACCATGAGGAGAGTTGTAGTAACGGGTCTGGGTCTGATAACTCCTCTGGGCATTGGGGTCGAAAAGAGCTGGGATGGCCTTGTCAGGGGAGTCTCGGGCGTCAGGAAAATTACCCATTTTGATGCCTCTTCCTTTCCCACCCAGATTGCCGGAGAGGTGGATGGGTTCAATCCGGAAGACTATATCGAACCAAAAGAGATCAAAAAGATGGACCGTTTTATCCATTTTGGCGTTGCAGCCGCGACCATGGCAATGGATGATTCAGGACTCAAGATCGATGAAAGCAATGCTGACAGAGTAGGCGTCATTGTCGGGGCGGGTATGGGGGGATTGCCTGCCATTGAGCATTACCACACGATTCTGCTCGAAAAAGGACCGAGGAGGATCACCCCGTTTTTTATCCCTATGGTGATCATTAATCTTGCTGCAGGGCAGATCTCGATCAAACATGGGGCGAAAGGCCCCAATTCTTCACCCGCAACCGCATGCGCGACCGGCAGCCACTCAATAGGGGACGCGTTCAAGGTAATCCAGCGCGGTGATGCTGACGCAATGATCGCCGGGGGGACTGAATCGGTAATAACCCCTATCGGCATAGGCGGTTTCAACGCGATGAAGGCGCTTTCAACCAGAAACCATGAGCCGGAAAAGGCCAGCCGACCGTTTGACAAGGACAGGGATGGTTTTGTCATGGGGGAGGGAGCTGGTATTCTCATACTTGAGGAACTGACCCACGCCCTTCGAAGAAATGCCAGGGTGTACGCTGAAATTGTCGGGTATGGTCTTACCGGAGACGCGTACCACATTACCTCACCTGCTCCGGGTGGAGAAGGTGCTGTACGTTGCATGAATATGGCACTGAAAGATGCCGGGGCAGCACCCGGCGATATCGATTATATTAATGCGCACGGTACATCTACCAAATATGGAGACGAACTGGAGACGAGCGCCATCAAGACAGTATTCGGTGATCACGCGTATAAACTAGCGGTCAGTTCAACAAAATCGATGACCGGACATCTTCTCGGGGCTGCCGGAGGGATAGAAGCGGTTATCAGCGTGCTGACGATTGACAGGGGGATGATACCGCCGACCATTAACCTTGATACCCCTGACCCGGAATGTGACCTTGATTATGTCCCTCACACGGCAAGAAAGCGTGATGTGAAAATGTCTCTGTCCAATTCTTTCGGTTTTGGCGGGACAAACGCCTGTCTGCTTTTCAAGAAATTAGAGAATTGACCGGACCAGTCAGAACGCTCAATATCGGGATCATAGAAGCAAGTCTTGGGTACACTTTTAAAGACAAACGTCTTCTTCAAGAGGCCTTTACCCATAAATCGTATTATCATGAAAACAGGGAGTCTGCTCCCTCACACAATGAAAGACTCGAATTTCTCGGGGATGCTGTAATCGGGCTTATTATTGTGGAATATCTTTTTCTCCAGGAAAACCAGTATCCTGAATCCGTGCTCGCAAAGGTCAAATCCTATCTTGTCAGTGAGAAGGTGTTTGCCGATATCGCTGCGTCAATGTCTCTCGGGAAATATATTCTGCTCGGTAAAGGTGAAGAATCTACCGGCGGGCGGGACAAGAAGTCGATACTTGCCGACGCTCTGGAGTCGATTATCGGGGCGGTGTATCTTGATTCAGGGTACGAAAAAACAAAACATTTTGTCCTCGGTTTTTTCCGGGAGAAAATCGACGGCGCACTTGCATCCGGGGAGTTTTTTGATTACAAAACAGAGCTTCAGGAAAAGACCCAGCTTCTCTATGGCACGCTGCCGGAATATAAGGTCATACGGCAGCAGGGAGAAGAGCATAAAAGGATATTTACCGTTGCCGTATATCTCAATGAAGAAAAGCTGGGGTCTGCTTCAGGACGCCGGAAAAAAGAGGCTGAAGCCCTCGCCGCCAAAATGGCCCTCGAAAAAATCGGCTGATACGATACGATTACCGGTAGTTCGAAAAATCGATATGAATATCCAGGTTTTTTTCGCGCAATAGTTTCATGATCGCCTGCAAGTCGTCGATTTTCTTGGCCTTCAACCTGACCTGGTCCTTCTGTATCTCCGCCTGGACCTTCATCTTTGTATCCTTGATGATCTTGACGATCTCTTTTGCCTTTTCAGTTGGGATGCCCTGCTGCAGGGTTATGAGTTGTCTGACCGTGCCGCCGGAGGCCTGTTCGATCTTGCCGTACTGGAGCGCCTTTAGGGAGATGCCCCTTTTTACCAGCTTTGACTGGAGGATATCAAGGACGGTCTTCAGTTTATGGTCGTCGTCGGAAATAACGGTAATTTCATGCTTTTCTTTATTCAGCTCGATACTGCTCTTGCTGCCTTTAAAATCAAACCTCTGGGAAATTTCCTTCATCGCCTGCTGAACCGCGTTCAGGACTTCCTGAAGGTCTACTTTACTGATAATATCACAAGAATGTTCATCGGCCATCTGGTCCCTCCATATATACGATAGTTTTATTAAGACTAAGACATTTACCGGAAATCTTTCCAGTCTGTGGCGTTGTTGTCTTCAGGGTTCGGTTTGCAGACAGGGCAGAAGAGTTCGCCCACATCCAGAGGGCATACATGACCACATCCCTGACAACAAACACAAGACGTTTACGGCTTCTTCGCAAACAGGGCATCTTTCCACAGGGAATTATACCTCTTTGAAAACCGTTCCTTCAACAGGGAGAATGTTTCTGAGAATCGTGCCGGTCAGTTACCGGTTCCATGGGCTCGGTCTGTTGCCTCACGAAACTATTGTGTAAAATGATTTGAAGGTTTTGAGTTTGAGCCGAACTTAAAGTGACGTTGGAAATCATCCATGCCTGCTGGTGCGCAGAGCTGTTTTTTCAGGAAACAGGATAGAGCATGGCTTTGAACTTCACCCTGTAACTTCGCAATAAGCATTATTTTAAAGAGCTGAATATTTAAATATGGAATCGAAAGAACTCAATAGATGGAAATAGCTGCTTTTCATTGCCGAAGTTGGGTCTATTAAATACGAGCCCCGGGCCTACGAGTCTTATTTAAGAACATAGGACATGATTTGGGGGAGGTACTGTGCTATGATGGGGATAAAATAAAAAAAGAGGGGACCTTTCTCTTGAAATCCAATGAACCTATTGCTCACGTAAGCGAGGATGGGCATGTGCATTCTCTGCGAAAGCATCTGGAGGAGACTGCGAAACTTGCGGCCCAATTTGCTGCGGAATTCGGGTGTGGTGAATGGGGCTATCTTGCGGGGGTATGGCATGATTTGGGTAAGTATTCGGAGGATTTCCAGAAGAAAATACGTGCTGTCGCTGATGGTGGGCCTGAAGCCAACGCGCATGTTGACCATTCTACAGCAGGTGCTATTTACGCGGCTCAACAGTTTAATAGTCCTAACAAGCTGCCATTTGGGAATATCATCGCATATCTGTCAGCCGGGCATCACGCAGGGTTGCCTGATTGGCACAGTGATGAAACAGGCAGAAAAGCATTATCACAACGACTCGTCAACACACAGTTGATTGATGCTGTCTTACGTCAAAGCATTCCAGCCGAGATTGTCAATCAGCCTTTACCGAAGGAAAAACCGAAGCACGGCGCTGACCCGGCCTTCTGGATTCGCATGCTTTTCTCATGTCTGGTTGATGCTGACTTTCTTGATACAGAGGCTTTCTTCGATTCGGAAAAGGCATGTGTTCGCAAGGGGTTCCCACCTGTTTCTGAATTGTTGCCGATGTTTACTGAATATATGACAAAAAAACAAAGTGGTGCATCAAATACCTCTGTAAACCGGTTGCGTGCAGATATTTTTCGACAATGTACAGATAAGTCAGAGCATGAACCTGGGATATTTACGCTCACCGTCCCTACGGGTGGCGGCAAAACATTGTCGTCCATGTCTTTTGCGATGCATCATGCGGTTAAATACGGCAAAAAGCGCATTATTTATGTTATTCCTTACACGAGTATTATTGAGCAGACAGCGGACCAGTTTCGTCAGATATTCGGCGACTCTGTTATTGAGCACCATAGCAACATTGTGGTTTCTGAGGATGATAGAGAGGAATCCAGTAAAAGTCGGCATGCTTCTGAAAACTGGGATGCACCGGTTATTGTCACGACCTCTGTCCAGTTTTTCGAATCGCTATTTGCGAGCAGAACAAGCCGATGCCGAAAGCTGCATAACATTGTAAACAGCGTAGTAGTCTTGGATGAAGCGCAGTTGTTTCCTCCTGAATTCTTAAACCCTATTCTCTTTGCTATACAGGAATTGCAGAAAAGTTATGAAGTGACTATCCTCTTGAGCACAGCCACACAGCCTGCTCTCGGAGAACATCAGGTAGAAGGTCTGAAATTTCAAGGACTAAAAAACATGTTTGAACTAATGGATGATTCTGCCGGTCTTCATAGATTATTCGAGCGTGTAACGGTAAACATCCCGGACGATTTGCAGAGCCCTCGGACATGGGATGACTTAGCCCTTGAATTACAGCAGCATCCTTCAGCGCTCTGTATTGTCAATCGCCGTGATGACTGTCGCCAGCTGTGGGAGAAAATGCCGGAAGGGACAATACATCTTTCTGCGCTTATGTGCGGCTTTCACCGCTCAAAGGTGATTGGTGAGATTAAAGACCGGCTGAATAAGGAAATCCCAACGCGGGTAATAAGCACACAGCTTGTTGAGGCAGGTGTTGATATTGATTTCCCAGTTGTCTATAGGGCAATTGCCGGGCTTGATTCTATTGCACAGGCTGCAGGCCGCTGTAACAGGGAAGGGCGTTTGGAAGAAGGACAGGTCTTTGTGTTCATTCCTCCAAGTAAAATACCAGTGGGCTATCTCAGACAGACAGCGGAAATAGGCAGGAGGCTGCTGTCGCATAGACATGATGATCCCCTCGCTCCGGAATTGTTTGAGTCGTTTTTCAAAGAACTGTATTGGCTGCAAGGTGATAATCTTGATAAAAATGGAATCTTGCGAGATTTGGGAAAGGATTCTGATCTGAGGTTTAGTTTTAGGACAGCGGCAAATAAGTTTCATCTGATTGATGAATCTGCGCAAGGGGCGGTGATTGTGAGATACGGAGAAGGAGAAAAACTGATAGCCCTTATTGAGAAAAAAGGTCCTGAGCGCTGGCTGATGAGGAAAATACAACGTTATGTAGTCAATCTGCCGCGCTACTTGCATATGAAGCTGCTTGCTTCTGGGATAATAAGGGAATGTTACCCCGGCATCTTTATACAAGACCATCCGTCTCTGTATGATGAAAATCTTGGATTCTGTCCTGACAGGTCTTTAATTTATGAACCTGATGACTTGATAACATGATGAAAGGAGGTTTTATGTCGGACAATCAACGACGAAGTAGTCTGTTTCGACTTAAGGTGTGGGGGGACAATGCCTGTTTCACAAGACCGGAGATGAAGGTGGAGCGCGTCTCCTATGATGTGATGACACCTTCTGCAGCGCGTGGCATAGTGGAGGCGATTCTCTGGAAACCTGCCATTCGCTGGCACATTGCACAGATTGATGTGCTAAGGCCTATCAAATGGGAATCAGTAAGAAGAAATGAGGTTGGCTCAAGGATGTCTCCGAAGGCAGACTGTCTGTATATCGAAGAGCAGCGACAACAGCGCGCCGGTCTTTTCCTCCGGGATGTGGCGTATACCATCCATGCCTGGTTCGAGATGACGGATAAGGCCGGGCCTGACGACAATTCACAAAAATTTCATGAAATGTTTCTTCGGCGATCAGAAAAGGGGCAATGTTTTCACCGGCCGTATTTTGGCTGTCGTGAGTTCAGCGTTGATTTTGAGCCGATTTTTCATGATCAGCCGACTCCTGAGCCTATTGATGAAAGCCGAGACTTAGGGTGGATGCTTTATGATATGGATTTTAATGCCGACAATCCACAGCCTCGTTTCTTCAGAGGTATGCTTGAACAAGGCAAGATGAAGATCCCTGCATATGACAGCCCGGAGGTGAGGGGATGATATTACAGGCATTAAACGGGTACTATCACCGATTGTCTGACGAAGGGGGCGCTGACATTGCCTCTGAAGGCTTCCAGAAGAAACGAATTCCATTTCTCATTGTTCTTAACAGGAAAGGTGAATTTGTGGGATTGCAGGACACGCGTACACCTTTAGGCAAAAAGCTGGTTGCAAGAGAATTCATTGTGCCTAAAGAGCACGAGCGTTCCGGGAAAAATGCTTGGCAAACTGCAAACTTATTGTGGGATCATTTTGGTTATGTGCTTGCTTACCCAAAAACGGACAGTGAAGCTAATAAAGAGATGGCGGTAAAGCAACACAGCGCGTTTGTTGCTAATGTAAAAAAGCTGATTGAAGCATATCCTGGCGACGGGGAAATTGAGGCTGTTCATCGCTTTTTATCTGACGGCAATTTTGACGCAGTTTATTCCCATCCTTTCTGGCAAGAGTGCAAAAAGATCCCCGGATGTAATCTATCGTTCTGCGTTGATTTTGATAGTGAAATTAGACTTGTTTTCAACAACAAAAATGTTCGTTCATATGTTATTGGCGAAAGTGCGGTTGAATCTGACGATGAGACTGAGAATGAAGGCTTGAAAGAAATAGATGGGATTTGTCTCATTACAGGAGAACATGCACCCATTGCGCGACTACATCCAAGAACGCCTATACCAGGATCAAAGAGCAATGCCAAGATAGTTTCATTCCAAAAAGGCATGGGGTTTGACTCATACGGAATGCAACAGAGTTACAATGCGCCCACAAGCAAAAGCGCGGCATTTGCCTACACTACTGCGCTAAATACCCTGTTGGCTCAGGGATCACGTCAGCGTATTCAAGTGGGAGATGCAAGCACCGTATTCTGGGCTGAGAAAGAAAATAAGATGGAGGAGTTGTTTGCTGATTTTTTTGGTGAACCACCCAAAGGTCAGTCGGAGCA
Source organism: uncultured Nitrospira sp. (assembly GCA_963746295.1). Lineage (GTDB taxonomy): Bacteria > Nitrospirota > Thermodesulfovibrionia > Thermodesulfovibrionales > UBA6898 > JAOUFP01. The sequence continues at coordinate 91,568 of CAVVAQ010000029.1, read as the reverse complement.
GGACAACGCCACTATCAGGGCGCTGTATGAGTCGCCCAGGACCGGCGCTGTCCCTCTGCTTGACGACAAGACCCGTTTTTATGTCCTCGGTCTTGCTCCCAATGCGGCCCGCATAGCCATCCGTTTTTGGTATCAGGGCTCGGTCGGTGAGGTATCGGGAAACATCAAACAGCACTTTGATGACATCAGTATTGTCCACGCTGAATATCAAATGTCGCATTGTCCTCTTAATGAATTACTTGCAGCAACAGCGTTGGAAACGAAAGATCCGAAAAAGACAAATCGCGTCTATTTCAGAGGAAAATATTATGATGTAACGCCTAATCTTGCTGGAGATTTCATGAAAGCGATACTGGCAGGGACACCCTATCCCGAGACATTACTTTCCGCTGCCATCACGCGCCTTAGAGCCGAGCAGGCAAAGAATGACCAAAATGGCAAGTCTATACAAAATGTAACATACCCCCGCGCCGCTCTTATCAAAGCGATTCTAACAAGACGGGGGCGAGTGCGATATTACAAACAACAAGAAAAGGAGATTGGCATGTCATTAGACACAAGCAACACCAATCCCGGCTATCTGCTTGGGAGGCTTTTCGCAGTACTGGAGAAAGTTCAAATCGAGTCAGCAGGCGGTGAAGGCAAAATCAACGCAACAATTCGAGATCGGTTCTATGGTGCCGCATCAAGCACCCCTGTCGCAGTGTTCGCTCATTTGATGAAGTTGAAGAATCACCATTTAGCAAAGCTCGAAAACTATAAGGGTTACTATGAGAAATTGATAGGTGAGATTTCGGATAAGATATCCGCTGCCAATGCATTCCCCGCGCACCTGCCGCTTGATGATCAGGGCCGCTTTGCGGTGGGGTATTATCACCAACGGCAAGATTTCTTTACCAAAAAAGATAAAACCACTACTATGGAGGATCATAACAATGAGTAATGCAATTAATAGCCGCTATGATTTTGTACTTTTGTTTGACGTAAAAGACGGAAACCCCAACGGAGACCCGGACGCTGGTAATCTGCCACGTGTTGATCCAGAAACGGGCAATGGATTAGTGACTGATGTCTGCCTGAAACGGAAGGTGCGGAACTATGTCCAGCTTGCTAAGGGATGTTCCAATGGGTTTGATATCTTTATAAAAGAGAAGGCTGTCCTTAACAACCTTATCGATCAGGCCCATGAGCAGGAGGATGTAAAGTCAAAGGAGAAGGGAGACAAAACAGAGGCAGCACGCCAGTATATGTGTAAGAATTATTATGATGTGCGTACCTTTGGCGCAGTGATGTCTACCGGAAAGAATGCTGGTCAGGTGCGCGGGCCTGTACAGTTTACCTTTGCCAGAAGCATTGATCAGGTCGTTCCCTTGGAGCACAGCATTACGCGTATGGCGGTTGCTACTTCTGCTGAGGCCGAGAAGCAGGAAGGTGATAATCGTACCATGGGCCGCAAGTTTACGATTCCTTACGGCCTCTACCGTTGCCACGGCTTTATCTCTGCGCCTTTTGCAGACAACAGAGAAGGAAAAAATGGTACGGGCTTTAATGAAGATGATCTTAAATTGTTCTGGGAAGCGTTGCTTAATATGTTTGAACACGATCATTCAGCAGCTCGGGGTCACATGGCGACCCGCAAACTCATAGTTTTCAAACACGATTCGGCAATGGGTAATACCCCTGCCCACAAGCTTTTTGACATGGTAAAGCTGGAGTCTACTAATAACCCTGTCCGTGACTTCATGGATTATAAAATATCTATTCCGGCACAAGCCGACATGCCACAAGGTGTGACAATGGAGGTCAAGCTTTAATTGTACGCCGAAGACGATTTAATCCAGCTTTCAGCCTTGCAGCATTTTGTGTTCTGCGAAAGACAGTGCGCGCTGATCCACATTGAGCAAGTCTGGAGCGAGAATATCTTTACCGCTGAGGGCAAAATCATGCACGAGAAATCCGACAGCAACAAATTCGAATCACGGGGAAATGTCCGTATCGACTACAGCGTTCCCCTGCGCTCGCTGAGGTTGGGGCTTGTCGGCAAGGCTGATGTTGTTGAATTCCATAAAAGGGAAGACGGAACATGGCTGCCTTTTCCTGTGGAATACAAACGTGGAAAACCGAAAGCTGACGATTGCGATAAGGTGCAGCTTTGCGCGCAGGCGATCTGCCTTGAAGAGATGCTCAATGTTCAGATAAAGGAAGGGGCGCTTTTTTATGGCCAGACGCGGCGAAGGGAAGATGTTGTGTTTGACGACAGATTGAGGACAGTGACAGAGGATATTAGCCGAAAGGTGCATGAGCTTATCGTCGCAGGCATAACACCAAAAGCGGAATATTCCAGAAAATGCGAGAGCTGTTCGCTGCTGGATCTTTGCTTGCCCAAGACCTGCGGCAAGACAAAATCAGTAAGCAGATATTTGCTGTCGGCGATGGAGGAGTAATGAAAAAACTGCTCAACACGCTTTTTGTTACAACGCAGGGCGCCTATCTTTCAAAAGAAGGAGAAACGGTTGCCGTCAAGATAAATGACGAAATAGCCCTGCGTGTGCCTGTGCACACACTCGGAGGGATTGTCTGCTTCGGGCAGGTCTCCTGTAGTCCGTATCTGATGGGCCACTGTGCTGAAAACAATGTCTCAGTGAGCTTCCTTACGGAAAACGGTCGTTTTCTCGCAAAGGTCCAGGGGCCTGTGTCTGGCAATGTCCTTCTCAGACGCGAACAATACCGGCGTGCCGATGACTCTCAGACCTCGTCACAGATCGCCCGAGCGATGTTGACCGGAAAGATCGCAAACTGCCGGACTGTGCTCCAGCGGGCAATCCGGGACCATTCGGAAAAGATTGACACTGACGCGATGTCACGGGCATCTCAAACGCTGGCAAATTCAATAAGAAGATTACAGACTGAATATCCTCTCGATATTGTGCGGGGGATAGAGGGAGAATCGGCAAATGCCTACTTCGAGGTCTTTGATCACCTGATCACTGCTCAAAAAGATGATTTCTTCTTTCATGAGCGAAACAGACGGCCCCCACTGGATCGGGTCAATTGTCTGCTGTCTTTCCTGTACACTCTGTTGCTGCATGATGTCCGCTCCGCACTCGAATCAGTCGGCCTTGATCCCGCAGTCGGTTTCCTGCACCGGGACCGTCCGGGACGTTACGGCCTCGCTCTTGACCTGATGGAGGAATTCAGGCCGTATATCGCCGACAGACTCACGCTTTCTCTGATTAATCTCGGCCAGGTACAGGCAAAGGGGTTCCAAAACAAGGAAACAGGAGCTGTATTGATGGATGATGATACCAGAAAAACGGTACTCGTGGCCTACCAGAAACGCAAGCAGGATGAGATAGAGCATCCGTTTCTCAAAGAGAAGATGGCGATAGGACTGCTTCCTTACGCTCAGGCTTTGCTGATGGCGCGTTATCTCAGGGGAGATATCGACAATTATCCGCCGTTTATATGGAAGTGAGGTCGAATTATGTTTGTGATCGTAAGCTATGATGTTGCGACATCTGATGACGGAGGACAGCGCCGTCTGCGCAGGGTAGCGCGCGCCTGCAAGGATTATGGGCAGAGGGTCCAATATTCTGTATTCGAATGTATTGTTGATCCGGCACAGTGGACGATGCTTAAAGATAGGCTGATTTCCGAGGTTGATCTTGAGAAGGACAGCCTGCGATTTTATTATCTCGGAGCGAACTGGAAGAATCGGGTTGAGCATGTCGGGGCAAAGGCCGCAGTTGATCAGGAGGGCCCTTTGATTGTTTGAGATAGGTGCGAACCTCAAGCGCACATGATTTTACCGGTAGGTTCGCAGGGCATGATAAAGCGTTTTAAAATATAGAGTTTTACAGATCGCTCTTTGACAACTTGAGAATTCGCAGGCACGAAAAAAGAACCTTCGCAAAAAGCGAGCATATTTTTCTTTAGATTTAATTAGTTGTAGTTTAATAGTCGCGCCCCGCGCGGGCGCGTGGATTGAAACCTTGGTGAGTCGATTCTCCATTGAGCGTTACGCTCGGTCGCGCCCCGCGCGGGCGCGTGGATTGAAACAGGTAACGTCATCAGGTTCGCACGGCAGTCCAGTCGAGTCGCGCCCCGCGCGGGCGCGTGGATTGAAACTTGTATCGCGGCTATGATGAAGGCGGATATACGTCAGTCGCGCCCCGCGCGGGCGCGTGGATTGAAACATGACATGGCAGCGGGGAAAACGGGACAGCTGAAGCGTCGCGCCCCGCGCGGGCGCGTGGATTGAAACTGCATTCCGACGATCATCGAGAACATGATAGGGTAGTCGCGCCCCGCGCGGGCGCGTGGATTGAAACATGACACAGTGACGATCGATCGCAAGGCAGCCGCCAGTCGCGCCCCGCGCGGGCGCGTGGATTGAAACATGCAGTTTGGCAGCGCTATGCAGTCGCAGTCTGGCGTCGCGCCCCGCGCGGGCGCGTGGATTGAAACCATGAGTGCGATCTCGCTGATACCTCGCAATTCCGTGGTCGCGCCCCGCGCGGGCGCGTGGATTGAAACTAGCACTGTATAGCCTATGCGCTGCACGTTCTGACTAGTCGCGCCCCGCGCGGGCGCGTGGATTGAAACATCTTACAAGCGGACATTACAGCTGCATCGCCATGGGTCGCGCCCCGCGCGGGCGCGTGGATTGAAACCTGCTAACCTGAGTTGCGCTAGCCATGAGTCACGCGTGTCGCGCCCCGCGCGGGCGCGTGGATTGAAACAATTCGTCATCGGATGCCCGCAGCAGCTACCGTATGTCGCGCCCCGCGCGGGCGCGTGGATTGAAACGACTAGACGCTGTCCGCGAATGCTGGACGAGCTGGCGTCGCGCCCCGCGCGGGCGCGTGGATTGAAACATCTAACAGCGCGATCCACGTTAGACTCGCCGATGGTCGCGCCCCGCGCGGGCGCGTGGATTGAAACGTTCGCATGCGCTGACGTCGCGCCCCGCGGGCGCGTGGATTGAAACATGACCTTCTGGCATCGTGTCGCGCCCCGCGCGGGCGCGTGGATTGAAACTTGACTGTGATAGCCGTTCATGCCGCATTGGCATACGTCGCGCCCCGCGCGGGCGCGTGGATTGAAACATCATGGCTATCGATATGCCGATATGCCGCGCCGCTGGTCGCGCCCCGCGCGGGCGCGTGGATTGAAACAAGAGCACCGGACAGACGCTGTTACCGCTGTAGACGTCGCGCCCCGCGCGGGCGCGTGGATTGAAACGCGGTAGCACAGCTGCAACATGCGCTACAGATATCCGTCGCGCCCCGCGCGGGCGCGTGGATTGAAACCATTGAACGCTTCAAGGGTCCCATTGCCGAAAACGTCGCGCCCCGCGCGGGCGCGTGGATTGAAACAACATCAAAAATCATCGACTGGAATAGCGGGAAGTCGCGCCCCGCGCGGGCGCGTGGATTGAAACCCCGGATCGTCAGGGTCAGTATCAAGATGGCCCTGTCGCGCCCCGCGCGGGCGCGTGGATTGAAACATCAATGCTACTGAAAGCATGACAATGAATTGAGGTCGCGCCCCGCGCGGGCGCGTGGATTGAAACGATAAAGTGCAGCTCGACAAATCAGGGGGCCAGTGTCGCGCCCCGCGCGGGCGCGTGGATTGAAACTGGATTAACACGGATACCATGACAGTATTCGGAGTCGCGCCCCGCGCGGGCGCGTGGATTGAAACCAGGATGAAGGCAGCATATTAATGGACCTTGCAAGTCGCGCCCCGCGCGGGCGCGTGGATTGAAACCGGGTCATAGGCCAAGACTGCATTATATAGGCGCTGTATATCATGTGATGGCGCGCGGCAATTGCGGGCAGAATATCTTCGCCGACGATGAGGACAGATATCGTTTTTATCTCTTTCTTCAGGAGGGGGTGGAGAAGTTCGGGCATCGGATCCATGCATATTGGTTCATGACAATCATGTGCATCTGGGGCTACAGGTAGGAAAAAAGCCCTTGGCCCGGATCATGCAAAACCTTTGCTTCCGGTATACCCAGTGGGTCAACAGCTGTGGCCAAAATAACAGAAAGAAGCCCCTGCCCCTGTGGCTTACGTGGAATAATGCAAGTTTTCGCTAATCTTCTATATAGCTCCTGAAATACTTCAGGAATTCGCCTGGTAAGAAAATTTTCATATTCGTGTTGATTTTTACATCTTTTTTAAAAAAGTGCTTTTTGTCCCATGTCACAAGGCAATCAACTTCCGACAATACGGCTGCAGAAAGAATAGGGGCGTCATCCGGATCAATAAGACCGGAGTATTTTTTGATGTCTTTCGGAGAAGGATCGTCTGCTAATACAGGGGCAAGCAGTTCAATAAATGCCCTGTATTCATATGCCATGTCAGGCAGCTTCGCCTCTATATTCCTGTCGGCTTCAACAATGACCTGCTTTGACAGCACGATTTCGATAAGATCAAGTTCTGCAAGCCGGAGAATTTCTCTTGCCGCGCCCGTTGATGAGGCGATTCCCGCAATGAGCGCACTGGTGTCCAGGAAAACCCTAAGTCTTGCTTTTTCCATATGCCTCTTTACGGTACTTCTTCCTCTGCTCCCTCAGGTTGTCTAGCAGATCCTGAAGTGTAAGGCCCTGTTTCTTCATTTCGGCTTCGATCTTCCTTGATAGCAGATCGCCTGCAAGTTGCTTCCTGGTAAGAATAAGCGATTCTCCTACCTTAACAATATTGACGACGTCTTTTTCTTCCAGACCAAGCCCCTTTCTGTACTCAGAGGGAATGGTCAATTGTCCCCGTTCTCTGATCTTTACCAGTGACATCGGATACCTCCTTATTCTGATTATCTGATATTCTCATTATACGAATATCATATATATGGTGTCAATGTCAGTCTTGTTGCAACCAGAATTTAACCGAAAAAGGCTGGAAGATCTGCTTTGGCGTAGGGTTTTGAGGTTAGCGTACTTTAGCCTTGGGCGATGTAATAGAGCTAACAGTGTCTGTCGTTGTAATGACATATGGGGATGTTATGTCCTGTGAGCCCTTATTTTTTTCAGAATTGACTTCCCGATGAACTTTAGCCTTTTCTCCGTCGACACTTTCTGTACTACGGCGTTTTTTCTCTATAGCAGGGAAAATTACTACAAAACATAAGAGAGTTATTGCAATTATTCCAATGACAAAATAAGTTGCCTGTTTCTTGTCCATAAGTTCTCCTTAAGGTATAAACAATGCTGCAAGCCGTAAACTGTCCATCCGGTTTTTTCGTGTGCTGATATTCTTTACCACGGCAGATAAAATACCCTGCCGGTATTTTTTACTTTACTGGCTTGATAATATCAAAGTCAGAAGCACTTGAAAACAAAAATCTTTTTAACATAAAAATTCAATAGTCTTCTATGAACCGAGATCGCCGAGCGCAAAGGCTATGACAGAAAGAGCAGCGATAGCTGCTGTCTCGGCCCTGAGTATCCTGCTGCCAAGAGTAGACACAACGAACCCGTTCTCCGCCGCAAGAGACACTTCCTTTTCGGAAAAACCACCTTCAGGTCCGATAAGCAATGTTATCTGATCTTCCCGCGAGAGTTTGTCTATCGCAGAGGAAAGTTTCTCTCCTCCCTGTTCCCAGAAAATAATTCCCTTGCCGGATACCACTGCAGGAATACGAAAGACCTCCTCAATAAGCAGAGGCTTCGAAAATTTCAGGGACCCTGGTTCTTCCTGACTGCCGGGAAGCTTCCTCAGCTATTTTTTGCCAGCGGCCGTGTTTTCTTGTCGCCCTGAGCTGGCTTCTTTCTGTTATTACAGGAAGAATGCCATTACCCCCAGTTCTGTCGCCTTCTGGATCACTAAATCCATTTTTTCACCCTTCAGAAGCCCCTGGATCAGAATAATATTCAGATTGGATTCTGTGTTCATTGTATAATCACCGGTAATTTCTATGGTCACTTCCCTTTTTGATGTTGAGAGTATCTGCGCGGTGTATGAAAAACCTTCTTCATCTGTTACGACAAGCGTCTCACCCGCTTTGCACCGGAGAACAGAAAACAGATAATGAGCCTTTTCGTCCTTTATGGCAATCGGGTGTTTGAGCAGGGCTGACTTCTGAAGAAATATTCTATGCATCTGCGGGAAATAGACATGAGCCGCTGTGCATGCGGTGAAATCAGTTTTCAACCCCGGTGAAGAGATCTTTCAGTTTTTCCTTAAAACTCTTTGAGACTTCATCCCCGTTTATGCTTGAAAATTCCTCCAGGAGTTCTTTTTGGCGCGCTGTTAATTTTGTCGGAACTTCCACATAGACGCGCACGATCTGATTGCCCCTCTGCTGTCTTCCTACGTGCGGGGCTCCTTTGCCCTTGACGGTGAACAGCTTTGCCTGATTGTGTGCCGGCAGGTATCTTGATTTTTGTTGTGCCATCGAGCGTCGGCACTTCTATCTCCGTGCCGAGGGCTGCCTGAGGAAAAGATATCGGAACTTCACAATAAATTTCAGTCCCCTCCCTTTTAAAGAAAGGGTGTTCTTCAACATTCAAAACAACATAGAGGTCTCCATGCGGACCGCCGAAATCACCGGGTTCTCCTTCACCGCTTATCCTGAGCCTTGTGCCGCTATCGACACCCGCGGGGATTTTCAGGGAAATGTTCTTCTGTTCCTGAATCCTTCCCGTCCCTCTGCATTTTTTGCAGGGATGGGTTATCTTCTTTCCGGTACCCTGACATTTCCCGCAGGATTTTGATACGCTGAAAAAGCCCTGCTGAAAGCGGACCTGTCCGGTACCTTTACAGGAAGGGCAGGTCTCCGGGGATTTCCCCGGCTCAGAACCATTTCCCCCGCATTCTTTACAGATTTCGAGCTTTGGAAAATCCAGGTTTTTCTCTGTGCCGAATACTGCCTCTGAAAGCGATATGCCAAGATCATACCTGAGATCACTGCCTTTTGAGGGCCTTTGTCTTCTCGTTCCGCTGAAATTCCCGAAGAAGTCACCGAAGATATCTTCAAAAATATCACCAAACCCGGCGTCTGAAAACCTCCTCCCATGCCCTCTGCAGACCCGAACCGGTCATAATGGGCACGTTTCTGGGGATCACTCAGACAGGAATACGCCTCATTGATCTCCTTGAACTTCTCTTCAGATTCCTTGTTGTCAGGATTTCTGTCAGGATGATATTTCAGGGCAAGCTGCCGGAAGGCTCTTTTTAAATCATCAGGCTGTAGCATCCCTGGAGACACCCAGTATGTCGTAGTAATCTTTCATGTATCAGTTTCCCGTATGTAAAATTGCTAAAATACCCTTTTCCTCATTTTTATCTGAAAAGGAAAAGGGTATTTTAGCTTAAATGAATCAATAAGACAATTTTTTACTGCTTGTCCTTGTCGACGTCCTCAAATTCGGCTTCCACGACCTCTTCTTCGCCTTCCTTTTTTGCGGTCTGTTCCGCTCCTGATGCCCCATTCGGCTGGGCCCCTGCAGTTTTGTAGATGTGTTCAGCGAGTTTATGGGAAGCGGTCGTAAGTTTCTCGGTTGCAGCCTTGATCTCAGACTCATCGCTGCTGGAGTCTTTCACCCTCTTGCACTGTTCCAGGGCTTCTTCTATCTCTCTCTTTTCATCCGCGGTGATCTTGTCTGAATAGTCCCTGAGGGATTTTTCAACAGAATACACCAGCGCATCAGCATTATTCTTTGCCTCGACCAGCTGCTTTCTCTTATGGTCTTCTGCGCTGTGTGACTCGGCATCGCGAACCATCTTCTTGATTTCGTTCTCGGACAGACCGCTGGTAGCGGTTATCCGTATGGACTGTTCCTTGTTCGTGCCGAGGTCTTTTGCAGATACATGGAGGATGCCGTTTGCATCAATATCAAAAGAGACCTCGATCTGCGGCATTCCCCTTGGGGCAGGCGGGATCCCGATGAGCTCAAAATTGCCGAGGAGTTTATTGTCGGCTGCCATCTCGCTCTCGCCCTGGCAAATTTTTATCGTAACCGCCGGCTGGTTATCAGATGCAGTCGAGAATATCTGGCTCTTCTTTGTCGGGATCGTCGTATTTCGTTCGATGATTTTGGTGAATATGCCGCCGAGGGTCTCGATGCCAAGAGAAAGAGGTGTTACATCGAGAAGCAGAACCTCCTTTACGTCTCCTTTAAGGACTGCACGCCTGGATTGCAGCGCCCACTGCAACGACCTCGTCCGGGTTTACCGTACGGTTCGGTTCCTTGCCGAAATATCTCTGAACAGTCTGCTGTACCTTTGGTGTTCTTGTCTGGCCTCCGACAAGAAGTACTTCATCGATCTTCGTCGTTGCGAGATCTGCGTCAGAGAGTGCGTTCTTGCACGGACCGGTGGTTTTTTCGATGAGGTCCCCGACGAGCTGTTCCAGTTTTGCCCTCGAGATCTTCATGAGCAGATGTTTCGGTCCTGTTGCATCTGCGGTGACGAACGGAAGATTTATCTCAGTCTCCATCGCCGTGGAAAGCTCTATCTTGGCCTTCTCAGCTGCTTCTTTTAGTCTCTGGAGGGCCATTTTGTCATTTTTCAGGTCAATGCCCTGGTCTTTCCTGAATTCCTCGACCAGCCAGTCGAGTATCCTCAGGTCAAAATCATCACCGCCGAGGAACGTGTCGCCGTTTGTTGACTTGACCTCTATGACCCCTTCTCCTATTTCGAGGATAGAGATATCAAAGGTCCCGCCTCCGAGGTCGTATACCGCGATCTTTTCTTCCTTCTTTTTGTCCATGCCATAGGCAAGAGCCGCAGCAGTCGGCTCATTGATTATTCTCAGCACATTCAGGCCTGCTATCCTTCCCGCGTCTTTTGTCGCCTGTCTCTGGCTGTCGTCAAAATATGCAGGAACCGTTATTACCGCATCAGTCACTTTCTCGCCGAGATAATCTTCGGCAGCCTGTTTCAGTTTCTGCAGGATCATGGCGGAGATTTCCGGCGGAGAGTACTTCTTTCCGAAGATCTCGACATGGGCGTCACCGTTTGAAGCCTCGACGATTTTGTAGGGCAGCCTCTTTTTCGCATGCTCCACTTCCTTGGAACCAAATTTCCTTCCCATGAGCCGTTTGATCGAAAAAATGGTATTTTCAGGGTTGGTGATCGCCTGTCTCTTCGCTATCTGCCCGACGAGCCGTTCGCCTTTATCCGTGATTGCGACTACGGAGGGTGTTGTCCTGTTTCCTTCCTGATTAGGGATAACGACGGTCTCACCGCCCTGAACAACAGCAACGCATGAATTTGTCGTCCCAAGGTCTATACCAATTGCTTTTCCCATTTTGCTTAATCCTCCTCTATGTTCTCATTAATAGTGTTTTTCATAACCTCTGGTTCATCAGATGTCTGATCTGACGCGTTTTTCTTCGGCTTCATCGCGACCGCTACCAGTGAAGGACGCACTACTTTATCACGGTACCGATATCCAGGCCGCAGTTCTTCCGCAACCATTTTATCCTCACAGTCATCCCTTACCACCTGCGACATCGCATGATGGATGGCCGGATCAAATATCCTGCCCGCGGCCTCGATTTTTACCAGGCCGAATTTTTCGAGTGTCCTCTGGAGTTCCTTCAGTGTCATCTCAACGCCCTGAACAATCCCCGCGCCAGATTCTCCTGAGGCATGTTTTAATGCAAGTTCAAGACTGTCCAAAATCGGAAGCAATTCTAAGATAAGGGATTCATTTCCGTATCGTACCAACTCCTCTTTGTCTTTGTTCACCCGTTTCCTGTAATTTTCAAACTCTGCATACAGTCGAAGGTATTTGTTATTCAGCTCATCAGCGGCCGGCTGTTCCTGGGCCTTTATTGCTTCATCGTTAAAAGATTCTGCTGCGGGCGTCTCAGCATTGTTTTCATTCATATCTTGCTCTTCCAATGTTCACCTTTCCTCTTGAAGCGTCAGGATAATAGTTTTGTAATAAAACGGGCGGTAGATTCAACGATAGAAATCGCCTCGATATAATTCATCCTCTTCGGACCGATAATCGCAACCGTGCCCAAAGGCCTGTTCCCTTCCTTGTAGGTGGCGGCAACCAGACTGAACTGCTTCATTTCATCAAGGATGTTTTCAGCGCCGATGAGTACCTGGGCGCCTTCGGTATCAGCGATCGTGTCAAGGAGATTGATAATAATATGCTTGTCTTCGAGTGTCTGCAGCAAGGCCCGTATTTTATGTATGTCACAAAATTCAGGAAGAGACAATACCTCGGATAAGCCGGAGATATAAATATTCCCCGGCGCAGAGGAAAAGGCGTTTCTGCAGATCCGCATGGCCTCGGAAATCAGCGTATCGCACAGGACTTTTTCTTTGGTCATTTCCTTTAAAATGAGTTTCTTTATCTCGTCAAGGGACTGACCTCTGAAGCGTGAGTTGATGTATTCGGCGATCCGATTCAGGTCTCTCTGAGAGGTTTCAGGATCAACCGGGACAATCTTGTTCCTGATGATGCCTTCGTCAGTAAACAGTATTACCGCAAGCCGGTTGTCTCTATACTTCAGGAGTTCTATCTTGTTCAATGTCGTCATGCTGGTATTGGGAGACATGGTTATTCCTATATAGTGCGAAAGTTCTGAAAGCATCTTTGACGCGTCGTCAAGAAAAGAATTAATATCTTTCCTTAAAAACTCCAGTTTCTTGTTGAGTTCCGATGTCAGGACGGTATTGGCCTGCTGTTTCTCTGCTGACAACGAGTCAACGTAGAAGCGATATCCGCTGTCCGTCGGAACTCTTCCGGCAGAGGTGTGGGGCTGGCTTAAATACCCCATTTCCTCCAGGTCCGACATGATGTTCCGTATCGTCGCAGGAGAAAGGCCGAACTGGTATTTCTTTGTTACAACCCGTGAACCGACCGGTCCGGGCGTGTTGATGTAACACTGGATAACCGCATATAAAATTTTCCTGCTTCTCTCATCTAACATGCTTTAGCACTCTCCATGTCCGAGTGCTAATAATTTAGCAGTTATTGGTTTCCAGTGTCAAGAGTTGTGTGCCTCCTGTGCCTGTTGTGCCGGTAAAAAAATTCAGGAACTCCTTCTCAGCGCTTTCAGAAAATCTTCTGATGAGAGCTTACCAGGTGATTTTCCCGTCCATGAGCCGAGCGTACATGTCTTTCGGCAAAAAGGAGTTTTTATGGATATCCCTGCAGTAGTATTTTGTCTCGAGGGCATCATTTCTGCGGATCTTTCTCGGATCGAGTTTTTTTGAGGCAACGGAGAAGGTCCACCAGTTTCCCCCGTAGGTGGCGATCGCTGCCGTATAAAGATCCACGACAGGAAAAACCGATTTTATCGTCTTCTGAACCTCAACCACGATGTCTTTATGAAAATGAAGCGATTCGGACAGGGTCACGAACATCCCGTTTCCGGTCAGGCAGTTTTTTATTGAGGTAAAGAACTCTTTGGTAAAAAGGCTCTTTGCAAAGCCGACAATATCTGTTGAATCAACAATGACTATATCGATATCGGCTTTTCTGCCCTTGACAAAATCCGCGCCGTCCATACATTTTATCTCGACACGGCTGTCTTTCATGCCGCATGCAACGCCGGGGAAAAACTTTTTTGATACCTGTATGACTTTTTCGTCTATCTCTATAAAATATACCTTTTCGACTGTTTTATGTTTGACGACCTCACGGACAGTACCCCCGTCGCCCCCTCCGATGACAACGATGTTTTTCGGGTCAGGATGTGCGTTCATCACAACATGCGTGAGCATCTCATGATAAAAGAATTCGTCTCTTTCCGTGATCTGGACAACTCCGTCAAGGACAAGCACCTTGCCGAAAAAAGGGTTCTTAAACACCATAATGTCCTGGTAGCGGCTTTTGCTTTTGTGGAGGATTTTGCTTACGTCATAGAGATACTGTATGGGTGCGTACGGGTCTTTTTCAAAAAATTTTATCATGGTGATGCTCCTCTCTATATGAGAATGGTCTTCGGAATTGAAAATCCGTTGAATTCAGAGGCATACGAAATCGTATATGCTCCGCTTGAAAGTATCAGGACGATACTGCCTATCGCAGGCTCTGGAAGCAGTAAATCTTTATCGATTACATCGAAACTGTCGCAACTCGGTCCTGCCAGGGTCCACAGTTTCTTATCCTTTGACTCCTTCAACAATGTAACTGTACTTTATGCCTCCGATACTTTCCATAAGACCGTTAAAAACCCCGACGTCAATGGAAAGCCAGTTTTCGTCACCCCGCTTTGCCTTGCCGATAACCTGTGACACAAAAATCCCGGCGTCGCCGACAACCGCTCTGCCTGGCTCGATAAAAATTCTTGTTTTCCTGGGAAATTTCTCATAGATGAGCTTGTTTATGTTTTTGTCTATGCCTTGATGTCTACTACATCTTTTGTATAACGGATAGGATAGCCTCCGCCAATGTTCAGGACGAAAGATGAATTCCCCTTTTTTCAATCCTGTCCCAAAGGAGTTTTGCCTTATCAAGGGCTGAGTTCCAGTTGTAGGTATTCGTGCATTGAGAACCCACATGAAAGGTGATTCCAACAGGATTGAGTCCTTTCTTCCTCGCATACAGGAGGAGCTCCTCGGCACTTTCTATCTCAACGGCAAATTTCTTGCTGAGGGGCCATTCGCTTCCTTCATTCGGCACGGCAAGTCTCACATACACGTTGCATCCCGGGCAGTAAAAACAGAGTTTTTTTATCTCATCAAGGGAATCGACAGCGAAATAGGAGATACCGTAATCAGCTGCCATCTTCAAAAATTTAAAGGATTTCAGCGGGTTGCTTGATATGATTCTGTCGTTTTTTACCCCTAACGCCGCAAGAATTCTCAGTTCCCCCTCAGAGGCGATTTCAAACCCGATGCCGAAGCTGTTTATCAGTCTGAGTATTTCTATATCAGGATTTGCCTTTACAGCATAGTAGACTTCAGAGTTTCTTATGTTTTTCCCGATAGAGTCCACCTTCTTTTTGACTTTTGCTTTGTCGACAAGGAGGTAGGGCGGCTCAAGTTCTGTGGTCTTGAGAAAATTCAAAACTTTCCGGATCGTAGCCCGGGAGGCTATTTCAGTATGTATTTTTTCTATCCTGAATTTCTGTTTCATGTTCATGATGAATGCATTACATAGTAAACAAAATATTTAATGGTATTTCTCAAAAAAATGCAACACAATCCTGTAAATTGCCCAAACGGATCGTCAGATTATTATTTGGGCCGTCTTGCCGAGACCAGCTTTTTTGAGGAGCTGCGGACAAGTTCCGATACATTTTTGTCTTTTTCGAGTTTCACAAGGTCTTTAAATTTTAAGGTGCTGATCAGGGTCATGGCAATCCCGGGTGGGGTTTTGGGGTTTGTTACCAGTGCAAATGCAATACCGTAGTTCTTGAGCCATTCCCTGTTCTTCGCTATCCTCCGGAACATCTCTTCGGGTACAGAGCGGGATTTTGCTATCATTTCGATTTCAGGCTCTGTAATTTTCTGGTTCTCAATCACACTGAGCATTACTTCTTTGTTTGTGTCTTTAATGAGTATACCGCGAATCTCTTTCCCTCCTTTCAGCGCAAGTTGCAGCCTTTCACCAACGCTGAGTCCCTGAATCCTTTGCATAAGGTTCTGGGGTCTCGCTTCTTTGCGCGGTTGCCCGGCTGCTTCTTTTTCCGGAGTCTTAGCCCGAGCTTGAAGAATGCCGTTGATGAATGATTTTACCTGTTCCGGAATACCGGGATGCTGCAGGAGGAACTCAAGGATGTCATGCCTGTCTTTGTTCGTCCGAGCGATTTCATCGAAAATATCCTGCTCAGAGGCATCCTCGATAAGTATTTCTATGACCTCCCGTGACGCAACAGACAGATCAAGTCCTAGCAGGATTTTAGGCTCTTCCATGTATCTTTCTCCTCAGATAAATAAAGTATTCCCTGTTGCCTTTCTGACCGTGAACCGGAGATTCGAAAATACCGGTAATTTCGAGACTGATGGATTCAGCAAACGTTTTAATCTGTTCGACCGCCAGCAGGCGTTTCGCCTCGTCTTTTATCACACCCCCTTTTTCAACCAACTTTTTCCCGATTTCGAACTGAGGTTTGATCAGGGCCAGTATTTCTCCCTGTTCAGCAAGGAATTCAACGGCTTTCGGCAGGACTTTTGTAAGAGAGATGAAAGAAACGTCAATGACTGTCAGATCAACCGGATCAGAGATCTTTTCTTTCTCAAGATAGCGTATATTTGTTTTTTCCAGCAGAACAACCTTAGCGTTCTGCCTGAGTGTCCAGTCAAACTGGCCATAACCTACATCGACCGCGTATACCCTGGCCGCGTTCCCCTTCAGGACGCAATCGGTAAATCCCCCGGTGGAACAGCCGATATCCATGACGATTTTTTCTCCGGGGTCGATATGAAAGAAATCCAAAGCTGCCTTAAGCTTGAGACCACCTCTCCCTACATAGGGGATATCCCCTTCTTTCAGGACGATCTGCGCATCCCTGCTGATAAGGGTGCCTGCTTTTAAAATTGTGGAACCGTTTACGTCTACCTTCCCCCCCATGATCAATGCCTTGGCGCGTTCCCTGGTTTTCACCAGACCGCAATCAACTATGAGTAAATCGAGTCGTTCCTTGTTTTTCATTATTTTGTTCAGTGAGGGAACAGGTTTCGGCCTTCCTGTCAGTGCATTGAAAAAGAAATGAAATAGTTTCACATGCTCAACACAGGCTCTCTCAGAAAGGACAACGACGCGATGTATATCCCCTCTTCATCGAGACCATATTTTGCGAGAAGACTGTCCATTTGCCCCTGCTCAATAAAGCGGTCATGGATACCGAGCCTCTTCACTTTTGCGGAGATGCCGGAATCATTCAGACATTCGAGAACCGAACTCCCAAAGCCGCCCTCCAGAGTATTTTCTTCGATCGTGACGATTTTGGATATACGGGACGCGATTGACACAATAAGCTCCCTGTCAAGAGGTTTTATAAACCGGGCGTTTATCACTGCGGCGTTGATGCCGTTTTTTTCGAGTCTTTTCGCCGCCTGTAAGGCCGGCAGTGAGCAGCTTCCTATGGCAAGGAGGGCTATATCCGTGCCGTCTTTCAGGATTTCAGCGCTTCCCCTGATTAATTCCCGGGCTGGAGTGAGCGGGGTCGGGTATTTTTCCTCTCGGATATCGTATCGCTGAAGGGCCCTGATGCTGCAGAGCGAATTCCAGCATCTGCTTCAGTTCAGCGCCGTCTTTGGGAGCCATAAAAACGAGATTGGGAATATGCCTCAAATACGAGATGTCGAACAAGCCGTGGTGCGTCGGGCCATCCTCTCCGACGATGCCGGCGCGGTCAATAGCGAACACAACCGGCAGGTTCTGCAGGCAGACGTCATGGACTATCTCATCATAGGCACGCTGCAGGAATGTTGAGTATATTGCCACAACGGGCTTAAGCCCGCGGGAGGCCAGACCGGCCGCAAACGTGACCGCATGCGGTTCCGCAATGCCCACATCATAAAACCGGTCGGGAAATCTCTCTGCAAAGCAATTCAATCCGGTCCCTTCTTTCATTGCCGCGGAAATAGCAATGACCTTTGGGTCATGTTCAGCAAATTCGGCCAGAAATGAGCCGAACGCGGAGCTGTAGCCGATACTGTTTCTTGAGCCTATCTGAGAGCCTGTTTCAAGCTCAAAAGGGCCGACACCGTGAAAGGTGCAGGGATTTTTTTCTGAGAATTCATATCCCTTTCCCTTTTTTGTGATGACGTGAATGAGGGTAGGGGAGGTCGAGGATTTTATTCTTTTCAGGGTCTCTATCAGGAGTTCGGTATTGTGGCCGTCAATAGGCCCGACATAATCAAATCCGAGCTCTTCAAAGAGCATACCGGGAAGCAGGATACCCTTTATTGTCTCCTCGGCCTTTTGTGCGATTTTTGCCACCTGTCCGCCGACTTTCGGAATGCCTTCGAGAAAGGATTTTGTCTCTTTTTTGAATTTTCTGTAGAATTCACCGGTCAGGATTCTGTTCATGTAAGCGGAAAGGGCTCCGACGTTCGGAGATATAGACATCTCGTTATCGTTCAGTATTACGATGAGGTCTTTTTTCAGATGTCCGGCGTTATTCAATCCCTCAAAAGCAAGGCCTCCAGTCATGGCCCCGTCACCGATAACCGCGATGACCTTGAAATCTTCCTTATTTTTGTCCCTGCCTTCAATGATACCGAGTGCCGCCGAGATAGAGGTCGAACTGTGGCCGGTACCAAAGGCATCGTATTCACTCTCTGAAATTTTGGGGAATCCGGAGAGTCCGTTTTCTTTTCTGATCGTTGAAAACCGGTCTTTTCTCCCGGTGAGGAGCTTGTGACTGTAAGACTGATGGCCGACATCCCATATTATCTTGTCTTTTGGCGTATTGAAGACATAGTGGAGAGCGATGGTTGTTTCTATTACCCCGAGGCTTGAAGCCAGATGTCCGCCGTTGAGCGAAACCGTCTGAATGATTATATGTCCTGAGTTCATCAGAGAGCGTTAGCAGTTCTTCCAAAGATAATTTCTTAAGATCCAGTGGAGAATTTATCTTTTCAAGTAGCATCAGCTCTTCCTGGCAAGCAGATAGTTTGCGATTTCCCTGAGCGGGTCCGCCTTTTCTGAAAATGATCCCAACGAAGAAACAGCGGAAGAAATAAGTCTTTGTGCTATATCCCGTGAGGTTTCTATACCATAGAGGCTTGGATAGGTCATTTTATTGGCTCTCTCATCGGATCCTACCGGCTTCCCGATTTCCTCCGCGTCTCCTTCTATATCCAATATATCATCTATCACCTGAAAGGCAAGGCCGATATTGCTGCCGTACTCTGACAACGCATCGAAAATGTCTTTTCCGCTTTCACAGAATATCGGCCCCATCAGGACAGAGGCGCGAATGAGGGCCGCTGTTTTGTGGGTATGGATGAATTCCAGCGTCTCGTGGTCCGGTACGGAGTTCGTCGAAAGTATATCCTGCACCTGACCGGCGACCATCCCGCTCAGGCCTGAAGCAAGGGCGATTTCTCTTAATGCCCGCAACAGGCTCGCCTCCTTCATTGCGCCCGACAACGAAGGGTCTGAAAGAATACCGAACGCTTCAGTGAGCAAGGCGTCTCCTGCAAGTATGGCCATCGCTTCTCCATACATCTTATGGTTTGTCGGTTTCCCCCTTCTGAGGTCATCATTGTCCATCGCGGGAAGGTCGTCATGGATCAGGGAATAGGTATGGATCAATTCGAGAGTAGAAGCATACGGGACTATTTCTGAGGGGTCTCCTCCGCAGGCCTCATACGATGCCAATGCGAGAATAGGCCTGATCCTTTTTCCTCCCGCGAACAGTGAATACACCATCGCTTCCTGAAGGACAGGCGGTTTTCTCTGTTCCCTGAAATAGCTGTGGAAGAAGGCATCAACCGCATTTCTTTTTTCTGTTAAATATGCATGTATATCCATGAGTTAGCCAGGTCTTATGAACCTCTTATCTTATTCCCATTCGATCGTTCCGGGGGGTTTGGATGTGATATCATAGACAACACGATTTACCCCTTTCACTTCATTGATTATCCTGTTCGAAATCTTCCCCAAAACCTCATATGGAATTTTGGCCCAGTCCGCGGTCATACCATCAAGACTGGTAACGGCCCGGATTGCGACAACGCTCTCATACGTTCTTTCATCTCCCATAACCCCCACGCTTTTTATGGGAAGGATGACCGCAAAGGCCTGCCAGATGGACCGGTATAATCCTTCGGCTTTGATTTCCTCAAGTACGATAGCATCAGACTCTCTCAGGACAGCAAGTCGTTCACGGGTGATTTCCCCGATGCATCGTATGGCGAGGCCGGGTCCGGGGAAGGGGTGCCTCCAGCAGATCTCTTCAGGAAGGCCTAATTCCTGTCCCAGCACCCGCACTTCATCCTTAAAGAGTTCCCGTAACGGCTCTATCAGCTGTAATTTCATGACCTCGGGAAGACCACCGACATTGTGGTGGCTCTTGATAACGGCCGAGGGACCTTTAAAGGAAACGCTTTCGATGACGTCGGGGTAAAGGGTGCCTTGCGCGAGGTATTCCGCGTCTTTTATCTTTTTTGCCTCTTCCTCAAATACCGCTGATAAACTCATTCCCTATGATTTTTCGTTTTTGTTCGGGTTCAGTGACGCCTCTCAGTTTTTCAAGGAACCTCTCCCTGTGCGTCTATATATAACAACTGAATATGAAAATGGTCCTCGAAAGTTTTTCTTACCTTCTCGACCTCTCCTTTTCTCAACAGGCCGTTATCGACGAAGATACAGGTAAGATCATGAGTAATAGCCCGGTGAACAAGCAGCGCGACTACAGAAGAATCGACTCCGCCGCTCAATGCGCAAATCACTTTTTTCCCTTTAACCTTTGACCGGATATCAGCAACAGACCAATCAATAAATGAGGACATTTCCCAGGTAGGTTCGCACCGGCATATGGTATAAACAAAATTGTGTAAAATACGTGTTCCTTCAATAGTATGTACAACTTCGGGATGAAACTGAAGTGCGAATAATCTTTTCGCCCTGTCGGCCATGACTGCGACAGGCGAGTTGTCAGTGTGCCCTATAACTGAAAAGCCTTCCGGTATCTTTTCAATCCTGTCTCCATGACTCATCCAGACTTTCGTCTGCTGGGATATGCCCCAAGGAGATCGACGTCGTTGTCCACGATCAATTCGGCCTGGCCGTATTCTCTTTTTGAGGCACGTGGCCACTTTGCCGCGGAGATGATGGGCCATCAGCTGCATGCCGTAGCAGATGCCGAGGACAGGTATGCCGAGCTGAAAAATCTGCATGTCAGGCATCGGAGCACCTTCTTCATAGACACTGGATGGTCCTCCGGAGAGGACAATACCTTTCGGATTGAAAATCCTTATCTTTTCGATCGATGCATTAAAGGGGAATATTTCAGAATATACTTTTCCTTCCCTTATCCTGCGCGCAATCAGTTGGGTATACTGCGAGCCGAAGTCAAGAACAAGTATCTTATCTTCATGCATAAATGTTAAATATTTCTCCTTTGAGGGATCTGAAGCAGTTTTTTACGGGATAGCATTCGGCTCATGCCATGGTATCTTAAGATTCCTCAGAACTGACTACCGAATAGCTGTCTTCGCTGCTACCATTCAGGACTGTAATTCGGCGCTTCCTTGGTAATAATAACGTCATGCACATGGCTTTCTCTTAATCCTGCGTTCGTAATCTGAATGAACCGTGCCTTTTTTCTCAGGTCGGAAAGATTGTTTGCGCCACAATATCCCATGCCGGAACGAAGACCGCCAAGAAGCTGGTGGACGGTATGAGACAGGGATCCTTTATGAGGGACCCTTCCTTCAACGCCTTCAGGTACGAGTTTGGGAGTTTCCACCCCTTCCTGCTGGTAACGGTCTTTTGTCCCCTGTTGCCATTGCGCCGATTGATCCCATTCCTCTGTACACCTTGTAACTCCTTCCCTGATAGAGCATCATCTCCCCGGGAGATTCATCCGTTCCCGCAAAAAGGCTTCCGATCATGACAGAATTGGCCCCTGCCGCGAGTGCCTTTGCGATATCGCCGGAATATTTAATCCCTCCGTCAGCGATCACGGGGATATTGAATTTTTTGGCTACCGAGTAACAGTTTTTAATTGCGGTAAGCTGAGGCACTCCTGCGCCGGCAACGATCCTCGTTGTGCATATGGAACCGGGACCTATTCCTATCTTGACAGCATCTGCCCCTGCCTTAATAAGGTCCTGCGTGGCATCGGCTGTTGCCACATTCCCTGCAATAACTTCGATCGAATATTTCTTTTTGATCGCCTTCAACGTGGTGATGACTGCCTTTGAATGTCCGTGCGCAGTATCAATTACCAGGATGTCCACACCGGTACTAATGAGAAGTTCAGCCCTGTGCATGGTATCGGCACCTGTGCCAACAGCAGCGCCGACCATGAAGTCTCCCGAATTTGTCCTTGCTTGAATTAGGATATTTCTTGCGCTTTTCGATGTCCTTGATTGTTATGAGTCCCTTGAGTCTGAAATCCTTATCAACGATCGGAAGTTTCTCTATTTTATATTTATGCAAAAGTCCTTTTGCTTCATCAAGTGTAGTCCCCGCGCTGGCTGTGACAAGACGTTCTTTGGTCATGACCTCGGAAACTCTTTTATTGATCTTTGTTTCGAACCTCAGGTCCCTGTTGGTCAGTATTCCGATAAGTTTTCCGCTTGACGGTAACCGGGACACCTGAGATCCGGTATCGTTCCATGAGTGCCATCGCATCTGAAATGGGAGCGTCGGGTGATACGGTAATGGGGTCGGTTATCATACCGCTTTCTGATTTTTTGACCTTATCGATCTCGATTGGCCTGTTTTTCAGGCGACATGGCCCGGTGAATGATGCCGATGCCCCCTTCCCGCGCTATCGCTATTGCAAGGGCAGCCTCGGTCACCGTGTCCATTGCAGAACTCAGCAGCGGCACATTGAGCTTTATCTTTTTCGTCAGATTTGTTTGAAGATCAACATCTTTCGGAAGCACATCTGATTTTGCGGGTAATAATAATACATCGTCAAAGGTTAAGCCGATTTGAATGTCTTCAGACATGTGGTTCTCCTGAAATTTCCCATAAGTTTAGCATGATGCAATTCAAGAAAGCAATGCATGAGAGTTTATTCTTGACAGTCATATTCATTATTAGTATATACTGCTAAGGTAATTTTTCTGAATGCGTTGTGTTTTTTTCGCGAGGAAAATATATTTTGCATTCCAGGAGTGTGATCGGATATAATAACGGCTAGTATAAATTGTTTCCGGAAAACAGGAAACAGATATTTCATTGATGGAAGGGGGTGAAAAAATGCGTATAACAGTATTGCTTGTAACTATTCTTGTTGCAGTTGCTTTTGTCGGCAGTGCGTTTGCAACTCCTGCCGGGAAGTCTGTTGAATTTGCAGGCGGCGGACAGGGGAAAGTCGTGTTTGACGGCAAGACACATGCGGACAAGGGTCTGAAGTGCAACGACTGCCATACCAAGTTGTTCCAGATGAAGAAGGGCACGTTTAAGATGACCAAGGAAGATCACGGCAATGACAAGGGTTGCGGTGCATGCCATAACGGCACGAAGGCGTTCGGTCAGAAAGACGACGCAAGTTGCGGAAAATGTCATAAGAAATAAGTTTAATAAAAAAAAAGCCCCGCTATCAGCGGGGCCTTTTTTTATGGCTGAAAACTATATCCGTGTAAGCCAGGATTCGTATTTCCTGTTTTTCCCTTTGACAATATCGAAGAAGATCTTTTGGAGTTTTCCGGTTATTCTGCCGCGTTTGCCGATGCCGATCTTTCTGCCGTCCACTTCCCTGATAGGGGTGATCTCAGCGGCTGTACCGGTAAAAAACGCCTCATCCGCAATATAGACTTCGTCTCTGGTGAAGCGTTCCTCCCGTAAAGGGATTTTGATATCTTTTGCGATCTGAATGACACTATCTCTTGTGATACCCTCAAGAATTGAAGTCAGAGGGGTAGTCTTGATCTCATTATTCCTGACAATAAAGATATTCTCACCGCTTCCTTCGGAAACATACCCTTCAGCGTCAAGCAGGAGCGCTTCATCGTATCCGCAGGCTATGGCCTCTTTTTTGGCTATCTGGGAGTTGACATAGGCCCCGGATATTTTTGCCCTCGCCATTGTCGAATTTACCTGGTTTCTGGTAAAGGACGAAACCTTAATCCGTATGCCGCTTTCGAGACCTTCGTCCCCAAGGTAGGCCCCCCATGGCCATGCCGCAATCGACACTCTGATCGGATTTTCTTTCGGGTACAGACCCATAGCGCCATATCCTATATAAACAAGGGGACGGATATAACATTCCCTGAGTCTGTTTGCCGTAACCGTCTTTATGATAGCGGATTTAATTTCTGCCTTGGAAAAAGGGATTTCGAGCAGGTAGATGCCGGCAGATGCAAACAGCCTGTCTACGTGCTCGTCAAGGCGAAAGATTGCGGAACCTTTATCCGTCTTATAGCAGCGGATTCCTTCGAACGCGCCGAGTCCGTAATGAAGAGTATGGGTGAGCACATGGATCTTTGCGTCGTCCCAGTTTACCAGTTTGCCGTCCATCCATATTTTTTCAGTTTTGTTTAACATGGTGCAATATTTAACCAATATAGCATCTTCTGTGTCAACAGAAAATATTCGGAAAAGACTTTTTTTTGAAAAAAAAGTTACATTTTTTCAGGCGATGTCACTCCGAGTATGGTGAGTGCATCATACAGGATTATTTTTGTGGCCAGGCAAAGGGCAAGTCTTGCCTTTGTTGTATCGATGTCGTCTGTTATGACTTTATATTTATGGTAATACGAGTGAAACACCTTTGCCAGTTCCTGGAGGTAGAAAGTAATCCGGTGAGGTTCATAGGAACGGGCGGCATTTTCGAGGACCATCGGGTAGGAGATGAGCTTTTTGATTAATGAGAGGTCCTCTCTATTGGACAAGAGGGAAAGTTCTATGTCCTTTACAGAACTGATATCAACCGACTTCTCCTCTGCGTTTTTAAGAATGCTGTTAATGCGCGCGTAGGCATATTGCACATAATAGACCGGATTTTCAGCAGATGTGGCGGTCACAACATCAATATCAAAATCCAGATGGCTGTCTGCTTTTCTCGTAAGGAATATGAATTTGGTGTTGTCAGCCCCGACAAGGTCGACCACCTCACTGAGCGTCACGAAGTTGCCGGCCCGTTTCGACATCTGGAAGGGTTCTCCGTGTTTCAGCAGGTTGACCATCTGGACCAGGATGACCTGGAATTTTGAACTGTCATAGCCAAAGGCCTTCATTACTGATTCGATCCGGGGGACATACCCGTGATGGTCAGCGCCCCAGATATCAATAATGATGTCGAATCCCCTGTCAAGCTTGTCTTTGTGATATGCGATATCAGAGGCAAAATAGGTGTATTCGCCGTCGCCCTTGATTACTACCCTGTCTTTGTCATCTCCGAACTCGGATGAGCGGAACCAGACAGCTTCATCTTTTTCGTATAAATGACCCTTTGCGCGTAACGCCTCAAGTGCGTTTAAGACTTCTCCTTTTTCATGGAGCTGTTTTTCACTTACCCAACTGGTAAACTCTTTAACAGCGAAGAGAGTCAAATCGTTTCTTATCAGGTCAAGCATCCTCTTATATGCCCACTCCGTGAGTTCTGCCCCGCATTCCTCGAAAGGAATGTCCTTATATTTCACGCCGGCAAAGGCATGCAATGCAGAGGCTTCTTCTTCGATGTACTGGCCACGGTATCCGTCTGCGGGAAACTCAAAGTCTCTTCCGAGGATTTGCTGGTATTTTGCATAGACGGAAAGTCCGAGCATTTTTATCTGTCTGCCCGCGTCGTTAATATAATATTCCCGTTCGACGTTGAACCCAAATTCTTCGAGGAGATTACAAAGGCTGTTGCCTACTGCAGCACCCCGTGCATGTCCTATATGCAGAGGACCCGTCGGGTTTGCGCTCACAAATTCAACAAGAATTCGTCTCCCTTTGCCAATGTCCTCCCTGAGAAACGACTGCCCGGAAAGAAGCAGATTCTGCAATGAAGCCTGGAGATAGGAGTCTGTATAGGTGAAGTTGATAAACCCCGGGCCCGCGATATCGATTTTTTTGAAAAAACTCTTATCTGTGATAGAGTTGACGATATCCTCAGCGATCTTTTTCGGGGCTTTTTTCAGCAATTTGGACAGTCCCATTGCCAGGGGAGTGGAGGCATCGCCGAAAGCCTCCTCTTTCGGGATTTCGATCTCGATCGGGGAATCGATTGTTATGCCGAGTGACCCGAGAGAATGCTCAAGTATCTGTATCAGATCTTTCTTCATAATGTATGCCTGGACGTAAAGTTTAATCATCGGTTCCTGAGAAAGTCAACCTGGATGCCGGTGTTTCATAAGAAAAGCCGTCACTGAATCGGTTATAATACGTTTTGAAAAAATCAACTGAAGGAGAACATATTGAAAGTAGCGATTATAGGACTTGCGAATACAGGGAAGACAACCATCTTCAACGCGCTTACGGGTTTGAATATTGAGACCACGATATACCCGACACAGGCGGGAGAGCCCCATATCGGAATGGTTAAGGTGCCGGACAAGCGGCTGGAGGACCTTACGGAAATATATCATCCGAAGAAGACAACCTATGCGACAGTGGAGTATATCGATTACCTGGGGCTGACAAAGGGAGATATCGAACAGAACAAGAAGGTCTTTGATCTCATAAAGGATGCTGATGCGATTGTGCATGTAATACGGGGTTTCGAAGATGAAGTGATCGTTCACCCTCTCGGCAACACAGATCCGAAAAGAGATGCCGGGACTGTCGAGCTTGAGATGATTTTCGGGGACCTTGAGCTGATTGATAAACGGCTGGAACGGATGGAACAGGGGCAAAAAAGAGGGAAGAAGCCTGATGAGGCAGAAAAAAAGGTGCTTCTGAAATGCAAGGAGAACCTTGAAAATGAAATCCCCCTCAGGGACCTTGAATTCTCCGACGAAGAACAGAAGGTGATGAGGCATCTGCAGTTCATGTCTATCAAGCCGGAAGTTATTGTGTTAAACGTTGCGGAGGCAGATATCGCTTCAGGGAAAACCGCTGCGGTGATTTCCGAACTCGAGGAGATTTTTAAGGGCAAACAGGTTAAAATCCTGAGTTTATGCGGCAAGATAGAGATGGAAATTGCTCAGCTCTCCCCTGAGGAGGCAGAGGTTTTTCTGGATGACCTCGGGATTGCGGAGCCGGCACTAAACAGATTAATACGCGTTTCCTATGACCTTCTCGGGCTTATCTCTTTTCTCACCGCAGGCGAAGACGAAGTCAGGGCCTGGACGATCCAGCGCGGGCTGAACGCGCAAAAGGCCGCCGGGAAGATCCATTCAGATATTGAACGAGGGTTCATACGTGCTGAACTTGTAGCCTACAATGATTTTATGGCCTGCGGGGGCATGGCCGGAGCCCGCGAGAAGGGGCTGTTGAGGCTGGAAGGAAAAAATTACGAAGTAAAGGACGGGGATATTATCAATTTCAGGTTTAATGTATGAGGTACGTGTACATAGTGCCTCACTCTGCAGCATGAACAACGGGATTGAATCGCGGGTGAGATAACCATGAAAGCAGAAGAGATATTTAAAAAAAGCGTAGAGGTGATGAAGGAGATTTTGACTCCGGCGGAGATGACTGCTTCTCTGCAGAGGACGAAAAAAAGGACGGAAGAAGAGAACCTGGACCTGCTCACCAGAGAGCGTGAAAACATCAATGAACTGGTAAGAAAGATAGCCGACGGTTCCGACAAAGAAATAGCACAGTCTGTCCCTCAGGAATTGACAGACGCGATGGTATTGCGTTACTTGAGAAACCGGGATATGTTCATGAAGACATTTCCGAACGGGATAGACGACATCAGTCCGGAACCGATCGCTATCTGGGCAGCGATTATGATATCGCCCAGGGATGATGCCCCTCTTTTGTGATTATGATATTATCTTAATCAGGCACCCCGTCCCGAGAGACGGGGTCTGTTTAGCGAGTAAGGAAGATTTTTTACAGGATAGCTTGTTTTTATCCCCGCCTCAAGAGGCAGGGTATCCAGCGGGCATCCTCGTAAATGAAAGAGGGCAGGACTGTTTTCCCGTGGAAGAAATTGAGGAATTGGTCAGGCGTTATAATCTTGAGGTCGACAGTGAGCACGTCATTATTCGCCTGCCGGACAAGGACGGTCACAGCAGACGCTGTTTTTTATTAAAACGGAGCTTCATGCGTATTCAGTTCCCTGACGGGCATTTTTCCGATTATCCTCTTGCCGAGATTATTGAGGCGACAGTAAAATATCCGGAGCTTTTGTTGAGTGAATCAATACAGTTTGTGCATAAACATCCTGAAACAAGTATCATAACTGAAGATTCTGACAGCGAAAATAATAACGAATTAATGTAAGGAAGAAGATGAAAAAAAAGATATTGATAAACGCCGCACATTCAGAAGAAAAAAGAGTTGCTATTGTTGACGGTGACCTGCTTGTTGATTTTTATGTCGAGGCAGCAGGCAGAGAGCATCTGAGGGGGAATATCTACAAGGCCACTGTCAGCCGGATAGAACCCGGCCTTCAGGCTGCCTTCATGGATTTTGGACAGAAAAAGCAGGGCTTTCTTCAGATGAGGGAGATCAAGCCGGAGTTTTTCCAGAAGAAGGCTGAAGGGAAGAGGGCGAGGATACAGGATGTTCTGAAAAAAGGTCAGGAACTTATTGTGCAGGTTGAAAAAGACGAGAGGGATACGAAGGGGGCAAGCCTTACGACCTATGTGTCTATCCCCGGCAGGTATATCGTCATGATGCCGGGGCAGCAGCGTGTCGGCATATCGAGAAAGATTGAGGACAGGGAAGACAGGGAAAGACTGAAGGAGTATTTGGCAGTCTGAAACTCCCCAAGGACATGGGATTTATCCTGAGGACTGCCTGCAGCGACAAGACCAGTGAAGAACTCTCGAATGACCTCAAGTATCTTACCAAACTCTGGAGCAAGATACAGGCTGAATCAAAGAAAGTCTCTGCGCCGGCGCTCATCTATAAAGAGCAGGATATTGCGGTGAGGACCGTTCGTGACTATCTGTCCGACGATGTGACTGAGGTATTGATTGACGATCAGGCAGCCTATAAGAATACGAAGCAGTTTCTGTCAAAAACCCTGCCCTGGCTCAAAATTAATATAAAGTTCTATAAGGAAAGGAATCCCATATTCCTGAAACATAACATAGAAGAGCAGATCGCCAGGCTGAATGAACGATATGTGTATCTGCCTTCAAAGGGCTACATGGTAATTGACAAAACCGAGGCGCTCACCGCCATAGACGTTAATTCCGGAAGGAGCAGGAAGGAAGAGAATGTCGAAGCTACGGCCCTCAGAACCAATCTTGAGGCAGCGGATGAAGTGGCGCGACAGTTCAGGCTCAGGGACATAGGCGGCCTCATCGTGATAGATTTCATTGATATGGAATCTTCGAAGAACAGGAGGGATGTCGAAACAAGGCTTAAGACAGCCCTGAGTCTGGACAAGGCCCACACGGAAATCAGCGGCATATCAAAGTTTGGGATTATCGAGATGACAAGGGAACGGATGAGGACAGCCTATTTCGAATCGATCAACAGAAAATGCGAAAGCTGCAACGGGGCCGGGATTATTATGACCGACGAGATGGTTGCCATAACCGCGCTCAGAGAAATACATACGCTTGCAGCCAAGGGCGGCATATTGTCTATAACCTGCAAACTGCCGGTAGAAAGTTTGAATTATCTTGTTAATATGAAGAGGGACGAGATCTCCCTGATCGAGAAAGAGGACAAGGTGTCCATCAGGCTCACAGCGGACACAAAGCTTTCTCCCGGTCAATATAATATCAGCGTGGAAAAGACCGAAGAGGAAAAAGCCGCTGCTGCTGCGGAGAAAAAAGCCGGCCACAAGGCAGAGCATAAAACAGAACATAGAACTGAGCGAAGAGCCGAACATCTGCCTGAACATAAGGTCGAACAGAAAACTGAGGACAGGATTGAGGATGAAACAGGCTATAGAACTGAAGACATGACTGGCCAGAAGGCGGAGACTGAGAGACGAGCAAAGCGCAGACCTAGATCGCGCGGGAGGCGCCGTTCAAAGTATGGCCAGAAAACTGGTCCCGGGTTCGAGACAACAGGCGAAGCTGCTGCAGATTCTGTACAGGCTGAGGCCGGGAGTGAAGAGACATCAGCGAGGCCTTCCCCGGTTCACCATGCGGGAACTGTCGTCGGGATTCAGGAAGAAAAGGCGCAGACCGGCGAAGAGAAAAGAACAGGGCACAATGCTGAAAATGATAGAGGTTCTCAGGCTGATCATACAGCTGGCCAAGGGACAGAGTCCGGGAGGAGGCCTAAGCGATCAAGGCCGTGGGGAAGACGTCGTCCGAAGCACGGACCAAAACCCGGGCCTTCGCAGGAGACCGGGGGCGCAGATGCTGAAGAGACGCCGAAGACGGCAGCCGGATCACAGAACGAAGGGTCATCAGAGGATTGATCTGAATTGTAATTGCCTAGCTCTAGCCAATTGTTGCACACAAGCTTGTCGCTCTCCAGGGCGGCGTAAGAAGATATGACTGTCTATGAAATATCTGAAAGCTTTTTTTGTTGAATTAATAAAACTATTATATTATAACAACTTAGATATGATATCATCAGACTTTACTTTAACTATTTCTTTGGTCTTCCGGTCCTTAATCTCCACAAGTCCTTCCTTGAGGTTCTTCTCCCCGATGATGATCTGGAGCGGTATGCCGATAAGGTCAGCGTCTTTAAACTTGACTCCTGCCCTTTCATCACGGTCATCCATCAGAACGTCAAGTCCTTTTTCCATTAGCTCCTGGTAAATCTTGTCAGCGGTTTCCGTTGTCATTGGATCTTTCATGTTGAGGGGGATAATTTCAACATCAAAGGGAGCTATGCTTTTAGGCCAGATGATCCCGTCTTTGTCATGATTCTGCTCAATAACTGCAGCAGCAATACGGGCAGGACCAATGCCGTAACTGCCCATAATAATTGGTTTTTCCAGCCCGTTTTCATCAAGAAATAAAGCCTTTAAAGCGCCGGAATATTTTGTGCCGAGTTTGAAGATATTGCCAATTTCAATTACCCGCTCAACCTTTAAGGCAGAGCCGCATTTCAGGCAGAAGTCTCCAGCCCTTGCTGTATGAATATCATGCCATTCAGCAGTAAAATCCGCACCGGACCTTATTCCTTTGATATGGTAGTGAGGTTTGTTTGCTCCGCTGACGTAGAGGCCCTCTTTCAGGCAGCTGTCAGCGATTATTCGTAAATTATGTCCCATAGGACCAATGAAACCCGCCTCTACCCCGAGTATCTCCTTTACTTCCACTTTTTGAGCTGGCCTGTGGTTTCCGATGACTTTGGAGAGTTTCTTTTCGTGAAGTTCCTGATCCCCCCGCACGAGCGCCAGAACAGGTCCGTTTTCACTGATTACCAGTATGCTCTTGATGAAGTATTGCGGGGCGAGTTTCAGAAAGTTTGCAACCTCCTGCACAGTCCTTTTTTCGGGTGTGTGAACCTCTTCCCTTTCCCATTCCTTTGTCTCCGGTTGGTGTGGAGTAGACAGGGCAAGCTCAACATTTGCGGAATATCCGCACGTACTGCACAAAGCGACCTCGTCTTCGCCGGCAGGGCTTGGTGACATAAACTCGTGCGAGACACCTCCTCCCATCATGCCCGGGTCTGACTCTACCATAAGGAACACAAGCCCGCACCGTTCAAATATCTTATGGTAGGCCTCTGCGTGGAGCTGATAGTTCTTATCGAGGGCCTCTTCAGATACATCAAAACTATAACTGTCTTTCATTAAAAATTCTCTGGTTCTCAAGATCCCGCTCTTTGGTCTCGCCTCGTCTCTGAGCTTGGTCTGTATCTGGTACCAGACCTGCGGCATGTCTCTGTATGAGCGGATTTCACGGGAAGCGAGCCAGGTCATTATCTCTTCATGCGTCATTCCGAGACACATGTCACGTCCTGTCCTGTCTTTGAGTCTGAACATCTCGTCGCCGATAGCGTCCCATCTGCCGGTCTGCTGCCATATTTCCGCGGGATGCAGCACTGGAAGCGATATTTCCTGTGCGCCGATCGCATCCATTTCCTGCTTCAAAATGCCAATGATCTTATTCAGTACCTTCAAACCGAGGGGGAGATACATGTATAAGCCGGTGGCGAGCTGCCTCACATAGCCGGCCCGTAACATAAGGATATGGCTGATCGCCTCTGCATCGGCAGGGACCTCTCTCAGGGTCGGTATAAACATTTTGGAAAACAGCATAATTCCCTCCTGACATGAACCCGTATCACCATAATATATAAAATAATGAACAACAGGATGCTGTTGTTTGCCTGCAGCATACGGGTCCAGAGTATAGTTTATTGATGAGTCAGTCTAGAGTAATGAATAGAAAAGCTTTAGTCAATAGCTGCCGGGCTTTGAAAAAACAGGGCGATAGTGTTACATTATTTTACCCGTAAGTTCGTACAGGAAGGAGTAACGTGCAGAGAATACCGCTTACCCCTGAAGGATTCAAAAGACTTCAGGATGAACTTGAGAAGCTTATGAAAGTTGACAGGCCGAAGAATATACAGGCCATATCAGAAGCCCGCGCTCATGGCGACCTGTCTGAAAATGCCGAATATCATGCTGCAAAAGAGCAGCAGTCGTTTATCGCAGGCAGAATAGACGAGCTTAAATCCAAAATTGCGATGGCTCAGGTCATCGATCCGTCCAAGATTAAACAGTCCAGTGTCGGCTTTGGGGCAAAAGTCAGGGTGCTTGATACAGAGGCGGACGAGGAGTACATCTTCATTCTTGTCGGGCCTGAAGAAGCTGATGTAAAACACGGAAAGATATCAATCAGCTCGCCCGTGGGCAAAGCGCTGATAGGGAAAGAAGTGGGTGATACCGCAGTAATAAAGGCGCCTGCAAGAACCATTGAATATGAGATATTAGAGATAACCTTTGAGTAGATATTTTACTGCCAGAATCAAAGAGAATGTCCCCTTAAACAGAAATCATAACCTCCTCACTCTGACTTTGCCTCACAGCGCAGCAGAGCCTCTTCCCGGCCAGTTCTATATGATCGAAGTCAACAGGGGAAACGATCCCCTCCTCAAAAGGGCGTTCAGTCTTTTCAGAAGAACTCCCGACGGCGTTCAGTTGTTCTACAGAATAAAGGGCAGGGGAACCACTCTTTTAAAGGAGATGAAGAAAGACGATACCGTCAATGTCCTTGGTCCCCTCGGAACCCATTATCCTGTTTCCTCAGGAGAAACAGGTGCCTTTGGTAATCGCAGGTGGAATAGGCATCGCCTCTGTGTTCCCTTTTCTCCATGCCCATCATCGAAAAATGTCTCTTTTCTATGGAGCGCGGACCGGGGATGAGATATTTCTGCTGGATGAGTTGAGGGATATGGGCAAGGAGGTATATATTTCAACTGATGACGGTTCGCTCGGGGAAAAAGGCACTATTGTTGCTCATCTGGACAGGTATTTAACTGACGCGCGTGAGGCTGTCAGCAGGCATGTATTGTATGCCTGCGGGCCGCAACCGATGCTGGCGGCTGTTTCGAGGGTCGCTGCTTCACGAGAAATAACTGCGTATGTTTCCCTGGAAGAGAATATGGCCTGTGGTCTCGGGGCGTGTCTCGGATGCGTGGTAAAGACAAAAAGCGGTTATAAGAGGGTTTGCAAGGAAGGCCCGGTCTTCAAATCAGAGGAAATTGTATGGTGATGAGATGAAGCTGGAAGTCTGCATTGGGAAGCTGAAACTCAGGAACCCGGTCATGACGGCTTCAGGCACCTTTGGCTATGGGGAGGAATACGCAGAGTTTGTAGATCTGAACAGGCTGGGTGCTGTTGTAGTCAAGGGGCTTTCCCTGCTGCCGAAGGAAGGGAACCCGACTCCGCGTATATTTGAAACACCGTCCGGTATGTTGAACGCAATAGGTCTCCAGAATATCGGTATAGAGAGGTTTGTCAGAGAGAAGATCCCGTTTCTGAAACAATTCAGTACCCCGGTCATAGTCAATTTTTTCGGCGATTCAGTAGAAGAGTACGCTGAGGCTGCTTCGAGGCTGAGCAGCGTGGACGGAATTCACGGCCTTGAGATGAACATATCATGTCCGAATAAACAGGCAGGATGGAGTATTTTCGGTACTGATCCAAAGGTCACCCATGAAGTTGTCAGCAGGGTAAGAAAGAAAACCGACCTCACGCTTATCGTCAAACTTTCTCCGAATGTGACTGATATAGCCCTCATGGCAAAAGTGGCTGAGGATGCGGGCGCTGACGCGGTCTCTCTCATTAATACGATAACAGGCATGGCCATTGACATACAGACCAGGCAGCCCAGACTGGCGAACATCAGGGGAGGCTTGTCCGGTCCTGCTGTGAAACCGATTGCGGTGAGGATGGTTTATGAGGTGAAACAGGCGGTGAAGATTCCGGTCATAGGTCTGGGAGGTATCATGAACTCGGAGGACGCGATAGAGTTCATAATCGCCGGAGCTGCGGCTATTGCAGTTGGCACCGCAAACTTCGTAAATCCGACAGCAACGATCGAAATTCTTGATGGAATAACGGAATATATGAAGGCATACGGGATAGAGGATATCAATTCCTTGACCGGGACGGTGCGTATTGCATAAGCCGCTTATAACGTTGACAACTGATTTCGGGTATGCCGACCCCTTTGTCGGTGTAATGAAAGGCGTGATTTATGGCATTAATCCTGAGGTAAATATTGTAGACCTCACCCATAATATCAGTCCGCAGAGCATCAGGGAAGCTGCCTTTATCGTCGGGATGCATTATCACTATTTTCCGAAGAATTCTGTCCATCTTGTTGTCGTTGATCCGGGAGTAGGTTCAGAGAGAAGGCCGATTCTTGTGGCTGCCGGTGAACATTACTTTATCGGTCCTGACAACGGGGTATTTTCTTATGTCTATAGGCAGGCGCCGGAATATCTCCGGGTAATACGAATAACTTCAGATCATTTATTTCTTATGAAAGACAGTCCTACATTTCAGGGAAGAGATGTTTTTGCCCCGTCCGCAGCATGGCTTTCAACCGGAAAAGACATCAGCTATTTCGGTGAAATAATTACCGATTACCATGAGATCGACCTTCCCGCCCCGGTGAGGCAATCAGATCATCTACTTAAAGGAGAGGTCATTCTTATAGACAGGTTCGGAAATGCTATCACGAATATAAGAAAAGCGGACATCAACGGGCTTACCATGTCACTGAAACAAGGTGCTTTGAAAATCTCCTTCAAAGGGGTTGATGCGCGTTTCGTGTCATTCTATTCCGAGACAGAGGCTGAAACGATCTCTGCTTTACTGAACAGTTCCGGGTATCTGGAGCTGTTTATCTATAAGGGGAGTGCTGCGTCGCAATATAGTATCGTACCCGGTGACCTTCTTACAGTCAGTATCTCCTCATAACTCCGCCGATCGCTTATGATAGACCCAGCAGTGACTAGAAAACCCTATCAGCTGAATAATACTTGACAGAAATACTAAACTATTATAATTTAAATCATGCTGCGATTGTCTACAAAAAGCCAGTATGGTGTTCGGGCCATGTTCGAAATAGCCAACAGGTATCATTCTGGCCCTGTTACGATAAAAGAGATTTCGATAAGGCAATCGGTATCAGTGGCATATCTGGAGCAGATATTGAACACCCTGAGAAAGGCCGGGATCATCAGGAGCGTGAAAGGCCCTGGAGGTGGTTATGTGCTCAATAAAGCCCCGGAGCATGTCAGCATTGGAGCAATCCTCAGGGAGCTTGACGGACCTGTAGCCATAACGTCCTGTCTTGACCCGAAGGAAGGATGTTTGAGAATCGACGGATGTGTTACACACCTTTTATGGAAATCTCTTGGTGAAAAGATTGAGGCCTTTCTCGACAATATGACCCTGAAAGATCTTCTTGTGAGTCAGCCACTGACCAGGGTCACCGGAAAAAACAGGATTAAAAAGGGTGGGACGCGGGAACTGCCCCTTAAACTATCGTTATGAAATTTGTAGAGAATGTGAAGCCGGATGTAACAACAGATATCGTTTATATGATGTGTCCCATGCATCTGCTGAAACTCGAAGAGCAGATAAAAGAGCTTGAACAGGGACAGATACTCGAGATAATGACCGATTATGACGGGGCACTCGAAGATATCCCGGCCTGGTGCGCAAAGACCGGCAATGAGTTCCTCGGGATTGAAGAGACACCTGATTTTTTTAAATTTTATATCAAGAAGATGGCGAGGTGACCATGAAGAAATGTTATTTTGACCATGTTGCAACAAACCCGCTCCATCCCGATGTCCTTGAGGCGATGATGCCCTATTTCAAAGAGGAGTTCGGGAATCCTCTCAGTATCTATGAATATGGCAGCAGGGCGAAGAAGGCGATAGAAGATGCGAGGGAACAGGTCTCGGGTCTTGTCAATGCAAAGCCCGCGGAAATTATTTTTACTGCAAGCGGCGCAGAAGCGAACAATTTTGCCTTGCGGGGCATCGCCCTGGCGAAGCAGAATGAAGGCAACCATATTCTGGTTTCGAGGATGGAGCACCATTCTATCCTGAATTCGGCCAGGTTTCTCGAAAAAAGCGGTTTTGTTGTTACCTATCTCCCTGTCGATAAAAACGGTTTTGTGGACCCTGAAACCGTAAGAAAGGCGATCACCAAACAGACCATAT
Source organism: uncultured Nitrospira sp. (assembly GCA_963746295.1). Lineage (GTDB taxonomy): Bacteria > Nitrospirota > Thermodesulfovibrionia > Thermodesulfovibrionales > UBA6898 > JAOUFP01. The sequence goes on along the minus strand of CAVVAQ010000029.1, from coordinate 55,301 downwards.
TGATATCCGTCACACATGCCAGCAGCGAGGTGGGCACCATAGAACCGATAAAAGAAATAGCGAAGGTCGCCAAAGAGCATAATATCATTGTGCATACCGATGCAGTTGCCTCTACCGGCAATATTCCGGTTGACGTCAAAGACCTCGGCGTCGACCTTCTCAGCATGGCTGCGCATCAGTTCTATGGGCCGAAAGGGGCGGGAGCGGTTTTTGTCAGGCAGGGTCTGAGAATCGTACCGCTTATTTATGGCGGCATCCAGGAGACAGGCAGAAGGGCGGGTACGGAAAACGTGCCTGCTATTGTTGGCATGGGCAAGGCGGCTGAACTCGCCCAGAAAGAGCTGCAGAAAAGGATTGACTATCTGCGGCCGCTGAGAGACCGGATTATCAAGGCCATGTCGGAGGTCAAAAATGTGTTCCTGACCGGTGACAGGGAGAACAGATTGCCTGGTCACGTGAGTTTTTGTGTAGAGTTTATTGAGGGAGAGGCGATGCTTCTTCTGCTCGCTTCCAAAGGTATTTTTTCAGCAAGCGGTTCGGCCTGCTCGTCAAAGGCCTTAAAGGCCTCACCGGTACTGCTTTCAATGGGCATACCGGCAGGTCTCGCCCAGGGATCGATAGTATTCAGTCTTGGAACGGGGAATACTTCCGGCGATGTGGATTATCTGATCGAGGAGTTCCCTGCTGTTATTAAAAGGTTAAGAGAGATTTCTCCTTTTGCGCAAGGATGGGGAGAAGAAGAGGGAGGTGGAGCATGTACAGTGAAAAAGTAATGGATCATTTTACCAATCCGCGAAATGTAGGAGATATGGAAGATGCTGACGGCGTAGGTATTGAAGGTAACCCGACCTGCGGCGATACCATGAAGATCTACATCAAGGTCAAAGACAACCGGATTGTTGATGCGAAATTCAAGACGTTTGGTTGTGGCTCTGCTATTGCGGTGAGCAGTATGGTTACGGAAATGGTAAAAGGCAAAACACTGGAGGAGGCGCTCGGAATATCAAAGGAAGCTGTTGCCGATGCTCTGGATGGCCTGCCTCCTCAAAAAATGCATTGTTCGAATCTGGGTGCCGATGCATTAAGAAAGGCGATCGAGGACTACAAGAGCAGGCAGAAGAAATAGCTCCATTTCGAAAGTTTTTTCTTCCGGGGACGGGTTATGATCCGGGGCCCATTTCTTTACAAAAAAAAGCCGAACTGGTAGTATATTTTCCTTTGGGAGAGGTGGCCGAGTCGGCTGAAGGCAGCCGCCTGCTAAGCGGTTGTGGGGGTAATACCCCACCCAGGGTTCGAATCCCTGCCTCTCCGCCATATTAGGACAACGTATTTTCAATCAAGGAGGACTTTATGAGGAAGCAGATTTTAGCAGTTGTATGCAGTCTTTCACTTCTTCTGGCAGCAGGAGCTTGCAAGAAGAAAGAGGAAAAGCCACCCGTACCGCAAACAGGCATGCCTGGAGCGGGGCAGGGAATGCCTCCGGCACCGCATGGTATGCCTGGACAGCAGCAGGCAGCGCCCGGTGGACAGATGAATGTTGTTGTACCAAAGGGAGAGAAGACGGTTGTTATCCCCGAGTCTGTCAAGGGCAAGTGGAAGGGAGTAGTTCTTGTAGTACTTGACAAGAAGGCCAACAAGCAGCAGGAATACACGGTAAATCTCAGCAGTGATTTTAAAGTTCCCAACTCAAATCTGAAAGTTTCTGTCGGTGAATATCTGCCTGACTTCAGGATGGACGGTCTTACGATTACTTCAGGCTCCAATGAACAGAACAACCCCGCAGTCGGAGTCAAGATATTCGAAAATGACAAAGAGGTTTTCAAGGGGTGGCTGTACGCAAAATTTCCTACGATGCATCCTTTTGAACATCCGGCCTATAGCATTGTGCTGAAAGGTGGATTGAAAAAAGGATAACCTAATTAATTTAAAGAGTAGTGCGCCCTTAGCTCAGCTGGATAGAGCGTCAGACTACGAATCTGCAGGCCGGGGGTTCGAATCCCTCAGGGCGCGCCACTGATTACGTGAACGAGTGCTTGTAAGCGAACAGGATATTTATTTTATGGGGCTGGCTTTGAAAGAAGCCGGCCTTGCTTTTCAGATGGGGGAAGTCCCGGTCGGTGCTATTGTCGTACTCAACGGAGAAGTTATCAGCGCAACACATAATCTCAGGGAAGACTCAAAAGATCCAACCGCACACGCGGAGATACTTTCACTCAGAGATGCTACCAGAATATCGGACAGCTGGCGTCTGGCCGGAGCCACCCTCTACGTTACCAAGGAACCGTGTATTATGTGCGCTGGCGCGCTTGTGAACGCGCGGATAGCACGTCTGGTTTATGGCTGCAGGGACGAAAAGGCAGGGGGGGTTGACAGTCTGTATAAGATTCTCAGTGACAAAAGGCTTAACCATCAGATTGAGGTTGTTTCGGGTGTGCTTGAGAATGAATGTTCCGGGCTGCTCAGAAATTTTTTTCAGGAGCGCAGGAAATAGTCAGAAAAATGTCTGTATAAATTATGAGTTTATATTCGTGTTCTTGCATTTGCAGGCAGCTTGAGATATGGTAGAAGCGTTAACGGTACGGGCTTTTCCATGCCTCTCATAACAACCCCGGGAGAATAAATTACGTGAAGATTGTCTTCATAAGTCCGAAGTGGGAGAAGTTCCCTCACTGGCCATATCACCTGCCGCAACTTGGACCGCTTACGGTCGCCGGTCTTACCCCGGATGACCATGAGATTATCTATGTCGACGAGTTTGTCAAACCCGTTGATTTTACGATGGATGCCGATCTTGTAGCGGTAACTGCGATGACCGCGCAGGCGGGAAGGGCATACGAGATCTGTGATGAATTCCGGAAACAGGGAAGAAAGGTGATAATCGGAGGGATCCACCCGACCCTGCTCCCGAATGAAGCCCGCTGTCACGCGGACGCGGTTGTTATTGGAGAGGCCGAGGCAGTCTGGGGGAGGGTATGTCAGGACCTCTCCAGGGGAAGGCTCGATGCCGAATACCAGGCCTCAGGGACTATCGGAGAGTTCTGTGTTACCGGCAAATTTCCGAGGCGGGACCTGCTTCAGGTTGAGGGCTATTCGCGGTCTTTTGACGGAGACCGGGCCATAGACACTATTCAGACGACCCGGGGATGTATCTATGCCTGTGAACACTGCAATGTGCCGGCTCTCTACGGCCGCAGGTTACGCTCGCGTCCGGTTGAAGATGTTATGGGTGAGATGGATATTGTCGGTGCGAAGAACGTTTTTATCGTGGATAACCTTATCTATGAAAACAGGTCTTATTTCATGAAACTCATGGATCGCCTTGAAAAGATCGATAAGAAATGGATTGGTGTAGGGACGCTCAGAATGGCCGATGACCCTGAGTTCGTCGCGGCCATGTCACGGAGCGGTTGTGCCTTTCTGTATGTCGGGTTTGACCATCTCTATGAAAATACCTATCAGTCCTTCAGAGACAAAAACCTCCCAGGTCACTATCGCGAGGATATGAAGATACATGATATCGACTACCGGCAGGACCATGTCCGGCTCACCGATGAATACCTCCGCAATGTAAGTGTCCTCAGGGACGCGGGGATAGGCGTATTCGGAACTTTTGCCTTTGGATTTGATGCTGACGATGAGATGATCTTTGAGCGGACCGTTGATTTCGCGCTTGCTGCTGACCTTATCCTTGCGGATTTCGCGATTGTTACCCCATATCCGAAATCGCCTCTCCATTCAAGGCTTACGCAGGAAGGAAGAATCTTCGACCATGACTGGAACCACTATAACGGCTGCCATGTGGTGTATGAGCCGAAGAGAATGAGCGCTGATACGCTTCAGAAAGGCTGGAACTGGGTCTGGGAGCGCTTCTATGAGGAAAAAACCGTCCTGCGCAGGCTCTGCGAGGCTTTTCTTCCAAAGAAGACGAGAGAACGCGAACCGCAATAACCGGAAGTATTTTCTTGACAGTTTTTTAGCGAAATTGCTACTCTATATCATCACATTAGCTGTACACGGATGAAAACTACGACAGTGTAACCACCGAATACCCCGCGTCTTTTTCCCCCGAACAGAGAAAAAAGGAGTTTTATGGAATTTCAGAATTTTCAGTTTCACCCCCTTGTGGCGGCTGGCATTAAGGCCTCAGGATATGCTTCGCCCACACCCATTCAGGTGCAGGCGATCCCTTCGGTCCTCCAGGGCAAAGATGTTATGGGATTGGCGCAGACAGGCACCGGCAAGACCGCAGCGTTCGCGTTGCCGATTCTGCACCGGTTGATGCAGGGAGGCCGCAGGCATGTCCGTGCCCTTGTTATTGCACCGACACGGGAACTTTCAGAACAGATACAAGAGTCGATCAGCAGCCTCGGCATGAAGACCGGCCTGAGGAGTGCCACTGTCTACGGCGGTGTCAGCATAAATACTCAGATCGAAAAACTGCGGCGCGGCGTTGAGATTGTCGTTGCCTGTCCGGGCAGGCTCCTCGATCATATTGAGCAGAAAACAATCGACCTCTCACGGGTCGAGGTGCTCGTACTTGACGAGGCAGATCATATGTTTGATATGGGTTTTCTGCCGGACATCCGGAGGGTCCTCAAACATCTCCCTATCAAGCGGCAGACCCTGCTCTTCTCCGCCACCATGCCTAAGGAGATCCGGCATCTGGCCAATGACGTGCTTGTTAACCCGGTCACTGTTGAGATTGGGGCAAGCGCTCCCGTTGAGACAGTCAGCCATGCGCTCTACCCGGTCAGACAGCATCTGAAGACACCTCTTCTGCTTGAGCTGCTTCGCAGCACCGGAAGCGGATCAGTACTCGTATTCACCCGCACCAAGCATCGGGCAAAAAGGCTGGGAGATCATCTATCGAAGCATGGCTATGGAGCTACCTCTTTGCAGGGCAACCTCTCACAGGCGAAACGACAGGCTGCCATGAACGGTTTTCGCAAGGGTACATTCCAGATACTGGTTGCGACTGATATCGCTGCCCGCGGCATCGATGTCAATCAGGTCTCGCACGTGATCAATTACGATATCCCGAGCACTACCGATGCCTATACCCACCGTATTGGCAGAACAGGACGCGCTGAACGCAACGGCGATGCGTTTACCCTGGTGACCAGGGAAGACATGGACATTGTACGTGATATTGAACGGTTACTCGGTACTCCGATCGAGCGACGTACGGTTGAAGGCTTTGATTACAACGCGTCCGAGTCGCAGCGGGATACAGAATCTAAACAACCGCCGCGTCATTTTACCCAGCAGCGCAGGAATAGCGGCAGACAGAGGGCAGGAGTTCAGACAGGCCGTTCTTCATATGTTTGGTCGGATAAGACGTCAAGATAAAACCGAAAATCCGACCTCATTTCTCACCTGATCAGCTTTTTAACTAAAAATTCCCCGTGCTTGCCACGGGGTTACCTCCCGTTTTTTTTCGCTTTAAAAATCTTGCTCTGCTTGATTTTACTGACTGCAGCTTTTATATTAATGTGCCCGGGCGTTGAAGTTTTCCGGCAGTATTTCTTACAATACTGCAGCCTCAGTATGCGCTCTGTGCGGATAATAGTTTAATTCGAGAAAAGATAAAGGGAGAAATGAGATGGGCAGATACGACGAGGTTTTCCGGAAGAGCATCCAGGATCCGGAGGGATTCTGGGGAGAAGCGGCTGAGGCGATCCACTGGTACAGGAAATGGGACAAGGTGCTGGACGATTCGAACAAGCCATTTTACCGCTGGTTTGCGGGCGGAGAAATGAATACCTGCTACAATGCCCTTGACAGACATGTCGAGGACGGACGTGGAGACCAGATCGCGCTCATCTACGACAGTCCGGTAACAAATACCATACAAAAATACACCTATCATGAAGTCCTTGATCAGGTTTCGAAGTTTGCCGGGGCATTGAAGGGGCAGGGCGTCGAAAAGGGGACTACGGTCGTTATCTATATGCCGATGATCCCACAGGCTGTCTTCGCGATACTTGCCTGTGCGCGTCTCGGAGCTGTTCATTCGGTTGTCTTCGGCGGATTTGCAGCCCACGAACTTGCGATCAGGATCGATGATGCGAAACCGAAATTGATCATCACCGCATCCGGCGCTGTCGAGATCAAGAGGCTGATCGAGTATAAGCCGCTTTTGGATAAGGCGATTGCGGAGGCGCACCACAAGCCCGAGAAATGTATTGTCTTTCAGAGACACCTGGTGAAGGCGTCGATGATTTCCGGCCGGGACCTTGATTGGGAAGAACTCATGGCAAAGGCCGAGCCGGTGGGCTGCACCCCGGTGAAAGCAACTGACCCGCTGTATATCCTCTATACTTCAGGAACTACCGGTAAACCCAAGGGTGTTGTCCGTGACAACGGCGGTCACGCTGTTGCGCTCCGATGGAGTCTTGAAAATATCTATGGGGTGAAACCGGGTGATACGTTCTGGTCAGCTTCTGATGTAGGATGGGTCGTGGGGCATTCCTATATTGTCTATGCACCGCTTCTCACCGGATGCACTACCATCCTCTATGAGGGAAAGTCTGTCGGTACGCCTGACCCGGGCGCGTTCTGGAGGGTTATTTCCCAGCACAGGGTGAAGGTGCTTTTTACAGCACCAACAGCATTCCGTGCCATTAAGAAAGAGGACCCGAATGGCGATTATATTGAGAAGTATGACCTTTCAGATTTCAGGTGTCTGTTCCTCGCAGGTGAGCGACTCGATCCCGATACCTATCACTGGGCCTATAAACTCCTGAAAAAGCCGGTCGTCGACCACTGGTGGCAGACCGAGACCGGATGGCCGATTACAGCGAACTGCATGGGGATTGAAGAATTTCCGATTAAGCCGGGGTCATCCACAAAGCCGGTCCCGGGCTATGACGTTCAGATCCTGGACAGAACAGGGAAAAGCCTGGAAGCGAAACAGGAAGGGCTTGTTACGATAAAACTCCCCCTCCCGCCCGGCACACTCCCGACCTTATGGAATGACGATCAAAGGTTTATTGAATCATATTTGAAGCTTTTTCCCGGCTACTATTTTACCAGCGACGGCGGATATATCGATGAAGAAGGATATGTCTTTATCATGGGAAGGGTTGATGACGTAATTAATGTAGCGGGACACCGGCTCTCTACCGGAGAGATGGAGGAGGTTGTAGCGACCCATCCTGATGTTGCCGAGTGTGCTGTCATCGGTGTCCACGACAACCTGAAGGGCCAGCTCCCTCTCGGCCTGGTAGTCTTGAAGGCAGGAGTAAACAAGGAAGCAGCGGACATAAGGAAAGAGCTTTCGCAGATGGTCAGAAACACGATCGGACCGATCGCCTGTTACAGGGAGTCCTGTGTTGTGAAGCGTCTCCCCAAGACCCGATCAGGCAAGATCCTCCGCGCCACGATGCGGAAGATTGCTGATGGCGAGCCATACCCCATGCCTTCGACGATCGATGATCCTGCTGTTCTCGGCGAGATAGAGGATGCCATGAAAAATGTTGGGTACGCACAGAAAAAGTAGTAAAAATTGCTCGCAGTAAAGCGGAAAGACTTGGCGCGAAGGGACCTGCAACACAATAGCAAGGAATATTAGTAAATCAGTGATGTAAAAAAGGCGGGATTTTTTCCGCCTTTTTTATACGTTATATTTAAAGAGACCTTACCCGCTTTTCTCTGTTTTTTCAGGTAATAAACTGAACCAAGACCTGCGAGCAGGACGAAAATTATTAGGCCCCATTCATTCATTGCCGGAACAGTCGAGGTACTAGGGTAGCCATTTGCAGCCCAAAAAACTGCCTGCTCAAGTAATCGGTCCTGTATGCCGGTCCGGGTATAAGGTTCCTGTGAATATCCGGTATTTGCAAGATAGAGGTTCCCGAGATAAACTGACCGACCATTGGTTTCCTGATACGCCAATGCATAGCCTGAAGGATTACTGCCAGGTGAACCAAGGTTGAATGCGCCGCTGTCAAGTGCCGTATCATATTCAAGGCAGCATCCATTGATCGGGAAATCAGTTATTCCATTAGTGATGGGATGGGTGTTGATATCTACATGGAAGATTCCGTCAGATTGGAAATCATATCCTGCCCCTGCTGCGAGATTAATTGGTGTAATATAGTCTGCGTCAATAAACGTCTGTCCAGCATAGGAATTAGCACCGTATACATACCATCCGACCGTGACTACTCCAGCACCGCTGTCCATCCATGCGCGGATGGCGGCGAGCATTTGTGCTGAATACCCATTATCGCTGTTACCGGAATCACCCAGAATAACAACATCATAGGCTGCCAGTTCTATGGCGGTGTCAGCATCTGAAGGGCTGATGACAACTGCATTAAAATCGAAGAACGTGTCATCGTTGAGCTGGTTGGCCAAATTGGCCGCACTGGCTCCTCCACCGGAAACAATGCCCACCCTGACCGGTGCAGCCTCTGCCGGTGCTGCAGCAATAAGAGAAATACCTACAACAGATACTACGACTACCAGTAATTTTACAAACAGACTTTCAGCTTGTTGCAGACGATTCATTTTTTGATCCCCCATTTTTTCAAATCAGATGCTTTTTCTGCAATAATTATAATGACAAAGTGTTGTTTTTACAAGATTGAAACCACAGTGCGAATTGACTCACAAAAAATGTTACCGAAAGGAGTAAACAAAGAGGATCGTTGACTCATAATGCATGTTACCGAAAAGACATGCATTGAAAGGGGCAGTTTTAATGAGTTCACGATCGAAGCGAGAGTATCTTGAGGCAATTTATCAAAGGTACAAGGCAGGTACCCGTAAGCAGAAGAAGCTTATACTGGACGAATTCTGTTCTGCCTGCGGATACCATCGAAAACATGCCATACGACTGCTGAAGAAGTTCAGACGATTTATCAAGCCCAAGCAGAAAAAGAAAGGCAGAGTTCCGGTATACCAGACAGAGGAAATCCTTGTCCCTATCAAGCGGATATGGCTGGCGGCAAACCTACCGTGTTCCAAGCGGCTCAAGGCAGTATTACCGCTTTGGTTGCCCGGATATGCACAGCAGTATGGCGATCTTACAGAAGAAGTGATTAAAGCCCTCCAGAGGATCTCCCCGTCAAGCATTGACAGGCTGTTGAAACCTGTCAGAGTAAAGTACAAAGGACGCGGCAAGTCCACAACAAAACCCGGAACGCTATTAAGGAAACAAATACCGATAAAGACAAACCAGTGGGATGAGAGCCAGCCAGGATTTCTGGAGGCTGATACTGTTGCTCATTGCGGCACATCCATGGCAGGCATGTTTGCCTTTACTATCGACTGTGTAGATATAGCCACTGGCTGGACAGAGCAGAGGGCGGTCTGGGGCAAAGGAGAAACAGCAGTAATGGAGCAGATCAAAGATATCGAGGCATCATTGCCTTTTCTCCTGCTGGGGTTTGATAGCGATAACGGCTCTGAGTTCCTCAACTATCATCTTCTGAGACACTTTACTGAGAGGAAACATCCTGTGCAGTTTACCCGAAGCAGGGCCTACCACAAGGATGACAACGCCCATGTCGAACAGAAAAACTGGACCCATGTAAGGCAGTGGCTTGGCTATCACAGATTCGATAACCCAGAGATAGTTCCGCTACTCAATGAGCTTTACAAAACAGAGTGGCGACTCTTTCACAACTTCTTCTGCCCATCTGTGAAACTCATAGAAAAAAAGAGAATTGCCTCCAAAACAATTAAACGTTATGATAGTCCAAAGACGCCTTATCAGAGAATTATAGAATCACCGTATATCAAAGCTGAGGTTAAGAAAAAGCTCTCTGATCTGTTTGCAACTCTTAACCCTTTTCATCTGAGAAAGGCCATGGAGAAGAAACTCAAAAAGATCTTTGAGCTATGCTATCAAAATTAACACCGGGACAACGATCCTTCGGTAACATTTTACTATGACGCAACTGGAGTGTAACTTCCCGGGGGAAGGGGGAAAGAGATTGATGATTATCTGCGGATACATTATTCAACCCTAAGCAGCAAGACCTCACCCCGATACCATGCAAAACAAAATAAACGATTCACTTGTCAAGCTGAGGCAGGGTAGTGCAAAAAACCCCGGATTTCTCCGGGGTTTTTTTGCATCTAGAGTTAAATGGACAAACCTGATATTAATACCGCTCTGTTGCAGCTCCTGTTGGTACACCACCCTTGATCAGGAAGGTAATCGCGTCGGCCTTGTAAGGAGCTCCCGCTGGATCAAGTGCGTTCAAGGTAGCTCCAACCGAGTAATTCAGGCTATTGTCATCCAGCCAGTCGATGGCGTCGTAGATAAGACGGCGGACATAGTAGCGGTTGTGGGCCACGGCACCGGGGTCATGGGCCAGCAGGTTGTAGTTAAAAGCTGCCCCCATATTGTGCTTCCCGGTTGTATTGCCGGTAGTATCCGTATCTCCTGGGGAAAGCCAGTTTTTATTCGCAAAATACGGATAACTAGTTGTAAAATTGAAGCCTTTGACAGCAAGCTGGCCCTTGAGGGCCTCCAGTGCGGCATCGGCCCTGAGCTTCCAGGTCCCCTCGAACCAGGTGACCTTGGCATTTGAACCAGCGCCGCGGGTAGAGTGGCAGTTAACGCAAACAGGGTTGAGTGCTACGTCCCCTTCAGCATACTCAGTAAAGGGACTGAAGGCATGAGAGCTTTTGCGCCCCAGTTCCTGACTCGTTAAGTGGCAGACTGCGCAGGGGCCACTCTTGCTGAGGTTGTTGTCGGCGATGTAGGCATCAGCAGCAGCCTCCCCAGTGGCCGATACTCCAAGCTTGTCGTGTAGAAAGCCGTCCGGCGTCGAATCATAGCTTCTATCGCCGTACGTGTAGCCGGTTTTTTCGAACACTGTGCCGCCGCCAGACAGGTAGTGGGAGTTGACGAAGCCGATGTTGCTGAAATCAGTAGTAGCTGGATAATTTTTAATGCTGTCGCCTGTCTCACGGCCGGTGTGACATGCAACACAGACATTTGAGTGCCCAACGTCAGGATAAGTGGCTGTTGCATTATTCGTGTAGGTGAACGTAAGCGAACCCGGGTTGCGCAACGTGCCGGTTCCTGGATTGCTGTGACAGCCCCAGCAATAGAGCAGCTCATTTTGGGGTGAGGTCTTGTTCGAAGACGTCCAGCCAGACAGATGCGTGAAGCTGTTGTTGGCAGCATTATAGCTCGCCGGGTTGCTTAAGAAATTGGAAACACCCGTAGAGGTGTGACACCGCTGACAAGCCTTACGGTCGCTGGAGCTGCCGGTGCTGTTATCCCAGTCGTAATGCACCCAGGCAGCACCGGTTTCCTCGGTTACCCCGGCCTTCATGACCGCGTCAACCTGCGCGGTGCCTGACAAGCCTGCAGCAGCAGCCACTTTCTGGCTCAGCAATCCCCCGGCATGCGCTGATTGTGCCCAGTCGGTGAAGATTGTACCGCCACGCTCTGGTCTGTCAGCGAGGGCGCGGGTGTTTGTCTTGTATTCATGTCCGTGACAGTCAAAACATGGATTCTTGACATTCTCAGTTACCTTCCTGACATTGTATCCTTCGATCACACCGCCTGAAACTGCGATAGACGCAGGCTGGTCATAATGGGTAGAGGGCAGCGTGCGGAACCAGCGGGTATTGTGATAAAACGGCGCCGTCGGTACATCTACGCTGGTGCCTGTGCCGGTTGCTATACTGAGAGTGTTGCCGCTGCCGATCAGAACGCCGTCGTTGGTAGTCAAGGTGTGGCAGCCGGTGCAGAGGTCAATCTGGTCGTTGACGAAGTTCTTGTTGGGGTCCCAGGCAACGATGTTGCCGTCGGCATTGCGAGTTGTCCACTGACGAAGGTTGCCGCCATGCTCATGGCAGGTTCCGCACTCGATTGTATTGAACGTTTCCGGGTCCCTGGGGAGAACAGGCTGATATGCCGGATTGTCCAGAATCGTTTTGTCGCCCGTGTAACCGGCTGTTCCCTGAATTACCGCTCCTTCGTGGGAGTGGCAACGGCTGCACTTGGCTTCATGCGCCTCTTCCTCGCTAAAGGGGTTGGCGTGGTTGCCGTTCTGGAAGTTGGGGGAGCTGCTCAACGGTGCAACTTTGCCCATGAACACGGTAACTCCGTCGTGGCACATGGCGCAGCGTGCGGCATCGGGCTGGGGATAGGGAAGCGGGCCGACACCATTGTGCTGAGCGCCTCCGCCATGGCAGCTTTCACAGCCGAGTTCAGCGTGAGTGGAACGTTTATACTGTTCGATAAAGGTGTCGCCGGTCAGCGGGTCGGCTGTTGCCGCATGGCACTGAAAGCAGGCTGTATCTCCCACAGTCTTCACACCGCCAAGCAGGGCAGTTCCTCCACCGCCTGAGCTGTCCTTGCTGGAAGAGCCGCAGCTGATCAGTGACAAAGTTAGGAACAGCATACAAAGTATCAGAATACCAAACTTCTTCGTGCTCATACAATTTCCTCCTTTATTTACGTATTTTAAAAGGTTCCCGGCAGATGGCATTTCAGACATGTCCTTTCATCACTGGCACGCTTAAGCCTGCCCCTTATTTTGTTCCAGCCACTTGGGTGCGGACTGGTCTTTCCGCTGCTGTGGCACTGAATGCAGACGTCACCGTCCGGATGACAGGACTGGCATGACTGCAGGTTTTTGCGAGCCTCCCTGGAATGCTCACCCAGCGCAAAGCCATATTTCTGGCCATTGGGTCCCAGCATCTGGTGGGACTTGATGTTTAGTGTCCCCTTGGGGAACCGGTCGTGGCATTCTGCACAGAACTTTACAGCATCATGACAGCGCACGCATGACCTCGGATCATCAAGGGCTTTTATGGGATGTATTTCCCTGAAATCCGTCCTGTGGGACCTGGGCATATAGTCAACACCGAAGTTCGAGACATGTAAGTCACGGTCAATCCCGCCTCCTGTATGGCAATCGAGACAGAAAGAATGCTGATGGCAGTCATTGCAATTGCTCGGCAGCTTTTCTTTATACAACCGGTGGTCTCTCATCCAGAAAGAGCCGTGATTGGGTTCAACATTGTTGAGGACGTGGCATTCAGTACAAAACTTGATCTCCATGGTTGTCCCGTAATCAGCGTGGCCTGTCAGAGACCATGCCACAGGGGCCAGCACAAGGAGCAGAATAATTATGAGCAGTATCTTTTTTATCACGCTTCCTCCTTTCCCTACAGGTTCCAGTTAATGGCGATTCTTCCTAAGGATCTGTGTTCGAAGTTTTCATTAATATTATCCTCAATCCTCGCGCTCACAGAGATATTCTTGCTTGCAGACCAGCTGCCTCCCAGCCAGTATCGACTGGCGTAATTATTGCCGGACTCGTCAGGACGCTTATAGGTGTCATACTGGATACCTGCCGAGACAAGAAGCTTTTTCTTTATCCGGTAGTCGCCAAAAACTTCAAACCCCCAGAGGTTTCCGCCATAGCCATTACGATAATCAACTGCGGCATTGACCGTGAGATTGTCCAAAGGGCTCATCCTCGTGCCGACCGCGAAGGAGTCGGCATTCTCGCTGTCTTCATATCTTTGCTTCGTATAAGATGCAAAGAGCGTCACAGGAGAATCGAGACTGTATTCAGCACGCAAAAGGTATTCCGCGTACCTGTCGACAGCAAAGACGCTGTATATGGATGTTGAATCAAAGGTTGGGTAGGAATGATAAAACTCACCCTTGATCAGGATTCTGCTTGTGGGGTAGAGGTCTATGCCTGCTGTGGCCTCGTCAACCGTCGATGAGAGCCTGTCATAACGTATCTCCGTGTAAGGGCTTACATACTTGTGAGAATACCTGAAATTCATGCCGAACTCTTCTCTCGCGAGATCCCATTCATCATATTTTCTGACATAGCTGAGACCCAGCTGGGTTGCCTTGATCTTGTTGAGGTGAATATCGACTCCGAGAAAATAGTTGTCTGCACTCGAAGACTCCGAGTCAAGGGAATAAACCACATCCCGGCCTCCAGCAAGGGTAATTCCCACAGGACCGATATTGTGCACGTCAACTCTCAGCCCATCCATGATGGAGTTCCCTGCAGTGAAGGCCATGAACTGCCTTCCAAGCCTGAGGGAGAGGGTATCAGTCGGCCTGTATTCCAGAAACAGATAGTAGAGCCTTCCTGAAAAATCATCATCCCTGATGTCTCCATTCGCGAAATCCTGCCAGAAGCGGCCATAGCCGGTAACGTAAAATTTCTTCCCCTCAGGATTGTAGCTGAATCTCAGGTACTGCGAAAGAATGGTCTGGCTGTCTCCAAGGTCGTCATCTCCGAACAGAAACTGAGTCGATGTGCTGAATTGCAATGGGGCTGCGAAAACGCCGCCCGTATTCATGAAAAACGCGGTAAAAACAAGAGTGATATAAAGTGCCCATCGAAAAATACCTTTCATCTATCCCTCCTTTCTTACTTCCGAATTCAAGGACATTTTCCGTCTTGAGATGGCATATTTTCTGATTATCCGGTCGGCTTCCAGTTCCTCCTTTCCTGTAAATAATCAGGCTAAGCAGGAGCCGGGAAAGACGCCGAATATACTGCTTCTATTTCAGTGATATGATGTAACTGATAATATTTACCATCTCTTCTGACTTTGGGTCGAGCGGTTTGCCATGAAGCGCTGTTTCGATGTCGTAATTTACTACGTCTTCAAGGCGTTTGAATGTTTTGCCCATCTGTTTCCATTCAGTCTTCTCACCCACGTCTTCCAGCCCCCTGCCCCCCGGGTGGCAGGAGTTGCAGCTCTTGCCGGTCGTGCCTCCCGCGAGTTTTGCATCATTAAAAAGCGCCTTCCCCTTTTCAACATCACCGCTGGCGAAAACATGGGCTTTCTCCTTTTCGACATCAGCGCCTGCGAGAGTGGGGGTTTTCTCTTGATCGAGATTACAGCCGGTAAGGCCAAGTGAAACAGCAAAGACAGCAGTGATGATAAAAACAGCACACATTACAGACTTCATATTATTTCACCTCCTTCGGGAATAGAATGTCTTGCTGAAGTCATACCCTGTTATTTCAAAGCATTGATTTCCCCCAAAATCCGCTAGCTCATGGTGAGTTATAAAGGCATTATCCCTCGATAAATGTCCGTTGTCAAGTAACAACTGTTCCATTACGGGTTAAGGGTAAATCTCAGAGAATCGGCCAGGGATGGATCAGGTCGCGAGAAAGGATTGCAGGTAGCACTGCAGGTCACTTTCCGTTCCTGTTTTGTGACGTAATTTTACTCAGATATGGTGAATATGATATTCTATCGAACCGTTTCTATCGAACAGAGGAGGGGTGCCAGAGCGGTTGAATGGGACGGTCTCGAAAATCGTTGTGGGGGCAACTCCACCCAGGGTTCGAATCCCTGCCCCTCCGCCATTCATCCTTCCTGAATTAACCGATTAAATTTTTATAGATCTTTTCTTCATATTCCGGGAAATCGTCAAGGTGAAAGGGCTTTTTTCTCATTTCATTCAGCTTCAGAAGCCTGAAATTCAGTTCCCGGATTTTTTTGATACGCTCCTGATTATCGTCGATAGTTCTGAGCAGTTCCCGGAGGTTTAAGACCTCCTTTCTCAGTTCGAGTTCAGGGGGCAGGCACCCGGCATTTTTCAATATCTTATACGACATCCGAAGGTCCTCAGGGATCCATGAGTCATTCCCGAGGTCAAGAGGCTTGCCAGAGCCTTCGAGGTGAGCAAATTCTCCTCTTTCCATTGCCTCGCGTATTCTCTGTTCCGCAATCTTTGCAAAGATATCCATGGATATCAGAGGTCCCCCAGGTCCCATTGTTCCAGTTTATTTCGTATCGCCCTTATATCTTTTCGTGATTCTATCGCCTTTAAGATCTTCTGGCGGTTCTTTATATCACCGTAGAGGATGACCCCGATAATACGATCATCCTGAAAGACCATTTTCCTGTAAATAAAATTCCCGCTATCCTTAAAGATGATCGCGTCTCTTTTCCCATCAGCATCGATGTCTCCTGCTGCGCAGAGATCCGCACCCGCGACTTTCAGGGTATTCGATATGGTTGTGCCGGAATATTCAGCATCTCCCCCTGCCATATTGATCCCCGCGATCTCGCCCTGTTTTTCCGATGCAGGCCATATTCCATAAAAGGTGTTGTTATGCTGAATCACGTCTCCTGCGGCAAATATTCCGGGGATGTCTGTCTCCATCCTGTTATTCACAACGATGCCTTTCTCAATCGAGAGGCCGAGCTTCTCCGCGAGGCGGCCATTGTGCCTGACACCTGCTGATATGATGATCATATCGCAGTCTATCCGTGTCCCGTCATTGAGGATTAGCGCCTCTGCGGCGTCCGTCCCGATTATCTCTCTGGATTGCGCGCCGAGGTGGAACCTGAAGCCTGTTTTTTCGAGCGCTGCCTGGAGTATTGCCGCGCCTGCGGGGTCCATCTGTCTGGGCAAGAGCCTCGGAAAAAATTCCACCACGGTAATGGAGTTCCCGGCCTTTCGCAGGCCGTTGCCTGCTTCAAGACCGAGGACGCCTCCCCCCAGGAGGAGCACGCGGCGGTGTTTTATTGCATATTCTTTTATCGCAATCGCGTCGTCTAATGTCCTGAGGGTGAATACGCCTTTTTTATCAGCGCCGGGCAGTGGAGGGACAAAAGAGAGTCCACCTGTCGCGATAAGAAGGCGGTCGTATTGTATGGTGAGATTATCCGGGGTAATGACCTGTTTGGCGGCAGTATCAATATCAGTTACTGTTCTGTTTAAAAGAAGGTCGATCCTGTTTTCTTTATACCAGGTCTCTTTTTTGATGACAAGACCGCTTTCGTCAACCTCATTAGAGAGAAAATCAGGAAGTCTGATCCGGCTGTAAAAGGGATAGTGGTCTTCACTTATGATGATAATCTTGCCCTGGTCGTCGAGTTTCCGGATAGTGGCTGCAGCGGTTGTGCCGGCTACTCCGTTTCCTATAATAATGTATTGCATTGTCTGTCCTTCCTTTATGATGAGTTTCTCACATGGTTCTGTGGTGATTAAGAAATATACATATATTATACAATCGAGGCAGTGTAAATGGGTGATGAAGGGGGAAGGTATTGGATTGTTGTATTTCCTATCGAAAGATCCGCATCAACTACTATTATGCAAAGTTCGCCCCCAAAACTTTCGTGATTTTTTGTTTCACCTCCTACTCCTCGCGCTTCAAAAACATTCAACCATAAGGGTATACCGGAAGAAATATGCTTTATGACAGGGGACTATTATCACCCGACAAATAAACACATTCAACTAACCAGAAATAATAAAAATTATCCGTTTGAAGTCTGCGATAAAAAAGGGCAAGAAATTTTACCTCGCCCTCTATGAAATTTACAATTTACCTTACAAAACTTCGTTAATTTTTCGCGGGATGACTTTATTTGCTGTTAGTTGATCTTCTAACAGGAGTCTCCCAACCTTTCTTATAAAACCCCTCTTTTTAAGGATGACGCCGAAACCCCTGCCTTGGTTTCGCGGCAACATCAACTTGCTGCTCTGTTTCCCTTGCATGTCTCTTATGTTTTTCCGTCACTATCTTTTCTGCTTCTAACCGATCCTCTAAGTCACGCCTGGGAGCTCTTTTTTCATAAAGTTCGTGCGCAACCCTCGCAACCTCATCGTGTAAACCCTTTTTCTTTTTCATTCCGTCCTCCGTCAAAAAAATATCCTTCAGATTTTTCGTGGTAAAAGTATTACGTGTTAGTGACGATCAGACTCACCCCCTGTACGCTTCCTTAAGTAATAAATATCGCTGTCGCAGCAATCGCACCCAAAAGGATCAACACGATGACCAAAATGATTAGTTTAGTCTCTATCATGGTTCGATCACCTCATTTCCTTTATAGAACAGCCGATAATCTTTCCTGTGGGTGCCTAACGGCTTCGCCCCCTCCAATAGAATCCACCACCGCCGAAGATCAAAATCAAAACTATGATGATAAATATTAGTTCTATGCTCATGACTTTTCTCCTTTCTCTTTAAACGTTTAATACATACTGTTTATGAGCATAAGTTGTGCCAAGACCTGTGTTGAAAGAAAGGATTCTCTAAGACTCTAAAAACATTGAAATTTCAGCGAAAGCTACGATGAGGGAATGATACTTTGAAAGGTGCAGACATTCCGATATATCAGGAGTGTCCTGATATATCAGGCATTCTTCTTACTTCTTTGGATGCCCAGTCTGGCGTTATTGCGTTCTCCTGACAATCTTCATCGTTGCAGGTTCATGAACCGCGTTGAGTAGCAGTAAAGTGAGCAGTTACTAAGAGAAGGGCTTGGCGTTGACTTCAAGAAATACGCAAATTTTCAAAGGACGTCAAAAGTGCTTAATACTATTTGAACTCTTTGCTATTGTGCTGGATCATCTTCCTGCGGACTTCAAGGGGTTAATCGCATTTATCAAAAGGCAATGAGTCTTACAAGTTTCTGTGAGTATCCCTACCAGGTAACAGCAGTACGAACGAGTCTGTTAAGGCATTACTTCCTCTTCAATACCAGTGAGAGGAAAAAAATAAAAGCAGAAACAAGCACGATGCACGCGCCTGGGGCTATATCGTATTCATAGGATAAAAAAAGTCCGGCGATTACAGAGACGACTCCTGCCAGGCAGGAAAAAAAGAGCATCGAAAGCAGTCCCTTTGCATACAGCCGCGCGGTTGCACCCGGGAGGACCAGAAGCGCGGAGACAAGGATTATGCCGACGACGCGAATCGATATGACGATCGAGACAGCAAGCGCTACCAGGAAGAGCTGGTTCAGGAGAACGACCGGGACCCCGCTTGTCTGCGCTATTTCCTCATTATAGGTGGAGAGAAAAAGTTCCTTGAGGAATACGGCAATGAACCCGGATACGACAATGAAGGTAATGACAGTCAGCAGAATATCTGTCCGATGATATCGCCAGTATGTTTCCGAAGAGATATCCGAAAAGGTCCACGTTATAGGAATTTGATAGGCTGACAAGCGCCACCCCGAGCGCCATGGATACGGAATAAAAAATCCCTATCGAGACATCTTCGGATATTTTGCCCTTTCTTCCTGTGGCCTCTATGCCGATGGCGATGAAAATAGAATAAATAATCCCCGTAAAAAGAGGGTTTAAGCCGCTAAAAAAACCTATCGCGATACCGCCAAAGGCCGCGTGAGAGATCCCTGCGCCGACAAAGGACATCTTTCTCAAGACGATAAAAACCGAAATCAGCCCGGTAAGAATGCTGACCAGTATCCCGGCTATGAACGCCTTTTGCATGAAGGGAGAAGATAATGTCTCAAGCATTATGGTCTCAACCTCTCACACTTGTCACATACATCCGTATGCATGAGGAGATCGACATTCTTCCCGTAGAGCGATGTCATGACTTTATCGGTGAGCGCTCCGAGGGGGTTGCCGTGGTAGTAAAGATGGATATTCAGACAGGATATTTCATCAACATACGTGGTAACCGTGCCTATGTCATGGGACACCATCAGTATGGTAAGTCCCATTGTTTTCTGGAGGCCCTTCAGCAGATGATAGAAATCTTCCTGTCCTACGGCATCGATGCCGGTGCTTGGCTCATCCAGGATGAGCATCTTCGGCTCTCCTGCAAGTGCCCGTGCTATTGATACACGCTGCTGCTGTCCTCCGGAGAGCTGGCTGTAAGGCTTGTCGCGGAGGGCTTCTACGCCGAGCATGGACATGCATTGAAGCGCCTTTTCCCTGTCTTTTTTTCCCGGCCACCGGAGAAAACCTGTTTTACTGTACCGTCCCATCAGGACTATGTCGAGCGTGGATGCAGGAAAATGCGGGTCAATGTTCTGGTGCTGCGGCAGATATCCGAAAAAGCCGTTGCCCGATATGAGCTTTTCGTGAGGAGAGCCCAAAACTGATACTGTGCCTGAGTCTGGTTTTATAAGGCCGAGGATGACCTTAAGCAGTGTTGTTTTTCCCCCTCCATTCGGCCCGACGATGCCTAAGAAACGTCCTTCTTCAAGGGAGAAATTTATGTCCTTCAGTATCTCTTTGCCTTTGATCGAGACTGATACGTCTTTGATTTCGACAGCGAGCTTCATCTCAACGCTGTCTCCATAATCGAAAGGTTGTGGCGCATCATCTTTATGTAGGTCTCTTTATCTTTCTGGCCGCCTACAGGGTCGAGAAAGAGGACCTGCCCGCCTGCCTCTTTCGCGATGGTTTCCGCAATCTTCGGGCTGAACTGGGGCTCGGCAAAAACTACTCTGGTGTTTAACTTTTTCAGTTCTTCTATGATCTTCCTGATATGCCTCGGAGAGGGGTCTTTCCCAGGGCCTTCTTCGATTACAGCGGCCACCTTCAGACCGTATCGTCTCGAAAAATAATTCCAGGCAGGATGAAAGGTCACATATTCTCTGGTGCGAAATAACTTTGTCCTTTCCGCAATCTCCCTGTCCAGTTTTCTGAGCTTCTCGCGATACACCGATGCATTCTGTTTGTAAAGTGATGCATTGGCAGGGTCAGCTTTCGACAAGGCGCTCTCAATTTTTCCGATTATCCCGATACAGATCACCGGGTCAAGCCAGATATGAGGGTCTGTGGTCAAAGAGTGCTGATGTCCGTCGTGTTTGTTGTCAGAGGTGTAACGCATGAGTTCGATACCTGCTGAGGAATCCACGATATCAATACTGACAGCAGCGCTCTTTATCAATCTGTCCGCCCAGAACTCAAGGCCTGAACCTATTTTAAAAAAAATCTTTGCCTGTGATATTTCCCGGACGATTTTCGCGGTTGGTTCGTAGGTATGAGGGCTTGCCCCGGGGGGGAGCAGGAGGGTCACTGCAACATGATCTCCACCCACCTGTTTTACGAAGTCTGCAAGGGGAGTTATGCTGGCGACCACTTTCAATCTGCCATCTGAAGCGACGACCGGTAATAACGTGATAAAAACAAATAACAGACAAACAATGATAGTACCGACAAGAGATGCTGCTGTTATTCTCTGCATAGCGCGCATAAGCCGAAGAACTCGAGGCGATGTTTTTCAATTTTAAACCCGATTTTTTTTGCGATTTTCATCTCTATTTTCTGGAGCCCGCACTCCTCGATATCCTCGATTTTTCCGCAGGACCTGCAGATGACATGGTGCTTGTGGCTCGCAGGATGGTTCAGCTCGTATCTCTTAAAGCCTTCACCAAGGTCTACGGTATTGATTATACCGAGGGATTCCATCAGACTGAGGTTCCGGTAGATCGTTGCAAGGTCTGGTTTTTTCATGACGATGAGGCCGAGAATCTGTTTCGGACTCAGGGGGGAGGTGGCAGACCTGAGAATATTCAGGATCGACGCCCTGACACCGGTAAATGATCTGCCATTGTGCCTCAGAAGCTTTCTCGTCTCCTCTAACATGAAATGATGCTATCATAATTGCAAATCATTTGCAAATATGCATCCCTGAACACTGATTTCCGTATTGTTCATAAAAATCAAGGCAAAGGCGCTGAAAAAACCTTACATGACGACTTTATTCAGGTTTATATTCACCTGACGGCTAGCTTACAGGCAGTGCAGTCCTGCTTTGCTCAGGTGGATTATGAGAGACGCACTTAAGGATTCGCAGAGTAAGGCTTTTTTCATTTCCTTTGCCTCTTATCGCCTTTTTTAGTAGACTGGCACTGGTAAGGCTGATTGATCTGATTGTCTGGATTTGCGCAAAGTTTTAATATATAAGATGCAAAAATCAGAGAGGTTCTCAGCACTTTCATTCAGGGATTTCAGGCTGTTCTGGTTCGGACAGCTCATTTCACTTTCAGGGACATGGATGCAGTCCGTAGCCCAGGGATGGCTTGTGTACAGTCTCACGAAATCGCCTTTTTACCTGGGGATGGTTGCGGCTGCCAATTCACTGCCGATCCTGCTCTTTACGCTTATCGGGGGAGTTATCGCTGACAGGTTTCCGAAAAGAAACATCCTGCTGCTAACACAGGCCCTTTCGATATTCCCCGCCCTCATACTCGGGACCCTGACTGCCTTGGGAATTACCACGGTCTGGCATGTTGCCCTGCTCGCTTTTTTTCTCGGGACGATCAATGCCATCGATATCCCTACGCGGCAGTCGTTTTTGGCGGAGATGGTAGGGAAGGGGCATATCGTGAATGCGATAGCCCTGAATTCCGCTGCTTTCAACGGGGCGAGAATAATCGGGCCGATGATAGCAGGATTAACAATCGCGTATCTTGGCATACCCGCGTGTTTTTTTCTGAACGCCGCGAGTTTTTTAGCTGTTATTGCCGCCCTTTGGAGTATCCGGATAAAGGGTGAAACAAGAATAGGCTCTCAGGGTGTATTCAAAGATTTTATGGAGGGTATCGCTTTTCTCAAGGGTAGCAGGGAGATAATACATGTGATACTTCTGATAATGGTTTTCAGCCTTGTCGGGCTTCCATATATCAGCTTGCTTCCCATTTTTGCTGCAGAAGTTTTTCAGAAGGGCGCGAAGGGGTTCGGGTTTCTCGTCGGCGCTTCAGGTGTGGGAGCTCTTACCGCAGCGCTGGGCATCGCGGTGCAGGGTGATATAAAGAATAAGATGCGATTTATGTCTTATGCCGGGCTTTGTTTTTCAATTGCTCTTTTTATATTTTCATTATCAAAAATATTCCTCTTCTCTCTCGTGGCTATACTGTTCGGCGGATGGGGTATGGTCAGCTATCTCGCGGTGGCCAATAGCCATATTCAGGTTTCGGTCCCTGATGGACTGCGGGGCAGAGTAATGGCTGTATATTCGTTTGTTTTTCTTGGCACTGTTCCGATAGGAAATACCATCATGGGTATAGTGGCTGATCAGGCAGGAACGCCCCGTTCAGTGACAGGGGCAGCGATTATTTGCATCGTGGCCTCAGGTTTTTTTGCGAAAAAACATATCGGAAACCGCTTTTCTTCATGAAGTGATTACTCCTGCTCTGACTTTTTTGACTACGGACCATATATAATAACCAGTATGAAGATACTGGCACTGGAGACATCGACGATGCTTGGCGGTGTCGCGATTCTCGATGAAACAGCAGGCCTGATTGCAGAGACAAGGCTCAATGTCAAGACCACCCATTCGGAAAGACTGATGACAGCTGTCAATAATACGCTCATGCAATCTGAGCTGACTCTGGATGAAATCGATGTTTTCGCTGTTGCGATAGGACCAGGGTCATTCACCGGATTAAGAATCGGTCTGAGCACGGTTAAGGGACTTTCTTATGCTACGGGAAAACCTGTGGTTACGGTCCCGACTCTGGATGCCTTTGCATGGAACTTTCCCTGCTGCTCGTATCCTGTCTGTCTTATGCTTGATGCGAGAAGAGGCGAGGTATATACAGCCGTATACCGATGGGATGACACTGCCTTCAGAACAGTAATGGAATGTGTTTCAGCAAGGCCTGAAACAGTCCTCGAACAACTGTCCGGTAAAATATTCTTTGCCGGTGAAGGGGTGATCCTGTACAGGGAAAAGATTATCAGCATTATGAAGGACAGGGCGGTCTTCGCGGCGTTTGATAAGATGGTGCCGTCCCCTGCTGCGGTTGCATCTCTTGGCATTGAAAAGGCTGTTAGAGGAGAATACGCGCTCCTTTCGGATGCAGTTCCTTTTTACGTAAGGAAATCTGAAGCTGAGGTGAAATGGTCAGAAAAGCACTGAGCGGAATAGTCTTTCAGAAGATGAAGGCTGAGGACCTCCCGGAGGTGCTCGCTATTGAGACCGCTTCCTTTAAAACACCCTGGACTGAACCGCTTTTCTACAACGAAATATGCAAGAACATAGCTCTTTCAAGGGTCGCGAAGATAAACAATAAGGTAGCGGGATATCTCTGCGCGAATCTTATTATCGATGAAGGACATATCCTCAACCTTGCGGTGCATCCGGAATACCGGGGTCAGGGAGTCGCTTCCTGCATGATAGGGGAGATGATTGAAATCATGAAAGATAACAGCTGCAGGTCTGTTTTTCTTGAGGTGAGGGCGTCGAATGAAGGGGCGCGGACGATATATAAGAAATTCGGTTTTACTCTTCTGAGTACGAGAAAAAACTATTACATTTCGCCTGTTGAAGACGCTGTTGTTATGGTATTGAGATTAATAAGCTGACCCTGTCCTGCTCTGTCCTGGAATAGCTTATGAATTATCCGGGTTAAAGTTGAGGTAAAGGTGCTGACAAAACTTTGCATGACGCTGCGTGAAGCAGCGATGGAGCCTATTTCCAGATCCCCTCGATCAACGCATTGCATTTCGGACACCTGCTGTCTTTGATGCGGTTCAGTGATATGGTGTAGCCGAAACGTTCGATCAGTGTCTCTTTACAGGAAGGACAGTAGGTGTTTTCCCCGCCTTCACCCGGCACATTTCCTTCATACACAAATTTCAGGCCTGCCTGAAACCCGATTTCCCGGGCCCTTCTCAGGGTCCTGATCGGGGTACGGGGCTTGTCAAGAAGCTTGTAGGTAGGATAAAACTGCGTTACATGCCACGGTATGGCAGGATCTACCGAGCTGATAAACTCTGCGATGTCTGTAAGGTCTTTTTCAGAATCGTTCAGGTCAGGAATGATGAGTGTCGTAACTTCTACCCAAACACCGAGCTCTTTCATGAGTTGAATGGTCTCCTTTACCGGTTCCAGACGTGCGCTGCAGATATCCCGGTAGAACTTGTCGTTCCCTTTCAAATCAATATTATTGGCATCCAGAAAGGGTGCGATGAGCCTTACAGCCTCTTTGCCGGTAAACCCGTTGCTGACAAAGACATTTTTGATGCCTTTTTCCTTCGCGAGTCGAGCGCAGTCATAGGCAAACTCGAAAAAGATTGTCGGTTCAGTATAGGTATAGGAAATGCTCGCGCAGTTGTTCTGTGAGGCCGCAGTGACAATCTCTTCAGGGGAGGTATCCTTCCCGGGAATCGAAAACCTGCGTTCTTTCGGATACTGGGAAATTTCGTAATTCTGGCAATGCTGACATCTGAAATTACAACCAGCGGTCGCAATTGAAAACGAAGTGGACTCGGGAATAAAGTGAAAAAGGGGCTTTTTTTCTATCGGATCTATGTTCATCGAAACAACTCTGCCGTATACCAGGCTGAATAAAACACCGTCGATGTTTTCACGCACGGCGCAGATCCCCCGGTGGCTGTTTTTTATCGTGCAGTTGTGGTTGCAGAGATGGCACCTGACGTCTGTACCTTCAAGTTTTTCATAAAACATTGCCTCGCGCATATAGAAATTATAGCAGGTTTTTGCGGTCTGTAAACAGCGTTAGAAATTCTGTTAGAAATTCTGTCCGCTCTGATTTCAAGCGGGGTGGATGTAAATCGAAATGGCTGATTTATTGACTTAACCGGATGATGACAGATAATATAATAGTAATTAACAACCTATACAGGAGGAATACATGCCCATTTATGAGTATATCTGCCTGAAATGTAATGAGAAATTTTCATTGCTTCAGTCCGTCAGTGCTTCCTGTGATGACACAGAATTGTCCAAAATGTGCGTCAAAGGACGTAAAAAAGATAATCTCTGCATTCTGCTGCTCTTCAGGACCCGGCGGAGGCACCTCTTCATCCATGCCTTCAGGAGGGTTTTCCGGAGGCGGTTGAGGCGTTTCTTCATGCTGAACAGTTGGTTCAGCGAAAATCGCAGAAAGCATAAAAAGTCTTGACTTTTTCAGCACTTAGCAATAAAATTTTTCAAAATACTTTAAAGAGGTGAAGGATGGCTTACAAGCTGTTACTCGCGGATGACAGTATTACGATACAGAAGGTAGTCGAACTTGTCCTTGCTGAAGAAGATTTTCAGATAAAGTCTGTAAGCAACGGTGAAGATGCCATCAATCTCCTCAGCAGTTTTCAGCCTGACATTGTTCTCGCCGATATAGAGATGCCCAAGGTCAACGGGTATAATTTGTGTGAGAAAATCAAGAAAAATCCCGCGACCTCTCATGTGCCTGTTATTCTTCTCGCAGGCGCATTTGAACCTATAGACGAAGAACTTGCCAGAGAGGTAGGCGCTGATGACTCTGTTATTAAACCGTTTGAATCCCAGGAGCTTATCAGCAAGATAAATGCGGCACTTACCATGGTCTCTGCCGAAGCCGAAGAGGCGTCAGTTTCTGAGGGTGAAGAGGCTGTCGAGGCAGTAGAAGAGGCCGGTATGTTCGCAGAATCTGAAGCTGCTGAAGCAGTGGCTGAAGAAGCGGTCAGCGCAGAAGGACTTGAAGACGACCTCTGGTCCATGGAGGAAGTTCCTGAAGCTGCTGAAGAGGCAGTCGAAGAACAGGGAATTGAAGAGGCGTTTGATATAATGGCTGAAACGTCTGCTCCTGCCTTTGTCCCTGAACCGAAACCTGGACCTGTGAGGGAAGAGAGAGCCGCACAACCCGATATAAGAGGTGTCGCGATATCAGAGGCGGGGATGCCTTCAAAGGAAGAGTTGCTCAGGAGATTCGATAAGATCGTCGATGAAAGGGTCTCTTCGCTGCTGTCCGGACTTGATATTCGGGATGCGTTGCTTTCCGCGCTTATGCCATCCATGAAGGATGCCGTAGAAAAGGTATTATGGGAGGTAGCACCCGAGCTTGCAGAGAAAGTCTTAAAGGAAATTCTCAAGAGTTCTGTTTCTTCTCTGACGAGAGAAGTTGAAAAGGTCATATGGGAAACAGTTCCCGATCTGGCGAACACGATGATCTCCAGAGAAATAGAAAAGATAAAGTCCGAGTTTTAAAGCAAGAGTTATATGCATCTTCTGACGGGGAAGCGGCTGCGCCAATTCCCCGTCTTTCTTTGTTATGGATAAACTGGAAAAAAGTTATAACCCTGAAGGCGTTGAGAAAAAATGGTATGAGTTCTGGACAGACAGAAATTATTTTCTGGCTGATCCCGAGGCTCATGGCAGGGCTTTTTCGATTGTTATTCCCCCTCCAAATGTTACCGGAACACTTCATATGGGACATGCCCTCAATACCACGATTCAGGACATCCTGGTGCGATGGAAAAGGATGTCCGGCTGTAACGTGCTCTGGGTCCCTGGCATGGACCATGCCGGCATCGCTACACAGAACGTTGTTGAAAGGCAGCTTGCCGGAGAAGGCACGGACAGGCATCAGCTCGGCAGGGACGCATTTACAGAACGCGTATGGAAATGGAAATCCGAATACGGCGGCAGGATCATTCACCAGCTGAAGCGTCTCGGAGCTTCCTGTGACTGGTCACGCGAACGGTTTACCCTTGACGAAGGACTCTCCCGTGCCGTGGCAGAGGTTTTCGTAAGCCTCTATGAACAGGGTCTTATTTATCGCGATAACAGACTCATAAACTGGTGCCCACGGTGTCACACCGCGCTTTCCGATATTGAGGTAGAACATGAAGAAATGGAAGGCAGGCTGACCTACATAATCTATCCCCTTGCTGAAGGTGACGGTCATATAACAGTTGCTACCACCCGTCCCGAAACAATGTTGGGAGACACCGCAGTGGCCGTGAATCCTGAGGACGATCGATATAAGGGGTTCATCGGAAAGAATATATTGCTTCCCCTCGCAAACAGAAAAATTCCGGTTGTCGCAGACACAGCTGTTGATTCTGCCTTTGGAACAGGCGCGGTGAAAGTAACGCCATCCCATGATTTTAACGATGAGGCGATAGCCAAGCGTCAGACTCCCTCTCTCCCTTTTATCACCGTAATCAGTCCGGAAGGAAAAATGACAGTTGACGCAGGACAGAAATATGCCGGGATGGACAGGTATGAATGCCGGAAGCTCGTCGTGCGGGACCTGGCAGATGCCGGGCTTATAGACAGAGAAGAGAAATATGTCCATTCCATCAGCCAGTGTTACCGGTGCAAGACAGTCATAGAGCCTCTGCCGGCATTGCAGTGGTATGTCAAGGTACAGCCTCTTGCGGACGCGGCGATGAAGGCAGTGCGTGAGGAGAAGACGAGGATCATACCGCAGTCCTGGGAAAACACGTATTTTGCCTGGATGGAAGGGATAAAAGACTGGTGCATTTCCCGGCAGATCTGGTGGGGACACAGGATACCTGCCTGGTACTGTGATTCCTGCGGAGAGATGATGGTGTCCAGAACAGCACCGGCAAAATGTCCCAAATGCGGCAACTCTGTCCTCCGGCAGGAAGAGGATGTTCTTGATACCTGGTTTTCCTCCGCGCTCTGGCCTTTTTCCACCCTCGGCTGGCCGGACAGGACTCCGGAATTGGGAAAATATTATCCGACATCGGTTCTTGTCACCGGCTTTGACATCATATTTTTCTGGGTCGCCCGGATGATGATGATGGGGTTAAAGTTTATGGACGATGTACCGTTCAGGGATGTCTACATCCACGCGCTGGTCAGGGATGCGAGCGGCCAGAAGATGTCCAAGTCAAAGGGAAATGTAATAGACCCGCTCATCATGATGGACAAGTACGGCACTGACGCATTCCGGTTTACTCTTGCGGCTTTTGCCGCTCAGGGCCGCGATGTCAGGTTTTCCGAGGAACGGGTGGAGGGCTACCGGCACTTTGTCAATAAACTCTGGAACGCCTCCCGTTTTATTCTCCTGAACACTGATGAGACTCCTTTGCCTGACGGAATCGACCTTCAGAAACTGGATATCGGCAGCAGGTGGATTGTGAGCAGGCTCTCTTTTGCCGCTGAAGAAGTAGACCGCTCTCTTTCTGATTACCGGTTAAACGACGCGGCGAACAGCTTATATCATTTTATCTGGCATGAACTCTGTGATTGGTATATTGAGATGGTCAAACCTGTTTTGTATGATGAGGCGGCCGATAAACGTTTTGTGAAGCAATGCCTTCTCTATGTCCTGGAAAGGACCCTGAGGCTGCTCCATCCTTTCATGCCGTTCGTTACTGAAGAGATATGGCAGAATGTGCCCCATAACGGAGAAAGTATCGTCATGGCGGAGTATCCCCGGAATCTGCCCAGGGAAGCTGGTGCGGATGAGCATATGTCCCTGATTATAGAAGCGGTCACCGGCATCAGAACAATACGGGGAGAATTAAACCTTTCGCCTACTCTCGAGCTGAAGGCGTATATAAAAACACTCGATGAAGATGTCAGGCAGGTCCTTGCCGGAAATCTCACCTACCTGAAAAAGCTGGCGAAGGCTGACATTATTGAGATAGGCACTGACGTAAAGAAGGTAAAAGGGTCTTCTGTTGCGGTCAGAAAACATGTTGAGGTGTATGTGCCTCTCGAAGAGCTGTTGAACCTGGACCTTGAAATTGAACGGCTTAAAAAGGAAGAGGCAAAGGTTGAGGAGTCCATTGTCTTTCTGAGTAAAAAACTCCTCAACAGGGATTTTCTGAAAAGAGCACCCGGGGATGTTATAGCCAAGGAACAGGAAAAGCATGAGGAATGCCTGAGGAAGAAGGAAAGGATTCTTGAGAATCTCCAAAAACTGTATGAAGCCAGGGGGGAAAAATGATGGACGAAAAAGAGCAGGAGATCACAGAAAGAGAACTTGAGATAGTCGAAGGAGAGTTCGTCAAAGTAAGCCAGAGCAGAGTCAGAAATGTTGAGGGCGGACATATAGACATGGAGCAGGTATTCGCTTTAAGCATTGATGGCGAAAAGATAGAGGCTTCTCAAGGCGCGGTGGCACTGATAAGCGGCAATGATATCACGATGAACCAGAGCGTCTGCATGGTAGCTGCAGGTAATCGTAACAGCCTGAAGCATTCCTTTGTGCCGGTCTCATTAACAAGAGAGAAGGCGTCACTAAAGAAAAGCGCTGCCTGTATCATCGGTGCAAATACGGTGAAGGCCGAAAATAGTGCCGCTGTTCTTGTCCTCGCCAAGAACATCGACGGAAACCTGAATACCCTGTTTGACTGGAAATCTGCGGCAGCCTTCGGCGCTGTGCTCGGGGGCATTTGGGGGATGTTTACGCTTCTCAGAAAGAGATAAACAGCATGGATATACCTTCGGGCGTGATTCAGATGATACAGCATGCCATTGAAGAAGACCTTGGCTTTGGAGATGTCACTGCCGCGTTGCTCATTCCTGAAGAAAGTAACGCGAGGGCCTTGTATGTGGCCAAGGCCGCTTTTGTGGTCGCTGGTTTTCCCTTTGCAAGAGAAGTCTTTACCCTTCTGGATCCGGGTACCTCATTTAAGACCTTCTTCGCGGAAGGCGCCAAAGTCAGAAAAGGAGATGTACTCGGAGAAGTATCCGGAAAGACAAAGGTGCTGCTTGCAGGAGAACGGGTAAGTCTCAATATTGTGCAGCGTCTTTCCGGCATCGCTACGCTCACGAGTCTCTTTGTGGATGCAGTCATGGGTACCGGCGCAAGAATTCTCGATACCCGGAAGACCACTCCCTGTCACCGCTTTATGGAAAAATACGCTGTCCGGATGGGAGGCGGATCAAACCACCGGTTTGGACTCTTTGACGGAATACTGATCAAGGACAACCACATTGAGGCTGTCGGGAGCATAACCAAAGCCCTGTCGCTTGCAAAGGCAGGGCACCATCTTACGAAGATAGAAGTTGAGGTTGAGAACCTGATTGATCTTCAGGAAGCGATTAAGGCGGGTGCTGATGTTATCATGCTGGATAACATGTCTGTACATGATATGAGAGAAGCCGTGAAGATCGTTCAAAAAAGAATCCCCCTTGAGGCCTCCGGCAATGTCTCGCTTGCGAATGTGCGAGAGATAGCTGAAACCGGCGTGGACCTGATCTCAGTCGGGGCATTGACCCATTCGGTTACTGCAGCGGATATAAGCCTGAAGATCGTGCAGTAAAGCGCGGAAATTGCCCCATTACCAGACTTTTCTCAGGGCTTTCAGACCTTTCAGATAATCCTCATGCTCCAGATTCGCTTCGACTCCGTTTTCTTTGAATATGTCCATCATTTTTGAGATTGAGACGCCCGCGATCTTTGCCGCCTTTTCTATGGATGCTTCTGATTTTCTGTATTTCTCTATGGCGAGCATTACCCTTCCGAGATCAACAAGTTCACGGACTTTGCTTGAAACGTCTTCATGGTCTTCCTCCGCAAGGGTCGAAAGAAAACGGTAGTCTCTGTCAGCCATGCGTATGCTCAGGGTCTTCGGCACTTTAGCCACCTCCTTCAATCAGTTTTCTTGCCTCTTCGATGATCGCGCGGTTATATCTGGCAAGAGATGCAAGCTTTTGTATCTTGATAAGAGCTTCAGCCTTGTCGAACAGTTTTTTTTCAAATGCCCTTGTCAGAATAGAAATCGCAGTTGTAAAATCCAGCTTTAAAGCCTTGCATGCCCTGATTGCATTTCTGTCATCTGTTGCAACGAGTGAAGCCTTTTCATTCAACGCAAGAATTATAACCGCTGCTTCACCGGCATCAATATGAAAGTCATCCATTATCTTTCTTATTGTTTTATCGGCCTTTACCTTTAAAACCTGTATTGTTTTATCTTCGATCAGTCTCGTGATCAACGGCGCTTCTTCTCTGCCCAGGATACATACCTCATCCCTGATTATTTCAGGAATCGATATCTTCCCGCCGAAGCCTGAAACAAAAACATCGAGCAGTTCTGTTTTTGCAAGAAGTATCAGCGTCGAAGCATCGAAAACGATCATATGATGATTGTATGACAATCGTATGATATAGTCAAGACAGGAAATCTTTCACGAATTGACTCACAATGAATGTTACCGAAAGGGGTAAGTAGAGAGGATCGTTGACTCATAATGCATGTTACCGAAAAAACATGCATAAGAAGGGACAGATTCAATGAGTTCACGATCGAAGCGAGAGTATCTTGAGGCGATTCATTCGAGGTATAAGGCAGGCACGAGGAAGCAGAAGAAGCTCATATTGGACGAATTCTGTGCTGCCTGCGGATACCATCGGAAACATGCAATACGGCTCCTGAAGAAATTCAGGCGTTTCAGCAAACCAAAGCAGAAAAAGAGGGGCAGGTTACCGGTATACCAGACGGAGGATATTCTTACTCCTCTGAAGCGGATTTGGCTGGCAGCGAATCTCCCCTGTTCCAAGAGACTCAAGGCAGTATTGCCACTTTGGCTGCCTGGATATGCACAGCAGTATGGTGCTCTAACAGAAGAAGCGATTAAGGCACTCCTTGTGATCTCCTCGTCAAGCATCGACAGACTTCTGAAACCACTCAGAGTGAAGTATAAAGGGCGAGGGAAGTCTACCACTAAGCCGGGGACTCTCCTGAGAAAGCATATTCCGGTAAAAACGAACCAGTGGGATGAGACCCGACCAGGGTTTCTGGAAGCCGATACGGTTGCTCATTGCGGCACTTCCATGGCAGGCATGTTTACCTTTACCATCGACTGTGTGGATATCGCCACCGGTTGGACAGAGCAGAGGGCTGTCTGGGGCAAAGGAGAAACGGCTGTATTAGCACAGATTAAAGATATCGAGGTATCTTTGCCGTTTCCGTTACAGGGGTTTGACAGCGACAATGGCTCTGAGTTTCTCAATCATCATCTCCTGAAATACCTTTCCGATAGGAAACAGCCCGTGCAGTTTACCCGAAGCAGGGCCTACCACAAGGATGATAACGCCCCTATTGAGCAGAAAAACTGGACCCATGTCAGACAATGGCTCGGCTACCACAGATTTGATAATCCTGAAGTCGTTCTGCAGCTTAATAAGCTCTACAAGTCAGAATGGAGGCTCTTCCATAACTTCTTCTGCCCCTCGGTGAAACTTATCGAAAAACAGAGAATTGCATCAAAGACTATCAAACGCTATGATAAACCTAAGACGCCTTATCAGAGGATCATGGAATCTCAGCAGATCACGGCGGATATAAAGAAAGAGCTTACGGATCTGTTTCAAACTCTTAATCCGTTTCTTCTGAGAAAGGCTATGGAGAAGAGGCTCAAAGAGGTCTTCCAGTTGTGCTGTAAAAATTCACGTTGAGTCACCGATCCTTCGGTAACATTTTCCTATGAGTCAACTGGTTCATACACAAAAAATCCGTGACTTCTTTCAGTCTTTCCAGATTTTCCAGCAGTGAGTAAATCTTCATATAATTCAGCTTGGCCAGTTATACGACCTAACAAGGAGTGAGATAGTCCCAAACGCTGAATAGAATTCTTCTCTTCAGTCTCGTCTACTGTAATTTCTAACTCATCAGGCGCAGGCTTTGGCAATTCCTTAATGTCTTTACCAATAATCCAACTTTTCTTCTTTCCGCTAAGTTTTGCAGGTGATACATATTGCCCATCTAAATATAAATTGAATTCGGGGTGTAGTGGCATCGTAGTTGACAGGATACGTTTCAGTCTGCCACGCGCTATTTCTGTTGCCATCGGCTTTAAATCCGACATAATAGCTATAGTCCAATTATTTTCAGCATCTTCACCAAATAACTTTAGATTCAATAATTTGTTTTTAAGCCAAGGCAAGAGAGCTTCTTTTGCTTCTTTCTGCGAAAGTTCTCTTAAAGGTAGAGACCCAAGACCAGCGTAATATAACCTTGCAAATTGAAAGGCAATCTTTCATAATACACGCATGATAAAGAGAAAGATCCAAGGCGCAATTGAAGCATCTCTCAGAAAATACCCGGTGGTAGGGATTGTGGGCTCGCGTCAGGCAGGCAAGACAACTCTTGCGAAGATGATCCTGAAAGGGATTTCCAAAAAGGTGATATATCTTGACCTCGAACTGCCTTCCGACCTGAATAAACTGAGTGACCCCGAACTGTATCTGGGTCAATTTGTCGATTCCCTTGTGATCATTGATGAGATACAGCGGCTGCCGTCGCTTTTTCCGCTTATCCGCGCGCTCGTAGACAGAAAAAGAACCGGCGGAAGGTTCCTTATCCTCGGCTCTGCGTCGCCCGAACTGATAAAGCACTCATCTGAGAGCCTTGCGGGCAGAATAATCTATCATGAGCTTTCCCCCTTGTCGGTTCACGAGACAGGATATAAGGACATTCAACAAATATGGTTGAGGGGCGGATACCCGTTAAGCTATCTTGCTGAAAGCGCTGAAGATAGTTTTTCGTGGAGGGAGGCATTTATAAAGACTTACCTTGAAATGGATATCCCCCAGCTCGGCATACGTGTACCTTCCGCGCAGCTCCGAAGGTTCTGGAACATGCTTGCGCATTCCCACGGACATTTATGGAACGCAAGTCAGATAGCGGGCAGTCTTGGAGTATCGGCGCCGACAGTCAGAAGTTATCTTGATATCCTTGAGGAAACTTTTATTGCAAGACGGCTGCAGCCGTATTATTTCAACATTAAGAAACGGCTGATCAAAGCTCCGAAGGTTTACATCCGGGATTCCGGGGTTCTGCACTCATTATTGAGGGTCAGAGACATTGAAGACCTTATAGGAAACCCGGCAGCCGGCAGGTCGTGGGAGGGCTTTGTTGTTGAACAGATAATCGCTTTGCTGCCTGAAGGGTGGTCGTACTTTTTCTACAGGACAAGCGCAGGTGCTGAGATAGATGTATTACTCCTGGACAAAAAGAACAGGACCGTAGCAATAGAGATTAAATATTCGGCAACTCCGAAGGCTGAAAGAGGCTTCTGGAATGCCCTTGAAGACCTGTCGTGCCGGAAGGCGTTCATAATATATCCTGGAGAGGAAACATACCCTTCAGGAAGAAATACTGTTACATTATCTGTAAAAGAACTAAATAAAATATTTGATTGAAATACATGTTTAATCAACTTCTTATAAATGCCATAATTGCGGGCAGCATCTACACTCTTATCGCCCTTGGTTTTTCCCTCATCTACGCGACCATAATTTTTCCACTTCGCGCATGCGTATTCAGTGACCTGACGGTCAGCGAAAACCTCCGGATGGGGGGATATACACTAAAGGAAGATAGTCTTGTGAGAAGCCGTATGAACGAGGTATTCACCCTTTTTCCGGAGATCGCAAAGTACAGGGATTCAGATGCAGGCACGCTGAGCGGGGGGGGAGAAGCAGATGCTTGCCCTTGGAAGGGCACTCATGCTGAGACCGGAGCTCCTCCTCCTGGATGAACCGTCTCTCGGGCTTTCGCCGAGGGCCGTCAGCACCGCCTTTGAAACAATAAAAAGCATCTGCAAACAGTTCAATACGTCAGTGCTTGTCGTAGAGCAGAACGTTAAAAAAGTGCTCGAAATAGCAGACAGGGTTTATGTAATGAGACTGGGAAAGGTTATTCTAGAGGATAGTCCAGCTAACCTGACGCAAGTTAGAATCAAGGAAGCTTTTTTAGGTAATTAAGCGCAATAAAAAACATGATGAAATTATGTCCCTCATAATTGACAAAGACATAAAATTCTTATATTTTTATCTCTATGAGATTGCCTGATTGGATAAGGACCCGGAACCGGGCTGAAAATCATGAGACAAAACACCTGCTCAGGAGGCATAACCTGTCTACGGTATGCGAGGAGGCCCGTTGTCCCAACAGGGATGAATGCTTTGCAAAACCCACGGCCACTTTTATGATCCTTGGATCAGGCTGTACGAGAAACTGCGGCTTTTGTGCTGTCAGGTCTTTCAGTCCTGAGAGCGTTGATGAGGCCGAGCCGGAAAATGTTGCAGCGGCAGCTGAAGAACTGCGGCTCAGATACATCGTAATTACTTCTGTAACGAGAGATGATCTTCAGGACGGCGGCGCTGCCCAGTTTGCAGAGACTATCAGAGCCGTAAGAAGAAGGATCCCCCGCGCTCGAATTGAAGTGCTTACTCCTGATTTTCTGGGGAATATGAGCTCTCTTCGGACGGTTCTCGATGCCGGGCCGGATGTATTCAATCACAACGTTGAAACAGCAGCGCGGCTTTACCCTGCCGTCAGACCGGATGCTGATTATGAAAGGTCTTTATTCGTATTGCAACAGGCAAAGAAGATAGCGCCTGATATTTTCACAAAATCCGGGTTTATGCTTGGTCTCGGTGAGGAATATGACGAGGTTATCGGTATCCTGAGAGATTTGCGAAAAGTTGGCTGCGATTTTGTTACAATAGGCCAGTATCTCAGACCTGCAAAGGGAAATCTTCCTGTGGTAGAATACATTCTTCCTGAGGTGTTTGAAGACGTGAGGATGCAGGCCCTTGACATGGGATTTAAATACGCGGCTTCAGGGCCGCTGGTACGAAGTTCTATGAATGCGGAGGAGATGTTTGAACATGCTTGAATTCAACAGGATTAAGAGACTGCCGCCCTATGTCTTTGCGATCGTGAATAACCTCAAGATGGAAGCGAGAAGACGGGGGGATGATATTATAGACCTCGGAATGGGAAATCCTGACGGCGCTACCCCGAAACATATTGTCGATAAACTCGTAGAGGCTGCCAGGAAGCCGAAGAACCACCGCTATTCCGCGTCAAAGGGGATAACCCAGCTTCGGATGGCGATATGTGAATGGTACAAGAGACGCTATGATGTTGATCTCGATCCTGAATCAGAGGCTGTTGTGACTATCGGATCAAAGGAAGGACTTTCTCATCTGGTGCTTGCAACAATAATACCCGGTGACGTTGTCCTGACTCCTACTCCTGCGTATCCCATACATCCGTACAGTGTAATTATTGCCGGCGGTGAGGTCAGGACCGTGCCGATCGGCCCGGGGATCGATTTTTTCGATGAGATAGAAAAGGCATATAAAACTTCATGGCCAAGGCCGAAGATGCTGATCATAAACTTTCCGCATAATCCTACTACCCAGGTCGTGGACAGCCTTGATTTCTTCAAAAAAGTCGTAGATTTCGCAAAAGAGAACAAGGTTATTGTTCTGCATGACCTCGCTTATGCAGACCTTGTTTTTGACGACTACAAGGCCCCGAGTTTCTTACAGGTCCCCGGCGCAAAAGATGTAGGGGTAGAGTTTTATTCCCTCACGAAAAGTTATTCTATGGCTGGCTGGCGAGTGGGGTTCTGCGTGGGAAACAGGGATATTGTCGGCGCGCTGATCAAGATCAAGAGTTATCTGGACTATGGAATGTTTCAGCCTATCCAGATAGCGAGTGTCATCGCTCTCAGAGGCCCTCAGGAGTGCGTAGAGGATATGCGGCGGGTGTATGAAAGGAGAAGAAACATTCTGGTGAAAGGCCTGAAACAGGCGGGATGGATCATAGAGCCTCCGAAGGCAACCATGTTCGCATGGGCCGAGATACCGGACAAATTCAAGAAGATGGGTTCGCTTGAATTCTGCAAGCTGCTGATAAAAAAGGGCGGGGTGGCTGTGTCACCCGGTATCGGGTTTGGAGAGGGCGGAGATAATTATGTACGCTTTGCCCTGGTAGAAAATGAACATCGTATCAGGCAGGCTACTACAGGAATAAAGAGGGTACTAAACAGATGATAAACATCGGGATTATAGGTTTCGGCACAGTAGGTACAGGAACTGCTCACATACTCATAAACAACAGGGGGCTCCTCAGGGAGAGGACCGGTATTGATATTAATCTCAGGAGGATTGCGGATATTGATGTAAAGAGGGACAGGGGAATCAGGCTCCCCAAGGGTGTCCTCATAAATAACGCGGACTCCCTGATTGCAGACCCGGATATTCATGTTGTCGTGGAACTCATCGGGGGTACTACGATAGCAAAAGAGCTCATTCTTAAGGCGATCAGAAACGGAAAGCACGTTGTTACTGCGAACAAGGCCTTGCTCGCGACTCATGGCAGGGAGATATTTCAGGCTGCTGAAAAGTACGGTGTACGGGTGGGCTTTGAGGCCTCTGTTGCCGGCGGTATACCGATCATCAAGGTGATCAGGGAAGGGTTGGTCGCAAACAGGATCAAGTCTATTTATGGGATCATCAACGGAACGACAAATTATATTCTCTCAAAGATGTCTGATGAGAATGCCGGGTTTGCCGAAGTCCTGAAAGAGGCCCAGAAGCTCGGATATGCTGAAGCTGATCCGACCTATGATATCGAGGGTATAGACTCCGCACATAAACTCGCCATACTTGCGTCACTCGCGTATGGCACACAATTCAGCCTGAAAGACGTATACCGGGAAGGTATTTCGTGGATATCTTCGATGGATATCGAATTTGCGCGTGAACTGGGATATAAGCTGAAACTGCTTGCGATTACCAAGGAAACGGACGGAAAAATTGAGCTGAGGGTCCATCCTACCATGGTGCCGGAGGAATTCCTTATATCGAAAGTGGACGGGGTCTTTAACGCTATTTATGTCGAAGGCGATGCCGTCGGTTCTACGCTGTATTATGGCCGCGGCGCCGGAGATATGCCGACAGGCAGTGCTGTTGTGAGTGATATCGCTGACATTGCATATACCATATTCAATAAGATAGTCGTTCAAAAACCTCTTTTCTCAAAACCGGAAAAGAAGAAAAACCTTTTGAAGATGGATGATGTGAGGTCCAAGTATTTCTTCAGATTTTCAGCGCTTGATAAGCCGGGTGTGCTTTCGAAGATTTCAGGCATACTCGGAAAACATAATATCAGTATCGCCTCTGTTATACAGAAAGACAGAAGAGAAGGAAAAGCGGTTCCCCTTGTCGTCCTTACCCACCTTGCGAAAGAGAAAGACGTCCTGTCTGCCATCAGAGAGATCAATAAATTGCCGGTCGTTGCAGGAAAAACAGTTTTTATCAGGGTTGAGGGCAAGGAAACGAGCTGATGGAAGAGATTATTCCTGACAAAACGATCAATATCAAGGGGCTTGTTTGTCCGTATACCTTTGTAAAGGCAAAGCTTGCGATAGAGTCCATGGAGATAGGACAGATACTTGAGATCCTCCTTGATTACGATGAGGCTGCCAAAAGCATTCCCAAGTCTATGGAAGACCATGGTCAGAAGGTTTTAAAGGTCGAAAAGATCAATGATACAGACTGGATTTTACAGATAAGAAAGGCGAAAGATTAGTGGAATTTACTGACGATCAGCTACTTGCGGTACAGCAGGCATATTATTCTCCCTGAAGTCGGCGGAAAGGGACAGGAAAAGATCGCAAAGGCAAAGGTAATCATAATCGGTGCAGGGGGGCTTGGCTGCCCTGTCGGATACTATCTAACTGCTGCAGGAGTCGGCACCATAGCGCTGGTTGACAATGACACGGTTGAAATGAGCAATCTGCAGAGGCAGATCGCCCACAGCATGCATACGCTCGGAATGCCGAAGGTAGAATCAGCCCGCAAGACTTTCAATGCCCTGAATCCTGATGTCACGATTGTTCCGTTGCAAGCTAAGGATTTCCAAAGACAATATTATGGACTTGTTCAGGGACTACGATATTGTTGTTGACGGAAGCGATAATTTCCCGACAAGATATCTTGTCAATGACGCCTGTGTCATGGCTGGTAAACCCCTGGTAAGCGGTGCGATCCTCAGATTTGAAGGCCAGGTTACCACAATAATTCCGGGTGAAGGGCATTGCTACCGATGTCTTTTTGAAGAGCCGCCTCCTCCAGGGCTTGTTCCGTCATGTCAGGAGGCCGGGGTGCTTGGAGTGCTTCCCGGCGTGATAGGCGGTCTGCAGGCCACTGAGGTGCTGAAGCTGATAATCGGGAAGGGCGACCTGCTGAAGGGAGAACTCCTGATATATAACGCCCTGAAGACAACCTTCAGAAAAGTGAAAATTCCGAGAAATCCTTCCTGTCCTGTATGCGGAGAAAATCCGACCATAACAGAACTGATCGATTATAACGAAGGCTATTGCACGACGCAATAGTACATTGATAACATAAGTAAAGATCATGAGTTGATTCCTCGTCCCGACTTTGATCTCCGTATACTCCCCAGAGAGTTCGTTAGCGCAGGTGATTGAACCACTGCAGATCCGTTTATCCGGATGAAGCCTGCGGTTTGCTTGCCGGAACTGTAAATAGAGCTGAAAAGATGTATGCTGTGACAAACACTGAGCAATCCAGCGTCAGCTATCTGATGGACCCTGCCGAGCAGTTCAGAGTCATGAAAGAGTTGAGAAATGAGGGGAAGGACATGGTTGCCATCTATCACTCGCATCCGCACTCGCCTGCCTGTCCCTCTTCCAGAGATATTTCTCTTGCCTTTTATCCTGATTCGTTTTATCTCATTGTCGGCCTTTCAGACAGGGAACAGCCTGAAGTAAGGGCATTTGTGATACGTGAAGGCAAGGTGAAAGAAATCAGAATTGACTGCTCTGTTGACGCTCCTGCGAAAGATCGTTTAAAATAAGGTACTGAAATTATGTAAAAAACATGGAGCACAAAAACAGGGCCTTTGTTCCGATACGCGATGGAAAACCGTAGTGACTTCGGAATAAAGGTTTTTTACATGAAAGGATTGAAGGAGGATATATGAATTATATGAAGACAGCTATGTTAATGGTAATGCTTACCTTGCTGCTTGTCTGGGGCGGCGCTGCATTGGCCGGGAAACAGGGGATGACCTTTGCCCTGGTGATCGCCTTTGTGATGAATTTCATCACCTATTTTTTCAGCGACAAAATCGTTTTGAAGATGTACAGGGCACGTGAGGTCAGCGAAGCTGAAGCGCCTGTGCTCACCGCATTGTCAGAAGACTGTCACAGAAGGCCGGCATGCCGATGCCGAAGGTCTATATTATCCCTGACATGTCTCCCGAATGCCTTTGCTACCGGCAGAAACCCGAAGCACGCCGCTGTTGCGGCAACAGAAGGCATCATGCAGCTTCTTACCGAGGAAGAGCTCGCCGGTGTTATGGCGCATGAACTTGCGCATGTGCGTCACAGGGACATCCTGATCGGGACCATAGCAGCGACGTTGCGGGCGCGATCAGTTATCTGGCCCACATGGCCCAATGGGCGATGATTTTCGGTGGCAGACATGATGACGATGAAGGCGGCAAGCCCGTAGCCGCGATTGTTATGATGATTGTTGCTCCCATAGCAGCCATGCTGATACAGATGGCCATCTCAAGATCAAGAGAATACGCTGCTGATGAAGGTGGTGCCAGACTTCATGGAAACCCTCTGTCATTGGCAAATGCCTTGCGCAAACTCCATAAAGGCACGCAGATGATCCCGACTCATGCGACTCCTGCTACATCGCATATGCTGATTGTTATCCCTTCAGCGGCGGGGCGGTGATGAAATTGTTCAGCACGCATCCCCCGATTGAAGAGAGAATAGCCAGGCTTGAGGCTATGAGACTGTCCTGATACTTTTTGGCCGAAGGGGAGAAGACTTGTTCTTCTTCCCTTCGTACCTTCAGCGTCCCTGTTGTACTGATCATTGCCTTATTTCGTCCAACCAGTAAAAAAGATAATCATTGCGACACGCCCTGCACTTGATATAATGGAGGGTAAGATTACTCCCGGCACCTGTTTTTCAGAGGAGGGCAGATGGACATTCAGCTTCAAAAGATATTGATGCCCGCAGGTATTGCGTTCCTTTCAATGCTTGTATTGTATGTTCTCCGTGCGACTGCATTCAGGGTTTTGCACAGATGGGCTTCCACCACGGAAACAAAACTCGACGATATCATCATACGGGCATTCAAACTCCCTTCGCTGTACTGGTGTGCAGCGATCGGTCTTTATATCGGAATTTCAATGTCTGATCTCCGCGAAAAATATGTTTTTTACATCAGCAAGACCATTCATATCATCATCATTATTTCGGTGACGATCGCGGTCGCTAACCTAGCCGGGAAATTATTCAAGAATTATGTGCAGCATTCCAATTTCCCCTTGCCGACTACAGGGCTTGCGTACGGGATGCTGAAAGGGACCATCCTTGTCATAGGATTTCTTATCTGTTTGGCGGTTCTCGGTGTTTCGATAGCTCCGCTTATTACTGCGCTCGGGGTCGGCGGCCTTGCTGTCGCCCTTGCTCTTAAGGATACTCTTGCCAATCTTTTTGCCGGAATACATATCCTTATGGAAAAATCCATCAGGGTCGGTGATTTCATTAAACTGGAGAGTGGAGAGGAGGGGTATGTTCATGATATTACCTGGAGGACCACAAGGATCAGGATGCAGTCCAATAATATGACGGTGATCCCCAACAGCAAGCTCTCCCAGAGCGTTGTTACAAATTATTATCTGCCCGAAAAACGTATGTCGTTTTCCCTCCCTCTCGGTGTCGGTTATTCATCTGATCCTGTGAGAGTGGAAGAAATATTAATTGAGGAGGCGGGGAGGGCTGTCGGAGAAATACCGGGATTACTGGCTGAACCTGCACCCTCTGTCAGGTTTATTCCCGGATTCGGGGAGAGTTCGCTCGATTTTACTCTGATCTGCCACGTAGAGGAATGCGTGGACCAGTATACTGTGCAGCATGAGCTCAGGAAAAGAATTTTCAGGCGCTTCAGGGAAGAAGATATAGAGTTCCCGTTTCCTCATCGGACGGTTTATCTCAGGGAGGAAAAAGAATGGAAAAAATAGGGGAAAATGCATTGGAATGAGGGAGATATATGGAAAGCAATAGGCAGACAGCTGAAATGATTAATGAGCTTGCATCGCTCTGCGGGATACTCCCTGAATACTGGGATATTTTTGGGAAACTTCATATCGCTTCACTTGAGGCAAAAAGGGCGATGCTTAAGGCTATGAAGATGGATGTAGAATCTGATGATGCTATCGCGAGAGAAATCAATGATCGGAAATCCAGGCCGTGGAAAAGTTTTACAGAACCGGTTTTTGTCGTATCTGTTAATGCTCAGCCTTTTAAAATTCCTCTTTATATACCTGTCAGAAAAGGGGAAGAGAACAATCTGCAAATTACCTGTGCTATTAAGGATGAAAACGGCTCAAGTAACAGTTTTCAGGTCTTTGGCAATGACATCAATATTGCAGATGAAAGAGCAATAGACAACACCAGATATATAAAAGTGCTTATTTCAGACGAAGCACAGAGAAATACCGGCTACTATACCGCTGACATAGAATGCCGGCTTTCCGGCAAAATATTCCCTGACGGGACCGGAACAATCCGGAAAAAAACAAGGCTTATTATTACTCCTGATACCTGTTATCTTCCTCCGGAGACAGGGAAGGGCAGGACTTGGGGAATGTCAGTCAACCTGTATTCCGTACATTCCAAA
The DNA here is from genome assembly GCA_963746295.1 of uncultured Nitrospira sp. Taxonomy (GTDB): domain Bacteria; phylum Nitrospirota; class Thermodesulfovibrionia; order Thermodesulfovibrionales; family UBA6898; genus JAOUFP01. The sequence continues at coordinate 12,368 of CAVVAQ010000029.1, read as the reverse complement.
AGTTCATGGGGAATAGGGGATTTCAAGGACCTGGAGACAATTGTCAACATGATGGCCGGACTGAGGGCTGATTTTATCGGGCTAAACCCGCTCCATGCTATCCCAAACACCTATCCATATGGCCTCAGCCCCTACTCGCCAATAAGCAGGCTGTATAAGAATTTTATTTATCTGGACATGGAAGGAATACCTGAGATAACAGCGTCTGATGAAATCCGGGAATTCATCCAAAGAGAAGCCTTCAGAAAGAAAATACGTAAACTGAGAAAGACCGACCGTATTGATTACGAAAAGGCAGGTCAGCTCAAAGAGCTGATACTCAGACGTGGTTTTGAAAGCTTTTATGAAATGCATTACAAAAAAAAGAACTCGAAACGGTACAGGGAATTCAAACATTACCTGTCTGTTGAAGGAAAGTGTGTAGAGTCTTTTGCGACCTTTCTTGCAATCCAGGACTTATTTAAAAAGAAAAAAAATGTGTATTCGTGGCAGCAATGGCCTGAGGCATATCATGATCCAAAAGGAGACGCGGTTATTGCCTTCAGAAAAGAACATGAGAAAGAAGTGCTGTATTACATATATATTCAATGGCTCATAAATGATCAGCTTCTGAAAATATCAACTCATTGCAAAGAGACAGGGATGAAGATCGGTCTGTATCATGATCTGGCTGTCGGAGCAATTGCAGCCGGGAGTGATGCATGGAATTACCAGGAGATCATCGGGGATGCACATGTCGGCGCACCGCCTGATGATTTTAATCCTCAGGGACAAAACTGGGGATTTCCGCCCATGATTCCTGACAATCTCAAAGAAACCGGCTATGAATTATTTATTGAGACTATGAGGAAAAATATGAAATATGGCGGCGCTTTGAGAATTGATCATGCCCTTGGTTTATACCGGCTTTTCTGGATACCAGCAGGCATGTCTCCTGAGCATGGAGCATATCTGCTGCAGCCCGCCGGGGACCTCCTCAGGATCATAGCGCTCGAAAGCGAAAGAAACAAGACGATTGTCATTGCCGAAGACCTTGGGACAATAGATGATACCTTCAGGGAAATGCTGCAGTCGTTTCAGATGCTTTCCTACAGGCTCTTTTATTTTGAGAGAAACTACCCTGATCCCTCATTCAAATCTCATGAGCAATATCCACCCATGGCCCTCTGCGCGATAACCACCCATGATCTCCCGACGATACACGGTTACTGGGCCGGCCGCGACATTGAAGTAAAAAAACAGCTGGGCATTTATGGAGATGAGGAAGCATGGAAAAACGATGTTATCGGCAGGGAGAGAGATAAACGGCTCATTATCTCTGCTTTGAAGACACAGAGGATTATTCCTGATGATTTTCCGGAAGACCCTCAGGAGATACCCCTTATGACACATGAGCTTGGTATGGCCATATACCGCTATCTTGCTAAAACTCCCTGCAGGCTTCTCCTGGTAAGTCTGGACGATATCATCGGGACCCTGGACCAGCAGAATATGCCGGGTACGGTTGATTCACATCCAAACTGGATGCAGAAATATCCGTTTTCTCTTGAAGAGATATTGCCTGACCAAAGATTCTCCGGTCTTTCATGTCTGTGTGATGAAAAAATAACTGAGAAGTAATGCCTGATTATCAGCGTATGTGTATAATATGAAAAATCAACATCGGTCTTAATTTTATTATCTCTATTTTAAGAAATACATAAAAGCGGAGGTTAAATGGCACATCCAAAGATCCTTGCATTTGTGCTTGCGGGTGGAAAAGGTGAAAGGCTTTTTCCCCTGACATCATTCAGGTCAAAACCGGCTGTTCCGTTCGGTGGCCAATACCGGATTGTTGATTTTGTGCTGAGTAATCTTATCAATTCACATGTCTATTCAGTCTATCTGCTCGTACAATACAAATCCCAGTCACTGATTGATCATGTCAGAAAGAACTGGGTCCTCTCCTCGGTAATCAAGGACCATTTTGTTACGGTTGTTCCTCCTCAGATGCGCATGGGACCTGAATGGTTTCAGGGCACTGCCGACGCTGTATTTCAGAATATCAGCGTGATGCGGGAGTTGAATCCTGAACTGGTCATTGTCTTTGGAGCGGACCATATTTATCGTATGGATGTCCGGCAGATGATTGATTTCCATTGTAGAAATGATGCTGTTGTGACTGTTGCTGCGAGACCTGTCCCCCTTGAGCAGGCTTCAGCCTTTGGTGTGATAGTCACTGACAGTGAAAACAGGATTATCGGTTTTCAGGAAAAACCGAAAAAGCCGACTCCTATGCCTGACAATTCCGAATTTGCCTATGTATCCATGGGGAATTATATTTTCAATAAAGATGCGATGATAGAGTCTCTGGGTAAGGCCCAGAGGAGAAAACAGCATGATTTTGGGGCCCATGTCATACCGAGCCTGGTTGAGGGCGGCAAGGTATTCGCGTATGATTTTGCTACGAATACGATACCGGGTATAAGTCCCTATGAAGAAAAGGGCTATTGGCGTGATGTGGGGACCATTGCGGCTTTTTATGACGCCCACATGGACATGCTGGGTGAGTTTCCCAAGTTTGAACTCGATAACAGTTCATGGCCGATCCATTACTCGGGTTCTGAAGGACCGGCTGCCAAAATAGTGCAGGGTGACATAAGAAACAGCATTATCGCTCAGGGTACGGTCATACACAAGGCAAAGATACGCAACTCGGTTATCCGGAGCGGGGTAATGATAGAAAATGGCGTTACTGTCGAGAACTCCATAATAATGGACAGGGTCACCTTACGAAAAGGGTGTCGCCTGAAGAACGTGATTGTGGATAAATTAAATGTAATCGACGAAGGGGAAATGATAGGATTTGAACCTGACAAGGACCGTTTTCGCTGCCATATAGATTCCTCCGGGATCGCGCTAGTTCCGAAGGGCGGCAAGGCGAGAAAAGCAACGAGGACATAGTATCTTATAACTGTACAGCAACTTGTCTGGTCTGGTTAACATTAGCACTGTTTTATGGTAATATAACCTCCGTTTCTTTGAAATCTTCTTCATACAGAGGGAAATGATATGGATATGATTGTAAAGACAGATATGCCGGATATTAAGTTTCTCAGAAGAGGCAAGGTCAGAGACATCTATGATCTTGGAGACAGTCTTCTCATGGTAGCATCCGACAGGATATCGGCCTTTGATGTTGTCCTCCCAAACGGGATCCCCGGAAAAGGAAAACTGCTTACCCAGATATCGATATTCTGGTTTCGTCAGATGGAAGACATCATCAAAAACCATCTCATTGATACGAATGTCGACAACTATCCGTCCCCCTGTCAGAAATACCGGAACCAGCTTGAGGGCAGGAGTATGCTGGTGAAGAAGGCAAAGCAGCTTCCTGTGGAATGTATTGTCAGGGGCTATCTCTCCGGAAGCGGGTGGAAGGAATACCAGAAATCAGGATCAGTATGCGGCATAAAACTTCCTGAGGGAATGAAAGAATCTTCACGGCTTGAATCTCCGATCTATACACCGAGCACAAAGGCCGAGGAAGGACATGATATCAATATCCCTTTCGAAAAGACAGTAGAAATCGTAGGACAGGAAATAGCGGAAAAACTCAGGGATGTCAGTCTCAGGGTCTATTCCAAGGCACGGGAGATAGCGGAAAAAAAAGGGATCATTATAGCGGACACGAAATTTGAGTTCGGAATATACGATAACGAACTGATCCTCATAGATGAGATCCTCACCCCGGACTCTTCCCGGTTCTGGTCAGCACAGACGTATGAACCGGGCAAGGGACAGGACAGTTATGATAAACAGATCATACGGGATTATCTCCTTACGCTCGATTGGGCACAGACCTATCCAGGGCCTGAACTGCCGCAATCTATCGTTGAAAAAGCCTTAGAGCGATACAGGGAGATTTACCATATCATTGTTTCCTGACGTTACTTCTTTGAAGGCTTGTAAAGCAGCATTCCGATATATTTGTTGATCGGGTTGCTTCGTGGAAGGAAAGGCAAGGGTAGGCTTTCCCCTTGTCCCGATTTTTTTCATCTCCCATAAGAGGTCTTTATTCTCGGGATCGTTTTTCAGGCCTTCCTGAAAGGCCTCGACCGCGTGTTTCTTTTTCCCGGCCTTCAGGTAAGCCCTTCCCAGGTTGAGATAAAAGACAGGATAGAAGAACTCGGAACCAAAAGGCGTGGATTGTTTAAATATCCTGATGGCGTCTTCACAGATCTTTATACCTTCTTTTGTGTTGTTTTCTGTAACAGCTATTAGACAACCGTAATAGGACAGAAGGTAAGGATCGGACGGGAACCTTTCCAGGGCTTCCCTGAGTACGCTTAACGCGGTCTTGCTGTTCCCTCGTCTCAGCAATTGCCGGATCTCTTCAAAATACTCAGGCTTCAGTTTCTGCTTGGCAGTTTTCTCTGCCAGGAACTGGGTAATGACTGATTTATGCTGTCTCTCCATGAGTGAGGTGAGCTTGTCCGGGAAAGTACCCAGCTTTGCCAAATGAGAATAGTCTGTTTTTTTTGTAAAGACGATTTCCCCTTTTAAGTAAATATTTGAGAGGATCTTGCATATCTTTACCCCCATATCTTCGGTCTGGACGTGATAGGTGATATTATCGATAGTGATACTACTGCTGAATTCAGGAGAGAACTTTGAGGTCAGACGTATCTCTGATTTTGAAGACATAGTTTATTTTACCAGATACGATATGAATTTGAACCCCAAAATTATTATCAACGCAATAGAACATTGCCAATAGACCAGCAGGCACTGTAAAATAAACATTCCCGGCGGTCCAGCCAAGGGAAGTTTCAATCAGAAAAAAAGGAGATTTATAGATGAGTAATGAACCGAATAAAGTTATTTATTCAATGATAGGGGTCAGCAAGTTTTACGACAAGAAGCCGGTGCTGAAGGACATCTATCTCTCATATTTTTACGGCGCGAAGATCGGGGTGCTTGGACTGAACGGTTCAGGCAAGAGTTCTCTCCTGAGAATTCTTGCCGGGGTGGACAAGAATTTCAATGGCCAGACTGTTCTGTCTCCCGGACTTACCATAGGGTTGCTTGAACAGGAGCCGGTCCTTGATGATACCAAAACCGTGCGTGAGATTGTGGAAGAGGGCGCTCAGGAGGCTGTTGATGCCCTGAAAGAGTTTAACCAGATCAACGAGAAGTTTGCTGAACCGATGTCAGACGATGAGATGAACAAGCTCATAGAACGACAGGGTAAGGTGCAGGAAAAGCTCGACCTGCTCGATGCCTGGAACCTCGACTCGCGTCTGGAAATGGCAATGGATGCGCTGAGATGCCCTGCAGGTGATACGCCGGTCAAGGTATCTATCCGGTGGGGAAAGAAGACGTGTTGCCTTGTGCAGATTGCTCCTGAAAAAACCGGACATCCTTCTCCTGGATGAGCCGACAAACCATCTGGACGCAGAATCTGTTGCCTGGCTTGAACATCACCTGAGGGAATATCCCGGCACCATCATAGCGGTTACTCATGACCGTTACTTCCTGGATAATGTTGCTGGCTGGATACTGGAACTCGACCGGGGTCAGGGCATCCCCTGGAAGGGCAACTATTCTTCATGGCTCGAACAGAAGAAAAACAGATTGCAGGTGGAAGAAAAAACTGAGAGCGAACGGCAGAAGACCCTGCAGCGTGAACTTGAATGGATCAGTATGTCTCCAAAGGGAAGACACGCGAAGGCAAAGGCTCGTATTAACTCCTACGAGGCGCTTTTACGGCAGGATGTCGAGAAGAGCTCCAAAGAATTGGAGATTTATATTCCCCCGGGTCCGCGCCTCGGGAATGTCGTGATCGAAGCTGAAAATGTTACCAAATCCTATGGAGATAATGTTTTAGTGGAAGGGATGTCTTTTTCTCTTCCTCCGGGAGGTATCATAGGGGTCATCGGTCCGAATGGGGCCGGCAAGACGACCTTGTTCCGCATGATAACCGGTCAGGAAACACCTGATTCAGGAACAGTAAAGATTGGTGAAACCGTGAAACTGGCATATGTCGATCAGAGCCGTGCAGTCCTTAATCCTGACAAGACGATATGGGAAGTGATCTCTGATGATCAGGATACCATTCAATTGGGCAAGAGACAGGTCAATTCTCGCGCGTATGTTGCACGTTTTAACTTTTCAGGGGCAGACCAGCAGAAAAAGGTTGGCATGCTGTCAGGGGGCGAACGCAACAGGGTCCACCTTGCCCGGATGCTGAAAGAAGAGGCAAATGTGCTCCTGCTGGATGAACCGACAAATGACCTTGATGTCAATACCATGCGGGCACTCGAAGAGGCGCTCGAAAACTTTGCCGGTTGCGCAGTGGTAATAAGCCATGACCGCTGGTTTCTCGACCGGATAGCTACCCATATCCTTGCCTTTGAGGGGGAGAGCAGGGTGGTCTGGTTTGACGGGAACTATTCGGAGTATGAGGCTGACAGAAGGGAGCGGCTGGGTGCTGCTGCTGACCAGCCCCACCGGATCAAGTACCGGCATTTGACGAGGGGATAGGTCAGCGATAACCCTTTTGTTCCTGTCGTCACTGTTCGGAGGCGTACCGGTGGAGACCGACTTGACAGAAAAGAAGGGGAGCTGACTGACGGATACTGTTGCCGCAGTCAACTCCCCAGTTTAACCGCTGTCTGAGGCAGCTTACTTTTTCTCTTCTATCTTCAGGTTACTCTTGACGGATTTTACGCCCCTGATTTCCCGAATTTTTGTTAGAAGTCGTTCTTCAGTCTCTTTGCTATTTACAAAACCCTGCAAAACAACATTTCCCTGTGTAGTGGTCACATCGATCTTCAAATACTGAGCGCTCGGATCTTTGACGATTACCGAATTTACTTCTGTGGTAATACTCGCGTCATCGATATGCTCGCCTGCGGTTCTGCCAGTCACAGAGGCGCACCCTGAAAGCAAGGCTAATCCAAAAACTGCTAATACTGCCAACAAAACAATCTTCTTCACTTTTCTACTCCTTTCTTTAGCCGTGTAATCACACGACAGGATTTTAGCACTCCTTAAATCTTCAGAACGGTTTACGGCCCTGAATGATTCTTATCAACACGACACCAATTGCGATAACGAGCAGTATATGAATTATTTCAATGCTATCCTATTTTCGGGCAATGTCATGATCGGGACTTTCCTGACTGAGCATTTTCAAAGGGACATGAAGTAAAGCAATAATTTTGTTCTTCCGAGGTTGCAAATCTCTTAATCGCGTGTATACTTTGTATAGATGATTTTATTCTGCTCATGGCATTTGGAAAGGTTCAGGAAAGACAATGGATACGATCATGCAGCCTTTTGAATTCAAACAGTGTATAAGCATTCTGAAATCTACAGGGAAAAGGGCAAGGCAACTCCGTGAGCTTCGGCGCGGGATAGAAGGTGTCAGCAAGGAATCCCTTTATTATCATACCTATCAGTATTTCCTTAAGGGGCATTTACTGGAATATACCAATGATTTTGCGCACTGGGCAGGGGAAAATTTAGGGGAACGGGTTCTCGCGGAGCATCTTTCGAGTATAGACCCCTACGAGTTTGCCGACATCAAAGACCTGCGCCTTAAACTCCTGGAGGTGATCGACCGATATCTCGAAACCTTTCCGGAGCCGAGGGAGGTGATGTCCGGCGGAGAGTTCCATTTCAGTGAGACAATTACCATGGTATTTCCAATGGGGATTTCTGCTCACAACCTGGCAGAGTTTCTTATCGGCATACGCTATGCTGACACCGGTTCCCTCTACTACCACTTTTACGATGCACGGTCCCGTTTAGGCGGCAGGGATGATTTTTCGTACTGGTTTGGAGAGGTCCTTGCAAAGAAAGAGCTTGCCGAAAAGATATCCGCTATCGACCCCTTCATGCATACCATGGACGGCATTCGCGAGCACATCATAGAGGCTGTTGAGGAAACAGTGAGGACAGATATGGGGGTATTATCACTGTGATTGACAGGTATTCGGGCATTGCGCCGAGAGGTGATCTTCTGCTTCTCCGGAAACTCGGTGAAAGATTAAAGGGCAGGTCTTTCCTTCACATCAATTCCACGCGTGCAGGCGGAGGCGTAGCCGAAATCCTCCAGAGGATGATGCCGATACTCGCTGATCTGGGAATTGAAGCGCGCTGGGAGGTCATCGGGGGAGACGAGCAGTTCTTTGACGTCACGAAGAAATTTCACAATGCCCTCCAGGGCAAGTTTGAAGAGTTTTCCGAGGTCATGCTGCAACATCATTTTGAGGTCAACAGGATAAACTCGGCAACCCTGAACCTTGAAGCCGATGCTGTCCTGATTCATGACCCGCAGCCCGTGGCCCTCATTGAATTTAAAAAAAACGGGAAATGGATCTGGCGATGTCATATCGACGTGGCAGACCCTGTAAAGGAAGCCTGGAACCACCTGAAAAGATACTGCAATAAATACGACGCTGCTGTTTTCTCAGCTTCAAAGTTTGCGAGGGCCATGCCGATTGATGAATTCATTATTGCCCCGTCCATTGACCCGCTGAGCGACAAAAACAGGGCCCTGTCTGAAGACGAGATACGTGAGACTGCAGAGCGGCTGCAGATACCCCTCGACAGACCGGTCATCCTTCAGGTCGAGGTTCGACCGGTTCAAGGACCCTATCGGGGTCATCAAGGCATACCGGGTCGCCAAGAAGTATAACGACTGCATTCTTATTCTTGCAGGCAGCGCTGCGGCGGATGACCCTGAAGGGAACTGGTGCTGCGTGAAGTGAAGGAGCACGCGGCGGACGATCCCGATATTCATGTCCTGCTGTTGCCGCCTTTCAGCGATAAGGACATAAATGCCCTCCAGCGCATTGCGACAGTGGTTCTCCAAAAGTCGCTCAAAGAAGGATTCGGTCTTACTGTATCCGAAGCTATGTGGAAGGGCAAGGCTGTTATCGGCGGGGATACCGGGGGGTATCCCGCTCCAGATAATCCACGGCGTCAATGGTTTCCTGGTTTCATCGGAGGAAGGCGCTGCATCAGGATTCGGCAACTCCGCAATAACCCGGAAATGGCAAGAAAGATGGGGGAGAGCGCAAAGGAGTATGTCAGGACAAATTTTCTTATGACAAGACAGATCAGGGACTATCTCTCTGTCTGGTATTCCATCGAAAACAAAGGCCAGAGCGCCTTTGAGTTGTGATAGACAATGGACAACCCAGAACAAGGCTGGCGGCTGGAACTGGGGGCTGACATCGTTCCCGGCAAAGGGGTCTTCTTCAGGGTCTGGGCGCCGGGGGCAGACGAGGTTTCGGTAAAAGTATTATCGGACAACAGGAAAGGGGACATCAGTCTGGTAAGAGGACCCGGCGGTTATTTTGCATGCCAGGCTGAGGGCATCGGAAGGGGTGACCGATATCTGTATTGCCTTGCTAGCAGGACCCTTTCCCGACCCGGCATCGCGATTCCAGCCCGAGGGTGTCCACGGACCCTCAGAGGTAGTTGACCCCCGGGGTTTTCAGTGGGAAGACAAAGAATGGAAAGCGATAGCCCTCGAGGATTTCGTTATCTACGAAGTCCACGTGGGCGCTTGCACGGTGGAGGGGACCTTTGAATCGCTTATCTCCCATTTGGATACTGTCAAAGAGTTAGGCATATCCGCTATTGAGCTGATGCCTGTCGCTCAGTTCCCGGGAAAGAGAAACTGGGGATACGACGGCGTCTATCCCTTTGCGCCTCAGAACAGTTACGGAGGTCCTGAGGGACTGAAGAGGCTTGTAGACGCCGCCCACAAAAAGGGGCTGTGCGTTATTCTGGACGTGGTATATAACCACCTGGGACCGGAGGGGAATTACCTGCACCGGTTTGGACCGTACTTTACGGACAGGTACAAAACCCCCTGGGGCGATGCGGTTAATTTTGACGGACCTTACAGTGACGGTGTCAGGCATTTTTTATCAGTAATGCCCTTTACTGGATAAGCGAGTACCATATCGATGCGTTGCGAATCGATGCCGTCCATGGGATGTTCGACTTCGGAGCCCGGCATTTTCTCTCGGAGTTGCGTGAGGCTGTGGGTGCCGAGGCAAAGAGATCCGGGGAAAACTTGTTTGTGATTGCCGAGAGCGACCTCAATGATGTGAGGATCATTAATCCTCAGGATATCGGCGGCTATGGTTTGGACTCGCAATGGAACGATGATTTTCACCACTCCCTCCATGCCATACTGACCGGCGAACACAATGGGTATTACGAAGATTTCGGAAAAGTGAAACACCTTGTGAAGGCATTCAGGGAAGGCTTTGTCTATTCCGGTGAGTACTCGGCATTCAGGAAACGACAGCATGGAAACAGCTCGAAAGACTGCCCAGCCTTCAGGTTTGTCGTCTTCTCTCAGAGTCATGACCAGGTCGGCAACAGGACGCAGGGCGACCGCCTGAGCCAGACCCAGTCTTTTGAAAAACTTAAGCTCGCAGCTGGTGTTGTTTTTCTCTCGCCCTATATTCCTCAAATATTTATGGGAGAAGAGTATGCTGAAATTGCGCCCTTTCATTATTTTATAGATCATTCTGATGATGCGCTTGTACAGGCCGTCAGGGAGGGCAGAAAGAAAGAGCTGGCCTCGTTTGGATGGGAAGGAGACCCACGCGATCCCGCGGCAGAAGATACTTTTATCGTTTCCAGACTCGCAAGAGATCTCCGTAAAGGAGGGCAAACATAAAATCCTCTTCGATTTTTACCGCGAATTGATAAGGCTGCGAAGGGAGATGCCTGCCTTGCGCTCTCGCAGCAAGGAGTCGATGGAGGTTGGATCCTTCGAGGAGGACACGGTGATGTTCGTCAGAGATGGGCCGACGGTGATGAGGTCTTTAGTCTGTTCCATTTTGGCGAGGACAGCAAGAGCGTCAGGCTTAAACTTCCTGAAAGGGAGATGGGACAGGATACTCGAATCATCTTCATCTCGCTGGGGCGGAGACAGGAATTATGGGCCGGAGAAAATAGACTCTCATGCCTCAGAAGTTACAATCAGTTGCGGTCCAGAGGGCTTCGTCCTTTACCGGATGTGCGGACGGAGCTAAATAAAGCGCTTTCTCTGCATCCACGCTCATTTCTACCAGCCGCCCAGGGAAAACCCCTGGCTTGAGAGGATAGAGATACAGGACTCTGCTTATCCCTACCATGATTGGAACGAGCGGGTCTCCGCTGAGTGTTACGCGCCCAATTCAGCTTCACGGCTTCTCGACGGAGAAAGCCGCATAATAGACATCGTGAACAACTATGAAAGGATAAGCTTCAATTTCGGATCCACGCTGCTTTCCTGGATGGAGAAACATTCAGCAGAGATTTACAATGCTATCCTCGATGCAGACAGGCGAAGTGTAGGCTTGCGGTGCTCTGGCCACGGCAATGCCCTTGCTCAGGTTTACAACCATATTATAATGCCCCTTGCGAATTCCCGTGACAAACGGACGCAGATACATTGGGGCATCAAAGACTTCGAACATCGGTTCAAGTCGGCGACCTGAGGGTATGTGGCTCCCGGAAACAGCAGTAGACCTCGATACGCTTGAAATCCTTGCGGAAGCCGGGATTGCTTTCACCGTTCTGCTCCTCATCAGGCTGCAAAGGTAAGAAGCATCAATACTGATGAATGGTCCGATGTGTAGCGGGGGGACGGATTGATCCTGCAAGGGCATACCTGTGCATACTCCCGTCAGGAAGGCGCATAAACCTTTTTTTCTATGACGGACCGATCGCGCAGGCTGTGGCCTTTGAAGGACTTCTGGCAAAAGGTGAGGATTTCGCAGGCCGCCTTTTGACGGGCTTTTCAGATTTCAGAGAGTGGCCCCAGGTCCTCACGATAGCCACTGACGGCGAGTCGTATGGGCATCACCACAAATTCGGAGACATGGCCCTGGCCTACGCCCTGCACCATATCGAATCCAATGGCCTGGCAAAACTCACGAATTATGGAGAATACCTTGAAAATAATCCACCAACGATGGAGGTGCAGATATATGAAGGCACCTCCTGGAGCTGTGTCCATGGCATCGAACGATGGAGAGGTAATTGCGGCTGCAATACAGGCGGAAATCACGGTTGGCCCCAGCAATGGCGCGCCCCGCTCCGCGAGGCCCTCGACTGGCTGAGGGACGAGATATCTTCTCTCTTGCGAAGAAAGGACGAAAGAGTATCTGAAGCACCTCTGGAGGGCAAGGGATGAATATATCGGGGCGGTCCTTGACCGGTCAGAGGAAAGGATTGCGGAGTTTCTCTCGAAATATGCGGTCGAGGGCGCAGCCGGTCCCTACAACGACCTCTATTATGAAAGTGATGGAGGCGCTGAGGCATGAGATGCTCATGTATACGAGCTGCGGCTGGTTCTTTGACGAGCT
>CAVVAQ010000028.1:0-85767 GCA_963746295.1 uncultured Nitrospira sp. | reverse complement strand
ATAGTGCCGGTCAGTTTCCCGCTCCCTGGGCCTGATATGTTGCCTCACGCTATCATGCTGTAAGAAATGATTCATTAACATTTTCCGGCAAAAAATGTATTATAAGAGGAAATATTGAGCGGGGACAGGTGTTCAGGAGACATGATTTCAGCAGATACTTTACCGGGAGGCAATGTGAGCAGAGTAATAGTTATCGATGACGAGCCGTTCATCCTTATGATGATAGAAGACATGCTGAAAAAGGCGAAGATTAATGCGGTAACGCTTAGAGAGAGCATCCATGCGCTGGAGGTCATAAAAAAAGAAGATCCCCAACTGGTGATACTTGACTGGATGATGCCTGAACTGAGCGGGATCGAACTCTGTAAACTGATCAAGAATGATCCGGAAACATCGCACATTCCCATCTTTATGCTTACGGCGAGAGGACAGGAAGCTGACGAGCAGCTTGGCCTGCAGTGCGGTGTGACGAGATATATCACAAAGCCTTTCAGTCCTAAACTGCTTCTCAATATGATACGGGAAACGATAGGGAATGAGTAATCTCCAGAACGACCTGTCTCTGACCGTCCAGGAACTTGCCAATGTCTATGAAGAACTGTCCCTGCTCTACCGTGTTTCGGAGATTTATTCAACGCTCAGCATTGACGGGATCTGCTCGGGGATTGTCGATGAAGCGATCGCTACGCTCGGGGTGAAGACAGCGGCCGTCCTCTTTCTCGATGAGAAAGGTGAAGAACTGTATACTGTTGCGTATAAGGGGGTCTGGGACGGCAAGCGACGGTTTGTGAGGGACAACAATATTATCTGGAGCACGATCCAGGCGAAAAAACCCTCTGCCGTCAGCAGGATTAAAGAAACTGCCCTGAGGGACTATATCCCTCATATCAATTCGTTGATGGTATGTCCGATTTTGGGCAAGGCGAAGGAGTTCGGCGCGATAGTCATTGCTGATAAAGAGCTGAACGAGGAATTTTTCTCGAACGACTCTAAATTGCTTATGGCGATTTCAAGCCAGGCAGGATTGGCGATAGAAAATGCCTTCCTGTACTCGGAACTCGAAGCGCTGCTCGTCGGCTCGATAAAATGTCTGATCAAGGCACTGGAGGCGACGTCTTACTGGACAGCCGGTCATACTGAGCGTGTAACAGAGTATGCCCTGGGGATCGGAAGGGTCATGGGCATCGAAGGAGATATCCTGGAGAAGCTCAAAATATGCTCGCTCCTGCATGATATCGGCAAGATCGCTACTCCAAAGGAAATACTGAACAAGGATTCCGAGCTGACTGAGAGCGAATGGATTGAAATAAAAAAACATCCCGAAGTAGGCGCTGAAATCCTCAATGACCTGAAACAGTTTAAGGATGTGGTCCACGGAATAAAATATCACCATGAGCATTGGGATGGCCGCAGAGGGATTTTTGGCTTGAAGCGCGAAGAGATACCGCTTATGGCAAGGATTCTCGCGGTAGCGGACGCCTTTGACGCGCTTACTTCCGACAGGCCCTACAGGCCGAAACATTCGAAAGAAGACGCCGTGAAAGAGATCGTCAGATGCAGCGGCACGCAGTTTGATCCGACTGTTGTTGACGCCTTCATGAAATGGGTTAGTGATTAACCTGGTGTTGCAAAGAATGCTGAAGTCAAACAAGCTGAAAAATGCCATAGAATCGGCAGAGTATTATTCTGATTCACGTAAACGCAGACACAACATCCGGTATAGCCCATCGAAGGATTGGTACCGTCTCTCTGGAGCCTGAGGAGCCTCGACCATGGCCATTTTTCATCATGTCCGATTTCATTTTCTACATATTTTTTGCAACTGAAGGTTAACCTACGACGTCAAGTTTCCTGATCCTCAGGGGTACCCCGAGTTCCCGGGAGATTGTCCTGCATTGTTCTATATCCACGCCTTCCATGGTTACGACCGTCACCTGGACATCCGGAATGACTTTTTTCGCCTCCCTGGTAAACTCCAGGATCGCGGGGTAAGCGTTTTTATAGACCGGCTTGCAGATCGCGTTGTACGTCTCTTCATTATGGGCGTCGAGACTGATTGAGATGCTGTCTACAAGCCCTGCCAGTTCAGGAAGGATATTTTTTTTGTGAATCAGGTTCGCATGCCCGTTGGTGTTGATCCTCACGCGCCCCCCCTGTTCTTTGATCCACCGGGAGATGTTTTTTACGGTCTCAAGACGCTGCAGGGGTTCCCCATAACCGCAGAATACGATCTCACTGAATTTTTTCGGGTCTCCGATCGCCTCCCTGATCTCTTCTTCAGATGGCTCGCGGTCAAGCCTGAGCAGATGTCCTTTCACAAAGTCCGAGCGAAATTTCACACAGAAGGTGCACTTGTTCGTGCAGCGGTTGGTGATATTGAGATAGAGGCTTTCCCGTATCCGGTATGCTATTGCAGCGTGTTCCGGCAGCGTGCCGATACCGAAGAGGCGTTTCGCGTTCAGGGTGGTGATCCGGGCCATGTCCTCCGTATCCACTCCCCGCAGTTCCGCAATATGCTTTAAGGTATGAATGATATATGCCGGCTCATTGCGCCTTCCCTGAACGGCTCAGGGGAAAGATACGGCGCGTCGGTCTCGACAAGGAGATAATCATCGGGTATGATCGTCGCGATCTCTTTCAGCTCTTTTGCTTTTTTGAAGGTTACCGGTCCTGCAAGGGATATATAAAACCCCAGGGACATGACCTGCTCAGCCATGTCCCTGTCCCCGGAAAAACAATGGAGCACTCCCGTGTTTACCCCTGTTTTGCGCAGTATCCCGAGGGTATCAGCCTTGGCTTCCCTGCTGTGGATGATAACGGGCAGGCCGGTTTCTGCTGAAAGCAGGAGGTGTTTTTCGAATACCTTTTTTTGAATATCGCGGGGAGAGTGGTCGTAATGATAGTCAAGGCCGGTCTCGCCGATAGCAACCACTTTCCTGAGGGCTGACCATTCCCTCAGTCTCTGATGGATATCGTCAGAAAAATCCTTTGCGTCATGTGGATGTATGCCTATGGAAGCGAAGACGCCCACATGTTCTTCCGCGAGCTTTACCGCCTTTATCGTGCCCTCAAGATCGGAGCCGACAGTTATCATCGCTTCAAGACCGGATGCCTTTGCGCGTTTAATTACCTCTTCACGGTCATCATCGAATTGCTTCATATCCAGATGACAGTGGGTATCGATAAGGGATTGGGTGTTGGGGATTGGGGCATGGTCATTCTTATGAGCGGCTGATCCCAAATCCCTGACCCCAGCAGTCTTATGCGCCAAACTTTTTCAGTCTTTTTGCGTGTGCAAGCGCAAGAGGCATGAGTTTTACCGTCTGGAGGAGCCCCAGTTCACCCTTGAAGCATTCTCTTTCACTGAAGGCATTGCAGAGTCCTCCGAGCACATAAGGAGATTTCAGCAGGAACGGCACCGGGTGCCAGCTGTGGCCCTTCATTATGGCAGGGGTGGAATGGTCGCCTGTTATGATCAGTACATCCGGCTTCAGATCGAGGATTTGGGGCAGCAGTGCATCGAATTCACTGATCCTTGCGGCCTTTTCAGCAAAATTGCCGTCTTCACCATAGGAGTCGATTTTTTTCACATGGAGGAAGAAAAAGTCATAGTCGTTATAGTTTTTCCTGAGGAAATCTATCTCGTCTGAAACAGTGCCGCTGACCACAGGGGTGTCCATATCAACGAGCTTTGCGAGTCCTCCGTACATCGGATACGTCGCGATAGCGATCGCCTTCAGGCCGAATGCCTCCTGGAAGGTCGGCAGATCAGGTTTGACGGAAAAACCGCGCATTAAGATGTAATTCGCCTGCTTTTCGTTTTTCAGGACTTCATGGACAGCATTGATTAATTTTTCTGCTACCCGCGATACCCGTTCAGCACTCATTGTGAGCGGTGAAGGGGGTAACGGCGGTTTTCCCTCGAGTTGGGGGTCTGTATCATTGATCGCAGCAGCGTCATTCTCAAGCGGTTCAGGAAAACGGAGCATGACCGCAAACCGGTGTTCCATGCCCGGCGCGAAGATCAGCTCAGCATCATCGATTTTCTTTATCGCGGCCTGGAGTTTTTCCGTGAGTTTCCTGCTCTGATCAGTGGGTATCCTGCCCGCCCTTCTGTCAATAATCAGACCGTCCCTGATCGTCGCGTAGTTGCATCTGACTGTTACGTCGGTCTTTCTCACATCGAGCCTCAGGCCGAGGGCCTCAAGGATCCCCCTCCCTATCTGGCACTCTACCGGATCATAACCGAAGAGGGCAAAATGGCCTGGACCGCTGCCGGGGGTGATACCGATATCAACCGGAATATGCAGACCGCAGGCTGATTCCCGTGCGAGTTTGTCGAGATTCGGCGTGGAAGCTGCTTCGAGCTCTGTCTTGCCGTTGACCGGCAGTCCACCGAGACCATCGAGGACAACGAGGATTATCTTGGAATTGTTTTTCTGTATCAGGTTTTTGATGAGTTTTTGCATGGTTATGAATATTACTGCAAAGGAGAAAAACTTTTCAAGCAGAGGGTATTCTCAGGTGGTCTTTGAAGGAAATACCCGGCCTTGAACTATAACTGACATCCCGTGTTGTTGCGGAGCAGAGAGGTAGCGTGAGATTTTACCAGATATTCTGCGCCATCACCGAGTCATTGAATAGCAGTCTCGGATGATGCCGGTATCATATAGCTTGCCCCTCCCGCCATAAAGCTCTGTACGGTATAGCCAACTGCCGGCAGCCCCGATGAAGTCCTGGAGGGATTTGCACCATATCGCATGGTCCTTCCTGGTTCACCAGCAACAAAATCCATAATCAACCACCCAAAATCAAAGTTAGAGCTAACCACAGAAGTGGTTGATTTCCATATGAAACTCGGCCCAATCTTTATCGTATTAGCGGCAAAAGGTAAATACATTAGCTCAACTGGAACGAAACCATATGACCTACGATCTTGGATATGCCCCTTATCATCCCAAATCAAGTCTTGATACGTGGTATAGAATCCCCATTTTCCCGTTATCTCATCCTGATGAGCATTAAACATTGTGTCAGAAGGCGTGTTATGACATGCTAATCTTGTCGGGAATGTGACAATTACCTCTGTTTCACCCCCGAGAACATATAGAAGATTGAATGGTGATGTGATCTTGCTTTTCATAAAGATATAATCGGCCTCGGGACAGCCCTTGTCCATCGCAGCAGGAATCCCTCCTGCGTCAATAACATCTGTCGTGGGCAGCGGACTCAGCCTCGTATCGGCAACAGCAATCGCATCATAACTGAATGTCTCAAGATTGTTTAGAGTGACAATAGTATTATTGCCTCTCAGTACATTGGGAAGGTCAGCTCCCGTTGCATAATCGCGGCAATCTGCTTCTGTTTCTAAGAGGGGAGAAGTAACATTTCTGTTATAACCAGGGATATTCACCATGCCCACGACTTCGAAGTAACCCTCTCTGCAATCATCCGCTGCTACTCCATCCTTGCCGCCGGCACCTTCGTACTTGAACTGCTGACACGTTGCAGGAATCGTTGGAGAAGTAAGGGTATCGGTATCGAAGGGACAGAGGGCCGCTGTCGTGCCGTTGTCAATAAGGTAGCCGGTCCAGACATCGCCTTCGCTTAAACATACGGTGAATTCAAAGCAGTCCACACCGGTCTTTGCATTTCTGAAGACAATCCTTGCCTTTGCACCGTCCGTCTGATTCGTGTTTATTACATTGATCAGGTCGAGGTAGCCGCGCACGTTGTAGTATCCAAAGAGTAACGAATCTCCAAGTCCCTGCGGATTGATCGATGACTGAATCCCACCGGGTAATGACGGTCCCGTTCCACTTGCCACTCCGCCGTTCTGTCCGGCGTACCCAATACCAGTAGAAACAATAAAAAGAATAGTGCTTAGGACTGCCAAAAAGTTTTTCATAGACATGTAATACCCCTCCCCTTAAGATCCATAAGTAACGAGAATATGATTAACAATCATACTATTGCGTAATAGCCATAGTTTAGCAAAAGAGATTGCGCTTTGACATAAATTTGCGTTAGATATTTTAAGAAGACGGCACCACATAGCAGATGTTAACCAACGCCTGTAAATGAACAGCCATGAGAGTCAAAAATACCGCTTCTCATGAACAGGGGTTTTTGATAGGATGGAATCAAAAGATAAATAAGCAGGCATGGGGGTAAGCACATGTATTCTGCCGGAAATATCTCAAGAAACACCATCGCGATGGTCCTCGCAGGCGGCAAGGGTGAGAGGCTCAATCCTATAACCCTGCACAGGTCAAAACCAGCAGTCCCCTTCGGCTGCAAATATAAGATCATAGATTTTGTCCGGAGATAAACCCAAAACCGGACGCATCGCACTGAAGGTCATCAACCACCTTGGGGATGAGGTTATGAAGGTGTTTAAGGTAGGAGGATTGAATTCAGCCTTGCTGATACCCTTACCGATAGGTTAGATTAAAACATTATATATAACTTCGGACTGGACAAAGGAGGTCTGCATGCTTAAGCAAACGATTCAATACACATCGCCTCTGGACGCGCTGATTGCGGTGGCCAAACGGCTGAATTCCTATGAAAGTCAGCACCATATGGGCTCCGAGGAGTTTTTCGACCGATACAGCCGAGGGCAACTATCGGATGATGCGATGTTTGTCGAGTGGGCAAATGATTACCGGCACTATCTGCATCTTCGTCAGGAATTAGAAAAAAAGCTGGAATATGCCGCATAAAGTTTTGGCTGATTACATGAATCGTGTTGAGCGCGCAATTCTCCGGTGCCAGAATGCTTATGTCGAGCGCTACATTGAGGAAGTTTTGTCACCAGAGCGGGCTAGTCTCAGTATTCGTCTCAGGTTTGAACAGGGTCACCTTCTGGAAATTAACGAAGCCGTGGTGATTGTGGATAACAAGCTTGTTCCCCTTGATTATCGTTACCATTGTCAGGATGAAAAGAACCGTTTGATATTCCGCTATGACAGTACACCGCATTTTCCTGATCTTGCCCATTTCCCCTATCACAAACATCTTCCTGACGAGGTAATTGCCTCTGACCAACCTGACATCGAGCGGGTTGTACAGGAGGCCATGGAAGCATCAGGATAGAAAGCCCGTGCACTTCCGCAAGCCGACACCTTCACTGACAGCCTCGCAAAGTTGAATGGCGAGTGCCGAGATCGTTAAGAGGAAAAGACGGATACGAGAAGCAACGACATTCAAGCCCGCACCTTATGTTTCTATCTGTGCTTTTTATGTCCTGGAGGAATAAGGGCTTCGAGCGGGATTTTTTGCAAAATACCGCTTCTCATGCACAGGGGTTTTTGATAGGATGTAAGCAAAGGATAAATAAGAGGGTATGGGGGTAAGCACATGTATTCTGCCGGAAATATCTCAAGAAACACCATCGCGATGGTCCTCGCAGGCGGCAAGGGTGAGAGGCTCAACCCTATCACCCTGCACAGGTCAAAACCAGCAGTCCCCTTCGGCGGCAAATATAAGATCATAGATTTTGTTCTGAGCAATATGTTTAATTCAGGCATTAAAAAAGTATACATCCTCACCCAGTACCATGCGTATTCTCTCAATAAGCATATCAAGGAATCATGGGCCAAATGGACCGGACTGGGAGAATTTTACGATACCATTTCCCCTGAGACCGGAAGCATGAGCGAACAGTGGTTCAAGGGCACTGCCGATGCTATCTATCAGAACCTCAGGTTCATCACGTACTCCAGGGCTGACTTTGTGGTCATATTCGGCGGAGACCATATCTACAAGATGGACATCTCCCAGATGATTGAATATCACCGCAGGAACAAAGCCGACCTTACCGTTGCTTCGCTCGAAGTACCTCCTGAGGAGGCCACACGTTTTGGGGTCCTCAGCGTGGATGAGGACCTGCTGGTCACTTCCTTTGTCGAGAAGCCGCAAAACCCGCCCCTGGTGCCGGGGAGAAATACCTGTTTTGCCTCAATGGGGAATTATATCTTTTCGACAAAAAAGCTGCTTGAAGTTTTAAGGGAAGGGAAGAGGCAGTTCGAAGACCTTGATTTCGGAAAACATATTATCCCGATGATGCTCGCTAGGGGAGACAAGGTTTTTGCCTACAGTTTTTTTGATAATCACATCCCGGAGATGGAGCCGAATGAAAGGGGATACTGGAAGGACGTCGGGACCCTTGATTCGTATTACGAGTCAAACATGGACCTCATAAAGGCGAGCCCGCACCTGAACCTCTATAACCTCAGCTGGCCGATTCTGACGAACCAGGGCAACCTTCCACCTGCAAAGACCATCTTTGATGATGAGGGCAGGCGGGGGGTAAACATTGATTCACTTGTCTGCGGCGGGTGTATTACGAGCGGAGGCACTGTACGCAGGTCGATCATCGGGCCGTGCAGCAAAGTGAACAGTTACGCGGTGGTTGAGGATTCGATTCTCTTTGATAATGTTCAGGTCGGAAGAAACGCGAAGATCAGAAAAGCCATTATCGATGAAAATATCGTCATTCCCGAAGGCATAGAGATCGGCTATGACCACGAAGAGGACCGGTTGCGGGGCTGTATCGTCACTGAATCAGGTGTTGTCGTGGTGGCGAAATAGCCTCTATCAACAACCCAATCGTTGCATAAAGGTCGGCTAAGGGTGCTGCACGGTTTGACTCCTTGCCACCCACATTCTCTTTATTTCTTATTTTTTGCCGTAGGAATAGGTGAGGCCGATTGGTTCAGAACCCGGATTGGTCCACATGAGACAATAATATTGTTTTTTTTCACAATGGAACGTTCCTTTGTCTGCGGTGACCCCGTCCTTTGTGATTCCATAGACAACAGTATTGTCTTCGTGGTAGTGGACATTGAAGTTCAGCGGCTTCGAGGCCTCGAAGGAATATTCCAGGATTTGACCGGATAGCAGCTCCATACAGTCCTCATGGACGCCCGATGGTTTAATCGTTTCGCTTGTTTTATCTGCGACAACGAGAGAAGCACATCCTCCTGCAATAACAATGATGATACAAGACAACACCATCATTCGATACAACGTCACCATAAACCCTCCTCATATACATATGATATATATAATCTTTCGGCTCTGTCCTCAAATTATATCACGGCTATTTGCTTTAAGAGGTATTTCGCTCCCATGGCGTATGGCAATACCATTTACTGCCACTACCCGGCATTTTCAATCGTGATATAATTGTGCTTAACAGAGCAGAATACAATCATAAAATGTGGTACGGGAGGATACATGAAAAAATCATTTGGTCCAAAAACGCTGATATACCCGACTCCGGTGTGGGTTGTGGGAACATATGACAAGAATGAAAAGCCAAATGTCATGACGATCGCATGGGGAGGGATTTGCTGTTCTGTGCCTCCTTGTGTTGCGATTTCTCTCAGGAAGGTTACGTATAGTCATGGCAATATTGTCGAGAGAAAGGCCTTTACCCTTAACGTTCCTTCTGAGTCATATGCCAGGGAGGCGGATTATTTTGGAATGGTTTCGGGCAAGAATGCAGATAAATTTGCTGCCACCGGACTTACTCCTGTGAAGAGCAGCTTCGTCGATGCACCCTATTTGAAAGAATTTCCTTTCGT
This sequence comes from uncultured Nitrospira sp., assembly GCA_963746295.1. Taxonomy (GTDB): domain Bacteria; phylum Nitrospirota; class Thermodesulfovibrionia; order Thermodesulfovibrionales; family UBA6898; genus JAOUFP01. The sequence continues at coordinate 76,174 of CAVVAQ010000028.1, read as the reverse complement.
GTTGGAATGCAAAGTAATTAAAATCGTTGAAATCGGATTGCATACCCAATTCATCGGTGAAATCCTTAATGTCCAGGCAGATGAATCTGTACTCAATGAAAAAGGACTTCCCGATATAGAAAAAGTAAAGCCTATCCTTTTTTGCCCGGAGATGCGCACGTATCATAGGGTAGGAACCTGTCTTGGGCAGGCTTTTTCCATAGGAAAAGAAAAGTAACAGGCCTAATCATGATAGACAGACATAACTATCTGATTCTGATAGATAAGCCCTCTCTTTAGTAAGTCCTTCGTGTTCTTTAGAGCAGCATTGTGTCGCTTAAATGCTTTCAGTTCCTCCCTGCGTCTGTCAGGGTAACCAGTAACCCTTCCTTATACTGAAAATCAGCCCAAAAAGAAAACGTGGTATAGTTCAGAAAAGGTATATGGATGCTGAAATCTGAAGACATGCTCGACGGAGTACAGCCACTGAACGGGCTAGTGTCCGTGATTAATCCACCATCCCTTAATTCAAGGTCCAGATTGGAGGCATACTGAAAGTCCGCCCAGTAGGATTGCCCACTGAATTGAATGATCGGGATATGCAATGAAAGGTCTTCAGAAAGTGTTGCCGTACAATTACCATTAACCGGGTCAGACTGGAGTATATCCCCACCACCGGCAGCAACGAAAGTGCCATTGCCATAAGCCACTCCGTAGAGAGAACCATAAATCCCTGAAGCCTTCGTAATCCAGCTTATACCATCGGCAGATGTCAGAATTAGCTTTCCCGAGATCTCACCGTCATAATCGTTGTAACCTGTCGCCGAATCACCAACAGCCACGAATGTGCCATTGCCATAGGTTATGCCTCTGAGATTCTGGTTAGTTCTCGAAGCTCTTGAAGTCCAAGTTATGCCATCAGAGGATGTCAGGATTGTTCCAGAGTTGCCAATAACCACGAAAGTGCCATTGCCATAGGTCACTCCAGTGAGTGAATTGGCAGCCCCTGAAGTTCTTAAAGTCCATGTTATACTGTCAACGGATGTCAGGATTGTTCCAGAGTTGCCAACAACCACGAACGTGCCATTGCCATAGGCCACTCCAGAGAGATTAGACCATAAATATTTTGAAGTCCAGGTTACTCCATCAGCAGATCTAAGGATAGTCCCTACCTCACCGACAGCAACGAAAGTGCCATTGCCGTAAGCTACTGCATAAAGTGAATTCGTAGCCCCCGCAGTCCTTGAAGTCCAGGTTATGCCGTCAGGAGACGTCAGGATTGTCCCTGAACTGCCAACAACTGCGAAAGTGCTATCGCCATAGGTCACTTCATAAAGATAAGCACCAGTCCCTGAGGATCTTGAAGTCCAGGTTATGCCGTCAGGAGATGTCAAAATTGTCCCTGAACTGCCAACAGCTACGAAAGTGCTATCGCCATAGGTCACTCCATAAAGATAAGCATCAATCCCTGAGGATCTTGAAGTCCAGGTTATGCCGTCAGGAGATGTCAGGATTGTCCCTGAACTGCCAACAGCTGCGAAAGTGCTATTGCCATAGGTCACTCCATAAAGATAAGCATCAGTCTCTGAGGACCTTGAAGTCCAGGTTATGCCATCAGGAGATGTCAGGATTATCCCTGAACTGCCAACAGCTGCGAAAGTGCTATTGCCATAGGTCACTCCAGAGAGTGAATTGGCAGCCCCTGAAGTTCTTAAAGTCCAGGTTATGCCATCGACGGACATCAGGATTGTCCCGGATTCACCGACAGCAACGAAAGTGCCGTTGCCATAGGCTACTCCAAGGAGAAAATCATCGAACCCGGAAGTTCTTATCGTCCAGGTTATTCCATTGACAGAAGTCCGGATTGTCCCATTATAACCAACAGCAACAAACGTACCGTTGCCGTAGGCTACTGCATAGAGTGAATTCGTAGTCCCTGAGGATCTTGAAGTCCAGGTTATTCCATCGACGGATGTCAGAATTGTTCCAAAGTTGGCAACAACCACGAAAGTGCTATTACCATAAGCTACTCCATAGAGAGAATTATTAAGTCCTGAAGTCCTTTCAGTCCAGGTTATACCATCAAGAGAGGTCAGTATCCTCCCTCTGACCAGAAGGTCATTGCCGCTGTACTCTATCGACCGACCGACAGCAACGAATGTGCCATTGCCAAAGGTTACCTCGTAGAGTTCAGCATCAATCCCTGAAGTCCTTTCAGTCCAGGTTATGCCATCCAAAGAAGTCAGGATTTTCCCATAATCACCGACAGCCACGAACGTGCTATTACCATAGGCTATTCCTGAAATGTCAGTATTCCTCGAATGCCAGTTGTCAAGCGGGTCTGCATGCGCGGGACAAGGAATAAAGATTGACGCGCACAGAACGAGAAGAATAAAAGCAACATGTTTCAATTTCAGTAAAATCATTAACTCCTCCAACAGAAGAAGTATTCTACATCAAGGTTTCAATAAAATTATATCCGCTCTCTGCTCAAAAGAACAAGGCAATTTCCAGCATCGAATTGACTCACAAAAAATGTTACCGAAAGGAGTAAACAAAGAGGATCGTTGACTCATAATGCATGTTACCGAAAAGACATGCATTGAAAGGGGCAGTTTTAATGAGTTCACGATCGAAGCGAGAGTATCTTGAGGCAATTTATCAAAGGTACAAGGCAGGTACCCGTAAGCAGAAGAAGCTTATACTGGACGAATTCTGTTCTGCCTGCGGATACCATCGAAAACATGCCATACGACTGCTGAAGAAGTTCAGACGATTTATCAAGCCCAAGCAGAAAAAGAAAGGCAGAGTTCCGGTATACCAGACAGAGGAAATCCTTGTCCCTATCAAGCGGATATGGCTGGCGGCAAACCTACCGTGTTCCAAGCGGCTCAAGGCAGTATTACCGCTTTGGTTGCCCGGATATGCACAGCAGTATGGCGATCTTACAGAAGAAGTGATTAAAGCCCTCCAGAGGATCTCCCCGTCAAGCATTGACAGGCTGTTGAAACCTGTCAGAGTAAAGTACAAAGGACGCGGCAAGTCCACAACAAAACCCGGAACGCTATTAAGGAAACAAATACCGATAAAGACAAACCAGTGGGATGAGAGCCAGCCAGGATTTCTGGAGGCTGATACTGTTGCTCATTGCGGCACATCCATGGCAGGCATGTTTGCCTTTACTATCGACTGTGTAGATATAGCCACTGGCTGGACAGAGCAGAGGGCGGTCTGGGGCAAAGGAGAAACAGCAGTAATGGAGCAGATCAAAGATATCGAGGCATCATTGCCTTTTCTCCTGCTGGGGTTTGATAGCGATAACGGCTCTGAGTTCCTCAACTATCATCTTCTGAGACACTTTACTGAGAGGAAACATCCTGTGCAGTTTACCCGAAGCAGGGCCTACCACAAGGATGACAACGCCCATGTCGAACAGAAAAACTGGACCCATGTAAGGCAGTGGCTTGGCTATCACAGATTCGATAACCCAGAGATAGTTCCGCTACTCAATGAGCTTTACAAAACAGAGTGGCGACTCTTTCACAACTTCTTCTGCCCATCTGTGAAACTCATAGAAAAAAAGAGAATTGCCTCCAAAACAATTAAACGTTATGATAGTCCAAAGACGCCTTATCAGAGAATTATAGAATCACCGTATATCAAAGCTGAGGTTAAGAAAAAGCTCTCTGATCTGTTTGCAACTCTTAACCCTTTTCATCTGAGAAAGGCCATGGAGAAGAAACTCAAAAAGATCTTTGAGCTATGCTATCAAAATTAACACCGGGACAACGATCCTTCGGTAACATTTTACTATGACGCAACTGGGCATTATATATCCTGTTTGTAATATACAGACTGACAGCAATTCTTAAAGGGTACAGGTCCGGCAACGAAAGCATCCCTTCTCTTAGCGGCAAAGGAAGTGTACAATATAAAACATGGACTTTAAACTCGTTCTCGAAAAACTTTTGACGGCCTTCAGAAAGCAGAATGTGCGCTATGCTCTTATCGGGGGACTTGCGCTCGGAGTTTGGGGTGTCCCTCGCGGGACGGTTGATATAGACTTTCTTGTTCATCACGATGATGCGGGAAAGATTGACGCAATCATGCAGGGCCTTGGCTACGAATGCAAATACAGGACGGATAATGTCTCGCAGTATGTATCCCGCCTTCAGGTGTTCGGCGAAGTTGATTTCCTCCATGCCTTTAGAACGCTTTCCCTCGGTATGTTGGACAGGGCTGAAGACAGGAAGATATTCGGGGAATCAATATCGGTACCGGTGCTGAAGATAGAAGATCTCATAGGCTTCAAGGTGCAGGCTATCGCAAACAATGAGAACAGAAGGGCTCAGGATATGGCTGATATAGAAGCGTTGCTGTTGATTTATGGGTCTGCTGTCGACTGGTCCCTCATTGAAGAATACTTCGCCCTGTTTGGACTGAGTGAAGAGTGCGGGGAGCTGAGGAGAAAATATGCCGCTAATCAGTGAGCGGGAAAGACAGGAGTTGCTGCGGCTGGCCGCATCACCATCCCTGAGGGATGATATGGAATACCTTGCCTCTCACCGGCACAATCCGGCGCTTGTTAACGGTATCGTGGATATGGACAGACTGATCGAATTCGTCACACAGTTCAACGAATTTATCAATCATAAGCCGAAACCTTTTGTGCCGATGATCGACAGAGATATGAAATTATGAGATATGTTTAAGCGTGTTAGACGTCGATTCCGCGCATCGATATTATTTTCTCAAGGCATTTTCAACTGCCATTATTCCGATCCTGTCCTGACGGTCTTTTAGATAACCGCAGATGTCGCAATAATAAGTTCGGCCGTCATGGACTGTCTTAAGGGAAAGACAGTTTTTTGGCGACCTCATCCGATAGGTTGTGATTCTGATGATAATATCAACAGGCGCATCAAAAAACAGATGAGCCTCCATGTCTTCCCTTGACTGTCCTGTGCTTGCGGACCTGTTGATCTCCACATGGCTGTGATATGTCCCGATCCATTTCAGTCTCTTTGTCTCAAGTCGAAGGCCTTTTCTTTTGAAATAATACTGGTTGATGCCCCAGGCAGTACGGGTACTATAGGGAGTCTTGTAGGGTATGACTTTGCTTACATAAAAACCATTCCTGACCGGGTAGCCCAGGAGATGGCCTCCGACTTCTTTTTTGTATTTTGTCTCAAATCCCTTTAAGGCATGGGCAGTAAGACTGTTGAGTGCCTGTCGGCTGATCTTGAGGTGATGTATGGTTGTCACTAAAAGAGTATCCCCGCATATCCCACAGCCATTTCGAACTCTCCTTCCGGCATGACGTCGTAGCTGGTGGTATATTCGAGGAGGTACCCTTTTTCCGCTCCCATTGCCTTTGCAGCAGCAACTGTTGCCGCAAGCGCGCCTGAGCCGCAGGCATTATGGTGCCTCTGCGCTTCTTTCCTGATCTCCACAGACTTCATCTGGAGGGCAAGCTCTATAATCCGGCTGTCGCTCTCATTCATCAGTTCCTTCGCCTTCTCGCCATAGCCATAGGGTGTGAACCCGTAGGAGTCGCCGTAGTGGGTAAGATCGGTTGTGCCGATGACTACGATTTTTTTGCCCATCTCCAAGACCGCCTCCCCGATCTTTCTCCCTGTTGTATGCGCGTTTTCTTCAGGGGGGATAGCTATCGGAACTATCTTCGCCTCAGGGCAGAGGTATTTTATGAAAGGTACCTGCACCTCAAGGGAATGTTCCCCCTCGTGAGCGTAAGGGTCTTCGATGACATCGCCCGCGAGTGCCTCAAGCAGGGTTTGCGCGACATCTTCATCGATCTTCACATCGCCCAGAGGTGTTGTCCATGAGCCGCGGGTGTAGATCGAGTTGCCGCGCGGCTTCCAGGTATGGACCGCGCCGAGGAGAATAAAGGTATCAGGATCGAGCCTTCATGCTTATGCACTTGAAGACCTTTGCGGCTACAGCCCCGGAAAAGACCCATCCGGCGTGGGGGACGATGCCGGCGACCGCCTTTGCGGGCCTGTCCGGCACCACATAACCTTTCAGGAAATGCTCGATCTGGGTCCTGCAGTCACCGGGATAAAACTGTCTTGCATATGCCTGTCTGGTCATCTGCATTTTTTATACCTCCTGCACCTGTCATTTTAAGATCCCCTTCACAATGATGTCTACCGCCTCTTCAGGTGACAGGCCATGTGCCATGAGGGTTTCCATCTGCTTTTTATCGACGCTCCCGATCGCGGCCTCATGGGTCACCTTTGCGAGCGGGTTTGTAACACTCACCATAGGCACTGCCTTCGCGACCGCGTTGTCCTTTACGATCTCCAGGCAGTCCACATGCCCCCGCGCACCCTTTGCGTTGCCTTCTGTAATCCCGGTGACCTCTCCGAAAGAATCTCCCTCAAGGGCGATCCTGGTCTTGATGATCCCCCGCGCGTTTTCACCTGAAAGGATGATCTTCTCCCGTATCCTGATATCATCATGACCATGGCCGAAGACCCGGGCAGTCAGTTCTGTCACCGCGTCTTCTGCCGCGTCTATCGTGTAATCGATATTAAGCTTTCCGACCCTTCCGCTTGTAAGGGTGAAATCCGCAAAGTATCTTCCCTTTTTACCGATCCTGACCAGGGCCTTAGGGACAACCTCAATTCCGCCGTATGGCCCGTGATAGTGCGTTTCGGAATAACGCATCTCAGCTGCCTCGCCGATATCGACGACTGCGTCCATGATATGCCTTATCTTTTCAGCCTCCGGGAATATGCAGTGCGCGATGAAATGGGCTTCAGAGCCTTGTTCCAGTATCACCTCCATCCTGATCTTCTGGGTGCCTTTTTTATGGAGTATCCCGAAACAGAGGTGCACTGGCTTTTCGAGCCTGGTCCCTCTGGTTACCCTCACCTTCGCAGATATGCCTGAAGGTATTTTCTCTGTCTCGACCTCGAGCCCTTTGACCTGCCGCGCGCTCAGTATCGTATGGCCGGCCACGACAAGGTGGGCAGTGTTACTGTCGGCAAGGACAGCCCGCTCACCGCCGGCCTCCTCAAAGACCTTTGTAAAGGCATCGAGCCTTTTCATGTGCAGACCTCACCGTCGCATATGAGGCACTCCCGCGATTTATAATACGCGGCTACATCTTCGGGCGTGCCTGAATATACTATTTTCCCCTGGCAGAGCTGGGAGGCCTTGTCAGCGATCTTCGCGATCTCATCGCGATGAGTTATCAGGAGGACCGATGAACCGTTCTCCCTGAATACGCGGATAACATTGATGATATCGTGAATTGAAAGCATGTCTATACCGGAATCCGGTTCATCAAGGATGGCGAGTTTCGGTTTGAGCGCAAGGACTGACGCAAGTTCGATCCGTTTTCTCTCCCCGCCGCTGAGAGACCTGTCGACCATCCTGTCGAGGTAGAGTTCCGGCTGCAGACCTACGAGCTGGAGGAAGAGGGCGGGATTGGACTTTTTCTTTCCGATAGTCAGGTAATCAGCAACGCAGATGCCTTCGAACCTCACCGGCTCCTGCCATGCCATGGTGATGCCGAGTTGAGCCCTCTCGTGGATCCTGAGGTCATTGATCTTTTTGCCTTCAAAGAGGATATCACCGGTTGCCTGCCGGTATCCTTCGCAGCCCATGATCAGATAGGCGAGGGTGCTCTTGCCGGTCCCGTTCGTGCCGAGGATCGCGTGCACCTCCTGAGCGCCTATCGAGAGATCGAGGCTATCGAGGATGTTTTTCCCGTTTACGGTAAACGTCAGTCCGGTTATCTCAAGCAGTTTCATGCGCCACTCCAATAGGGGCCACAGAACAGGTCCCTGCAGTCAGAATTCAAATTATAAAAAAGAGAACTTCTCATTTAAGTGTATCAGTATTCATCAGAGGATTCTACCGGTATTCTTGATCGGCATGACCCGTACCAAGAAATGATTGATGGTATTCACAAATCTTTATCAGGAGGCGATTCCATGATATGATTGAAAATGAAAAACCTATTGAGGGATAAGGAGGGATTTATGCCGGCATACGAATATATCTGTAAAGACTGCAACAAACCATTTACGGTCTTTCTCTCACTCAGGGAGTACGGGGAGAACCCGAAGATCAAATGTCCGGGGTGCGGCAGTGACAATGTACACAGGACGATTACCGGGTTCTTTGCGAAGACAAGCAGAAAATCATAGCCCTTATATAATTATGATTGATGCAAAAGCACTGAAAAAACCTTAAATCGATTATGGTAGCCGGCTCAGATAAAACTTATACTGGTATGCTTAAGTTCCTTCCCTTTCTCCAATGGAAAAGCATGATCAACAGGAGGACGATACGCGCTGACCTTGTCGCCGGGCTGACCGGGGCGGTAATCGTCCTCCCGCAGGGAGTTGCTTTTGCAATTATCGCCGGCCTGCCGCCTGAATACGGTCTCTATTCAGCTATGGTACCCGCCATTATTGCTGCGCTTTTCGGTTCTTCGCACCATCTTATTTCGGGACCTACGACAGCGATATCAATCGTGATTTTTACCTCGATCAGTCCGCTGTCGCCTCCGTCAAGTCCGGAATACATCAGCATGGTGCTTACACTCACCTTTCTTGCCGGACTTATTCAGTTCGCCCTCGGGGCGGCCCGCCTTGGGGCGCTCGTAAACTTTGTCTCCCATTCAGTTGTGGTCGGATTTACTGCCGGAGCAGCGCTCCTGATTGCGACCAGTCAGTTGAGTAATTTCATCGGCGTTACGATCGCTCCAAAACACTCATTTATTCATATATGGATCGAAGTGTTGTCCCGAATCAATGAAACGAATCTCTATGTTTTATCTATCGCGGTTGTAACATTGCTTGTCGCGGTTGTATTCAGGATACTGCTTCCCCGTTGGCCGGGAATGCTGATCGCCATGATCGCGGGAAGTGTCATGGCGGTTGTCCTGGGGGCCAAAGATCACGGCGTCCGGCTTATCGGCGCCCTGCCGGGCCATCTTCCTCCGCTGTCGTATCCTGACCTGACGACCGCCTCCATCCGCCAGCTTGCACCTGCCGCACTCGCGGTGGCGATGCTCGGACTTACCGAGGCGGTGTCGATCGCCCGTTCCGTAGCTGCGAAGTCAGAACAGCGGATCGACAGCAACCAGGAGTTCATTGGACAGGGACTTTCGAATATCATCGGGAGCTTTTTTTCGAGTTATGCTTCCTCAGGATCTTTCACGCGCACAGGGGTGAATTTCAATGCGGGTGCCCGGACCCCGATGGCGGCCGTATTCGCGGCAGTATCCCTGGCAGTAATTCTCCTGCTCATAGCCCCTCTCACTGCCTATCTCCCCATCCCTGCTATGGCGGGCATCCTGCTGCTTGTGGCCTATAGTCTTATCGACATGCACCATATCCGCCGAATTGTCAGGACGAGCAGGCCCGAGGCAGTGGTTCTTCTCACTACTTTTTTCGCGACCTTATTTGTCGAACTCGAATTTGCCATATACGTTGGAGTTATCCTTTCCCTTCTGCTCTATCTCAATCGTACGTCTCATCCCCACTTTGTGACGATGGTGCCCAATCCCCAGAGCAGCAGGAGGAGCTTTATCAATATTCTGCATATGCCCATGACTGAATGTCCCCAGTTGAAGGTCTTACGGATCGACGGTTCGATTTTTTTCGGGGCGGTGAACCATATTGCAGTGGAGATCGACAAACTCAGGAAACAGAAGCCCGAGCAATGTCATATTCTGGTGCTCGGGAGCGGCATCAACTTTATCGATGTTGCCGGGTGCGAGATGCTTGCGACTGAGGCGCATAGCCTGCATCTGACGGGAGGCAAGTTATATCTGAGCGGTCTGAAAAGCGAGGTTCTGGAAGTGCTCAGGCGGGGAGGGTATTTGAAACAGATCGGAGAGGAGAATATCTTCCACTCGAAGAATGTGGCGGTGAGGAGCATTGTGCGCAGGCTGGACCCGCAGCGCTGCCGTTACTGTAAGGTGCGTATATTCAACGAATGCGAACAGATGCCGAAGGAAGAGGAGAAATAGAATATGCCGGGAAGAGATGAAAGGGACAGCTTTTATCAGTCAGCATGGGCACAGGAAGAGTTTTCGAAGAACTATCTTGAAAAGGCTGATAGCTATATCCCCGAGCGCAGGAGGATGATTGGAGTTATGTCTTCTTTATTTGATTACTCTTTTCATGATAAGAGGGAAACGCGTGTTCTTGACCTGGGATGCGGCGACGGCGTGCTGACAGAAGCGCTGGTAACAAAACAGAATTCTCTTTTGGCCACGCTTGTTGACGGTTCACAGGTAATGCTTCAAAAGGCCCGGGAACGGTTAAAGGCGCATCAGCATCTCAGTTTTGCTCAGGCAAGCTTTCAGGATATCCTTACGGGGAGGGTATTACTGGAGAATTTCGATTTTTGTGTTTCCTCCATGGCAATACATCATCTTGATATGAAGGAAAAGGCCGCTCTTTTCATGTATATATCCGGACATTTAAATAGCGGAGGCCGCTTTGTGAATATTGATGTGGTGCTTCCTCCTTCGGAGGAGCTTGAAGGATGGTATTTTTCACACTGGAGGAACTGGATGCAGAAGGTGTTCGACCAGATCAATGTAAAGGATGAAGTCCCTGAAGATGTTATCCGGCGATATAAAGACCCCGCAAGCATGAACAGACCTGATACCCTGGAGAACCAATTAGGGGCGTTAAAAGATGCCGGTCTCTCTGAAGTGGACTGCTACTATAAGAATGGAATATTTGCAGTATTTGGAGGGAAAAAATAGTTCGGCTCGAACCTGCGACGCCCGGTTTACCGCGACCGTAAGAGTGTGGCTGGTTGAATAGTAATACGGACATACTGTTACTCAAAAGTCTTACCCATGGGTTTTCCATGACTTGAAGTACATTAGTACGAAACGGGGGCAAAAAGAGATGATCGATGATGAAGAAGACATAAACATTTCAAAATGGCTGGACATGAAAGCTGCTGAAGTTGGCGACGTATCTCAGATAGAGCTGCCGGATGAGTTTTATGATGAAGAAGCAGATGAAACAGTATTTTTTGAAGAGATTAATCCATGCGGATTTTTTTGTAAAGAAAATCACCCCTTTTCCATGGTCGATCGTCATGGACATTGGTATCTGTGCCGGGGACAAGACAAGAAAGCCGGCATTCACGCAACTGGGTTCGAATGGAGATTTATTACGAAAGACAAAGAAGCTGCAATAAAAGCCGCGAAATCACACATCGGAGATCTTCAATAATACAGACTGTGTATATCTTTACTCTAACGTTGTAAAAAAGGATTGCCGCGCTTCGCTCGCAATGACATGAAACGGCGGTTTTACCGGCTGTCATTGCGAGGAAAGCAGTGACGAAGCAATCTCTCTGGGAGGTCACGGCAGTGAATTCCTCCTTTGTCATTGAAACTATGTTAAAAACAGCGTTGCACATGGCTTCTGTCTCATAGAAAAACGTATTTTATGCAACGTAAGGTTTACTCTGAGTCGGGTAGTCTATTTGCCACAGGTCTAATAAAGGGGCTTGCATATTGCGGGCCGAATGATAAAATAGGGAAAAGGGCAGAAAAAACCATAACTTTTTCCGGTGATGTCCTGGTCAGACCAGACGAGATGGAGGAGAATCATGAGCGCCATAAAAAAGACAATTAAGTACACAGCCGCGCTGGTCAGGGTAACCATGGGTCTTAGCGCTGTGGCATTGGTTGTTCTGAGAATGCTGAAGAAACCGCAGTAGTTTTTTACATTAAAAACCCGCGATAGGTCTGTTTCATCATCGGTTTTGTCCAAAAAAGTGCCCTCTCGGAACAAACACCCTCGGCCACTTATGACAGACCTCAAGAAAATCGGTTCTTCCTTGACTTCGAGTAAGCGTTATTTTATAACAATCGCAGGAGAATAACGGATAATAACTTTTTAAGGGGATGTATTCGCCGAAATGAATGTAATTATAAATACTTTCAGATTCCATTAAAAGTGGATTACGAAATGTTTGAGAAAGAAGAGCTTCTAACCAGAATATTTTGTGAGACATTGCCGTCCGCTATTGCCGATGGAGCATATCTGTTTGGACAGACTGAAGATAATCAAGAATCTGTTTTTCTGTCCGCGCAGAAACTGGTAACCCATTCCCTTGTTCGAAGGATCCTTATTTCAGATGCGCTGTCCAAATCCGGTTATCCTGGCGGCGATGCATGGCGGAAAGCGCTCATGAAACTTGGTATTGAAAGTTCGATAATTGAAGAGGTGCCTGTTGAACCGACCGATACATTAAATACCTTGATAGAAGCTGAAGCGCTAATACTACATGCGAAAAAAGAGAATTATCGTTCTGTAATTATCACTGCTGCTCCCTTCCACCAGGAACGCGCTTTTATGACGGCTGTTACGGTAGCGATTAGGAAGTATCCTGACCTGTATCTTCATAGTTATCCGGGACATGCCCTGGCCTGGGAAGAGCACGTAGCTCACTCACAGGGAACAGTGATTGCTTCCAGGGCAGGGTTAATCTCAGGAGAACAGGAGCGGATTGATACATATCAAAAAAAGGGGGACCTTGCCTCTTACTCAGAAGTGCTCGCGTATTTAAGAAAAAGAGACTCAATCAGTCCTTCACGTCTTCTATGGTAAGCTCTACTTCTCCTGTGGACGAATTTGCGACGCTCCATCGCAATGACCAATGTGAGATTGGTGTCTGCAGAGTTACGGAAGAGGCTGAGGATCGGTATTCAGCCCATACCGTGAGATCGAATCTCCAGTTCAGGGCCGCACGGTATCCGAACATATGCACCTTGCTTGCGGTACCGGGATGAGCAGGGAGCAGGAGATCGTAGACGTCCCAGCTTACGTTCCCGCCGGGAGGGATAGAGGCGGTAGCTGAATGAGAAAAGGAACTGGAGACATCCTGGACAGTACCGCTCTCCTGGCCCAGGGTGGCGTGCGGTACAACGTCTATTGCCTCCGCATCGCAGATATTGCGAATCGTCAGGATCGCCCTTGTGAAGGGAATATTCTTTCCGTCGCTCGCCCGCATCTTTGAAGGCATAGGCTGAAGTGAGATATGGATGCAGAGGTCCTTGCCCTGGTTTTCTGCGTTTCTATCGGGTAAGTCAGGCATAGTGCTTTCCTCCTTCCATTAGTATCAACATCTTTTTTCATTGTAGCATAGGTAATAGTGAATGTTCACTGGAGACAGTGAAACAATCCGGTACACCAGAGACAGGCGCCACAGGGGACTTTCTCGATATAACAATCCTGTTCAAAGTCGGCTTCAGCGACATAGTCGCAGAGCGCGAAGCCGCAGTCAAAACAGAAGGGGAATCTGTATCCCCGCACACGCTCCCTGAAAGATCGAAAGTCTGTATCGTTCCAGATATCAATGATATCCCGGTCGCTGCAGACTGCCGAGTACCCAAGGTTTTATCTGCTTTTCTATCCCTCCGACATAGCAGGCATAGTTGTGCCAGAGAAAGTAGCAGGGATGAACGTCGCCATTCCACGAGACGAACGCGCTGTCTCCTTCGACAAACTCGCAGCGTCTCGTATTTCTTGGCGCCATGCCCGGCAGGGTCAGTTCGATCTTCGCTTCCTCAGCAGCACGGCGTGCTTCCGAGAATATCCGTGCAACGTCATCAAACCACTCCTCATCCCGCAGCAGCAGCCTTTCCATGTGGAGGGTTATTCCCTGCTCATTCGCGTCGTTTCTCATCTGCTCGACGTAGTTGATGATCCTCTGATCTTCTTCGGTCTTTGTGAACTTCATGAAGATATCGAAATAACCCAGAATGTCTACACCTTCACGCAATGCCTTTGCTCTCCAGTGTTCGTAAATCGCTATGGCGCCTGCAGTGTTGGTGTCATAGGCAGCCTGCGCTACGAGGTCTTTATGGTACGGGAGGAGCTGTGTGACAATGAAAAAACTGGCGCCCGCCCTGCCTGCCCACCGGATAGCCTCGGGCAGTTCAGCAAGATTGTTTCGCATGAGCACGAACTCAATCCCGGTCCTGAGGTCCTTCCCTCTGCGCCGGGCTTTGGCCTTGTTCAGGCAAGAAAACGCAGAGGCAATTCCTTGCAGCTCTCCTCCGCTCCGGATCGCGCGAAAACTATCGTCTGAAACTGTATCGAGGGAGAGACAGATACGGTCGAGCCCTGCCTCGACAAGTGATAGGGCGCGTTGATCGTTCAGCGCCATACCGTTCGACTGGAAGCCCACCCACGCATTTTTTGGAAGGAGAGATCTTGCTTTTGCGACGAACGTCTCTAACTGGGGATGAAGCAGGGACTCGCCTATCCCGTTGAGCACAATCGCAGTAAGATGCGGAAAGGCCGGGACCAGGGCTTCAAATGTGTCCGACGACATACTGCCTTCCTCGATTCCGCCGAGGTTGTTCTGCTTTACGCACATACCGCAGGCGAGGTTGCACCTGGTAGTGACCTCTGCAAAAATTCTGGAGGGATATTCCGTGTCCGCCATGATTATATTTTAACCCAGATGGTGCAGGTAATTTCAGCAAAGCGTACGGCTATTTTTGGAAGTCTGGTATAATCCTTCTATGAAAGTAAAGATTAAACTTTTTGCGTCGTTGCGGAAATTCGGCCCGGATGAGCAGGTGGTTGAATTGCCTGAGAACGCCACGATCGAGGATGCCATAAACTCCCTGAATATCCCGAAGATCGCACTCCTCAGGATTGTTAATGGAGAACACAGGCCTTCACAATACACCTGAAGGAAGGTGACGAACTTGCACTCTTTCCGCCTATCGCAGGAGGGTAGCGTCAGTTACAGCCTGGAGTATCATTATCCTGGCTTAATCCGCTGATACCGTGAGAAAAACCCGGTCTTTCCCTGATGACAATGCAGCACCCTTCAGTTCTTCGGCATCGATGGGCCTGTTGTCGAGAGTGATCTTTCTGCATCCCTGCCAGAAATCCTCAGATTGTCCGGTAACGAAATTCAGCAGATCTCCGGATGTGATGATGACTCCCTTTTGCAACAGAGCAGGGCCCAACTCGGCCATAAGGAGATTGAAGAGTTTTATTTGTACTGAACCTTCACCAGGCAAAACCTTTTCGTTGGTTTCCTGGTAGGTGATCGCGCTGCGAAACGAGGAGTATGTCCCCCCCCGTCTGAGAGTTGCGCCCACGAGTCCGGGCATTGCGGCTGAGAGAGCGAGGGTCGATCCGTCTTTAATTACAGCAGATTCCAGGTCATCGACCGGCTTTCCATCAAGGATAATGGACTGTATCTTTTCAATGGTATCGCTGCCTGCCTTGATCTCTTCCCGGAGAAATACTCCAACACTGCAGCCGGTGCGCGATCTGACCGTCACCCCACTCTGGAGAAGCAGAAAAAAGTATGAGACCAGTGGTTCGTCTACGATGAACGCGAGATGAGAATACGGGACGATATCTCTTCGGCCATCTGTCATATCAGCGTCCCCGGCCTTTCGGCATAGAGCAGGCCACGTATCCCGCACTTACTGAGAATAATATAAAAAAGGAGAGACTGGGTCTCTCCTTTTTTATGAAAGATATTGTCAGGGTCACCAGTTGAAGACCTTGTCCAGGTCCTCGTCTGTGACGCCGAAGGTCACGTTGTGCGGAGCGAACTTTTCGGTCTTGAAGTAGCCGGGCAGGCGATCATGCTGCGGGGTGAAGCCTGCCGCCTTGTTGAAGTCCCGCTCCATCTTGAGGACCTTCTTCCCCAGCTCGGTCACGCCGTCGCCCGTCAGGTTCATGCCGTAGAAGGCGTTCAGCATGTCGAGCATGGCCTGGAAGGTCTCGGGCTGGTCGAGGATCGCGAAGGCGATGAAGAGGCACATGCCGGTGGAATCGATCGCCGCGGTCGCGATCTGGAGGTTTCTCGAGAGTTCGACCTGCCCCTCGGGCTTGAGCGCGTTCACATCGCCACCGACCTTCAGCACGTTCTGGGCTACTGCGTACCCTGCGGTGTGGTCGGCCCCCATGGGGCTCGTGGCATAGGTGACGCCGATTCCCTGGACCGCGCGGGGATCGTAGGCAGGCATGGCCTGGCCCTTCACCACCGGGACTCGCTCGACGCCGAAGGCCTTGCCGGTCATGGCGGCGCCGTTTCCGAGGATCCTGCCGAGGTGCGTACCTTTGCCGACTTCATGTACCAGTTCGATCGCGGCATCTGCATCGCCGAATTTGATGAGACCAGCCTCCATCGCAACGCCGATGGTTGCGCCCATCTCGATCGTGTCGATACCGTAGTTGTCATCCAGGAAGTCCATCATGGCGATCTTGTCAAGGTCGCTGATGCCGCAGTTCCCGCCGTGGGCCCAGACGGTCTCGTACTCAGGCTGCTTGGTGAGGAAGTGGCCGTCCTTGTCGTTGTATGTGCCCGAGCACTGGATGACGCAGCCGCGGTGACAGCCGTGGGTCGGATTTGCCCCGCGCTTTGTCTCGGTTTCAGCCTGTGTCTCGCCGCTGATTTTGGCTGCGCCATCGAAGCGGCCCTGTTTGAAGTTATAGGTAGGATAGCCTCCCACCTCATTCAGGATGTTCGTCAGCACGTTCGTGCCGAAGGCGGGCAGGCCCTGGCCGGTGACCGGGTGACTCTTAAGACCGTTGACGAACCTCTTGTTGGCATCTCTGAATTTCTCCGGGTCTTTTGCCGCCCGCACCGGCATACCGCTGTCATCAAGGACAATGACCTTGATGTTCTTGGAGCCCATGACCGCTCCGACCCCGCCGCGTCCGGCATGGCGGGTCGGCCGCAATTCCATGTCGGTGAATGCGATGGTCGCGGCGCCCATCTTCATCTCGCCGGCAGGTCCGATCGAGATGCAGCAGATCTTGTCGCCGTACTCCTTCTTCATCTTCTCGACAAGGTCGTAGTTGGGGAGCATCTTGAGGCTGTTGTCCTTGGTGATCTTGATCCCGTCCTTGTTGATAAAAACCTTGTAGAGGTCGTCACTCTTTGGCTTTCCTTCAAGCACAAGAGCATTGTATCCAAGTCGCGCCAGGACCTGGGAAGGCTGTCCTCCGGAATTCGCCTCCTTGATGCCTCCGGTAAGCGGGCTCTTGCAGCCCACCGAGATCCGGCCCGTCTGGGCGCCGGCTGTCCCGCTCAGGAGGCCGGGTGCAATGACCAGCTTGTTTTCCGCCCCCAGAGGATGGCATAACGGAGGGACTTCCTTAGAAATCATCGCTGAAGTCAGCGACCTGCCTCCCAGACCGGCGTATTCACCAACCGGCACTGTTGTCGCCTTGGGGCCACCTTCGGCTCCCACATCGATTCTCAGAATCTTATCCATAATTTCCTCCCATTCTTTACAGATTCTTTCTGACGAATGTCTCTATGGTTTCTCCGGACGGCTTCCTCTACCAGCCTTTACAATCTATGAACGAGGGTTATAGAGATCTATAATTAAAACTATATGGCAATATATGACGTTTGTCAAATGGAAAGTTCGTGGGCTTGCGACGGTCAGAAATCATTTTCCTGGATACCGAGTTAAAGATTTTTGTTCTGCTCGAACATTCATTTGAGCGGAGAAAAAAGGAGAAAAATCAGCAGGCGGACGCATTTTTCTTTCCGAAGCAGTTCTCCAGCCTCTCAATGATCTGATCGGTAAAGGCCTCGCTAAGCCACTGTCGGAGCCTGAACTGCCGGTCTGCAAATGCCCTGAAAATGCCTTCTTATTGAAATAAAAACAAGAACAGGGTAACGTAAAAGATAGTCGTCTGGTCAGGATATTCCGTTCGTTTGCAGGGAGGATGAAACATGGACCTGAGATTAATCTTGCTGTGCGCAATCATTTTTTTCACAGGATGCGCGTACAATAACGCAGGAGCGAAGAACATCCAGTACTATTCGGAAGACCGCCATATGAAAAATATTACGCAGCTCACCTTTGATGGAGACAACGGTGAGGCATACTTTAGCTGGGACAGCAGGAAGCTTATCTACCAATCCAACAGGAACGATTATAAGTGCGACAAGATTTGGACCATGAATATTGACGGCACTGAGAAAAAAATGGTTAGCCCTGACCATGGTGCAAATACCTGTTCGTTCTTTTTCCCTGACAATAAAAAAATAGTCTTTGCCTCAACTAACCATATTCCCGGCGATTGCCCTGAGAAAACAGCGCTTCCCCCTGGATATGTCTGGCCGCTTTATCCCTATGATATCTTTGTCGCGAATTCAGATGGGACCGGCCTCAGGAAGATTACGGACAACCCTAACTATGACGCAGAGCCCGTCGTGTCTTCTGACGGCGGACAGATTGTTTTTGGTTCGCAAAGAGACGGGGATTTCGACATCTATATAATGAATGCTGACGGCTCAGGGGTGAAGCGCCTGACGGACAGGATCGGATATGACGGCGGCCCATGGTTTTCTCCTGACGGTAAAAAGATAGCGTGGCGGGCGTGGTATCCAGAGACTGATTCAGAAAAAGTACTCTGGAGAGAGTGTATGGAAAAAAACTACATCGTCTCAGTCCCCCTGGATATCTGGGTAATGGATTCCGATGGGTCAAACAAGGTGAGGCTCACCCGTAACAGAGCTACGAATTGGGCGCCCTCCTGGCATCCTGACGGAAAGCGGATTATCTTTTCAAGCAATATGGATGACTGGCATGAAGACATCAATAAATTCGGTCATAATTTTGAGCTCTATATGATAAATAGCGACGGTACAGGGCTTGAACGGATCACCGTTAACAATACCTTTGACAGTTTCCCCATGTTTTCGCCTGAC
Source organism: uncultured Nitrospira sp. (assembly GCA_963746295.1). Taxonomy (GTDB): domain Bacteria; phylum Nitrospirota; class Thermodesulfovibrionia; order Thermodesulfovibrionales; family UBA6898; genus JAOUFP01. The sequence goes on along the minus strand of CAVVAQ010000028.1, from coordinate 57,469 downwards.
GGCAGGAAACTCGCCTTTGGGTCGAACAGAAACCCGGAAAAACCGCGTGCTACGGATATCTTTATCGCGGACTGGGTTGAATAGATGATTTATGTATTTACGAAGAATTATGAATGATATATTTTGAATTGCAGGATGGAGGATGAGAAATTATTTCAGTCTTTTGTTTATAATTTTTACACTGATTTTCTTTCCGTTAGTGCTGCGTGCCGGTGACACGATGCAGGCAAACGAGCGAATCAACCATTCCCTTGAGGTCATGCTCTTTCCGGTTGAACACCGTATATCGGTAAAAGATACAATTACGGTTTCTGACAACGCCCCGCGGGAATTTCATTTTTTTCTCCACCGGGGACTCGTACCTGTGTCATCAACACCGGGCGTGATTATCAGCAGAGACACTGACAGGCAGGGCAAAGACCTTCCTGAATCGTTCAGAGTATTACTTCCGGACAGACTCCAGAGCTTCAGGCTCGAATATGAGGGGAGCATCAACCACCCTTTAGAGACGTATGGCAATGAGCAGGCCCGGGGAATCAGGCAGACCCCGGGTATTATTTCAGACGAGGGAGTATTTCTTTCCGGAGATTCATACTGGTATCCGGTGACAGATGCCGCGCTCGTCACCTTTGACCTTCACGTAGTGCTTCCTTCTGAATGGGACGTGGTCAGCCAGGGGAAACGCACAGAGCATCTGTAAAGGCGAGGGCAAGACCATTGTCCGCTGGGAGTCTCCTGAACCGCAGGAAGAGATATATCTCATAGCTTCCCGGTTCACTGAGTATCTCAGGCACAACGCTCAGGTAACTGCGATGGCTTTTCTGCGGACACCGGATGATGCGCTGGCGAACAAATATCTTGAGGCAACGTCCAGATACATCTCGCTGTATGATAAACTCATCGGACCTTATCCCTATAAGAAATTCGCCCTCGTAGAAAATTTCTGGGAAACCGGGTTCGGAATGCCGTCCTTTACTCTCCTCGGGCCTACGGTCATTCGTCTTCCGTTCATTATTAATACTTCCTATCCGCATGAAATACTCCATAACTGGTGGGGAAACAGTGTGTTCCCGGACTACAGGAGGGGAAACTGGTCAGAGGGCCTGACAGCCTATTTGTCCGATCATCTCATGAGAGAGCAGCAGAGCAGCGCTGCGGAATATCGACAGACCACCCTCCAGAAGTATGCGGATTACGTTCTCAGTGACCGGGATTTTTCCCTCACTGAATTCAGGTCGCGCCACAGCGCCTCTTCCGAGGCGATAGGCTACGGCAAGTCTCTCATGTTTTTTCATATGCTGAGGCAGGAACTGGGAGACAGGACTTTTGTCGCCGGGCTACAGGACTTCTACCGTAAAAATAAATACCGTTTTGCCTCTTTCGATGATCTCAGAAAAAGCTTTGAAGGGGTGTCACAAAAAATACTTGGGACTGAATTTGATCAGTGGGTGAAACGGCAGGGCGCTCCAATGATCAGATTAGTCAATGCAAAATCAGAAAAAGAAGCAGGGGGATACAGCCTCTCCATAGACATAGAGCAGGTCAATACTGATACCGTTTATTCTTTACAGATACCGGTTGCTGTTACTATGGAAGGAGAGTCAAAGGCGTGGCAGACGATCGGTAAAATGAACAATAAGAATGTTACGCTGAATTATCACCTGCCTTCCCGTCCGGTCAGGGTCGATCTCGATCCTGAGTTTGATCTTTTCCGCAGGCTTGATCCCGGCGAAATCCCTCCTGCGATATCACAGGCGCTGGGAGCAAAAAAAATGCTCGTAGTGATGCCATCCTCAGCAGAGAAAACCATGTCGCATGCTTATCTGGAGCTTGCAGTGGCCTTGGGGAAATCAGGGCCTGATGAGGTGGAGGTGAAACTTGATAACGAGATAAAGGAGCTCCCTTCTGACCGTAGCGTCGCTATCCTGGGCTGGGAGAACCGGCTGCTGGATTCTGTGAAGTCTGCGCTGGCGGGATATGATCTGGTGTTTGATCAAAAAAACTTCAGAATCAGTAAGACGGAGTTGGCAGGAAAAGAATATTCGGTAGTACTCACCGGAAGGCATCCCGGACAGAAAAAAATGGCTGTGATGTTTATCGCTACAGGACTGCCTGAAGCACTTTCCGGCCTTGGACGGAAACTCCCCCATTACCATAAATACAGCTACCTTGTTTTCGAAGGTGATGAACCGGCAAATATTATCAAGGGGCGGTGGCCTGTTGTCGATTCACCAATGGCTGCGTTCATCCCTTATGACGATGGGACCATTCCGAAAAAAGAGATGGGATCGCTTTTCGTAAGGGCCCCTCTTGCTGTCCTGCCAGCGGTCTTCTCAAAAGACCGGATGGTCGGGACGATCGAATATCTTTCGAAAACCACCCTTTCCGGAAGGGGGCTCGGCACAGAGGGACTAGACCGTGCAGCGGATTATATTGCGGAAAAGTTCAGGGAGGCAGGGTTGAAGCCGGCAGGAGACGATCAGGGGAGCTACTTCCAGACATGGGAAGAGGAAATCAAAGGCCTCGGGCAGAGAGTAAGTATGAAGAACGTAATAGGAGTCATTCCCGGGAAGAAGTCCGAATTTTCCGGACAGAGTGTAGTAATCGGGGCCCATTATGACCATCTTGGTCTTGGCTGGCCGGATGTGAGAGGCGAGAATAAGGGGAAAATCCATCCCGGTGCTGATGACAATGCAAGCGGAGTGGCATTGCTCATCGAACTTGCGAGGGAACTCAGGAGAAATCCTGAGCCGGACCGGAGCATCGTGTTTGTGGCCTTTACCGGAGAAGAGGCCGGGAAGAGAGGTTCTGAATACTATGTTGCCAACCAGCAGCAGTATCCAGTGGAAAAATGTATCGGCATGCTGAACCTGGACACGGTCGGACGTCTTGGCAAGAAAAAACTGTTGCTTATCGGCGCTGGCTCGGCCAGAGAATGGGTGCATATCTTCAGGGGGGCCTCTTTTGTCACCGGTGTTGAGATTGAAACGGTTTCTGAAGAACTCGACTCAAGCGACCAGCGCAGTTTCGAAGCCGCTGGTGTGCCTGCTGTTCAGCTGTTTACCGGTCCGCATACGGATTATCATCGACCCGGCGATACTCCTGACAAGATTGATGCTGAAGGACTTGAGAAGGTTGCCCTTGTTGCTAAGGAAGTCATTGAGTATCTGGCAGGCAGGGAAGGGCTGTTGGCGGACATGACACATCCAAAAGAAAAAACTGTTTCGACATCAGGTCATGACAGAAAGGTCAGTCTCGGAACGCTTCCTGATTTTGCATACAGCGGCAGAGGATGCCGAATTTCCGGGGTTATGCCAGATTCACCCGCAGACTCCTGCGGTCTGAAGGAGGGAGATGTGATAGTCAGGATAAACTCGGAGCCAATAAACAGCCTTAAGGAGTTTTCTGCTGTCCTCAAATCACTTACTGCCGGATCAAAGATAACAATAACATTTTTGAGAAACAATGAAGAGATGACGGTAGAGACAGAAGTGAAGGCAAAATGAGAACAACTTTTGCTTGGTAGTTTAAATGTTTTAATATCAAATAGTTAAGTTGCTTAACATTATGTATAACTTGAAGTTTTAATATCTGACTGCTTTAAACAAAATGTTCAGAATTTTTCGAGATCTTCGTTGCGGCCAACCAGGACAAGCAGATCATCTTTATAAATCATGTCAGTTGGGTTTGGATTTACGTTCCATTGTTCCTGAGTGATGCCATTCTCTACTACTTTTCTCTTTATCGCTATCAGATTGGCGCCATATTGTGATCGCAGTCTCGTCTCTTTCAGTGATTTGCCCACCAGATTATCAGGGGCAGGGAGTTCAATGATGCTATACTCCGGTGAAAGTTCGAGTTGTTCGATGATGTTCGGATGGATAAGAGTGTGCGCCACCCTGATTGCCATGTCCCTTTCAGGGTATACGACCTTATCAACCCCGAGATTTTCAAGGACTTTTCCATGAAGACGGGTTACCGCCTTTGCGATAATGTACTTTACTCCCATCTCCTTTAAAATCATTACAACGAGGATGCTTGCCTCAAGATTCTCACCAATGCTGACCACCGCCGTATCAACATTCTGCACGCCCAAGGAACGAAGCGATTTCTCGTCCATGGCCTCAAGCTGAACCGCATACGTCACGAAATCACTCATTTTTTTAACGCGCTCTTCGTCCTTGTCAATGGCTATGACCTCGCAGTTATGCATAGCGAGCGTCTTGGCGATGGAATAGCCGAACCTTCCGAGACCGATAACAGCATATTGTTTTTTCATCCTATGATAACATTCCCTTCCGGATACCTGAACATCTCTTCCTTCCTGCTGACAAGGGCTATTGCGAGTGTCAAGGGGCCGAGTCTTCCCGCAAACATCGCAAAGCTTATCAGGAGCTTGCCGACAGGCGAAAATATCGCAGACAGACTCCTGACCCCGCCGTCACCAATAGAGAGGCCGACTGTCCCAAATGCCGAGGTAACCTCAAACATGGCTTTCATATACGTCGTATTTTCAAGTCTAATGATTACTAATGACATAATTATAACAAAAATGAGCGCGAGCATAACAAGCAGATGCGCTTTGGATACAGTCTCAATTGGGATCCTTCTCTTAAAAATGACGGTGTCCCTCATATTTCTGATGATGGAGGCCAGACTCACTAATATGATCGCGAACACCGTAGTTTTTATCCCTCCGCCTGTGCTGCCGGGTGACGCGCCGATGAACATCAGAATAATAGTAAGAAAGAGGGTCTCTAACCTCATCGCGGAGTAGTCGAGTGTATTGAACCCCGCGGTCCTCGGTGATACGGACGCGAAATAGGACGATAATATTTTCTCTTTCAGAGAAAAATCCTGAAACGTATGCGGGTTGGAATGTTCGAAAAAATAAACCAGAACAGACCCGGTGAGGATAAGGAAAATGGTTGTTGTCAGCACAAGCCTGGTATGGACAGAAATCCGGAAAACTTTTTTCTTCCAGTAATTATAGAGTTCGCTTATCACAATAAACCCGATCCCCCCGATGATAATTAACGTGGATATGACAAGATTGACGGTCAGGTCACCACGGTACTGCATCAGATTGTCTGAAAAGAGGCTGAATCCTGCGTTATTAAAGGCAGATACAGAATGAAATATCCCGTAATAGACCGCCTCAGGCATCGCATAGTCTTTCATAAAGCGGAGGCTCAGGAGCAGAGCTCCGGTAAATTCACAGATCAGAGTCACGAATAATACCGCTCTTGTAAAACGCACGAGTCCCTCAAGATTCAGGACATTCAGCGCCTGTTTCATGATCAGTCTTTCGCCGAGTCCGATCTTCTTGCCGATTACGAGCGCGATGATCGTGGCGGACGTCATATACCCGAGTCCGCCAAGCTGTATCAGGAGCATGATGATTATCTGTCCGGTTGTCGTGAAGTCCTGCGGAGTGTCCTTTACAATCAGTCCGGTCACACATACCGCGGAAGTAGCGGTAAAAACCGCATCAACAGCAGATATGCTGTTGACTGTTGAAAAGGGCATCATGAGGAGAACGCTGCCGATCGTGATAATGGCAAGAAAACCGAGTATCAGCGTCCTGGCCGGATTCAGATGCTTTTTCACGCTCTATTCAGTCCCAATCCATCGTCTTTCCAGCGGAGCAGTCTCCCCACAGAAATATGAGGCATGAAATACGATCTTATCCCAGTTGAGCAGATTCAGCAGTGCTCAGATTTCGCCTTGCATCTGCAAGCCGTTTGAAATATTTTCTTATTTTTACCGTATCTTTGGCAAGGGTGGCTTTTAAGAGATCGCCTTCAAGTTCCGCCACTTCAAGTCGTTCGTAATAATCCATCATCTCTTTTAAATGTGCCAGTACGATCTTGCCGGTTAAAAGAGGGTGGTTGTTCGTTACATTGGCATCCCTGAACACGGTGCCGTGCTCAAGCTCTACCTCGAGTCCCCTGCGAAATTCCTCGAGAGGGATCTTCATCTTTTCAATGTTGACGTTCTTCAGAATAATCTCGGCCTCCTTCGGCAGCACTTTCGCTGCTTTCAGCTTCGTCCAGTCCCTGATTTTCAATTCTTTGCATACCCTCTGTACTTCGCCTGTTGTTACATATTCCGGCAGCTTCATAAATCTCCTCCTAAAAATAGCGTGTTAGTACATTTTGCCTGAAAATCAGGGTGATGACAATATATACCTGATGCTGCGCAATAATCAATTACAGACGGGAAAGTCTTTCAGCCCCTGAATCCTTAGGGTCCCTTTTTCTCCTGGTTCCCCTTTCAGGGAATAGCGGATCTCATGAAACAAGCCGATAACCCATAAATTTGTCAGCAGGTGACTTGTTATGGCCGAGGCGGTGAAATAAGATTCCCTGTTGCAGAGGGAAAGATACAGGCAAATCTGGTCGGCCATGTGACTGTCGACGGCCGCATCTGTCCTGAAATATGTGATATATTCTCCGGCAGCTTCTTCTCCAACGATCTCTGCTTTCTTGCCAATTGCTCCCAGACCAGTGAACCCCGCGATGGACTGATCGAATCTGGCTGCGATATCCAGGAAGGTCCCCTTGCCAGGTGTTTTGACATCCAACAAATCAATATCCATGGGCTCTCTCAGATTTTTCAGGATCAGCATAATTTTTTTCAGAAATGCGTTTCTCTGCCTTTCTGCAATCGAAAGGGGAAGGTTTCCAACTCCTGAATGACCGAACAGTTCCAGAAGACTTCCTCTGTCTGTTATAACGAGCGGATTTATTCTCTCCGCGGGAAATATATCTGCCTGTATTCTGCCTCCACCCCGGGGATAAAAACCGTATGCTTCCAGCGAAAGCCTGACGCGTATTCCTATCTTCTCAAGAAACCTGAGAAATATAGTGGACAGGTAATGAAACGATGGACTGAAAGGTACATGGGTCCCCCCGGTGAGAGCAATGGCTGTTTCATGACCGGAAAAGGCGAGCGCCGGTATGAGGGTCTGAAGGACAAGAGAGGTAGAGCCGGCGGTCCCGATATCAAAGGAAAAGCACCCGGACCGGACTTTGCCGGGGGAGAAAAAAAGCTCGGCAGACTCCCTGTAATCGCCCCTAACTGTAGCACCGGTAATCTGCTGTGCTGCCTTTACGCAGGTGAGGTGCTGTGGCCTAAGTCCCGGTTTTCTCCGGTGTTTGCGAATATTGAATATCCGGAAAGGCCGCTGAAATAAACAGGAAAGACTCAGGGCGGTCCGTATAATCTGTCCTCCGCCTTCACCATAACTACCATCGATTTCAATCATGTTCCCGAACCAGGACAGGCGAAGGATTTCCCGTTTACCGGGAAATCCTTCGCCTGTCCTTATCTCTGCTTATCTTGAGATTACTTTAAAAACAATATATTTTCAGCCATGTTTATCTTGCCATGTTCAATTTTCGGATGGCACCATAAACAGTCTATCTGCTTTTGGGTAACATGTTTTTCATGTATTAAATTGATATCTTTATATTTATCGACTCTGTCCACATGGCAAAAATAACATTTGTCCTTCGGTGTGACGCCATCACCCTTTGTGATTTCGATGTGACACTGGACACAGGCAGTTCCAGCCTTCAACGCGTTTTCATGCGAAAAAGTCTTGCCCATGAAGGTAATATCCTGCTGGGGCGCTCCATGGCATGAAGGACAGCCGGTAACAGCCTGATTATGAGGCACGCCCTTGAAGTGACAGAGGAAACAGACATTCATCGAGACTTTTACGTGTTCGCCCTGGACAATGTCGGAATGGCAGCTTCTGCAGTGGAGCGATATGTTCCTTTTCATAACCCCGAAATGTTTTTTATGGTCGAAATTGATACCCCTTTTTGTGTAGAGGACCTTTGATTCGACCAGGCGTTTGTCATGACAACCCGACTGGAGGCAGTTCTTGTCAGGCACATTGGTGAGAGGACGCGGATTGTAGGCCCCGGCGAGGAACATGAACTGGCCGGCTATCGCCTTTATCGGAGTATAGTCATGACATTTCAGACAGGGAACTTTGTTGTGCGTTGAGGTCTGCCATTTTTGATAAAACGGAGAAATATAATGACATACCTTGCAGTTTTCAGATTTTGTGAATGCTACACGATATGAGTAAAAAAAGAGCCCTCCGACAATAAGTACAAAGAAGAACAGTATGATCAAAAATTTACCTTTCATTGCCAGCCTCCCCGGAATCTGCCACGATTCCTGTTAGTGATTTTGAATAAAGAATAGCACCATTTCAGTACGCATGCAATAATAATAAGTATGTACTAAGGCAGGTGAAATACCTGAGATAGGAAGACGGGTTCACTTTCGTTTACAAGGCATTCCGGGTAGCTTTTGTGCTTGACATTCTTTTTTTTGCACAGGTATCCTTATAAAATTATCTGCTTTTTATTTAAAAGCAGATGTCTCAGAATCTGCCGGATATTGCCACCCCGGTACTTAGTCCCATGAATAGAAATGCATAGCGGCGAGACATGCGCAAACGAATGAGAGGGTTTACAGGATGACTGACAGGATCACGACAGGCGGAGACATAGACTCTTACTGCACCAGATGCAGACTTAAACTTGAGCATATCATTATTGCCATGGTGGGCGGCACCGTAGTGAAGGTAAGATGCAAAACCTGCGGGAGCATCCACAGGTTTAGGGGCATGCCCGCGGCAGGTGCGGCTTCATCAGGGAAAAAGGGGCCGGCACAGAAATCTTTAGCGACATCCCAGGGCCTCTGGGAAACTGCGATGGGAGAGGCAAAGGGGCCGGAGTTGTCCTATAACATGGAGGAATCATACAATCCGGGTGACCTGATAGTCCATGGTATCTTCGGAAAAGGCGTTGTGCAGAAAACCTTGTTCAGGAAATGCGCAGTCCTTTTCCGTGACAGAGAGAGACTGCTTGTGACAGCGAATACGTGATCTCTGACAATGCTTGCGAATTTCTCCAGCCAGACCGGGTGAAAGTGCATAATAATTTCTGCCTGACCATCCTGGTGCCTGTTGAGACGCGTTTATGAATTAGCCTGATTTGCCTCAGAATTGCGACTTGAATTCAGCGAAGGCCCGTTTCAATTCGTCAATTTCAGTTCTGAGTTCTTCATTCTCTTCTTCCAGTCTGCTGACCCTCTCCTGCAATGTGCCCTGGTGCGCTGAAGGTCCAGCTGGCAGATCGTGTACTGTTTTTTCTCGGCTGATACTGTCTGAAAAAAGATGCATATATCTGCATTCTTTTCTGCCGGTCTCGCGCGGCAGCCTCAGGGCGACTGCCGGATTATAATCCATTAGGGTCTGTAAGGTATTTTCGATCTCGATAAGTCCCTCAAACTGCGCCATTCTCTCCGTATGGGTACGGATCTCCCCAATAGTCTGCGGACCCCGGAGCATAAGTTCGCAGAGAACAGCCAATTCATGCCTTGAAAAATCGAATTTATCCAGCAGGGTATGCAGATATTTGTGGACCCGGCTCCCTGCCATGTGAGTTTCCCGCGCAAGGCCCATTTCCTGAAGGCTGTCCAGTGCGCGTGAAACAACTGGTTCATCATAGGAAACAATCGGGTTCCGGTTAGATTTCTGGTTGCAGGCGTTTGTAAGGCTATTGAGGGACAAGGGATAATATTCGGGTGTAGTCAACTCTTTTTCAATAAGGCAACCGAGGATGCGTGCTTCGGTATCGCTTAGAATTATATCCATCCGATCCTCCAGAATATCCAAACTCTCTAGGTAATAAGAATTATAATTAAATATTGTAAAACATTTTCAGGATAAATACGCATGGCGATTATTGTGAGTTTTGAATGGAGCCTGTTTGCGGCGTGACTTCACGTCTCGTTGTGCTATTAAGTTGCACTTTTGCACTGTTTTTCTTATGATAAACTTTATTGTTTCATGGGAACAAATTATAGAACAGTTATTCAGAGTGAAAGGAAACGTCGGAAACGAGATGTGAACGTTGTACTGCCCTCGATATAAGTGGTGGGGGCTTTCATGCAGAATAAAATTGATATATAAGGAGACAGTATTATGAAAAAAACAGTAAAAATATTGGTGTTTCTTTCTCTTGTTATTCTTTGGGTTGTTGCCGGACCAGGGACGGCATTTTCTTCACCTCAGAAGGCTGCCGGGGAGAAATGGATATCCTATGCAATAGACGAAGAAGGCATAGAATATTTCTATAGCCCCAAAAGTGTACTAACCATGCCGTTCAATGTAGTCAGGGTATTGGTGAAGACGGTCTATTCGGAAAAGCAGAGCAAGTACCGGGAGGCTGAACTGCTCTGGGAGATTGATTGCTCAAAGAAGTCTTTACGGGGTATTTCGGCAAAGGCAATACTGAAAAACGGTAAACCCGTCGATCTCACAAAACCATCCTCATGGTCTGATATCCCGGCCGGGTCAACTGCTGAATCTCTTCACGAAGTTGTTTGCACGAAGGACAAGAAAAAGAAATAACGCAGTTATATGATGTTTAATCGCGGCCTTGGCAGAAGCGGGCTGTGTTCGAAATACCATCAGAATCATAAAAGGGAGGACCGGTTATGACTTCAAAGGCGGGATTTTTTCTCTTCTTGTTTGTAATTATGCTTGTTTCGGTCAGTTCTTCTTCACGGGCAGATGACGCGTTACTGAAACCTTTTGTGCTCTCCTATAGCGGGGCAGGAAATATTGATGCGAAACTGGCAGAAGTGAAAGCGGCTGTTAATCGGGAAGGGTTTCAGGTAGTGGGAGAATATGCGCCTTACAAGGGAGCGCACATTGTTGTTGTGACAAACGACTTACTCAGAAACAGCGCGTCAAAGTCAAAATTCGGGGGGTACGGAGCTATCCAGCGAGTTTCCCTTACTGAAAAGGGAAAGGACCTTCAGGTCTCCTATACCAATCCCCTCTATATGGCTCAGGCTTACAGAATGAAGGACGACCTCGCGGATATTGCAGGAAAACTGGAGAAGGCACTCGGCAGGAAAGAGGCTTTTGGATCGAAAAAAGGACTTAAGGCCGAACAACTCCGTAAATACCATTACATGGTGATGATGCCCTATTTTGACGATCAGGTAGTGCTTGCACGGCACAAATCCCATGACGAGGCCCTCCAGGTTGTGGAGAGCAATCTTACAGCCGGAAAGGGCGGAACTCTTAAAGTCTATCGGGTCGATATCCCCGGTAAGAAGGAGACAGTCTTTGGCGTGGGGATCAAAGAAGGGGAAGGTGCTGATATGGCAGTCATGAAGACCGTTGATTTCGGCGAATTGAAACAAACAGCGCATCTGCCTTATGATCTGATCGTGTCTGATGGCACGGTCTACATGCTGCACGGCAAGTTCCGTATTGCTGTTGATTTCCCCGATCTGACCATGGGGACGTTTATGAAGATTTCAGGTGCGCCTTCGGCTATTGAAAACGCGCTCAAACAGGTGGCAGGAGGGAATTAGTTTTTACTCTTTGCCCGGTCATTTCCCGGATGCTGTGCGGCTTTGTGCAGATGAAGGAATGCTTCTGCCAAAGCCAGCCTGGTCAGAACGTGAGATTATGACTGTCGCGGTTCTGTCAGGAATATATCAGTTTTCGCTCCAGGTCGGTTGAGCGGGAAATACGCTTTGCCTCCTCAAGGGTAATGACTTCCTGTCTGCAGAGTTGAATCAGGTGCTGGTCCAGGGTCTGCATGTGATATTCATCGCGACCTTTTTCAATGTATTGTTCAATTTCATCGAGATGACCGTCCCGAATGCAGGCCTTGATGGATGATGTCGCAGTACATTATTTCCATGGCAGGCAGAACGGTCTCGCCGCTTTTTCCTCTCACGAGCCGCAAGGAAATAGTAGCCACGAGAATCTCTGCCAGTCTGTGGCGGACACTCTCCTGATTCTGGGTCGGAAAGTAGCCCACAATGCGGTTGATGGTGGAGACCGCATTATGCGTATGCAGGGTCGACAAGACCAGATGCCCTGTCTCGGCAGCTTTAATGCAGGCGTCGATCGTGTCCAGATCACGCATTTCTCCGACCATGATGACATCGGGGTCCATACGCATGGCTGCTTTTAAGGCCCCGCCGAAACTCTCCGTATCGATACCCACTTCTCTCTGGATAATGCAGCTTTTATTGGAAGGGAAAATATACTCGATGGGGTCTTCGATCGTAATAACACTGTAGTTGAAATTGTCGTTGATATACCGGAGCATTGAGGCGAGGGTAGTGGATTTACCGTTGCCGGTGGGCCCGCAGACAAGGATCAGGCCGTTTGGGGCCTTTGCGATATTCCCCAAAACAGGGGAGAGATTCAGTTCCTCAAAAGTGCCGATATAGTGAGGGATGACACGCATTACGAGGCCGATATTGCCTCTCTGACGGAAGATACTGACCCGGAAACGGCCTACGTTTGACAAAGTATAAGAAGTATCAAATTCCATTAAGTGTTCAGGCAGCTTCCGTCCGTGCTGTTCCATGACGGCAGACGCGATAAATTCGGTATCTTTTGGTGTCAGCTTACTCAGTTTTGAGTGGATCAGGTGACCGCGGGCCCTGAATATGGGGGGATTGTCCACCTCAAAGTGGATATCGGAGACCTTCTTTTCAAAAGCGATTTCGAGAATTTGTGTCAGGGTGGCGATGTCCATAGTTTGTTCCCTTTCTTCTAATGATATAGTGATTAGCAATAATCGATGTTCATGCCGTTACTTGTGAGACGCCTTATTGAGCTGTTTGCGATAAAGCGAATTTTCCAAAACCAGACCGGCCTCATGTGCCAGAATTTCCAATACATCACTTTGCAGGGTTGATGCCTCTTTCCTGCCGAAATCCCCATATGTCAGGGTCACGGTCTTTCCGCGGCTCTTCACAGGAAGAAGGATTATTGTCAGGCCTCAGGGGAGCGCCGATCGCCTTCAAAGAGATGTTTCATTAAGATTTCATCGTCGACTTTCTCCATAAAAGAACTGTCCCTTTTCGATCACACTCACGAAAGACTGAAGATTTTGTCAGAGGGATCTTGAGGCTTGCTAGCCGGAAGTCGGTCCCGCATTCTTTTCAGCATATACGCCTATGGCTTTTTCTCCGATGAGCTCTGCCGGACGGACAATAAAGGTAATGGACCGTTCGCACATTTCAGAGACAGACTGAAGAAGAGCAAGGGACAGGCGGACGGTTCGTTAAGGTCTCGAAGGGCGAGCATACGGTCTTTGAGTCTGCTCAGTTGGTTGTCTGCTGCAGAATAGGTCTTTCTGCTCATGAAAAAGGCCTTTGATATAAGATTTGAAGGTTTCCAGAAATCTTATCGTATCTGCAATGAACGTTGCTTTTTGTGCCTCTTTTGAGGGCTTGGGGAAAACAGCCCTGATCCCGTCATGAAAAGACTGCAGCGTAAAGGTGTAATCCAGACAAAGAGGTCATCTGAATAATGGGAAGATGGGGATATTGCTTTCTTATCTGCTGCCGCAGGCTGGCTAATTTTTTCCGTGAAAAGCTGCTCCGTCCGGTGTTTCGGGGTCGTCAAAAACCAGAAGGGGTAAAACCTTTATTGTGACGCACTGGTCTATGATGCGGTCAAGTTCCTCTTCTCCGTCTGTAGCAAACACAAGGACGCCTTCATCCTTGCAGATGGTCATAACAGAATGTTTGATGAGTTCGTCTTCGCTAAACAGGATAAGGCCGCTGGCCGTGCCTTCCTGTCTTTGCGATCCATCATAGGTCGACCTATACGTGCCGTAGACTTTTCCAGAAAAGAGACAAAGGCTCTCCTGCTCTTCAGGCGAAAAATCAGCCAGCGTCTCCCTTATTTTTTGACGATGAATCTGGAGGGGATCAAAAATTTCAGCCACCGGAACAAACTGGGGTATTTTTCTCTCCAGATGGTCGAGATCCGCCAGTCCCAGATCGTCCGCGGTAAGGACTGAACTCTTTTGCCTGTTTTCCACAGACCCTTCTGATGCGATCACATCTGCGAATAATTCTTCATCCGACGGGACGGTTTTCCCGGCCTGGCGGTCACGTTCCCGTTCGTCATAGATGCGAAGGGCGTCCATTAATATCATCTGGGCATCGAGGCTTATTTCCTGTTCCATCTTGCTGAGGGGATAACTGCATTCAGGAGAGACGGTGATAGCATCCGTATCAAGGGTGAAGGTCCCCTTCGACCAGCCTATCAGTTCAACAAGGGTCATCTCGATCAGTTTCTTCAGTCCCCGGGAAGCTTCGTCACGACCCAGTTTGCCCAGTTCGATGAGCGTGGTAATTAGGGGCTTTCGGTTTTTTCCGGCACTTTTCTGGATTTCCAGCGCCTGCGCGAGATCTTCTTTGGTTATGGCGTTCATTTTTACCAGAACGGTGCCGATGCGGATCCTGTTGTTGAGATGACTTGCACCGACAATATACCCGTTACTGAAAATGAACCGGCTTTCGCCCCTGCTTCCCTTAACAGATAAACGTTCCGGACTTCCGCGTCGTATTGAGCAGTTGAATGATGTCAACTATATGTAAATTTTCTAAGTCTCCGGTAAATGCCATTGGTATATAATTTATCAAGAAGCGGATTTTTTTGTACTGGAAAAGAATACCATAAGCAACGCCACAGACTGGTAAATACAAGGAAATGAGATTAACGATTGAGCATCTGCAGGTGCTCCGCTTTTTTCCCGGCAGTCGCTCAAAGATATCACGGAGAGTTGGGTCTCGAAGTATCAGTCATGCAGAACCTCAGCGTTCACTCGTTTGATTCTTACCTCTAGTTAGAATATAGTGAATATCTCTTTCCGTTTCAGTCAGGTAAAATATATTCAAGGAGTGCGATATGACACATCAACCAGGACAATCTGACGGATGACAAAAGGCCGAACGAAAAAGAAATTTCGATGAGCGGGAGACAGGAGAGGGCGCCGAAATTACCTGTAGGTGCAAAGAAGTATCGAAAAAGACACTCGCTGAGATGCTCAAGCTTATGATAAGTGATCTGGCTTTCTGGAAAAAAACGAAAGGGAATGAATAAGCAGTCATCGTACAGATGCTGTCATTTCGTAACAGGTAATGATATAAGTAATGATTGAATGGACCGGTTACGTAAAAATATTTACGAGCCTTTTGGCGATAGTAAACCCGCTTGGGGTGATTCCTGTTTTTGTCAGTCTTACGCGCAGTTTGACTGAACAGGAACGTAGACGTATCGCCCGTACAACCAGTATAACCGTTGCTGTGATATTGATTGTGGCCGCCTTGATAGGCAAATTGCTTTTGAACTTTTTTGGTGTAAGCATCGCCTCATTCAAGGTGGGTGGCGGCATTCTCCTGTTGTTGATGTCAATTGCCATGATGCAGGCCAAGCATACCCAGAGCAAACAGACCCCGGAAGAGGCGGAAGAGGCCGAGGAGAAGGAGAGTATTGCTGTAGTACCTATCGCTATGCCGCTTCTTGCAGGACCTGGTGCGATATCTACCGTGATAATTTATGCGCATGCGTCATTTCAGCCTTTGCAAATAAGCGTAATCATTATCAGTAGCGTGCTGGTGGCGCTATTGACATGGGGTGCACTGATTGTCGCTAACCCTCTCAGCAAAGTAATGAGCAAAACGGCAATCAATATCGCAACGCGCCTGATGGGGCTGCTCCTGGCTGCCATCGCCGTAGAATTTATTGCTGGCGGACTGAGTCAACTTCTTCCGGGTCTGCTAGAATAAAATTGTTTGCGAATGATGAAGTTCTCGGGCGGTGAGAGGAAAGCCGGGCCTGATTATGGTTATATGCTAAATAAACTCTGTGCTAAAATAAGGCAATGTCCAGCGAAAAATCGAGATTAGTTTACTCCACGGACCAGCCGGTTCCCCGGCAGAATAAACCCGCTGAAAGGTTTCCCGATGCAGACGTACGTCCTGCCCAGCAGAAGGTGACTCTCCGGCTTGACCGAAAGGGCAGAGGCGGGAAGTCTGTCACGGTCATAGAGGGGATCCAGTTTCCGCAGAAGGAAAAGGAGCAGTTTCTCAGGCAGTTAAAGGCGAGGCTTGGAACAGGCGGTACAGTAAGGGATAATGCAATCGAGATTCAGGGTGATTACCGTGACGCGCTCATGACAGTATTGGAGAAGATGGGCTATAGGCCGAAACGCTCCGGCGGCTGAGAAGAACAAAGGGCTTTTGTTACCGAACTCTCTTCTTGCGGCAGCGAACTAATGGGTTGTTATGTTTTCTTTTTTTAATTGACGAAAGGTGAAAGATAATGCTATTCTACTATATAGAATTTTAGAAGTTTTTGCGAATACACAGGCCACAAAGACTTTTTGACTTTGTGGCTCTTTTTTATTGAGCCCTTCTGAAATTTAGTTTAAAGAGAAGGAGGTACATGAAATGGCAGAAGGAACAGTAAAATGGTTTAACGACAGCAAAGGTTTTGGCTTTATCGCAAGCGAAGACGGAAGTGAAGCATTTGTTCACCATACGTCAATCCAGGGTAATGGCTTTAAGAGCCTTGCTGAAGGTGACAAGGTCAGCTTTGATACTGAAAAAGGCCCGAAAGGCCCCAAGGCAATCAACGTGGTCAAACTGTAATTGACTGAAAAAGGCCCCCTCCCTGGTGGAGGGGGCCTTTTTTATTGGGGAGGAACATGAGATACAACGCGAACAGCAGGAAGAATGCGGCAAGGACAGAAAGGCTGCAGCAGAGAGTTGATGCAGGCTCAGTGTCTGCACACTTTCCAGGGGTTGCAAACATCGTCATTAGTATGATGTATAATCAGATAGGACTCAATAAATCGTTAGTAAGAACAGTTAATTTTTTCCCCGGCAGTGCCGCTTTTTTCAGGATAGACTGCGTGAACAAGGAATGCGTTGATGGCGGGTTCGATCTCACCAGGGTCATAACCGGAATGATCGGGAATCACAGAAAGACGGCAAAAGGCAAGCTCAGTTGTGAGGGCACTGGCCCTGCTGCGGGGCACTCAGCAATCACCTACGAAGTTGACATTCAATATGTATAGGGCACTCTACGCTATTTTTATGGAATGAACCGCTTTGTTAAAGGAGCTATGACGAAACCCTTCCTGAATAATACAGCTGTCTCAGCGTATATTACACCTGCAGGACAAGAGCGTCTGAAAGAAGAACTTTCTTATCTCTGGAAGATAAAACGTCCCCAGGTTACTCAGGCTGTGGCTGAGGCTGCAGCTATGGGGGATCGTTCTGAAAACGCAGAGTATATTTACGGGAAAAAACAGTTGCGGCAGATCGATTCCCGCATACGTTTTCTTACGAAGAGATTGGACGAGTTGATTATGGTCGACAGGAAGCCCGATGATACTTCAAGGGTTTTTTTTGGCGCATGGGTTGAAATTGAGGATGCTGAAGGTATTTTTTTCCGATATCGCATTGTCGGCCGTGACGAAATTGATCCTGCCAGGAATTTTATCAGTATTGATTCGCCTATGGCGAAAGCATTATTGCACCGGTCAGAGGGCGACGAAGTTGTGGTGGACAGACCGAATGGTACCGCTGCTTTCATTGTAATATCCATTCGATATGACGATTAGCAGCCGCATAAGTCATATCTGACAGTAAGAGTGGGACAATAAATCATTCAGGAAACACCTGAGGAGAGCACTGTGCATGAATGGCACGAAACGTTCTGAGATAAAACCAGGATTACGTGTTTCAATAGTTTTAAAGCATGACCAGCGGACAGGGAAACTCACCGAAGGTGTTGTGAGAGATATTTTAACGAAGTCACCTGCACACCCGCACGGAATTAAGGTTCGGTTGGAAACCGGAGGGGTAGGTCGCGTAAAAGAGATCTGCAAATGATCTTTGTATTGAGAAGCGTTGTCGGAAATGTTCCGGGATATGCACTCGGACTACTCCTTCATCAGAGCAATAGTGCCGGCAGCCGGTTTCATTGTATCGGCTGAATGATACCGGCTTTGAACTCACCCACCCAAAGGGTTAACGCTTTCCTTACTTCTCTGTCTATAAATGAGAATACACGGTGAACAGTGTCGTGGGAGTATGAGCGGCTGTGCCCCGTAACTTTTACGATCTCAAAATCCAGTTCATCGGATAATTCGTAGAACCTGAGGTACAGGGGAGCATTTATCAGCGGACGATTTGTCTTTTTGGAAAGGAAGCTGTTTGCCGTTAATCCAGTCCTTCTTTTCAGGAGTCCCGCAACGCACTGGGAATCAGTATATACCCGCAGTTTGCCTGGGAAGGAAGCCTTTAATTGATCTTGATAATTTTCAAGTGCCCATAAAACTGTCTGGACTTCAAGTTTTGAAGAGGAAGTACCTGAAAATCTTCGTAGCACTAACCGTTCAGTTACGGCGGATCTTTCAAGGCTGTCCGGAGACACTTCCAGGAATGAAGCGGGGACGACAAGATAGCCGCCCACGCCGCACTTTAGGAGAGGATTCAGGCTTGCATCGGTGAAAAGTGCAAGGTTGTTCATGAAAAAACCTCACCGACTCTCTTGAAAATATTTATAACCATCTGCGCTGGGAGTATAACGTTATTTTGAAACATCACAGTATTTCAGTTTCAGTGCCGTGAATTTGTCCCGCCGTTTCAGACTCTTGAGGGTGTATTCCAGTTTCCTGGCTTCTTTGCTGTCTGCGCAATAAATTACCTTTATCAGCTCAAACGGCTTGTGAGATTTAACAAATTTGCTTCCACTTCCCTTATCGTGAGCTTTCATCCGCTTTTGAAGATTGTTGGTCATCCCGGTATAGAGATAGTTATTTCGGCAGCGAAGTACGTATACGCACCATCTGTTTTGATTAATTGATCTTTCCATTTCTTTGATTAAAACAAAAATAATAATTTTATTTTGTAAAATATATCTTTCTCGTGAATAATGCAATGAAACGTATTTATCCTTTTTTTGATATTCGCGTCTCCAACTGTTGTTTTTTCTCTATGAGCGTGGGACAGAGTATGGCACTATTTCGTATAATAAACTGTAAAGGAAGCAATATCGCTCACAAAAGGCGCTAAAGAGAAGGCGGTTTGAGGTCTGGCAAGAAGAAAAGAGTCAGTGAGTCACCCTCCTGAATTTTCATTTATTTCGAGGTGAAATGTGGCATTGGTTAGTTTGCAGGGATTGAGGCTTGCCTTTGGCGGGCCTGAGCTGCTTGATGGTGTGACCTTTCAGATAGAGCGGGGAGAACGGGTCTGTCTGGTAGGCAGAAACGGCGCCGGTAAATCCTCACTTATGAATATTATGAGCGGAGAGATCATACCTGATGCAGGCGAGGTCATACGCAGTCAGGGCATCAGGATCGCCTCCCTTGAACAGGAAGTTCCACAAGAGCTGACTGGAACGGTGTTCGAGGTCGTCTCTGCCGGTCTCGGCAGCCTGGTTGATCTGCTGTCTGAATACCACTCTCTGAGCAACCGGCTCAGCCACGGGGAGGACACAGGCGCTATGGCTCAATTAGAACGAGTGCAGCATTTGATCGAGGCTGCCGGAGGCTGGCGGATACAACAGAGGGTCGAGACAGTACTTTCCCGTCTCAGGCTGGATCCTGACGCTTCTCTGTCTGAACTCTCAGGAGGCTATAAAAGGAGGGTCCTGCTTGCAAGGGCGCTCGTGAACGAGCCTGACCTGTTACTCCTTGATGAGCCTACAAATCATCTGGATATAAGCTCAATCAGCTGGCTTGAGGAATTCTTGCTTGAGTTCAGAGGCGCAATACTGTTTATAACCCATGACAGGAGGTTTCTCCAGGTTCTTGCGACTCGTATAATCGAGCTCGACCGGGGCAGAGTGACTGACTGGCCAGGTGATTTCGCAACCTATCTGACGAGAAGACAGGCCCAGCTCGAAGCAGAGGCCACGCAAAATGCCCTCTTTGATAAAAAGCTCAGCCAGGAGGAAGCGTGGATCCGGCAGGGCATCAAGGCCCGTCGCACCCGTAACGAAGGCCGGGTGACCGCACTTAAGGAGATGAGAAGGGAACGTCTCGCAAGGCGTCAGCAGACAGGGAGCGCTTCGATGCGGTTGAATGAGGCGGAAAGATCCGGCAGGCTGGTTCTTGAGGCAAAAGGGCTCGGGCATGTCTATGCAGGCAATCCTTTGATCCGCGATTTCTCGACTATTATCGTGCGAGGTGATAAGGTCGGCATTATCGGCCCGAACGGCGCGGGAAAGACAACCCTTCTCAGAATTCTGCTTGGCTCACTGGAGCCGCATAAGGGTTCAGTACGCCTGGGGACCAAGCTCAAGGTCGCCTATTTCGACCAGCACCGTGAGCAACTTGATGATGAAAAATCAGTTATTGAGAACGTGGGAGATGGATTCGAGCACGTGACAGTCAACGGAAAGTCAAGGCATATAATCGGCTATCTCGGAGATTTCCTCTTCCCCTCTGAGCGCGCCCGCTCACCGGTAAAGGTCCTCTCAGGCGGTGAAAGAAACCGGGCGCTCCTGGCGAAGCTTTTCACAAAGCCCTCGAATGTACTGGTGATGGACGAGCCTACCAATGATCTTGACACTGATACCCTTGAACTCCTGGAGGAAATGCTGATGGAGTATGAAGGCACTGTTTTGCTTGTGAGCCACGACAGGGAGTTTCTCAATAACATCGTGACGAGCACAATAGTATTTGAAGGCGATGGAAGGCTCGTAGAATATGTGGGAGGCTATGACGACTGGCTGCGGCAGCGCAAGCCTGAAGAACCTGCGCGATCCGAAAAGGCAGCCAGACTTGAGAAGCCAAGGACAAGGCTTGAACGTCCGAGGGTCCTGACATTCAGGGAGAAAAAGGAGTTTGAAACGCTGCCTGGACTCATAGAATCACTGGAAGCAGAGCGCGAGGGTATTTATAAAAGACTTGCAGACCCGGATTTCTACCGGCAGGCTGGAAACAGGATTTCTGAATCAGAGTCCAGGATCGGGGAGATCGAAAAAGAGATCACTGCAGCCTACGGGCGATGGGACATTCTGGAGTCAATCCGGCAAGGTGACGGGGGGCTTTCCTGACGGGTCTTCTTGAAATCCTCACATTGAATTGCCGTAAAATAGTATAAGTTATTGCCGGTAATCAACTATGGGGAATTCCAGAATCGTCCATAAAAACCTGCAGCAAGCAGGTTGAGTGTAATTCAAATTCTTTATAACGCGCCTATCCTGAAGCTCATATATCCCTCAAGTACGGTGAATTCTATTTGCACTCCGGTAAATCCGAGCGAATATTCAGCCGGGGCAGGTACAGCGACCCAACCGATCTCTTCAAGAAAAGCCTTTAATTCAGGTGACGCGGAATCGACAAGGACCTCAATCAAATTACCGTCCGATCCAAACTTTAAACTGATCATGGCGGTGCCGCCGTAAAAATGTCGTTTATTCATCTTGAGGGCCTCACCCAAGAGTTCATTTACTCTGGCCTCGGCCTTCTGCCCGAAGATTTTTTTATGTAACATGATGAATTGGTAATAGGCTTCCATGCTGGTGAATCCACCTGTCTGCGATGGAGGTTTTTTGGCATTTTCAATTTCCGCCGGGTCGGCAGTAGCTTCGACTTTCTTTTCAGGCTTGGGCGTTTCTTGTGACTCATCGGGCGGACTGTTTACTGCTTGATTGGACAAGCTTATTTCCTCACTGGGCGGCGGGCTCGAAGTCAGTGGCGGTGTGTCTGCAGAGTCGATCCCAGTGTCGGGCAGATCTTTTTCCTCTACAGTAAGGTCAACCGAAACGATTTTCTGGCGGCCCCCGGAGACGTCGGCTGTATAACTTGATGCAGCGGCCATGACCAAAAACAGAATCAGATGAAAGAAAGAAGATGATATTATGGATTCTTTTAAATTCATTACCAAGTTGATTATTATAACTGATATAGCGGCCGGTGTCATGTCCTGGCCGTGTTGGCCTGACCGATGGGACTTTGTAAAGAGTTATGGATATATTTGAACGTGATAGATGGGTTATTTAGAGTGGGGAAAGTTCTTATCTTTAATGAGGATTAAGCCTGACTAAGGCAGGAGGAAACGATGACGGAGAAGAGTAATAAACTCGATGAAATTTCACATCAGCTTGACGAAAATATATTAGCTGTAAAGGGAACGTTAGAACTCATGGACACTTCCGTTACAGAGGATGATCTGCACGATCTTTTGTTGAAGGCGATGCTAAGGATGGATAGCATTCAGAGATTGTCGAACGATATGCTCAAGGCATTGCAAAATTGCCTCAACAAGATGGGATCTAGTAATAAATAACAAGGCCAAACTTCTTCCTGTAATCGACAATCTCCGAATACGATACAATTGCGCGGAGTGCGAACGTTAATCGAAATGGGGATATGAGAAACGCAGGCAATGGAGAGGAGACAGGGAAGGTGTCCCTTAATGTCGATGAAAGCTGAAACGAACGTGCATGCGCGGCCGCGAACGATGCAGATCCGCAATCTGCTGATCGATCCGCCGCTTCTCCTTGCGCCGATGGCGGGCCTGACCCACAGCGCCCTCCGGCGGATTATGGTCGGCTTCGGCGGGGTCGGCCTGTTGTCTACCGAAATGCTCTCGGCAAGAAGACTGCCCACGGAAAATCCCCGCATCTCCCCGTATCTGATCAGGACCGTCATGGAAAGTCCGCTTTCCTATCAGCTCCTGACTTCGACTGATAAAGAGATAGGCCGGGCCATCGATGCGCTTCACGCTTTCAAGGCTGACGCTGTTGATTTGAACATGGGCTGTCCATCTACGGCGGTCAGCAAGTTCGGCGCGGGCGTCATGCTGATGGAACAGCCGGCTGAGGCTCGCAGGATCGTGGCCGAGGCCAGAAAGCGCACCGTCCTTGCCACTGAGTGCGAAAATCCGCCTCGGCAGCGACTCCGACAGCGGGAAATTAAAGATGTTCTGCTCCATGCTCGAAGGCTGAGGGCGTTGATATGCTTACGGTGCATGCCCGGTTCAAACATGAGCCCTTTGCAAGAAATCCGCGATGGGCATATATAGCCGAAATAAAGGAATGCATTAAAATACCTGTTATTGCCAATGGCGGAGTTTTCTCGGTCGAAGATGCGAAAAAATGCCTTAGAGTATCCGGCGCCGACGGATTGATGCTCGGACGGGGTGCGGTGATAAGACCATGGCTCTTCGCCGAAATTGCCAGGACTGTGTTCGGCTGCGATGTCACGGAGCCGGCGGTGTCTCTGCCGGAAATTTACGCATCTTTTTTCCAGGCTTTGAACGCGGATTATCGCCCCATATACCGCTTGGGCAGGCTGAAGGCATTTACCCACTATTTCGCCCAAAACTATAAATTCGGACACTCTTTGGCGTGCAGGGTCCAGTCAAGCAGCAGTATGGATGAAGCAATGGAACGGGCCGGGACGTTCTTTACGAAAAATAGCAAGGAGAGCATGGCCGCGACAGGGGCAGGAGTCGGCGATAATGAAAGTATTGGGCAGCCGCTTGGGTGAGAATTCAGCAGGATATAAATGCAGGGGTATCGTTGATAACTGGAGGTTAAATCAGACCTGCATAGCACCCCGTAGCTTGTTGAGGGGAGTCTTCAATTGAGATTGACTATGCACGTGACAAAGTGCTGTGAAAGTCTATAATCAAGTAGCAACCATCAAGATTTTTTTAGACTCTCCCCTATCTGCGAGATGATGCCGTGCAGCATTTGGGCTTCGCGTTCAGTTATCGCGGCCCTTGACATGAGGCGTTTCAGGTCCATCATGATCTCTTTTTCATTGTCCCTGATTCCCTTCGGCTCATAACCAGCCATTCTCATAAGATTGCCGAGTCTATGGAAGAGGTTTAAAAATTCAGCGTTGCTGATAATTCGGGGTGGCGGGCCGATCGTGAAAGATGTATAAGAGAGTTCATAGGCAATGATCAGCACGGCCTGAGCGAGATTGAAGGAGGGGTTTTCAGGAGATGCGGGGATGTTGATCATAAACGAACATTCAGCAGTCTCCTCATTTTTCAGACCCCTGTCTTCTTTCCCGAAGAGCAGGGCGATGCGATTATTCACTGAAAGCTCTCTGATTCTTTCTGCTGCTTCCCTAACTGGATATCCCTGGCCTCGTTTTTTCCCAATCCTCCTCGTAACGCCGATGATTACTGACTTGTCGGCCAGCGCTGCTTTTAAGTCAGGATAAACCTTTATATTGGAGAGTACATCTCCAGCACCGTGCGCAAACCATCTCGCCTCATCAGAAGGGAATTTCCCGGGCCGGACAAGTTCGAGCTTTGAAAACCCGAGGTTCTTCAGTGCCCGCGCCGAGGCGCCGATATTGCCGGTCTCCATGGTTTCGACGAGTATGCATGAAATATTGTTTTTCCATCTGTCCATTGTGGATAAGGATAAAGGAAGAAGGATGAGAAGCGCAATGTGTTTGATCGGAGAAGAACAATGCTCAGGTGAAATACCAGAGTTTTTCTGAATTATGGCGCAGGATCTTCCCGAATATTACCTGTTTTTGAACTTTGCCTTCCAGTAAGTGTTCGTAGTGTTGTAAAATGTCCAAGGGAAGAAACATATTTATGAAAAGATCACACTATCTCATATGGCTTGGCATCGCTGCAGCAGCAGGGACGACCATTGGAATGCTTTCCGAACGGGAAAATACCGCGAGGGGAGGTCTTTTGGGAGCAACCGCAGGTATTGTTGCGGGCTCTCTCGCTGCAGGGGTCTACGCGTACGTCACCACTCGGGAATCTTACCCCTATTATTCAGAAGTTTCACCCTTGTACGATGAAATAACATAGCAATAGGATATCATCGGGCCCGCTTATGTGATTCTGTTGAAAAATTACAATCTTTATGCTGCTTTCCCGGCTTTGATTGAGGTATAGTAAAGGAAGTGAGATTCGAAGAACTGAATATACCGGGACAGGTTCTTGAGGGAATCAAGGCCGCAGGATTTAATGAATGCACTCCTGTCCAGGCACAAACGCTACCCGAGGCGCTGCGGGGGAGGGACATCGCAGCCCAGGCACAGACAGGCACCGGCAAGACGGCGGCCTTTCTTATCGCGGTATTTTCGAGAATGCTTGCGCTGCCTCCACCCGGACGTGGCCCGTCACCCCGGACGCTTATTATTGCACCGACACGCGAACTCGTGATCCAGATAGACGCAGAGGCAAAACTGCTCGGTTCTGCAGCCGGTTTCAGGATTCTCCCTGTATTCGGCGGAATCGATTATCTGAAACAGCGTGACGAGATCGCAAAGGGCGTTGATGTGCTTATCGGCACACCGGGCAGACTCATCGATTATCTCAAGCAGGGGGTTTATAGTCTGAAAAAGACCCAATTTCTTGTGATCGACGAAGCAGACCGGCTTTTCGACATGGGCTTTATAAGCGATCTCCGGTTTCTGCTCAGAAGGATGTCTTCTTATGACAAGAGGCAGTCCATGCTCTTTTCCGCTACTCTGTCCAACCGTGTGTTGGAACTCTGCTATGAACATATGAATTTGCCGGTGCGTTTTTCCGTGACGCCGGAGAAGCTGACCGTGGAACAGATCGAACAGGAGATCTATCATGTCGGTAAGTCCGAGAAAATCGGCCTGCTCCTTGGAATCCTGAAAAATGAACCCGATGGTCGATATCTCGTCTTCTGTAATACCAAGGCTGCAGCTGAGCGGATAGATCACACCCTGAACGCGAATGGTTTTGCAACCGCCTCTATAACCGGAGACCTCGACCAGAGAAAGCGGATTAAGGTGCTCTCACAGTTCAGAGACGGCACGCTGGCGATACTCGTTGCGACTGATGTGGCAAGCCGCGGGCTCCATATTGACGGGGTGACGCATGTGATCAATTATGATCTTCCCCAGGATGCTGAGGACTATGTGCACCGGATCGGAAGGACAGCCCGGGCCGGTGCAGAAGGCAAGGCGATAAGCCTTGCCTGTGAGGAGTATGTTCATTCCCTCCAGGACATCGAGGACTATATCAGACAGAAGATACCTGTTGTTCCGGTGACAGAGGAGATGATCGTGACCGGTTATCGCAAGGCGGGTGTGCATGCCAGGAAGAGGGAAAATGTGCCGCAGAGAAAAGATACCCGTTCAACGCGAAGAAAAGAGAGTCCTGCACGAAAAGGTAACACTTCCCGGGGGCATGAGAAGACCGGGCGAAGGACCCCATAGGGTAAATACTGAAATTGCAGAGTCTCTATCGAATGAATAATCCTCTGTTAGGGGAGTCCTCTACTATACAAAAGTAATAACATTTTTTACCTGCAACCTGTTTACAATTTTGTGTGATAAGCGTATACTATAAAAGTTAACTTTTAGAGTTAGGGAAACCTCAGAGACTTTGAAAGTCTTTGAGGTTTTTTATTTGAGTTGTTTCATGAAAAGGAGATGCAGATATGGAAAAGAAGCTTTATGTAGGAAACATTTCTTTCAAGGCAACCGAAGAAGATATTAGGGAGCTTTTTTCGAGGAGCGGAGAGGTAGAATCAGTTAAAATCATCACTGATGCGCATACCGGAAATCCCAAAGGATTCGGTTTTGTGGAAATGGCGAACGAAGAAGCCGCAAAAAAGGCGATTGATGACCTGAATGGCTCGAATTTCATGGAACGGTCTATAACAGTTGCCGAGGCAAAGCCGCAGCAGCCGAGGGAAAAGCGCGGAGGTTTTGGAGGCGGTGGCGGCAGAGGTGGTTACGGTGGTGGCGGAGGCAGAGGCGGTCAGGGAAGCGGTCGGAGATAAACTATTTTGGATATAAAAGTCTATGCAAATGATGTAGAAAAAGCGCTGAAATCGCTTAAGCGGCAGCTTCAGAAGGATGGATTGTTCAAGGAGATCAAACAGAGGAGCTTTTATGAAAAACCTTCTGTGAAATCAAAAAGAAAAAGCAGAGAAGCGCTGAAGAAGAGGTTGAAGGCTCAAAAATTCAAGAGGAAAGACTGATTCCCGCGTTGAAGACGCTCTTTTCAAAAAAGGCTGAATAATCGTTTCCGGTTTTTGTTGAACAGAATGGCAAATTCTTACAGGGGAAGCGTTCAAGGCGTGTAGCACAGGATCAGTCCTTATTCTGAAGCAGTTTTGTGTCGCGATATCTCTGATGGCGGGGAAACGCTTTTTAGCCCTTACAACCGTGATCTTCCGATGCTCCTTTTTTTATTTCATGAGGCAATTCTTTTTTTTTGCGAAACCCCCCTCTCCCCCGTAGTCAGGAGAGAGGGGGGTTTTTTCGTCAATGTGAATTATACTTTTGACACGTTGATTGCCTTGGGTCCCTTGGGACCTTTTTCGATATCAAAGGTGACTGCGTCACCTTCGGCAAGCGACTTAAATCCATTACTCTGAATGGATGAATAGTGGACAAAAACATCACCGGCGTCTTCGCTTGTAATAAAGCCGAATCCCTTTGACTCGTTAAACCACTTTACTGTTCCGTTAGCCATTTCGGTTACCTCCTCTGTTTAGACTAAAGTCTCAGGGTTCCGACAAAAAAAAGACCGCAAAGCTAAAAGTCTTTGAGGTCTTCTGATCAAATAACTTCTGACACTTCGGAAATAATATAACACATTAATGAAAAAAAGTCAGATAAAATCAGGAGAAAGAACGGTCATGAATCAGATGGCAGCAAGCGTAGGTCAGCGAAAGATTTCGGGGACTCAGATTTTACAGTGCGACGGGTTAATCTGCGGGTTTTTTTTCAGATCGAGGACAGCGGCCGTAATAATTTCAGCAGCCTGCCGGATCTCGTCTTCAGTATTGTCTTTGCCGATACTCACCCTGACAGAAGAGAGGGCGCTCTGGTCGGAAAGTCCCATGGATTTCAATACCCGTGAAGGTGTTTGCCTGCCGGAGTGACAGGCTGATCCTGACGAGATTGCTACTTTATCACTGATCGTAGTGACAAGATCAGCAGAAGATATACCGGGGACACAAATATTTAATGTATTGGGAAGCCTCTTTGTGTGATGGCCGTTCAGGATAAGATCCGGAATGCCGTACTGAAGTTTCTGGAAAAGGCTTTCCCGTAACTGCACGGTATGGGCGACCCTGAGATCAAGGTCTCTCATTGCTATCTGGGAGGCCTTTGCAAAACCCGCAATCCCGGGGACATTCTCCGTGCCGGGGCGTACGTTCCTCTCATGATCTGCACCGAACATCAATGGTGACAGTTTCACCCCTTGTCTTATATAGAGTGCGCCGGCCCCTTTAGGACCGTAAAATTTATGCGGAACGATCGTGAGCATGTCTATCGGTGAGTTTTTCAGCGTAAAAAACATTTTTCCTATCGATTGGGCGGCATCGACATGAAAAGCTATCCCATGCTTCTTGGCGAGAAGCCCGATATCTTCGATAGGTTGAATAACTCCTGTTTCGTTATTTGAGTGCATGACCGATATGAGCATTGTATTTTTTGTTATGGATTTCCCGACCTCCTCAGGATCAACAATCCCGGTGCTGTCAACGCCGATATACGTAACCTCAAAACCCCTGGATTCGAGGTGCTTTACAACATTGAACACAGAAGGGTGTTCGATTCCTGATGTTATGATATGACCGGACCGGTGAGGCAATGCTGTTCCCAGCAGCGCGAGATTATTGGATTCCGTTCCACCGGAGGTAAAAAAAATTTCATTTTCAGAGCACTCCAGGAGTGCCGCAACCGAGGTGCGCGAGGTCTCTATTACTTCTCTTGCCCTTTTCCCGGCCAGATGACTGCTGGAAGGATTTCCAAAATCTCTTTTCAGGCAGGAGAACATTGCATCTGAAACTTCAGGGTCAACCGGGGTGGATGCATTATTATCCAAATATATCATCGCACCCCTAGTATATCATGACAAGTCGCGGTGAACCACATGCAAATCAATATTTTTTTTCCTGATGAGTCTTGATATTTCTTCTGTTATGGCAGGAGACCGGTGTTTTCCTCCCGTGCATCCAAAGGCAATAGAAAGGTACGACTTTCCCTCTTTCACATAAAGCGGAATGAGAAAATTCAGGAGATCCCTTACCTTTTGAATGAACACCTTCGTCTGAGCGTGCCCGAGCACAAAGTCAGCCACTTTTTTGTCTGTTCCGTTTAACTCCTTGAGGACCGGGATAAAGTGAGGATTCGGTAAAAACCTCACATCGAAAAGAAGGTCGATATTCTGGGAGACGCCGTACTTAAATCCGAACGAAATAAGGCTTACCGAAAGGTCCTTCTGTACGTGCGCCGAATCATACATCGATGAGACGAGTTTCCTCAGCTGGTGCGGAGATAGTGATGAAGTGTCGATAATTCTGTCCGCGTTCTCTTTGAGAGGGGCAAGTATCTTCTGCTCTGTCGCAACGGCATGTTCTATATCACCGCCAAGAGGATGCGGTCTGCGGGTCTCCTTAAATCTCCGGATCAGCACATCGGGCTCAGCTTCGAGAAAAAGTATTTCAAAACGATATTTCTTCCTGAGCGCATTCAAAGCCCCGGCGAAATCGGGAAGAAACTCTTTTTCACGTATATCAATGCTCATCGCGATATTGCGTGTATCAGTCTGGCCGGAGATTTTTGCGATGAGTGAACCGATGAGGGAAACCGGAAGGTTGTCGACACAGAAAAAATCCGTGTCTTCAACTGCCCGCAGAGCAACGGTCTTGCCCGAACCGGACAGTCCCGTAATAATGAGAACGCGGGAGGAGGGTCTCTTTTTCTCAGAGTCCGGTCTGGCTTTTGCTCGTGAAGATCTTCTGTTCACCATGAACTGAGTTATTTAACCGGTTCGATGAGGCCGAAATTGCCGTCCTGTCTCCGGTAGATGACATTGATATCTCCGCTGATATCATTTATAAAAACGAAAAAGCTTTTATCGAGAAGCTCCATCTGCATGGCCGCCTCATCCGAACTCATCGGTTTCAGCTCAAAGCGCTTGTTCTTTATGATTCGGGCACCTTCGTACAGAGAAGACGATTCAGGGGCTGTCCCGGCTGTTTTGGCAGGGCTTTTTCTGTGTGAGACGAGTTTCTCTTTGTATTTCTTGACCTGACGGTCAAGTTTTTCAGATACTTCATCGATCGCGGAGTAGATCTCTCCGGTAACGCTCTCTGCCTGTATCAGTATCCCGTTTGCCTTCAGCTGGACTTCAGCCTTATGACGGTATTTTTCAACACTGAGCGTTACCGTCGCCTCTGTTATGTCGGATGAATACCGTTCGAATTTTTTGATTTTTTCTTCGGCATACTTCTTGAGTGCGGGTGTTATTTCAAGGTGCCTTCCGTTGACCAGGATGTTCATAGTTTTCTCCTTCTCCTATTAAAGTGATAAAATATTTTCCGTTTACGATTTTCTCCTCTGACTCTGGGGGCGTATTTTGAGTTCGTCACGATACTTTGCTATTGTTCTTCTCGCGATGGTGATGTTCTTGCCCTTGAATATATCCACGATACGCATATCGCTCAGGGGATTGTTCTGGTCCTCCTCGGATATTATTTTTCTGATCATCTCCTTTACCGAGGTGGATGACAGTTCTCCTGCATCACTGGCGATCGCGTTGCTGAAAAAGTATTTGAAACTGTATATACCGCGTGGGCATGACAGATACTTATTGGAAGTTACCCTGCTGATGGTGCTTTCATGGAGATTTAATTCAGAGGCGATATCCTTAAGATTCAGCGGCTTTAACACATTCACTCCCTTGTCGAAAAAATCCCTCTGAAAAGTCAGAATGCTTTCCGTTACCCGGTAAATTGTCTTGTTCCTCTGGTCCAGACTCTTCAGGAGCCAGACTGCTGAACGCAGCTTATCTTCGAGGAACTGTCGCTCTTCTTTCGGTACCGCATCTTTCTGCTTCAAAAGTCTCTGGTAGTAATTATTGATCCTTATCTTCGGCAACCCTTCATCATTGAGGACGATCTGATATCCATTGTCAGTTTTGAGGATGAAGACGTCCGGAGTTATGTAATCCGCAGCCGTGGAGGAAAATTTTCTTGCAGGCTTCGGGTCAAGCCCTTCAATTATTTTGACGGATGAGAGTATGTCATCGACAGGGACATGATATTCTCTTGAGAGCTGCTGGTATTTCCTTTTTCCGACAAGCTCCAGATTATTGAGAACGAGCTTTTCTGCAAGTGTTCCCTCCATGTGCATGAATCTCAGCTGTAGCTGGAGGCATTCTTTTACGTCCCTTGCGGCGATTCCCGGGGGATCAAAACTCTGGACCAGTGTGAGAGCCCTTTGCACGGCATCATCTTCACATCCCGACATCCCGGCAATTTCCTCATTCGAGATTCTGAGGTATCCGTTTTCATCAATATTGCCGATGATAAGTTCAGCGATCTCCCTGATTTTCTCAGGTTCTTTCGAGAGACGAAGCTGCCAGATTAAATGCTCGAACAGATCGGGCGTTGTGCTGAGAAAATATTCATAAGACGGATGGGTCACATTCCCGGAGGTAAAATATCCCAGGTCTCTTCCGTCTGAACTCCGCTCTTCAAAATAATCATCAGAAGAAAAATGCGCCAATTTTTCGAGGGAAAGTTCAGTGTCATCCGAGTCCTCGGGCGTTTCCTCAAAGGACTCTTTTTCCTCCTGCGAGAGATCTTCTGCCGAAGAAATTTCCGACAGCTCTTCAAGAAAAGGATTTTCTATGAGTTCCTGATTGATCGTCTGAGACAATTCAAGCTGGGGCATCTGCAATAATTTTATCGCCATCTGAAGCTGGGGGGTCAGCACCAGCTTTTGGGCGAGCTTCAGTTCAAGACGGCTTTCCAGTGCCATTTAGAGTCTGAACTCCTCTCCCAGGTAGACTTCTTTCACTTTCGGGGCAGCGATGAGTTTATCCGGAACGCCCTCATCGAGTATCTCACCGTTACTGATGATATAAGCACGGTCGGCGATCGAAAGCGTATCCCTCACGTTGTGGTCTGTAATAATGATCCCAAGTCCTTTTTCTTTCAGATAGGTGAACATTTTTTTCAGTTCCAGAATCGCAAGGGGATCAATGCCGGCAAAGGGCTCATCAAAAAGGATAAAGGTCGGCTTGGTGGCAAGCGCCCGGGCGATTTCAGTCCTCCTTCTTTCTCCTCCCGACAGTTTGAAGGCATTCCTCTTTGAAAATTCTTCCAGATGAAACTCTCTTAATAAAACATGCACCTCGGTATCCACTTCATCTTTTGGCAGGCCCTTGATTTCCAGAACGGCCTTCAGATTGTCTTCAACAGAGAGTTTTCTGAAAATAGACGGTTCCTGCGGGAGGTAGCTTATGCCCCTCATCGCGCGCTTATACATCGGCAGCGTGCTGATATCGGCATTGTCGAGGAAAATACTGCCTCTGTCAGGACGTATCAGGCCGAGAATGCTATAGAAGGTCGTTGTTTTGCCTGCTCCGTTGGGGCCGAGCAGTCCCACGATTTCAGATGTTGAAACAGAGAGGTTTATGTTCTGGAGAACAACTTTTTTGCCGTAGCTTTTGTAAAGGCCTTTGGCTTCCAGCAGGTGCATTATTGTTCCTTCGTGCTTTTAAGGATGACCCTGCTGTTTTCCACGAGAAAGCGGTCATCCTTGATGAAATAATTCATTTTATCTCCTGATACGACGTTGTCACCATCCATTGCACGCGGATCTCCGGTGAAGACGACCCTGTCTTCAGCGGCGATAATAGGTAGCAGCTTTTGATGTAATGATGCGCGACTCCTTCAGGACCTTTACATTTCCGGTTGCCTCGATTTTTGTTACGTTTCCGCCGTCTTCTGTATAAAAGACGAGCATTTTATCGGCATGAATGGTGATATCCGTTGTTTTCGCAACGACCTTATTTTCGAAGAGCGCTGTATGAGCCCTGTTATCAGCGGTAAGAGTCTCTGAAGTGATCGTGATTGGGCCTTTTATGGCTGCTCGCTGGTTTTCAGCGCGTGCTGACATTGAAGGGAAAAGAAGGAAAACAATACTAATTATTAAAAATCGCTTTAACATCACTCAGTATCCTCACTTTTTCACCGCCATTGATGATTTCCATGCCTTTGCCCTGTAAGCTGAATTTCCTGCCTTCAATGTGTATGTCGCTGTCTGTCGTCAGCAATCCTGCAGTGCTGTCGATTTCAAGCTGCCCGGTAGTAATCGAATAGTCTTTGCTTTTTGCAGTGATAGCTCCCTCGACAAACATTTTTTTTGTATTCAGATTATAAGTGCCTTTTTCTGCGTAAATCATGACCCCTCTGTTCTTTACGTCAACTTCTACTCCGACAAGGGCGGCTTTGTCCCCGTCTTTCGATATATCAGCCCGTTTTGCAGTCAAAATCCAGTTCTGAATGCCGTTTTTTTTCTGGACAATCTTCAAACCCTCGAAAAAAGATTCTCCTTTGAAACGTATATCAAGCTTGTTCGTTTTCTCCCCACCAGCCATAAAGAAAAAAACGGAAAAAAGCAAAAATGAAGCAAGGACCAGAAGACTTTTTTTCATAAAAAAGTTTATCACACGGTGAGTTTTAAGTAAAGGCAATTATTGTGCCAGAATTGCAGCACAACGCACTTTTTGCTTGATTTTTTTCACGGTTTGCGATAGAGAACGCACTGAAAAAATAATTAGCTATTTCATTCCGCTCATCAGGGCGCTTCTCATGATTTCGACAGGAGGTGATGTCCTGGTCCAGAGCTCAAAAGCGAGTACTCCCTGCCAGAGAAGCATCCCGAGTCCATCGAGCGTTTTACATCCCTTTTGTGAGGCGAGGGATTGAAGGGGTGTCTTTTTGTAGAGCAGATCGCAAACAATCTGGCTTGAGGAAAGAGCGGAGACATCCAGAGGAAGGGGGTCTGTTGCTTTCAGACCAAGCGGGGTTGCATTGATCAACACGTCAAAGGCGTCTATCTGAGCAATATCGCTGAGTACAGAAATATTATCTCTGATCTCAGAGAGATCAGAGGCAAGTTTTTCCACTCTGATTTTGTCGATATCGAAAAGACAGAGTGTGTCTGCTTTTTCGCTCAGATAATAAGAGATCGCCCGTGAAGCTCCCCCGGCTCCTATGATGAGCACCTTCTTGTTCTCAGCAGAAACAGCATTCTCAGAAAGTGAACGCATAAAGCCCCTGCCGTCAGTATTGTAACCGATGAGTTTTCCTTCCCGATGGACGATCGTATTGACTGCGCCGATAAATAAGGCTTCTTCATCGACGCTGTCAAGATAGGGGATGACAGATTCCTTGTGGGGAATGGTAATATTTACTCCTGCGAGATTGAGGGCCCGTATCGCCGCAACCGCAGGCTGAAGAAAATCCGGACGGACCGAAAAAGGAAGGTAGCAGTAATCCATTTCAAGGTGCCCGAAAGCAGCATTATGCATCAACGGTGACAAGGTATGCTCGACCGGATAACCAAAGAGGCCCGTTATTCTTGTTTTCCCCGTTATTTTCACTGTTATCTCCTTCCCTGGTTCAAATGAAAGTTCTTTCCTGCTTAAAAGCCGCTGATCGTATCAAGAAACCCCTGCGGTGTCCCGTCGGTTACCACGGTTTTCAGTCCTGTTGCATCTTCAATGCCCCGGAGAGAGACGTTGTCGAGGAAAACCGTGTCGCCTTCTCTCAGAACAACATCAGGCACGATCAGGATGTCGTGTGCATCAGCATTTTCGAGCACTGATTTAATGATATCCCGTCCTGTCAGCAGACCGGTAACCGTGACTGACCGGCCAAAAAAATCATTTTCTACAGATACAACCGTAATATTGACGTTCTCCTGCTCGGTGATACGACTGACGAATTTTGTCAGATAAGGATAGAATGACTTGCCGGTGAACGTAAGGAATTTCTTTTTACCGGACAGTGTTTTGGGACTTCTGGCTTTCCTGGCCTGGCTGATAAAAAGCGGAACCATCCCGACGCCGTTTTCGATCTGGGAAAGAGCACCGTACTCTTTTAAAGGCGGAAATGGCTTTTCTGCCTTGATATACAATTCGTCGGAGCAATAGACGATCGGTTCTCCATGTTTCTTCTTGAATCTTTTTTGAAATAACTCAACGATAGCCAGAGCTGCAAGAGCATCTTCTTTCGTTACCGGCTTGAGGTCCTGCTTCCTGTGTTTTGTCAGTCCCACAGGGACAACGGCGACTGAGCAGACATACGGGTAAAATTTATAAATGTCCCTGATGGTGTTCTCCAGTTCCCTTCCGTCGTTGTACCCCGGGCAGAGGACTATCTGGATATGCATCCGGATTTTCCTGCCTGCAAAGAATTTCAGTTCTTTCATGATATCCGGTGCTTTGGGATTACCCAGCATCCTGTTCCGGAGGGACGTATTGGTCGTATGGACAGACAGGTAGAGGGGGCTCAATCTTTGTTCCACGATCCTCTTTTTGTCTGCCTGGGTTATGTTGGACAACGTCATATAGTTGCCATACAGGAACGAAAGGCGGTAATCCTCATCCTTAATATAGAGGGATTTTCTCAGTCCCCCTGGCAGCTGCTTTACAAAACAGAAGATACAGTTGTTCCTGCAAATTCTCACCTTGAAGGGTCTCACTGTTATTCCGAGGTCTTCATTATTTACCAAAGAGATCAGGACATTACTTCTAACGGTTTTGCGCATGAATTCTATTTCAAGTTCATCGGAGTCTTTATTGAACATATAGTCGATGACATCGTGCAACGGATGTGAATTGATAGAGAGCAGCATGTCGCCCTGCTGAAGCCCGGCCTTTGAAGCCGGACTCCCTAAAGCTACGGATTCTATTTCGAGGTTTTTATGGGTGGACATTTGTGAGGGTAAATCCTTTATAGATATATTGAAGACCTGATATTGCCGTAAGTGCGGCAGAGAGTATAAAAAAGCCATTATGCACTGGCGGCAGGGTAATAATGTTTATTTTCAGCAAGACATAGGCAAGGATGAGCAGCTCCAGGGCTATGGCTGCCTTGCCGAGCAGAACAGGCTCGACTTTGAGGGAGTTTGTGATCATGTACAGCAGAAAGCACCCGATCAGAACGATTATGTCCCTGCTGATGACTACAATTGCGAACCATTTCGGTATCCACCCATACACCGTAAAAATGATGAATGATGATACAAGGAGAAATTTGTCGGCCAGGGGGTCCAGAAACGTCCCGAGCGGTGTTTTCTGGTTGGTGAGCCTCGCGAAGAGGCCGTCAAGCATATCTGTTAACGCTGCGATCACAAAGAGGTAGAGTGCGTACCGGTATTGATCATATATGACGGCAGTTATAAGAACCGGTATAAGAACTATTCGCGCAATAGTCAGGGTATTCGGAATGTTCAGGATCTTCAAACCATGCCTCCCCGGTGGAATGTGATGCGGCAAGAGAAGGGTACAATCCTTAAACAAAACAGTATCTCCAAGCTTTTTCTCCCTCAATGTCCCCCGTACCGGAACTGCTACGGCAAATTAAACGGTGCTGTCTGGAAGCTCAAGGCGAGTCCCAGTTTATTATAGCAGGCGGTAACTGTTTTTCCGGAGAGACAGGAATACAAAAGTTCGGCATGGCACTTTTCAACTTTGAACCCATACTTCCCTGCATCTTCGACGGAAATCCTGAAATATTTCTCCGCCTGTTTTTTTCTCCCTTCGAGAAGCGCTATCTCTCCAAAGCCGAGCCTGCAATAAATAAGGCCCCGCGGATCCTTTGTCTGTTTGAAAAGGTTTTGTGATACAGTAAAAAATTCAGTGGCATTCCGGTAATCTCCCAACATCTTGTAGGTTGTCCCCATGCTCCAGAGCGTGTAGGCATAGCTTACCCTGTCTCCGATTTTAATATAGAGGGATGAGGCCTTGTTGAAATGTCGCAGTGCGTTCCTGTAGTCACCGAGCATTCTGTAGGCATTGCCTATACCGCAGTATGAATATGCTGTTCCGAAGATGTCTTTCATGCCGGCAAACAGGGCGTTGGCCTGGTTGTAGTAGCGCAGGGAATCTTTAAACAGTCCCGCGATTCTTGAAGTCCCTCCGAGACCACACAGGCAGTATCCGATGGCTGATTCCTGTTTCAGTGCTTTAAAGGCCCTCAGAGCCTGCCTGAACGTATCGATGGCATCCCCGATATCTCCCCTGATCCTTAAAGAACCCGCAATGGCCCAGAGAGAAAACGCTACCCCGTGCCGGTCTCCGGCAGATTGATAAAAATCTCTGGCCGAGGAAATCATCTTCAGGGCGCTTTTCCAGTCTCCCTGAGCTCGTAAGGAGAGGCCGATCCCTATCCGGGCATCGGCGACAGAAGGGTTGTCTTCCAGTTTCTTCGCGGTTCTTATTGCAGCTTCATAAGATTTCTTTGCGCCGTCGAAATCCCCTATCATCCTGCATACGTCTCCGATGGAGAGCTGACATTCCAGAACCGTGCTGATGTCCCGCAATGCAGCAGAAGCCTTCAAAGCCTTCTTGAAGAGTTCCAACGATTCCGAATAGCGGCTTTTTTGCCTCAGCGCTTCGGCCTTTTCAACCAGTTTATTTGTTTCCGAGTGTTTCATTCAGCTTCTCCATGGTTTTTGAATAATTATCTGAGTTGAAAAAAGCGGAGCCCATAACGAGAATATCGGCACCTGCGTCAACTATTCTTTTGGCATTATCAATTTTCACGCCCCCGTCTACCTCGATGAAGGGTGTTCTCCCTCTCCCTGCTGACATCTGTTTGACCGCTTTTATTTTATCAAGGGTGAACGGTATAAATTCCTGTCCCCCGAAACCGGGGTTTACCGACATCAGGAGCACGAGATCTATCTCTGATAGAATATTTTCGAGTTGTACAACAGGCGTTGCCGGATTCAACGACACCCCTGCCTGCACCCCGAGCTGCTTAATGTACTGAATTGTCCTGTGGAGATGGGTGGATGCTTCAGCGTGAACAGTCAGAATATCAGCCCCCGCATCCGCGAATTCCTTCACAAAGGTGTCAGGGTTTTCGATCATCAAATGCACATCCAGAGGAAGTTTGGTTATTTTCCTGATCGCTGCCACAACGCCGTATCCGATAGTAATATTGGGTACGAAATGACCATCCATTACATCTATATGCAGCATATGAGCACCGGCCTTTTCAGCGGCCTGAATTTCTTCTTCCAGCCTTACAAAATTTGCAGAAAGTATTGACGGAGCGATCCTAATCATTGACGGTACCCTCTTTCAGTTCAAGAAGTATTTTGTCGGTATTTTTAAGTAATGAACCCGGTTTTGGTTTCTGAGCGCTGATCATATTTCCGGTTCCTTTTGTTTCAAACACCAGCCCGATAGTTTCAGCCGTCTCTTTTGCGGTTTCTATGCTTTTATTCAGGAAATCCGGACAGTAATAGAGCAGCTCATGAGGGCCAAGACTGACAAGAACGGTTATCTGGTCGCTTAATCTCTCGTGAGGCTCGGGTTTTTGAGCAATGACTTTCCCCTGAGCGACCGAATCCGAATGCACATAGATGACTTTTCCTATGGTCAGTCCCTGCTGTATGAGCTGGGACTCCGCCTCGGGAAGCGTTTTTTGAACAAGCAGGGGGAGGGATGATACCCGCGGACCTTTGCTGACAATTACCCTGATCGCCCGCTTTGATTTTACCGTATTGCCGGGAGGAATATCCTGTCGTATTATCCGTCCGGCCTGAATGGCCAGATCAAAATCTTCCCCCTCTATTTTCAGATAAAGGCCCGCTTTATTTAATAACTCGTTCGCCTCCACCATGCTCAGATTCTCCAGAGCAGGGACTTCAACTGTTCTGCTGAAACTCAGTATTTTAAATGTAATGAAACCGAAAGAGAGGCCGAGCAGAATAAACAAGGCAAACAAAAGGGGTATCTTGAGAAAGCTGCTCATCTGTTTTTGCACAGGGCTACTCCAAAAAAACCGTCCATATTGTATTTGTAAGGATACGTTCTGAACATTCCTTTATCCATAAAAGGAAGCAGGAAGTCATTTTGAACTTCCTCTATAATACAAAAATCAGTTTCGGTCTTCAAGAACTCTCTCACGACCAGCTCGCCCTCCTCAGGTTCCGTAGAACATACGGAATATACCAGTTTTCCCTTTTCTGCCAAAAAACGCGATGCTGCTTTGAGCAGTGCGAGTTGTTTTATGCTGTTGTTCAGCAGGTCCGTATACGTATTTTTGTATTTGATATCCGGATTTTTTCTTATAACGCCCAGGGAGGAACACGGTGCATCAACAAGAATTTTATCGAATGTTCCCATATCCGTGAATTTGAGGTCGGTCACGTCAGCATTGATTATGGCCACTGAACGGATGCCGAGCAGGCCAAGATTTTCTTCCAGCTTGCAGATCCTTTTCGGATCTTTTTCAACGGCGATTATCTTGCCCCTATCATGCATGCATTGCGCGATATGAGAGGTTTTTCCTCCGGGTGCTGCGCATGCGTCGAGGATTCTCTCTCCGGGTTTTGGGTCGAGAAGATACGTAATAAGCTGGGAAGCTTCATCCTGTACCGCAAATAGGCCATGGATACAGTTCAGGTCGGCGTAGGAAAGCATCTCTTTCAGGGTTATCCCGTCTGGTGAGAAGAGGGTTGGTTCTCCCGCTATGCTGTTCTCTCTCATAACGTCGAGAAGCCCGTCTCTGCCGGTTCTCAGGGTATTTGTCCTGATACTGAACGGCTGGACTTTATTATTCGCCAGAACAAACAGTAAGGCATCGTCCATGCCGAATCTTTCAATCCATCTCTGTATGAGCCATTTCGGATGCGAGGTATTGATCGCCATGGCTTCGACAGGATCGTCCAGCTTAAGCGGAGGGGAAAAAATTTCTTTCTGCCGTAATGCGTTTCTCAAGACCGCATTTACCAGCGAAGCTTTCCGGGCAGCGAAAGTGTTTGCTGATTTCCCCTTTTCGATCTCAACGGATTCATTGACAACCGCCCAATCAGGGACCCGCATGAAAAAGATCTGGTATATGGCGACCCTGAGGTTGTTGCGGGTGAAATCCCCCAGGCGGGCAGGATTCTTCAGAAAATGCTTGAGTATCCAGTCAATCGTATCCCTGTATCGCAATACACCGTAAACAATTTCCCTATGAAAGGAGCGGTCCCGTTTGTCGAGAGATGAAGCGATATCATCAAGGGATTGCCTGGGCCGTTTGCCCCGTTTGATTATCTCCAGGAGTGATTTTATCGCAAGAAACCGTGCGTCAGACATGTAAGAGGATGTTTCCTTTTTCTGTAAAGATA
Organism: uncultured Nitrospira sp.; assembly: GCA_963746295.1. Taxonomy (GTDB): domain Bacteria; phylum Nitrospirota; class Thermodesulfovibrionia; order Thermodesulfovibrionales; family UBA6898; genus JAOUFP01. The sequence goes on along the minus strand of CAVVAQ010000028.1, from coordinate 17,459 downwards.
GTGCCGTTGTTTCCAGGTCTTGCAGAAGGTCTGATCTCCGGATAAAAAATTAAGCACCTGGAATCGTTACCCGTAATAGTACCATTTTGAGATGTGTTAAACCATATTATTCATACATCATTGTAGCATAATGCTGGCCAGAGCATTTTCGCTCTCGCTCGGCCTCCTCAGCGACTCGCCGGGATTCAAGGCTTTTGCCTCCTGATCTCAGAAATATCTGCTGCAGGAATACCTGCCTGCCTGCCGGCAGGCAAGAGAGTCTGTTCAAATACTCTATCCTGCCTTATTCCACTTTGATTATGTATCGGAACAGGGAAATTGTTCACTATCCATTTATCGACCGGGGAGGGCAAAATGTTTTATAATTATGTATGGCAATTTTAGAGATAAAAAAATATCCCGAAAAGGTCCTACAGCAGAAGGCCTTGCCGGTGACTGCCTTTGATCAAGCCCTTCAGACGCTTATAGACGACATGATCGAGACGATGTACGCGGCACCCGGCGTCGGTCTCGCTGCTCCCCAGGTCGGTGAGTCGAAAAGACTTGCTGTCATCGATATCAGTTCCAGAGAAGACAAATTCCCTCTGCTGGTTCTGGTAAATCCTGTTATCGTGAGTCATGAAGGTGAGGTTGAATTCGAGGAAGGCTGTCTGAGCCTTCCGGAATATACGGCGGCAGTAAAGAGGGCTGAAAAGGTGGTTGTCAGGGCGATGGACAGAGAGGGTAAAAAAATGGAAATCAACGGGACCGACCTCCTTGCCATAGCCTTACAGCACGAGATAGATCATCTCGAGGGTCTGTTATTGATTGACAGGATCAGTCCGATCAAGCGGGAATTTTTCAAGAAGCGTCACAGGAAAATTCAGAAGCTGAGCAAATAAAACCACGATACCTACATGAGAATAATTTTTTTTGGAACCCCTGATTTTGCGGTCCCCTCTTTGCAGGCCCTTGTCGAAACAGGGGAAGAGGTTATTACTGTTGTTACTCAGCCGGATAAGGTAAAAGGAAGAGGACACCGGCTGTCCCGGCCTCCGGTTAAGGAATATTCGTTATCAAAGGGGATCCCTGTCATTCAGCCTGCCGGTATCAGAACAACTGAATTTTATAGCGCGGTGGCTGCAAAGTCCCCTGATATTATTGTTGTCGTAGCGTATGGAAAGATAATCCCTCCCGCCCTTCTCAAGCTTCCTGCCCTTGGCTGCGTGAATGTGCATGCGTCACTTCTCCCGCGATACCGGGGGGCTGCCCCTATACAATGGGCGCTGATACATGGTGATGAAAAAACAGGTATAACTACGATGCTGATGGATGAGGGACTGGATACAGGAGACATACTCCTGAAAGAAGAGGTGGATATATACGAAGAAGACAATGCGCTCACGCTCGCCGGGCGACTTTCCGAAGTCGGCGCTTCTCTTCTCATAAAGACTCTCCGGGCATTAAGAGATAAGGTGATACAGCCGGCACCGCAAACCGGCAAAGCCACATACGCCCCGCCTTTAAGGAAAGAGGACGGCAGGATAAACTGGTTTCTGTCGGCACAGGAAATAGCTGATCTCATAAGAGGTACGTATCCCTGGCCTGGCGCATACGGTTATATGAATGGAGAAAAAATACTTATCCTGAAGGCGAAGGCCCTTCATCAGAATACGGAAGGGACTGCCGGGGCTATAGGAGAGGTATCCCGTAATGATATTTATGTCTGTACCGGGAGTGGAACTCTCGTTGTATCAGAGGTGAGACCTGAGGGGAAGAAGACCATGACCGCAGCAGCTTTCTTACACGGACGACAAGTCAGGACGGGGGCAATGTTTGACACCTTATAGGATAATACGGGGGATTGTACTCAGGGTATATTACCCCTTTCTCATGTTTTTAAGCGCCTTTCTGAAAAACAGGAAGGAGAGTTTTCAGAGATCGGTAATAAACCTGAATAACAGGCTGGTTATGGCCGAAAAGACGAAAACAAAAAAGATACTCCTTCTCTTACCGCATTGTATCCAGATAAGCGAGTGCACGATACGGCTTACCCATAATATTCAAAATTGTGAACGCTGCGGAAGATGCGAAATAAAGGACCTTATCGAACTGGCTGAAGAGAACAGGCTTGATCTGTTTGTTGCTACCGGCGGCACGATTGCGAGAAAGATCGTAAAGGAAGTCAAGCCGGAAGCGATCGTGGCAGTGGCCTGCGAAAGAGACCTCTCCAGCGGCCTGGTGGACACCTATCCGTTTCCTATCCTCGGTATACCGAATGAACGGCCTTACGGACCGTGTTTTAACACACACGTTGATCTCGATAAAGTAAGAGACGCTATTCAATTCTTTGGCAGGGATTAACGCCCTTGCTTGCCTGAGAAACATTCTCTGCGGCAATATCATCAGCACAAATGCCCTATCCCGCCTTATTCCGCGACGAGAAAGCCGGGTTAGAAAGGATCCCCCGGGTGGTTTTCAAAAAATGGCTGCGCTGTTGTCTCCTGTCTGATACAATTGGAGGAGGAGCGTATAGCCGTGGCTGAAGCGCAAAAGAAACCAGGCCGCGCAGTGCTTATCTATGACGGTGAATGCCCTGTCTGCCAAAAGACAGTGGCATGGATCATGGAGAACATGCGCAAGGACGCCTTCGATATGATCCCCTGTCAATCCGAGGAGGCACGGAAAAGGTTCCCCTTTGTCGGGCAGTCTGTCTGCATGCAGGCCATGCAGCTTGTCCTTCCTGACGGCGTGGTGCTGGCCGGAGAAAAGGTCCTGCCGGAAATCCTGAAGCGTCTGAAACGGTACAGCCCTGCTGCTGCGCTCTTTAATATTCCCGGCTCTGATATCCTTAGCCGTTCATTCTATCGATGGTTTGCGGACAACAGATATCACATCGCAAATATTTTGTTTCCTGACAAAAAGAAACGTGACAGGGACAATACCTGAAGCCGCTTTTTCTATTAAACAGCAACGCTATAATTTCAAATAGTTCTTGTCTTAAAAGGCATAAGATATTATGATTAAGAAATTTTGTTGATCCGACTGGCAAACACCCGGGCTGCTACAGCATTTGGCTGAGACTATTTACGATTTGCAATTCACGGACGTTAAGGGATGATTGATGTTCATTGAAAAGTATTTTAAGCTCAGCGAAAACAAAACAACGGTAAAAACGGAAATTGTCTCTGGAATCACCACATTTATGACACTTTCCTACATCATATTCGTGCAACCTGCGGTGCTTTCAAAGGCAGGTATGGATTTCGGCGCGGTTATGACGGCCACCTGCCTTGCAAGCGCCTTTGCCACCTTTCTCATGGGGATGTATGCAAACTATCCGATAGCATTGGCTCCCGCAATGGGACATAATTTCTATTTTGCATTCACGGTATGCGGAGCTGTCACGGCAGGAGTCTTTCCCTCGCAGGGATTCCATAAATAGACCACAAGCTCCTTTTAACAGGGGCTTACGTAACCATTCTCATAACAGCCTGGGAGTATTGTTTTTAAGCATGCCGGAAGGACTGAGGATTTTCAAAAAGACAGCATTGAATATGCGAGGGCATAGGAATACAATATCAAATAGGTGCACCTGAGTTACAGAAGACCACGTGCTTTCAGAAAGAAGGAGACCTCTAAGGTGAATATGAGCAACAAGACCATTCTCAGGAACCTGCCTTATTTGCTGGCGAGCCTCCGCGGAGACGGCCTGGCAAAAAAATACGCCGACGACAAGCCGCCACTGCGCTCGGAATTGTTCAGCAGAGACCAGATGGAACAGCATGGCAGGATACTGGCGGCCTCGCACAAGCTGAGTCCGGGATATGCTCCTGATAAGCTCCTGGCGCGGCTGTCCGACAATGAAGTCATCCTGAACGGCACCCGTAGCCTGCTGATTGAGGCAATTACGACTGGTCGCCGGATTACTCCGGCTGGAGAATGGCTGCTTGATAACTTCTATCTGATCGAAGAACAGATCCGCACGGCCAGGAGACACCTGCCGAAGGGGTACAGCCGGGAACTGCCGCGCTTGCTGAACGGCCCATCGGCAGGGCTTCCACGCGTATATGACATTGCGCTGGAGACGATATCACACGGCGATGGCCGGGTAGATCCGGAAAATCTCAGTAGTTTCGTTACGGCCTACCAGACGGTGACTGTCCTGAAGTTGGGCGAATTGTGGGCCATCCCCATTATGCTGCGTCTCGCGTTGATCGAGAATCTGCGACGCGTTGGGGCACGGATTGCTGCCGACAGGATCGACCGGAACCTCGCTGATTATTGGGCGGACCAGATGACGGAGACAGCGGAGAAGGACCCGAAGAGCCTGATTTTGGTGATTGCGGACATGGCGCGGTCGGACCTGCCCATGGTGAGTTCCTTTATTGCGGAATTTACCCGCCGATTGCAGGGACAGAGTCCCGCTCTGGCATTGCCGCTTACCTGGATTGAGCAGCGGCTCTCCGAGTCAGGCCTGACAATTGAGCAGTCGGTGCATTCGGAGAACCAGCAACAGGCGGCCGACCAGGTTTCCATAAGCAACAGCATCGGCAGCCTCCGGTTTCTGGGAGCAATGGATTGGCCCGAGTTCGTCGAGAGGATGAGCGCGGTCGAACAGGTGTTGCGTGAGGATCCCGGCGGAGTCTACGGCAAGATGGATTTTGCCACGCGGGACCGCTACCGTCACGTGGTGGAGAAGATAGCGAAGGGCAGCCGGCTTTCCGAAGGAGAGGTGGCTGCCAAAGCTATCGGACTTGCGAGCGAGGCTGCAGCCCATAAAAACGACAAGCAGGGCAGGGACGATCGGGCTGCGCATGTCGGGTTCTACCTGATCGACAAGGGATTGCCGCAGCTCGAACGAATCGTCGAGGTCCGGCTGGGTATCTCTGAGTCTCTTCAGAGAATTGTGTACGCGTTTCCTTTGCTCTTCTATGTCGGCTTGATCACGCTGATTACGGCGATTTTCACCGGGAGCTTATTGGAGAAGGCATACGCTGGAGGAGCCCCTGACTGGCTGCTTGGGCTTATTGGCATATTCTCGATGCTTGGCGCAAGCCAACTGGCGGTGGCGCTGGTTAACTGGCTGACTACCGTGCTCGCGACTCCGCATCCGCTGCCCCGGATGGACTTCTCCAAAGGGATTCCCCCTGAATCGCGCACCCTGGTGGTGATCCCGACCATGCTCATAAGCGCTGAAAACGTCGAGGACCTGATCGAGACGCTGGAAGTCCGGTTCCTGGCAAATCAGGGACGAGAACCTGCACTTCGGCCTGCTGACCGACTTTCGGGACGCGGACAAGGAAACGACTCCGGAAGACAAGCCGCTGTTGCAGCTGGCCCGGAAGAGGATCGAAGAGCTGAATAAAAAGTACGGGAGCACAGAAGGCGATACTTTCTTCCTTTTCCACCGCCCCCGCCGATGGAATCCCGGGGAGCGGATCTGGATGGGTTACGAGCGCAAGCGCGGGAAACTGGCGGAATTGAATTCCTTCCTGCGCGGCAAGGCACGTGGCAGCTTTTCGCTTGTCGTCGGTAATACAGGGGTCTTATCAAACGTAAAGTACGTAATCACCCTTGACACGGATACTCAGCTGCCGCGCGATTCGGCGCGGCAGTTTGTGGGAGCCATGGCACACCCGCTGAATCGCGCATACTATGACGAAAACAAGCAGCGCGTTGTTGCCGGGTACGGCATCCTTCAGCCCCGGGTCGGGGTGAGTCTCCCGGGCACAAACCGGTCGCGGTATGCTCGTATGTGCGGGAGTGAGCCAGGCATTGATCCCTATACGCGCGCTGTTTCCGATGTCTACCAGGACCTTTTCGGTGAAGGCTCGTTTATCGGCAAGGGGATCTATGAGGTCGACGCATTCGAGCTGGCGCTTGACGGACGTTTCCCCGAGAACCGGATACTCAGCCACGATCTTCTGGAAGGATGTTATGCACGGGCCGGGCTGTTGAGCGATGTGCTGTTGTACGAGGAATATCCATCCTCCTACAGCGCGGACGTGAGCCGCAGGCACCGCTGGATTCGCGGGGATTGGCAGATTGCGCAGTGGCTGCTGCCGGGTGTGCCTGGCCCTGGTCCTGATGCCCGTCTTCAGAAGAACCCCCTCTCCGGCCTATCCCAATGGAAGATCTTCGACAATCTTCGGCGTAGTCTTGCGCCTTCGGCATTGACGCTCCTCTTGCTGCTGGGCTGGACAGTCTTGTCACCGGTCTGGTTCTGGACCTTGTCGGTAATCGGCATTTTCCTGATTCCTCCCCTGATTGCCTCTATTCTGGAAATGTTTCAGAAGCCGGAAGATGCGCGTCTGGGTCAGCACCTCGCCATCGCAGCACACTCTGCGCGCACACGCTTTGCCCAGGCCCTATTTACGCTCGCGTGTCTGCCTTATGAGGCTTTTTTCAGCCTGGATGCTATTGTGCGCACCGCGTGGCGCATGCTGACGCGCACACGACTTCTGGAATGGAGCCCTTCGGGCGACGCAGACCGCGGCAGCCGTAATATCCGGGAAGACCTCGCAGCCGCCTGCCGGACGATGTGGATCGGCCCCATAATTGCCATCGCCGCATTGACCTATCTGTCGCTTTCGAGGCCGGTAGCGGTAGTTCTAGCCTGTCCTGTGCTGGGACTCTGGTTTGCCTCCCCTGTTATCGCGTGGTGGATCAGCCGGCCGCTCACCCGCCGCGGAGCAAGGCTGACGACTGAACAAACCCTCTTTCTCCGGAAGATTTCGCGAAGGACCTGGGCGTTTTTCGAGACCTTTGTCGGCCCGGAAGATCATTGGCTGCCACCTGATAACTATCAGGAGTATCGTGTTGCAGCAGTTGCGCATCGCACGTCGCCGACCAACATGGGACTTGCGCTGCTCGCGAATTTGTCCGCGTATGACTTCGGTTATCTTTCAGCCGGACAACTCATCGAGCGTACGGAGAATGCGCTGCGCACGATGGAAGCCCTGGAACGGCACCGGGGCCACTTCTACAACTGGTATGATACGCAGTCTCTGAAACCGCTGCTGCCTATGTACATTTCGACGGTGGACAGCGGTAACCTCGCTGCTCATCTGCTGACATTGCGGCCCGGTCTGCTCGCCCTGCCCGATCAAAAGATCCTGAATCCAAGAGTATTTGACGGTCTTATCGATACCATAATGATTCTCCTGGACGCTGCGGCAGCAACGGCTTCCGCAGGAGGCGCTCATGTTCGACTGGCTCAACTCCGGAAGGAACTCGATGCCTGTATATAATGCCCCTCCGGATACGCTCGCCGCTGCACGGCAGAGTCTGGAGCAGTTGGCTGCATCCGCCGCTGGGGTGATTGACAGTTGCGAGGCTCTGGATACGGATACGGACAGGGAAGTTACGTGGTGGGCGCGCGCCTTTGCCGGTCAATGCCGGTCCGCTCTCGATGATCTGATGTTTCTCGATTCTTCAACAGGGAACAGCACTGACAAGATCCCGACGCTGCGCGAACTGGCAGAACTTGGCAACCAGCGTGCCAGTGAGAGAATTGCGGACATCGGGCGTCTTGCATTGCAGGCAAGTGAACTCGCGCGCATGGACTATGATTTTCTGTTTGACGCTACGCGTCATCTGCTGGCTATCGGGTACAACGTTGGGGAGCGTCGGAGGGACGCGGGCTACTACGATCTGCTGGCTTCGGAAGCGAGATTATGCTGCTTTGTGGCGATCGCTCAGGGACAACTGCCGCAGGAGAGCTGGTTCAGTCTGGGGCGGCTGCTTACGAACGTCGGCGGGGAGCCGATTCTTCTTTCATGGAGCGGTTCGATGTTCGAATACCTCATGCCGCTTTTGGTAATGCCGACGTATGAAAACACGCTGCTCGACCAGACCTATAAGGCTGCTGTGGACAGGCAGATAGAGTATGGGAGGCAGCGCGGCGTACCGTGGGGCATGTCTGAATCAGGCTATAACACAGTCGACGTTCATCTCAACTATCAATACCGCGCTTTCGGCGTGCCCGGTCTGGGGCTCAAGCGCGGACTTGCCGATGACCTGGTCATTGCCCCCTATGCCTCGGTACTTGCGCTGATGGTGGAGCCTGAGGAGGCATGCCTGAACCTGCAGCGTATCAGTGCCAGGGGCTTTGAGGCCCGTTATGGTTTTTATGAAGCGATCGACTATACCCCCTCACGTCAGCGGCGAAGAGAAGCGAGCACGGCAGTGCGCTCCTTCATGGCACATCACCAGGGCATGAGCCTTCTCTCCCTCGCCCATCTGCTGCTGGACCGTCCAATGCAGAAAAGATTCGAGTCGGACCCGTCGTTCCAGGCCGTTATGCTCCTGCTCCAGGAGCGGGTCCCAAGGGCAACGGCTTTTTATCTGGAGACCCCCGAGTTCTCCGACCTCCGTGCTGATTCCGGTGGTACGGAAATGCCGGTGCGTGTTTTCAGCAACCCCAACACTCCGATACCAGAGGTGCAACTGCTGTCCAACGGCAGATACCACGTCGTGGTCACGAACGCCGGAGGCGGTTACAGCCGCTGGAAGGACCTGTCGGTAACACGCTGGCGCGAAGACACCACCTGTGACAACTGGGGCACGTTCTGTTACCTCCGCGATGTGGCGAGCGGGAAGTTCTGGTCAACCGCGTATCAGCCCACTCTCAAACGGGCTGACACCTACGAAGCGATTTTTTCGGAAGGCCGGGCTGAGTTTCGCCGCCGCGACTTCGACTACGATATGCATACAGAGATCGTTGTCTCGCCGGAAGATGACATCGAACTGCGTCGGATCCGCATCACGAACTCCTCCCGGACGCGCAGAGCGATTGACGTAACGAGTTATGCTGAAGTCGTGCTCGCGCCGTCTGCCGCGGACGAGCTGCATCCTGCGTTCAGCAATCTCTTTGTTCAGACAGAGATTATCGGCCACAGGCGGGCGATCCTCTGCACCCGCCGGCCCCGTTCCCTTGAAGAGCACTCTCCATGGATGTTTCACCTGATGATCGCGCACGGGGCAGACATCGGAGAAGTTTCCTATGAGACTGACCGCATGAAGTTCATCGGTCGGGGAAGGACCGCAGCCAGTCCGAAAGCCATGAGCGGACGCTCGACTCTCTCAGGGGCGCTTTCCGGCAGCGAGGGGTCAGTGCTGGACCCGGTTGTCGCGATCAGGTACCGGATCACGCTCGATCCGGATGCGTCGGCAACGATAGACGTAGTCTCCGGACTCGGAGAAACCCGGGACGTCTGTATGGGCCTTGTCGAGAAATACCAGGACCGGCGTTTCGCGGACCGCGTCTTCGATCTGGCGTGGACACACAGCCAGGTGGTCCTGCAGCAGCTCAATGTCACTGAGTCCGACGCGCAACTCTACGGACGCCTTGCGGGCTCTATCATCTACGCCAATTCCTCTCTGCGCTCTGACACGGACATTCTCAGAAAAAACCGTCGCGGGCAATCCGGTCTCTGGGGATACGCCATTTCCGGGGACCTGCCGATCGTGCTGCTGCGGATCGAAGATCCTGCCAATATCGACCTTGTGAGGCAGCTCGTCCAGGCCCACGCGTACTGGCGTTTAAAAGGACTGGCAGTGGACCTGGTGATCTGGAACGAAGATCGCGCAGGGTACCGGCAACTTCTGCACGACCAGATTATGGGGCTCATTGCCGCAGGACTCGAAGCCAACGTGACAGATCGCCCGGGCGGCATTTTCGTGAGACTCGCTGAGCAGATATCGAACGAAGACCGCATTCTGCTCCAGACAGTAGCCCGCGTTGTGATCAGCGACAAGTGGGGAACGCTGGAGGAACAGGTGAACCTCCGCGGTCTTGTGAAAACAACAGTACCCCGCCTCAAACCGTCCGGACCCTTCGCCCGGAATCCTCGCCCGTCGTTGCAATGCCGCGCCGCGATCTGATCTTTTTCAACGAGCTGGGAGGATTCAGCCATGATGGACGAGAGTACATCATTACGACTACGCGGGGGCAGGTGACTCCGGCTCCATGGGTGAATGTGCTGGCAAATCCGAACTTCGGGACCATAATTTCAGAGAGCGGCTCTGCCTACACGTGGAGCGAGAACGCCCACGAGTTCCGCCTCACTCCCTGGTATAACGATCCGGTGTGCGATTCGGGCGGAGAGGCGTTCTATATCCGTGATGAAGAGAGCGGTCAATTCTGCTCCCCCCTGCCGCTGCCCAGTCGCGGTCTGACGCCATACACCAGCCGTCACGGGTTCGGCTATAGCGTCTTTGAACACACAGAAGACGGCATCAGCTCCGAGGTCTGGATTTACGTGGCCATAGACGCACCGGTCAAGTTCACGGTATTGAAAGTGAGGAACGGGTCAGGCCGTTCCCGCCGTCTCTCCGCCACCGGCTACGTAGAATGGGTGCTGGGAGATCTGCGACCGAAATCGGGGATGCACGTAATCACCAAAGTTGACCCCGATACCGGCGCGATCTTCGCACTAAACCCCTACAACACGGAGTTCGCTGACCGGACCGCCTTCTTCGATGTGGCTGATGCGACCCGGACCGTAAGCGGCGACAGGACCGAGTTCCTTGGCCGTAACGGCACGCTTCGAAGCCCGGAGGCGATGACCCGGTCGCGGCTTTCCGGCAAGGTGGGGACCGCTTTGGACCCCTGTGCCGCTATCCAGGTCCCCTTTGACCTGGCCGACGGGCAGGAGCGTGAGATCATCTTCATGCTCGGCGCAGGGCGGGACGCTGATGACGCCGGCAATCTGGTGCGTCGCTTCCGCGGATCTGCTGCCGCGCGCAGAGCTCTCGAAGCGGTCTGGCAGTACTGGAACCATACCCTCGGCGCGGTACAGGTGGAAACGCCGGACCAGTCCGTCAACATCCTGGCCAACGGCTGGCTCCTGTACCAAACGCTCGCGTGCCGTCTTTGGGCGCGGTCCGGATACTACCAGTCAGGCGGGCGCCTTCGGTTTCCGCGACCAGTTGCAGGACGTGATGGCGCTCATCCATACCGAACCCCGCCTGGTTCGCGAACATCTCCTCCTCTGTGCGGCCCGTCAGTTTCAGGAGGGGGATGTTCAGCATTGGTGGCATCCTCCGTCAGGCCGGGGCGTGCGTACACACTGTTCGGACGACTTCCTCTGGCTGCCGTTGGCTGCGTGCCCGCTATGTTCTGAACACCGGAGACACCGGCGTATTGGATGAACCCGTCCGCTTCATCGAGGGCCGTCCGGTAAGCAGCTGATGAGGACTCGTATTACGATCTTCCCGGCCGGTCTGACGAAACAGCCACCTTGTACGAACATTGCGTGCGGGCCATACTGAATGGCCTCAGACTCGGTGAGCACGGTCTGCCGCTCATCGGCTCGGGTGACTGGAACGACGGAATGAACATGGTGGGCGAACGCGGCAAGGGTGAAAGCGTCTGGCTGGGATTCTTCCTCTATAAAGTGCTCGTGGAGTTTTGCGAGATTGCGCGTCTGCACGACGATCTGCCCTTTGTCGAACGCTGTCAGGAGGAGGCTGCTCAACTGCGCAGAAATATCGAAGAGAAAGGCTGGGATGGTCAATGGTACCGCCGCGCTTACTTCGACGACGGTACGCCGCTGGGTTCTGCGGGCAATGCCGAATGCCGGATCGATTCGATAGCGCAGAGCTGGTCTGTTCTCTCGGGCGCCGGGGATGCCGAACGCTCACGCCATGGCAATGGAAGCTGTGGACAAGCATCTTGTTCGACGGGATCATGGCCTGATCCAGCTTCTGGACCCGCCCTTCGACAAATCGGATCTGAATCCCGGCTATATAAAGGGATACGTCCCGGGCGTAAGGGAGAATGGAGGGCAATACACCCATGCGGCGATCTGGGCGGCGATGGCCTTCGCTGCATTGGGAGACGGCAGTCGCGCCTGGGAACTGCTGGCCATGATCAACCCGGTGAACCATGCGCGGACTCTGCGGAAGCAGTTGCAACCTACAAAGTAGAACCGTATGTTGTTGCGGCCGACGTATATGCGGTCTCGCCGCACATCGGCCGCGGTGGATGGACGTGGTACACGGGATCAGCCGGCTGGATGTACCGGCTTGTCCTCGAATCGCTTCTCGGGCTGCGGCTTGAAACAGACAAGCTGCGTTTCGAGCCGTGCCTGCCTGCGGATTGGGAGGCGTTCAAGGTGCATTACCGATACCGGGAAACCATCTACCATATCACTGTGCTGCAAACGGGCGACGGCAGCGTGGCGGGTGTGACCGTCGACGGCGTTGAACTGCCGGGCAATGCTATTCCACTTCTTGACGACCGTCAGGAACATTCGGTCGAGGTGAGAATACCCGTTCAGGACAAAGCAGCGAAAAATAGTGCGCCAAGCACATGACAGGAGAAAGGAGAAAGTATGCGACCTGTGCAGACAATTAAGAAAGCGATTGTCGCAGTGGCCGGCGCCGGAACCAGATTCCTGCCGGCAACAAAGACCATGCCGAAAGAGATGTTGCCGATCGTGGATAAGCCTATTATTCAATTGGTTGTTGAGGAATTGGTGGAGGCGGGGATACAGGATATTATCCTGGTTACAAAATGGGACAAGAAGCCTTTGGAAGACCACTTCGATCATAACTGGGCCCTGGCTAATGAATTAAGAGAAGGGGGCAAGCTGAAACAGCTCGAGGAAATAACACGAATTTCCGAGATGGCCAATTTCATTTATATCAGGCAAAAGGGGCCTTATGGGAACGGTACACCGGTACTTTCTGCCGCGAGCCTGGTATACAACGAACCGTTCATATATGTTTGGGGTGATGATCTTGTGCGCTCGAAGGTGTCCTTCACCAAACAGATGATAGAGGATTATCAGACACATGGCCGTCTGATGATCGGGGTACAGAAAGTCGAAAGAGAGATGGTAAACCGTTACGGGATTGTAAAGTTACGTCCCCACTCCGCGGAGATCGAAAATATTATAGAAAAACCATCCATTGATGAGGCACCGTCTGAGTTGGCGGATTTCGGGCGGATGATCTTAAATCAGGATATTATCGATATTCTGAGAGAGATTCCTCTGGGCAAAGACAACGAGCTCTGGATTGTTGATGCAATCCGTCAGTATGTTGAACGCGGGGGGATCTTTCTGGCCAAAGAGGTGGATAACGGGGAGTGGCTGACTACCGGAGATCCGCTAAACTACCTCAAGGCGGTTATAAAATATGCCCTGGACAGGGAGGATATCGGGAGCGACCTGAAGGAGTTTCTGAAAAACTCGGTCTGCTGAAATCAGCAGAAAGGCTTTCCCGCTCTTGCCTTTGGCACATACTTCTGGTAGCATTGAACAAGATGAACACAGGTTCATGAAAGACATTCATATGACCGGCAATACCAAAGGAGGAACACCATGGGAGACAAAGGCGGCAAAAAGGACAAAGAAAAGGGCCAGAAACAGAAGTCGATCAAAGAGGCAAAAGATCTGAAAGATAAGAAGAACAAACAACCCAAAGGCGCAGCAAAATAGGGAACAGGATTTAAAACCAGGGAAATTAGGCGCATCTTATTTTTCTGTTGCCGCAAGCCGAGCTTGTGGAGGATGCGCACGCGCTTCCGGTCCTGCTCGATGCAGCTGCCGCTCTGCAGCTGGAAGAAGACGCCGAGGCGCCCGCTCTTCTTCGCCTCGGCGAAGTCCTCGATGCGCTCGACGTGCTTCACCTTGGGGCTCATCTCGAAGTACAGCAGGTTCTCGTTGATGGCGGTCAGCACCTCTTCGAACGTGGCGTTGTAGGAGGGCTCGGAGACCAGGCAGGCCGCCATCGAGCCCCAGCCGTACTCCAGCAGGCGCTCCTCGTAGGTGCCGGTGTCGACGTGCGGCGTGGGGTGGACGATGGCGCCGCCGAGGGCGTCGATCGCGAAGCCGTCCTTGAGGAGCGCCTTCGCGTGCGCTGAGGGGATCGGGCATGGGGACCTTCCTGGCGAGGTAGCGGGAGGGGCTGCTCCCCGAGTCTGCCAGCAAGCCGGCATCACCGGACTTGCAGGCCCTGCTTACGGCGTGCGGGCGTGTCCTCGTAGCTCTTCGGATCCTCGAGGGGCTCGAGGTGGATCAGCACCTCCACGTGGGGCAGCCGTTCGATGATCCTCGTTCCGAGGTCCTCGACCATGTCGTGGCCCTCCTGCACGCTGGTCTGGCCGGGCACCAGCACGTGCACGTCGACGAAGCCGCGCGCGCCCGGCACTGGCGCGTGCGCAGCGCGTGGTAGTCGCAGCCCTGGTGGCGCAGCGTGTCGAGCACCGCGGTGATCTGTCGCGATCTCCTCGTCGGCGAACGCGCGGTCCATGAGGCCCTGGAACGAGCGGTGGATCAGGTGCCAGCCGGTCCACAGCACCTGCAGCGCGACCAGGATGGCCACGATCGGGTCGATGCAGCAGGTAGCCGGTGCCCGCGACGAGCAGCACGCCCACCACCACGCCCGCCGTGGTCCACACGTCGGTGAGCAGGTGCTTGCGCGTCGGCCTCGAGCGTGATCGAGCGGTGCTCGCGCGCGGCCTTCAGCATCACCCACGCGCACGCCGCGTTGGCGACCGCGGCCAGCACCGAGAGCACGAGGCCCAGGCCGACTTGCTCGATCGGCTGCGGGTTCATGAGGCGCGGCACCGCGGTCCAGACGATCGCCCCGGCGGCCACGAAGATCAGCGCGCCCTCGATGCCGCTCGAGAAGTACTCCGCCTTCTCGTGGCCGAAGTTGTGCTCGCGGTCCGGCCGCGCCTGCCGCGTAGGTGAGCGCGCCGAGCGCCACCAGCGCCGCGGCGATGTTCACGAACGCCTCGATCGCATCCGACAGCAGGCCCACCGAGCCGGTCACCCAGTAGGCGCCGAACTTGAGCGCGATCGTCACCACCGAGGTGGCGATCGACAGGCCCGCGTAGAAGGTGGGCGAGCGCATCGCTAGTTGAAGACGAACTCGAAATCGCGGGTCGCCTTATGGCGCACCGCGGCGGGCGGTGGAGGAGCCAGCTCGAGCGCCTCTTTTCCATGGAACTCCACCCTTGCCATGTATCGGGGATCGCCTTCGCTCCTGACGGCGACGTGCGGTGGGTCGGCAAATACCTCGAGGGTCACCTTGCCTGAGGCCCTACCACCACGCGACGGTCTGAGTTCGCGCCGCATCACCGCGCCCAAGGCGATGAACCACGCCAGGATCTCGGTGCGATCGGGCTCGGAATAGGCAGCCATCTTCGAAGACCACCCATCGACGTCACGACCAGCCTGCCTGAAGCGCCGCAGCGCCTCGTCCGAATCCCGCGGCACGCCGCGCCCGACGGCCAGTATCGCCAAGGCACGTCTGCGCAGACCACGTCACCCATGTCCGCGCCCACGCGATACCAATGCGCGGCCTCGGCCGGCCGCGCTTCAATCTTTCCACCACCCTTGAACTCGATTCCGCGCCCCAGCATCAGCCCGAGCCTGCGGGCGGCCTCCGCATCCCCGGCTTCAGCGGCCGCCTTGAATTCCTTGTAGGCGTTCTCGGGATCGCCGCGCTGCAAAGCTCTCTGCCCGTAAACCAGGTCGCCGCGAACGGGAAGGCCTGCCAGCGCGATGACCACCAGGGCGATGCGAAGCCGCAGCGCATGTCTAGCCGCCAGCTCCGGCAGCCCCTTGAAATGCTCGAGCGCCTCGGGGTTCGCGAGCGCTTCGAGATTCCTGACCGGCTCGCCATGCACCACCGCGCGCACCGCGAGCTCCACGATCTTGTTGCTCTTGGTACGCGGGATGTCGGGCACCGCGACGATCTTCGCCGGCACGTGGCGCGACGTCGTGTTGGCGCGGATGGTCTCGCGCACCTTCTTCACCAGCGCCTCGTCCAGCTCGACGCCTTCGCGCAGCCGCACGAACAGCACCACGCGAACGTCGCGCGGATGGGCGGGCGGCCAATCCTGGCCGATCACCAGCCACTCCTCGATCTCGTCGAGCTTCTCCACCTGGCGGTAGATCTCCGCCGTGCCGATGCGAACGCCGCCCGGGTTCAGCACCGCATCCGAGCGGCCGTGGATCACGAGGCCGCCGTGGCGGGTGATCTCGCAATAGTCGCCGTGGGTCCAGACGTTGGCGAAGCGCTCGAAGTAGGCGCGGCGGTAGCGCAGTCCCCGGGATCGTTCCAGAAACCGAGCGGCATCGTGGGGAACGGCTTTGTGCAGACCAGCTCGCCCTTCACGCCACGCACGGGCGCCCCCTTCTCGTCCACCACCTCCACCGCCATGCCGAGCAGGCGGCGCTGGATCTCGCCGCGCCCACACCGGCAGGATCGGGCAGCCGCCGGCGAAGCAGGCGACGATGTCCGTGCCGCCGCTGATCGACGCGAGGCAGACGTCGGCCTTGATGTCGCGATAGACGTACTCGAAGCCTTCCGGCGACAGGGGCGAGCCGGTCGACAGCAACACGCGCAGCGCATCCAGCTTGTGGGTCACGGCGGGCCGCACCGCAGCTTGGCGATCGCGTCGAGGTACTTGGCCGACACGCCGAAGTGCGTGATGCCCTCCTCGGCCGCGAAATCGAACAGCACGCTCCCGCGGCCCAGGAACGGCGAGCCGTCGTAGAGCATGAGCGTGGCTTCGCGCGGCGAGTGCGGTGACCAGCCAGTCCCACATCATCCAGCCGGTGGTCGTGTAGTAGAAGACGCGGTCGCCGCGCTTCACGTCGCAATGCAAGCGATGCTCCTTGGCGTGCATCAGCAACGTGCCGCCGGCGCCGTGGACGATGCCCTTGGGCACGCCGGTGGTGCCCGACGAGTACATGATATAGAGCGGGTGGTTGAACGGCAGCCGGCGGAACTCGACTGCCTTCGCCGGGAAGGATCGAGCGACCCCGCCTCGGTCACCACCACGAGCGGCGCACCGGACGCGTCGAGGAGGCGCGCCCGGCCGACGTTGGGTGCCAACTCCTCGTCGGTGGACACCAGATTGAGGGAGACCACGTCCCCCACCGCGACGGGCGCGTCGAGCGCGGGGATGGCGTAGGAGACGACGTACCGGGTGCCGGCCGGGTCCTCGACCTCGATGACGAGGCCCTCGCCGGTCTCCTCGTTTCCTACGCTCACCATGCACGCCTCGGGGCGGGGACCGGTCGCCACGGACACGACGGTCCCCTCGACGGCGAGCTCGAGCGTGCCGTAGTCCCACTCGACCCCCTCGCCGCCGAAGCAGGCGGAGACGGGTGGCGCGACGAGCTCTTTGCAGGTGTCGCAAGCGGAGAGGAGGAGGAGGAGCATGGAGAACGCCGGCGCACCAACGCTTATAGCAAGAACTCGGCCAGGAGCGCCGAGTCCACCATCCGCGCGGCGGCCGCCCGGAAGTCGGGGTCGCGGAGGGAGCGCGGGCACGGACGCCGGTGGCGTTCAGGAGCCCGCGGACCGCGAGGGTCCCGGCCCCCGCATAGGCCGCAGCCGACTTGCCCGGAGGGTTGTTGCCGCGCCCACCGCCGAGAGGGACGCCCCGTCCCGCTCGAAGGTCCGGGTCGCCGCCGCCGCCGCCCTTCGTACCTCCGCCACCACCACCG
>CAVVAQ010000027.1:0-6775 GCA_963746295.1 uncultured Nitrospira sp. | reverse complement strand
GTTACAATCATCTGCACCCTGATATCATGGGGTTCTGAGGGAATGGAATCAACTATCTGTTCTTCATAGGCAGGGGCTATAACCGGCATCTGCTTCTGCAGGCCTGAAAGCAGCCTGTCATAGTAGCCGCCTCCATAGCCTATCCTGTTTCCCAATGCATCAAACCCGGCGCCCGGGATGATCACAATATCCGCGTCATTGATGCTCATCTGCCTTCCCTGAAAAGAGGGCTCGGGGATCCCCATATATCCGGGCAACAGTTCTCCGAAGTCCCTTATTTCATAGAGCATGAGTTCATGCCTGTCTTTATCGACCTTCGGAAGCACAACCCGTTTCCCTGATGTAAGTGAGGACTTTATCATTTCAGCGGTATCAACCTCTGTCCTGAAAGAGGCGAAGAAAAAAATAATGCCCGCATTCCTGAATTCATCAAGGGACAAAAGACGCTCACGGACCATTCTGTTTTTCGTCCTTCTGACTTCAGGCGGTATATTATCTCTTCTGCTGAGAAGTTCCTTCCTGAGCCCGGCCTTATCCTGCATTAAGCATCTTCACTATCGCGTCCTTGATTTTCTTCACCTCATCCACTGTACCGGGTGAAAAACCATATGGTGAAGCGCCCTTGATGTCAGCCTCCATAACATCGTGGTTAAAACTGATATGTCCCGCGAGCTCTATATCGCCGATCCCTTTTTTTATGAATTCCAGGTCCTCAGACCCGCGGACCTTGTTCGCAACAACAAAGACATTTTTAACTCCGAGTTCTGCTGCCATGTCCCTTACAACTCCTGCTGTCTGCATGCTCCGCTGGCCGGGCTCGACAACAACGATAAACGCGTCGACCGAACCTGCAGTACCCCTGGTGAGATGCTCTATGCCGGCCTCCATATCAACGATCACAACCTCATCCCTTTCAACGACCAGATGCTTAAGCAGTCGCCTGAGGAGCACATTTTCAGGGCAGTAGCATCCTGAGGCAGCGGCCTTTGATTTGCCCATGATAAGGAGGGTTATGCCGTTTATTTTATATCCCAGACCTTCAGGAAGGTCGTCAACCCTGGGGTTGAGCTTGAAGATGCCACCCAGCTGCCCGGCTTTGCTCCTGTGCGCTCCTCGATCAGTTCATTCATGTCCGCTATCGGCCTGATCTTCTCCGCTTCCTCCCTCGATATCCCAAGGCAGAGGCGAGGTTCGCGTCAGGGTCTGCGTCAACAGCAATGACCTTCATGCCCTCTGATGCAAAAAGATGGCTCAGTATAGATGAAAGTGTTGTCTTGCCTACTCCGCCTTTTCCGGTCACTGCAATCTTCATATTGCTAATTCTACCATTATGCATGAGCACACTGTCAAAGGCGGTTTTGTTTGATTTTTCAATGGGTTATACGTTATTATGCCTACATGGAAATGAAAAAGCTGCTCGAAGATTCAGACAATTACCTGATGCACACGTACAACAGATTTCCTGTTGCCATCAGAAAAGGCAGAGGGATGAAGGTCTGGGGCACGGACGGGAAGGAATACCTTGATTTCCTCGGAGGCGTTGCGGTCAATTGCCTCGGGCACTGTCATCCCAAAGTAGTCGTTGCCATACAGAAGCAGGCGCAGCGGCTCATCCATATATCGAATTATTTCCATATCGAGTCACAGACAAAACTCGCGAAAATCCTCGTCGATAATTCCTTTGCAGATAAGGTCTTCTTCTGCAACTCAGGGGCTGAAGCGAACGAGGCTGCGATCAAAGCTGGCAAGAAGATACTTCAAAGAATCACTCGGTCAGAATAAATTCGAGATCATTACAGCCATAAACTCTTTTCATGGAAGGACCCTCGGCACCCTGAGCGCAACAGGCCAGGAAAAATTCAAGACCGGATTTGACCCGCTTGTGCCTGGCTTCAGGCATGTGGAATTCAATGACATCGATGCGATAGAAAAGGCAATAACAAAAAATACGTGCGCAGTCATGCTGGAGCCGATACAGGGCGAAAGCGGGGTAAAGATTCCCGACCCTGATTATCTGCGCGACGTCAGAAAGCTCTGCGACAGGCACGGCATACTCCTGATCCTTGACGAGGTGCAGACCGGCATGGGCCGGACAGGGAAGCTTTTCGCCTATGAACATTACGGCATAACCCCGGATATCATGACCCTCGCAAAAGGCCTGGGCGGCGGGGTACCGATCGGGGCCATGCTTGCGACCAATAAGGTCGCGGCTGCATTTGAGCCGGGCACGCACGGGTCGACCTTCGGGGGAAACCCCCTTGCCTGCAGCGCTGCCGTCGCGACAATAGATGTCCTGCTTGAAGACGGTTTCATCCTCGACCAGTGCAGAAGGATGGGGAAGTACTTCAAAGAGAAACTTGAGGAATTGCAGAAAGAGTTCCCGAGCATAATCGCGGAAGTACGGGGCATGGGCCTTCTGGTAGGGATGGAACTGACCCGGGACGGCGCGCCGCTCGTAAAGGCATGCATGGAAAGAGGCCTGCTGATCAACTGTACCGCAGGCAACATCCTGCGGTTTCATGCCGGCCCTGATCATAACGGAAAAAGAGATAGACCATCTCATCGACATACTCGAGCAGATTTTTGACCGCCTTTCATAGGGGAGAACGATGAAAAAAGATTTTCTTACATTAACGGATTTGACTACGGATGAATTATCAGGCCTGATCAAAAGGGCTGTTGACCTCAAGGCAGGCAAGGACAGAAATTCCTGTCCCCTGATAGGGAAAAACATCGGTCTCCTTTTCGAGAAGCCTTCGACACGGACACGCGTCTCCTTTGAAGCAGGGGTATACCAGCTCGGGGGAAACACGATCTCCATGAGCCGCGCCGATCTGCAGCTCGGCCGTGGAGAAACAATGCATGACACGGCAAGGACACTGTCGCGCTATCTGAACGGTATTGTGATACGTACCTTCAGCCACCCTACCCTCGAGCAGTTCTCAACAAATTCGACCATCCCGGTAATCAACGGGCTCAGCGATATCCATCATCCCTGTCAGGCCCTTGCCGACCTCATGACGATCTATGAAAAAAAAGGCGGATTCAAAGGCCTGAAAGTCGCCTTTATCGGAGACGGCAACAATGTATGCAATTCCCTTATCGAGGCTGCCTCGATGATGGAATTCGACCTGACGATAGCGTGCCCGGAAGGCTTCGAGCCGCACACAGAGGTCCTGAATAAGGCAAGAGCTTCTGCCCGGAGCGAGATCATTGTCCTCAGAGACCCCAAGGAAGCCGCAGGCATGGCGGATGTCGTATATACCGATGTATGGGTGAGCATGGGACAGGAAGAAGAAGCAGAGACAAAGAAAAATAAATTCCGGAATTACCAGATCAACAGCAGGCTGCTTTCCTGCTCGAAAAAGGATGTCACTGTGCTGCACTGCCTTCCTGCCCACCGGGGCGAAGAGATCACCGATGAGGTCATCGACGGCCCGCACAGCGCTGTCTTTGACCAGGCTGAAAACCGCCTCCATGCCCAGAAGGCGCTGCTTGAAATGCTGATACAGTAACTGGGCGGCCCGGCAGCAAGGCATCTTTGTAAGTGTATGCAAAATTTTCGTCCTTCATCTTCTGAACAAAAAATATTTTTCTGCTGACTATTCTTCGGTATTTTCTGCTATAATCTGCACTAATGGAAAACCTGCTTTCTGTCATACCCCTCGGCGGTCTCGAAGAGATCGGCATGAACATGACTGTCATGGAATACGGCAACGACATGATTATCATCGATGCCGGCCTCATGTTCCCGAAAGAAGACATGCTCGGCATTGATTTCGTCATCCCTGACTTCAGCTATGTCCTGGAAAACCGGGAAAAGCTCAGGGGCATCCTTCTGACCCACGGACATGAAGACCATACCGGCGCGCTCCCTTTCCTTCTGAAAGCAATCAATGTTCCGGTCTACGGCACTCCCCTTACCATCGGCCTGGTAAGGGAAAAACTCAAGGAACACAAACTCGACAACGTTGAACTCATCTCGAAAATGCCGAGGGAGATAGTCGAACTCGGCGTCTTTTCAGTAGAATTCATCCGGGTGACCCACAGCATTGTCGACGGCGTCGGGTTCGGCATTAAAACCCCGGTCGGAAATCTTGTGCATACCGGAGATTTCAAACTCGATCCCACCCCTGTTGACGGGCAGCTGATGGACTTCCACAAGTTCTCGGAATACGGGGAAAGGGGCACTGTGCTCCTGCTCTCCGACAGCACAAACGCTGAAAAAGGCGGATACACCTTTTCTGAAAAAGAAGTCAGAAGGGCCTTTGAGGAAGTCTTTGCGGACGCGAAAGGGAGGATCATCATGTCCACCTTTGCGTCCAACATACACCGTATTCAGCAGGCGATCGATGTCGCGGTCATGTTCAACAGGAAGGTGATCCTCTCGGGCAGGAGCATTGTATCGAACGCGCAGATAGCCCTTGACCTCGGATATCTCAGGATACCGGAAAACACCTGGCTGAAGACTCGAGGACCTGAAGAATCTCAATGACAACGAGGTGGTCATCATAACAACCGGAAGCCAGGGAGAACCGATGAGCGTGCTTTCCCGGATCGCAATCGATGAACACAAAACAATCAAGATAAAGGAAGGCGATGTCGTCATCCTTTCCGCAAAGGTCATACCCGGCAATGAAAATTCCATCGGCAGGATCATCAACCACCTTTTCAGGCGCGGGGCGGATGTGATCTACGAAAAGGTCTCGGAGATCCATGTCTCCGGCCACGCGTCAAAGGAAGAGCTGAAACTGATGCTCAACCTCGTCAAGCCGAAACACTTCATGCCTGTCCACGGAGAGCACCGGCACAAGGTCTATCACGCGCGGCTTGCGGAAAAGACCGGCATACCCAAATCGAACATATTCATCCTCGATAACGGCAGAAGTCCTTGAAATATCAGACGAGGGCGTTGCCCGCAACGGCAAAGTTACCTCAGGCATGATCTTTGTCGACGGCAAAGGCGTCGGGGATGTCGAGGACATGGTCCTGAGAGACCGGAGAAGACTCGCGCATGACGGCATCGTGATCGTAATTTTGGCGATCGAAAAGCTCACGGGCGAGATCGCTTCAGGGCCGGACATCATTTCCCGGGGCTTCATCTTCGAGGACGCGTCGCAGGAGATATTAAACGATGTCAAGGAACTCGTCTACATCACGGTCAAAGACCTTGACAGCGAACTGATCGCTGATAAATCCCTTGTACAGGCAAAGATACGGAGCGTTCTGAAGAAATACCTCAGAAACACCATGGAACGAATGCCGATGATCATGCCGATCATCTACGAGGTCTGAGATCTGCCTTCTGACAGACGCGCCTCTGTATCTTTCAAATAATCTGCGCAAACATGCTAAACTATGATGCATGATTCCTGAACTGCCCGGGTTTACGCATTCCGGGAAGGGCACAATATACATTATTGATGAGGTGAATATATGGAAAGCGTTCTGAAAATAATCCAGCAGCTGGCATTAAAGCATGACAAAATTTCACCGGACCTCGTCAAGGCAAAAAACATAAAACTGGGTCTGAGGAACGAGGACGGCACCGGTGTCCCTGTGGGGATAACAAGCAAAGGGCAGGTCATCGGCTGGAAAAAGGAGATACAGGCAGACGGCACAGAGAAAAAGATAGACCTTGACGGAGAACTGTATTACAGCGGTTATAATGTGAAGGACCTGGTCAGGTATCACCAGAAGGAGCACAGATTCGGCTTTGAAGAGACAGCATACCTGCTGCTGACAAGCGAACTCCCGATCCAGAAACATCTCGATACCTTTACCGCCGAGCTTGCAAAAAGAAGACACCTGCCGGACGAAGCAAAAAAAATCATCCTGAGCAGTCCCGCGCATGACGACCAGATGGGTTCGCTTCACACGATCGTCTCCGCCATGCACCTGTTCGATAAAAACCCCAACTCAACTGACATAAAGGACCTCGCGCGGCAGTGTATTGACCTTATCGCAAAGTTCCCGACAATTGTCGCATACAACTACCTCGCAGCATCGGGACAGATAAAAAAATTGTCTGAACTGCCTGAGCCGCGCGATGATTACAGTCATGCGGAGAACTTTCTTTATATGCTGCACCGCAAAAAACCTGACAAGCTGACAGCACACCTGTTTGACATGATGCTGGTACTGCATGCAGAGCACGGCGGCGGCAACAACTCGACCTTCACGGTGAGGGCGGTCTCTTCCTCGGGAGCAAACAGCTATATGGCGATCTGCTCGGGGATAGCATCTCTTTCAGGACACCTCCATGGCGGCGCGAACGAAGCGGTCGAGGGCATGATGGATGACATAAAGCTCCACGTAGAGGATTGGAACGATGACGATGAAGTCTCGGACTACCTCGCCAGGATCCTTGACAAAAAGACGCATGACAAAACAGGGAAGATCTACGGTATAGGCCATGCTGTTTATACCCTGTCAGACCCAAGGGCGCTGATCCTCGAAGGCAAGGCAGAAGAGATAGCAAAAAAATCCGGACTGGATAAAGAGTTTAATTTATACAGGAAGGTGGCCATGCTCGCCCCGCAGATCGTTCAGGAGAAAAAAGGGAAGGTGGCCTCTGCGAATGTTGATTTTTATTCCGGGCTCGTATACCGTTCGATGGGAATACCAAAGGAACTCTTTACCCCTATCTTCGCGATGTCGCGTGTGGCAGGCTGGTCAGCCCACAGGATCGAGGAGATCGTCCAGGGCAGGCTCATACGGCCGTCATATATCTCGTCTCTGTCAGGACAGAGAAACGACTACGTTCCTCTCGCCT
>CAVVAQ010000026.1:0-28835 GCA_963746295.1 uncultured Nitrospira sp. | reverse complement strand
ACCGTTCGCAAGGCTCCAGCGCCCCCTTTTGAGGCAGTATCTTTAGAAACCTGCT
Source organism: uncultured Nitrospira sp. (assembly GCA_963746295.1). Lineage (GTDB taxonomy): Bacteria > Nitrospirota > Thermodesulfovibrionia > Thermodesulfovibrionales > UBA6898 > JAOUFP01. The sequence continues at coordinate 28,780 of CAVVAQ010000026.1, read as the reverse complement.
GTTAAAATTCTTCAAGATGACATGTTAGACCGATGTTTTATCGTCTTTGTAGCCTCCGAACAACCTTTTCAGCCCGATTTCCCCGTTGAGGACAAACTTCCCCGGACACCTGCTTTTGATCCTGCTGTCCGACAATAAGCAAGTCAAAGCTCCAGATAAAACCCTGTCAACAGCCCCTCCCATGCCTCAAACCAGTATCCTTGCTTCGGATCTTTTTTGAAGATATCAATCCCTCTCCAGACCTCATCCGGAGTCCTGCCGTCCAGATTTTGATGAGGACGGACGTGGTTGTACCAGAAACTAAACTGGACAAGAGTCCCGCCAAGTTCTTCCTTGTTATTTACTTGCCACTGGTCAAGCTTCTCTTTCAGTGTGCCGAAGAATCGTTCGATTCTCCCATTCTGCCAAGGGCAGCACTTGTCAATAAGCTGATGACGAATGCCCAAGAGCCATAACCCGAGTCTGAACAGCCTGGATGTAAAGACAGGCTCGTTGTCTGTCCGCAAGAATCGGGGTTTGCCGTAGCTCTCAACAGTATCAAGTAGGCAGCGCAATCTTGTAATAGAGGCCTTATCTTTCAAAACCGTCATGCCGATGTTCAGCCTGCTTTTATGCTCGATTATTCCGAGAATATGATTGAGATTATTATTTGTATCTGTCTTGCCTGTCAGGTCCACACCCCAAACAAGATTCTTCGGCACGTCTTTCGGCTTTCTATTTTTTATTTCTCTTCTTAAAATCTGAATCCCATAATTGCGCTTTCTTATGGTCTCATTCACAAATGTCTTGCTCACCGTCATATTCCTGGCAAATCTGCGGTTAAAGGCATGGGAAATCAAGCGACAGCCTGCCTCGGGCAAGAGCGCCTTAAGACGAATCACTTCGTTTATCACTCATGGCGGTTTCGGCTGACGCCGACGGATTACCTTCTCATCGATTCTTGCCCTTTGCCGTCCGAATCCTTTGAGGTGTTCGGAAGGGAAAAGAAAGGCAAGGAAGGTTTGCAGTAAATGCAAACAAACAGACCATACGCACTTCAGAAACAGGGACATAAGATTCTCCTGAGATTTCGGATTATAATACTGGATTGAAAAATCTTTGCATGCTAACATATATAAAAAATAGAAGGCTATAAATCAGGTGGGAAACAAAGAATTTACGAAAAAGCTAAGCCCGGAGGGAGACGACAGGTTAAGGGTGAAAATTGATATAGTAAAGGGGAAAGTGATAAACATAGTTGTTCAATTTGAGTCAAAAATAAAAGATAAATGGTATCCAATCGTACGATATGATTGTTCTCATGGATTCTTTCATAGGGATTTATTGACTCCGAAAGGAGAGAAGACAAAACAGCCCATTCCGATAAAGAATTTTAAGGACGCATTAACATATGCAGAACAAGACATAAAAGACAGATGGGAATGGTACAAAGAAAAATTCAAAAAGAGGTTAAAATAATGACAAAAAAAGAATATGTAGCAACTAACATCGGCATGACATTTGATTTCATAAAATATTTAATTGACCATCCGGAGGATATTGAGATTATTCCCGATGGGGCCGAACTCGACTTTGTAGATAAAGACATGCCTGTCAAAGCAGGCGAAGAGATTAAAAGACGAAAAATTGCAAGGTATAAGGTTGAGCATATTTTTGAACCCATCAAAGTATGATTTTCTATCTCTCCGCCGATGAAATCATGCAGAAATTGAAGGATGAAAACAAAAGCCGATAGACTTTTGCTCTATCAGCTTCAAACCTTACTTCTCATCAGAAGAATCTACGTTTTTTTGCGACTGTCAGGCAATAACTCATGCTTTGAATCTCTTCAATTAATTTTGATAGGTGTGATAGCATCTGATTTTGGTAGTTTAATGGGTTTTCATCAGAATGAGTGCACTTGAAAAACATTGACAGCATTGTAAAAATACATTACACTTTTACATCATGATAGAGAGATTACTTAAAATTCCAGAGGATAAATCCTTTTTCTTGTTTGGTCCGCGACTGACAGGAAAAACCACGCTGATTAACAGCGCTTTCCAGAAGAAAGTCTATAACATCAATTTATTGCTTTCTGACCAGTTCTTGAAGTATTCAAAAGATCCTTCCCTGTTTCGAAAAGAAGTTCACGAAAAAAAGGATGCTATTACTCATGTGTTTATTGATGAGATACAGCGTGTTCCGGAACTGCTGAACGAAGTGCAGTATCTTATCGATTCTACCTCGCTGCATTTTATTCTGTCGGGCTCAAGCGCTCGAAAACTGAAGAGGGGATATGCCAATCTGCTTGGAGGCCGGGCTGTTCAGAGGTTCCTGCACCCGTTTCTGTGGCAGGAGGTGGCAACGACGGCAAAGCTCGAACATCTATTGAGATTCGGTTCTCTTCCCCCGATCTTCCTTGCAGAGATTGATGCGGACAAAATTGACCTGCTCAGGGCATATGTCGATGTCTATCTTCGTGAGGAGATTCAGGCAGAGGGGATAGTCCGCCAAATAGGGGCCTTTTCACGGTTTCTTGACATGGCTGCGAGTCAGTTTGGCGAAATCGTCAACTATTCTTCTGTTGCCCGGGAGTGCCACCAGGCTGTCATGACCGTAAAGTCATATTATGAAATATTGACTGACACGCTTATTGGATTCCGTCTTGAGCCGTGGAGAAAGAGCGTAAGAAAACGACTTTCGGGTCATCCCAAGTTTTATTTTTTTGATAACGGTGTTACGAACATGATCAATCGTTATGATAGTGAGATTTCAGATCCCTATCTTCTGGGACGGCTGTTTGAACAGTTTATCATTATAGAGACTCTCAAGTGGATCAGACAATCCCAGAAGATGGTGAATCTCTATTATTGGCGGACCAATTCAGGGGCAGAGGTTGATCTGTTGACAGAACATGCAGGGGTATTGACTGGTGCGTATGAAATAAAATGGTCCCGCACAGTTGATACTGCGCATCTCTCCGGACTAAGGTCTTTTCAGAAAGACTATCCTGATGTGCCGTGCCATGTTGTCTGCAACGTAGATGAGCCCTACCGGCTTGGAAATGTGCAGGTTTTGAACTGGAAGCAGTTTTTACAGGGGCTCAGTACAAATCAACTGTAACCAAAATGTAACCGAAAATATCATAATGGATAGAAAATACCGTAAAATATTGTAAAGGATGGAATGCGATAACCCACTGAAAATCAGGGCAAATCTAAAAAAATGCAGGTAGATGGCCCACTTACGAAAATCCCTTAAATATTTTTGACACGGTAGAGGTCGGCGGTTCGAAACCGCCCGGGCCTACCATATAAATCAATGGGTTACAGGTTCAGATCATCCTGTGACCCATTGTTTTTGTGCTAATTTTGTGCTAATCATTTTGTCATTGATCGCTTTATTTTAGATGATTTCTGCCTTTAACAGATGAAAATATGCCGTACTGGATGACCTCTACCGTTTTGCGGTATTGACAGTATTTTGTATTCCTTTGAAATCAATGGGTTAGAATGCCTGTGCTAATTTTGTGCTAATCATTTTTTTGCTGTTTAAAAACTTATCCAGGATGTTTACTGCCTTTACCAGGTGGGACGGTGCGAGGTGTGCATATCTGAGGGTCATCTTCAGGCTCTTATGTCCGAGAAGCTTGGATAGGGTGGTTATGTCGACTCCGGCCATTATGCAGTGAGAAGCGAACGTATGTCTCAGATCATGAAAATGAAAATCCTCAATGCCCTTAATAACTGATAACTTTACTCCGCACTTCGGACAGGAGCCTGCTTCATCTTTGGTTCTGAGGCTTGGCTTTCTATGATCACAATCCGGGCATTTCAGAGTCTCTACTCTCTTTTTTGCCGTAGCAAAGGCCCGCTTGATGTCCTTAAAGGGGTTTCCTGTATGCTGATTGAAAAAGACATGGGAGATATCAAGCCTTCTGGTCAAGTCCTGCAGAACTCTTTTCAGCGTGTTGTTGATAGGGATTTCCCGGAGCTCTCCGTTCTTCGTCTTATCCAGAAGGATAAAACCATTTTTCTTCCTCCCCAGAAATGACTCGATTTCTTCTTCAAGCATGTACTGTATATATCCCTGAATTCTCAACCGGACCATTTCCTCCAATACCTCATACGTTGCTCTTGACTGCTGCTCTGTTTCCCTGATACTCTTTTTCATGGTGGTATCTCGTTTCTTTGTTGATTGGAGTTCAACGAAAAGGATACACTGCCTTTTGTCTATTTACACACTTTTTGATTGTACCCCATTTGGGATGATGTCCAACAACCAGTTCAGCGGTGAGAGATGCGGCGACTGTATATAAACGAAATCGTGCACGAAAAACCTGGGGTAGACTGCAGGGCAACAATCTGTTTCTGTCATTTTTCTCCAACCGTGCATTGCGAAGAAATGCTCAAAGCATTACATGCTGAGGAACTGCAGTATTATAGAACTCTGAAATTTGAAAAGAGAAAAGAAAGCTATCTATTGGGACGATACTCTGCAAAACGTGCTGTTGCTGCTTTCATGGATGAGAGTAATCTCAGCAAAATCTTAATACGGCAGGGTATCTTTAACCAGCCGGTTATCTTTTATTTGAACGAGAAAAAAATTCAGGTAAGCATAACTCACTGCGAAAGGCTTGGAGCTGCAGTCGCGTTTCCAGAGACTCACCCGATGGCTGTCGATATTGAAAAAATAAATTCAAATAAGAATCATGTATTGGAAACCCAGATGACCGAGAAAGAGAAAGAACTGATAAGGACATTCTCTGTGCCTTATGAAGAGATGCTTACTCTCTTCTGGACCGTTAAAGAATCATTGTCAAAAACCTTGAGAACAGGCTTGACAGCTCAGTTTCATATCTACGAAGTAAACAAAATAGAGAAGAAACATGATTATGTGATAAGTTATTTTGAAAATTTCTATCAATACAAGGCGCTCTCATTCCGTCTCGGAGATTATGTCTTTTCAGCAGTATGTCCCAAAAAGATTGATTTGAAAATTGACGTTGCAGCACTGAATCAAATTGCTGAACGTTGATGTTTTTCATTCCGCTTTTCTCCGGTTCCCTGCCCGCTAAATACGGTACCGCATGAATATTGGCGTTGAGCAGTCGCTGCGACGGATCGCATTGCCAATACCCCACATTTTGACAGATTGTCCGAAAAAAGCAATTGATGCAAATGTCATGAATGGCCAATCTTATACTCCTGCCTTTTTGCAAGGAGACCGTTACGCGGTGGTTTGGCGATTGGGAACCCGGTGAGCATAGAAATATTGAAATGCGCGAGATAAAAAGCTGAGCTACCGATAGGATTAGAAATTGTATCGCAACTCGGCGAACATGCCTTTAATGCTTTTCATACTGCCGAAAAACGAGTCTTGAGGGCCGGAATAATACTCAGCGCCTATGCTTCCCTTGATATGGTCTGTGAAGGTATAGGTGATCAAGGGACGAACATAGGAATTTGTGCGATAGAAATTAAGGAGGGCCCGGATCTCGGCCTCCAGGGTATCATTAAACCATTTTTTGCTGACACGAGCGGACATTCCATAGTTGGTGCAGTCCTGCTGGTTAAAGACGATCTGATTTGCGCTTGAAACAGCCCGCTGAAATGGGTCGTTGACTGATTTGAGGGGCTTGAAACCCTCCACCCATCGTCCAATAAACTGCAGATTGACATTGAGGTTTTCCCTAAAAGTTCTGTCTGCGCCGAGAACATAGTAAAGATAGGGCTGCATTGAAATAAATCCGGTGGGCTCAGAGACCGGCATTATATAAGCAGCTTCCACACGAATCCCATAGGGGCCGAAATTACGCGCAAAATCAGCGCCGATAACATTCATCTCAGGGTAATGCAATTCGATAAGCGGCTGTCCAAAAGGTGAAAAACCTAGACCCTTGAATGCAGGGAAAAGACTGAACCGATGATAATAGCTTATAGACCAGTCAAGGTTTCCACCGCTCTTGTCAAATTTTACTCCGACCTCGCCGTGAGACAACGAATGCGAGGGTTTATTTTCAGATACAAGGGACCCCTTGGGGAGGAGCAACGTAATTGTTGAAGGCTCGAATGAAGGCGTGGTAAATACAGTCACCGTATATTCCGGCGACACATGATAGTCCAATTTAAGAGCATACGTCCCCGTTCTCTGGTCCTCCTCAAAGGGCAGGAGTATGGTGTAGTCCCGGGGAGTAAGGTTGTCCGTAGGATTAATATAATCGGCCCGGCCCCACACAACATTCTGTTTGCCGAGTCTGATGTCAAGCTTGTCCAGACGAATATTTATATAGCCTTCCAGGAGTTCTCCGTCAGGGTCTTCGTGTCTCGTGATATCAGGCAGAGTAAATCGGGCCTCGACCTTACCGTCAATCTCATCGGTGAAGGTCGGCATGAATTTTAACTGAGCGTTCAGGCCAAACACATTATTGGTGCCGCTCATATCTTTCGATGAGCTGAAATAATCGGATCGCAACGAGCCGCTCGCCTGTATATCGGTCAGGAATGTCTTGTGAGGTGTGAGAGGGGTTTCAGGCGAAGCAACGTCTTTCCGCCCATCCTGTTTGAAGCATGAAGAAAAAGGCGATGAGCAGGAGAAGCGTGCGAGGTACAGGCATTATGACTCACGCTCGAATGTACGTGATGAGAATACATCTTCCTCGATCGGTATATTTGCATCAATGTGGTCGATCAGAAAATATTCCTTATGGCCGGTTTTGTGGTTTACCATTTCCCTATCAGCGATTGAAAACGCTTGCTTAAGAGTGCAGCTGTCCTTCCATGAGCTTTACAGCGATCTCGTCAACATGACGGTTTCTCCAGTTTTCAAGAGATGTCCCCTTGACCCATTGGTTAAAAGCGCCCAGGGCCGGACCGCACTGTATCTGGTAATCCACCTCCTGTCCCGGACTGCCGCTTAGCGCCAGGCGTGTCGAATTTCCGAAATACCACCTGAAAACAATGGCCATTTTTTGTTTCGGACTGCGCTCTGCTCTTTTGATCTCCTCGGACGGATAGTAGGTCTTGGCTTCCTCAAAGATTTCTTCAAAACTGCGCTTGAAATATTTCTCCTGAAGCTGCTTCCTGGTCTTGCCATCTAATTCATCCAGCGAATTGTATTGACGATAGAGGTCATAGAGTTTGTTTGCCCTTGCAGGGAAAAAAACGCCCTTTCTTAGGACCTGCACTTTTGCCCCCATCTCGAACATGTCTCCCGCAGGGGCGTACTCGGTGTCCTGCACGTTCATCTGCTGGAGCATGTCTTTTGAGGCGGCGCTTGTACCCGCCTCTACCGTACATTGATTGATGGAACCTGTGAGAATAAAATCAGCCCCGAGGACAAAGGCCGCTGCTGCGGCCTCCGGGGTTCCTATTCCCCCCGCAGCCCCTACCCGGAATTTTTTGAATACCGATGCTGTTCCACCATCTCATCCCGCAGTTTTATCATTGCTGGCATTAAGGCATACGCCACCCCTCCGTCGGTATGTCCGCCGGAATCGGCCTCAACACAGAGGTCCTCTGCCACCGGAAGCTCTTTCGCCAGGAGCGCCTCTTCCCGCGTAATTCTGTTTTCAGCCGCGAGTTTTTCCACAAGACGCTCAGGAGCAGGACTCAAAAATGCCTCTGCGACCTCCGGTCTTGATACCTTGGCGATTATTCTATTGGCGCTCGAAACTGTCCCATCTGGATTTCTTTTCACTCCTGTAAGACGATACCTTACGAGCGGCAGGGTTATGCCCATATAGGCGGATGCTTCAATATTTCTCACTCCATGTTTCAAAAAAAGAGTGACTGTCTCTTCTTCTTTTTGAAAGTCAACGGGGTTGAAGAGCAGATTCATGCCATATGTCTGCCCATCCTTCAATTCGCTCTGAACCCACGTAATTGCTTCTTCGATCTGTCCAAGCTCCAACCCGCCGGTTCCGAAAAAGCCCAGCATACCCGCCCTGCCCATTCTTACCAGAAGCTCCTTCGACGCTATTCCCCGATACATTGATCCGGCAACATAAGCATATTTAAGCTTATATTCCTCTTTAAACTGAGCGTCCCCCAGTGAGGCTGCGGTTATGTCCGGAAATGCCTTTGCAACCCGTTTTCCTTCAGCGCTCTGCCTCTCTTCGTCCAATACCTTTGCTTTACTCGGATCGCGCATGGATACTGCGGAGTTCCCGAATTCGTTCTCCTCCGCCTTCTTTGTTTCCTGCAGTTTATCCTCTCCCTCATCTGTCAGGACAAGAGGCACTGCTTCCTTCCGTATGGTCGCTACAAGCTTTTTTAATATGTCCCCGGGTCCGATCTCTTCAATCTCCATTTCACCCCGTCCCATCAGGAATCTGACACTCTCGGTCCATTGTACCGGATGAGTGATTTGCTCTACGAGATTCTTTTTCACTTCATCCTGTTTATATGGTCTGGCATGAACATTTGAAATAACCGGAAGAGAAAGATTTCGAAATGTGAACGATGTCAGGAACTCTTCGAACAGCTCTTTCGATGGTTGCATATACCGCGAATGGAACGCTCCGCTCACATTGAGAGGTATGTACCGTGCTCCAGCTTTTTCAAAAATTGCGGCTGCCCCGTTTATATCGGCGCTCGGTCCTGAAATAACGATTTGCGAGGGTGAGTTGTAATTGGCAAATCCTATGCCTGCGAGATTGTTTTCCCTGAGTATTTCTTCAATTTTCCCCTCATTCAAACCGAGTACAGCAGCCATTCCTCCGCCGGCAGCCTGGCTCATTAACTCTCCCCTTTTTTTCACTATCTTTAACCCATCTTCAAAATCAAAGGCCCCGGCAGCGAACAGCGCATTGTATTCCCCAAGGCTGTGACCGGCAACGTAGTCCGGAGGCGTCCCGTCCTCTTTCATCTTTTTAAGATAGCTCAGCGCATTCACGGTATACAATGCGGGTTGGGTGTATTGAGTTTGATGTAATTGCCTTTGGGGATCTTCGAGACAGCGTTGCTTAATCGAGTAGCCCAATACGGAATCAGCCTTGGCTGTCAATTCCTCAAACTCATCAAAAAGGGTACCGCCCATTCCTTTATACTGTGCCCCCTGTCCGGGGAAAACGTATGCTTTCATTCTCTTTACCCTCCCTTTTCCTGTACGCAAATTTCTCTTGAGAAAGAATTCCCCTGCTCTTTCCAGACTCCCTAATTCCCTACCAAAGGGACTAAGACGGAAAGAGCCGCATCTCGATTCTGAATCGCTATTCAAAATATGTCTGACAAAATTGTCGAGACCGCCGGACGGTCCCAGGTCCAGGTACAGGTGTTTCCCGCCGCTCTCCAGTGTCCGCACGGTTTTTAGAAATTCTACAGGCTTTCTTACCACATCCCATAAGTAATTCTCGGGTATTTTATTTACCGTGTTTCCATAGAAACATGAAACGACTGGAAGGGAGGGAACCTTATACGATTTATTGTTGAGATGCCGTTTATAAGGAGATGCCGCGGGGTCTATCAACGATGAATGGAAAGCGAAGGATACCGGCAGCGCCTGAAAGAGGATCCCCTTTGTATTTAGGAACTTCTCGATGTCTTTCAACTTTTCAACGGTTCCCGAAATTACAAAATGTGAATCGTAATTGACCGAAGCCAATTCGCTGTTTTCATGCATGATGGGTGATTCGTTATACAATGCGACATCATGGATAACCGCGAGCATGCCGCCTTTTTTACAGGTGCTTTCGAAAATCTCGGCCTGCCTGAAAAGAGATTCCAGCAGTTCTTCTACCGCCATGACGCCGGCAATAGCTGCCGAAACAAACTCTCCCAGGCTTGCACCGAGGACATAATCAGGTTCTACTCCCTTCTCGATCATGACCTGAGCAAGCGAAAATTCCACCATAAAAATTGCCGGATGGGAGTAGAGGGTGCGATCGAATTGTTCATCTCTTCGCTTTGTGGCATCGTAGACCTTGTCGATTACCGATTCCCCGATAAGCTGATATGCGATATCATTAAGTCCAAGCATGCATTTGCGAAAGGCAGGGTGGTGGTCAAACAGGTCCTTTCCCATGTGATAATACTGCGAGCCCTGTCCGGAAAACATAAATACCAACGAGTCGCCCATAGCGTTTTTATAATACATGAGTATTTAAAAAAATCCTTTCGTAATCTATTGTCAGGAGGTGTATGCTGTTTCTCCCGGAGGCAGTAAGTATTTAACACCCATATTGAGTTCCGGAGGGCGTAACGTGCAATTGATATGCCATCATCATTACGGGATTAGGTATATGATTATGGAAAATGTAAAAAAATATCCGCCGTTCCTTTGATGGGCAACTGATGTTAAATAGGGAAAGTAGGTTTAAATGTCCTGGTTTCATTTCCAATGAAAAGACAGGGAGGTGGTAATTTAACCAGATCGAAATTTTATGATTTTGATATCCGCTTGACCATGCTGACCATGCTGAAAAAAAAAGAAGATGGGGATATGACCATAGCTATTGGTTATTTCACCAATTATGATTTAAATCTATATATATATAATAAAATAAAAATATATCTGAAACGTACCAATTCATCTTTTAGAACCATTTTCCCCGGTACAAAGGTTATTAGGAATAAAAATTGCTGTTAAAATTAGAACTTTAGATTACTTATTAAGCGTGTTTATAAATTAAATTAATAATTCTAATAATTTTCTGCATTGCGATAAAGCAGAAACGGCAAAGGACATTGTCTTATGAATAACAGAATAATGCGTATGTATGCCGAGTGGGTCATACGCAACCGGATATTCGTCATCGTAGTCATCAGTGCGGTCTCAATTTTCCTCGGTCAGCAGATGACGAAGTTGAAACTCGAAAACACCCCCTCTCTCTGGGCTCCGGAGAACCATCCCTTTACGAAAACAACAAGACTCGTTGAAGAAATATTTGGCGGAAGGAATTACACAATCATAGGGATTGTACCGAAAAACGGAGATGTCTTTCAGCAGTCCATTTTGACAAAGGTAAGAAATATTCAGGAAGGGATTGAGCAGATTCCGGAGGCAAATCAGCAAAACATTGTCAGCATTGCTTCCCGGAAGGCCAAGGCGATTACCGGCACTTCTGAAGGGATGGAAGTCCACCAGTTTATGGAGCAGATTCCGACAACTCCCGAAGAAATCGCAAGATTGAGGGCCGACATCGAGAGCAATCCGATCTTCTCAAAGGCACTGATATCCGCGGATAATAAGGCACTTGCAGTCATAGCCGATTTCAAGTTAATCAAAGACAACGCAAGCGGTGCGCCGCTCTATGAGGCAATCCAGAGAGTTTTGTCCAAAGAACGCGATGGTACGGTCGATATCTATGTGGGAGGGATGTTTATTGACTTCAGTGTTATGGAGTATTACATCATGCAGATGCCCTTCTATTTTATTGCAGCGCTCCTGATTATAATCCTCATACAGTATCTATCGTTTCGAAGTCTTCAGGGCATGTTCCTGCCTACCATAACAGCCGTCCTCAGTGTTGTCTGGGCCCTGGGTTTTATGGGATTCATGGGAACGAATATGAACGTTATGCTCATGAATACTCCTATCCTGATCATGGCGGTTACCGCGGGACACGCGATCCAGATACTCAAGCGGTATTACGAGGAATACAGGAGATTGAGCGAGCATAATGAGAAAGGATTGGATAAGCAGGCGATTAATAATGCTGCGATTGTTGAGTCGATGGTTCGGGTAGGACCGATCATGATTATTGCAGGCGTAATAGCGATCATTGTTTTTCTGTCTCTGACGGTCTCGAATATGAAGATGACACGTCATTTCGGAGAATTGGCAGCGCTGGGGATTTTAGCCGGATTAATACAGGAATTGACCTTTATTCCGACCCTGCGATCTTTCTTGCCACCGCCGAAAGCGCATGCGATACAACGGGAAGCGCGTACCAGTATCCTTGATCGTTTATTGATTGCGCTTTCCAACGCTCTGGTGGGAAAAAAAGTCCTGGTTATTTTCCTGTCAACAATCAGTGTGATTCTTTTTATTTTTGCCGGAACAGTGTGGTTAAAGCAGGATGCCAGCGTTATGCAGTATTTTAGTCCAGAAAGCGAACTGAGGAAGAGTGATGCGGCATTAAACTCCCTGTTCGCCGGCACAGGGTCGATTATTTATCTCGTGGAAGGACAAGGCCTTGATAGTCTGAAAGAGCCGGGAGTGCTCCGGGCTATGGCGTCCTTCCAGGAGTTTCTTGATCAGCAGCCGTATGTCGGGAAGACCCAGTCGGTCGCTGACTTTATCAAGCGCATGAACCAGGCGATGCATGGAGACGATCCTGCTTATAACACGATCCCGGACGACCGCGGCCTTATTGCGCAATACTTCCTGCTCTATTCGTCATCAGGGGATCTTCAGGACTTCGATAACTTTGTTGATTATGACTTTCAAAAGGGCGCGATCTGGGTCTTTATGAAGACCGACAGCACGTTGCATGCCGGTGAACTCTACGCGAAAGCCCAGCGTTTTATCGACGATCACTTTCCCGATGATGTCTCTGTACGATTGGGCGGAAGCCTGCCCATGGCTTCGGCAACGAATGAGGTAGTTATCCATGAGAAGATGAAAAATATCCTCCAGATGGGTGTCGCGTTGTTCATTATTTCAAGCCTTGTTTTGCACTCATTTATCGGTGGTCTGTTTGTCTTGACCCCGCTTGTTGCGGTCGTTATGGCGAACTTTGGCTTGATGGGTTGGCTCGGAATTCCTCTTGATATGGGAACGGCCACCTCTTCATCGCTGGCCGTTGCGATCGGCGCCGATTATGAGCTCTATCTCATGTTTCGCTTGAAGGAGGAATTGTCGAGAACGCAGAACCTGCTTACTGCTATGCAGGACTCATTCCTTTCCGCGGGGAAGGCGATAATTCTTGCTGCTATGTCGATCGTCGGGGGCTATTCCGTACTCTTACTGTCTGGGTTCCGGTTTTATCCGCGCTTTGCGTTAGGGGTGATGGTCACGATGTTTGTGAGCGCGCTTGCGACCCTTGTCCTGCTGCGTGCGATGATGATGATTTTTAAACCGCGCTTTGTTTTTGGTGAAAAGCGCGATGCGATTTTTCGTTCTGCCGGCTTTTCAAATGTAGCAAATCAGGAGGAGAGAAATGATTAAAGGACTCACGAGAATCTGTGCAAAACATGTCTTCGTGGTAGGGATGCTCATGCTTATGTTTCCATTGTTGGTGAAAGCAGATGAGCTGAATGCCCGCTCTATCATGGAAAAGAACTTCTTTGTCTCGAAACCCAAGACGATAAAGACCAAATCTGTTATGACGCTCATGAGTGATAAGGGCAGCGTAAGGGAACGAAAAGTGGACACGGTCGGAAAGCTCCAGAGCAACGGAAACGACACGAATGTTATCATCCGATTTCAGTATCCTCCTGAATTTAAGGGAACCGGGTTTCTCCAGATCGAAGACCCTGGTGGCGATGATGGTCTGTGGGTTTATCTTCCCTCTCTGCACAAGAGCAGGCGTTTGGTAGCAAATAACAGGAGGGACAGCTTTTTCGGCACTGATTTCTCATACGGTGACATCACTCCTCCGAAGATAGAACTCTACGATCACACCCTTCTCCGTTCCGAGGTAGTGGGCGGGCATGAATGCTATGTCATCCAATCAATACCAAAAGACGACAAAGAGAAACGCAACAGTGGTTACAGTAAAAAGATAACATGGGTTCAGAAAAATAATTTTCTTGAGAATAAGATCGAATACTATGACACAGAAGGGCGTCAGCTCAAGACCCAGATTGTTGCACAGCATAAGTTGATAGATCCGGCGGGTCAACGATGGTTCGCCATGCAGAGAGAGATGATTAATCACCGGGCAGGCCACAAGACGATGTTGGTATTCAGCCAGGTCGAAGTCAATCGGCCGATAGACGACGCCTTTTTTTCTACAAGAATGCTGGAGAGGGAATGGAGCTATTAAACCCGATCTCAAAATTGTTCAAACAAGATACAGAATAATTTTGGGACAGGTCCTCGTTATGGCACGAACCATCGTTTTATTTTCGAGATGAGCCGAAAGAAGCGCGACGAAATCAGCGAATTATTAGGACAGGAAGATTGAAGACAGGAGAATTAAGAGGGGATGCAGTTGATCTCCTTACGGAGGGAATAGGATTATGAGTACAGGGTTCTTGGATAGGAGAAAGATTCTTGGGATGATCGAGGACCGTCAAATAACCTCTGAAGAGGGACTCAGGCTTATTGAAAGACTTCTGCATAACAATACAGATGATCGCCAGTCCGACGGAGGAAATGGTGGCTACGCAAGAGATGAAAGTTGCTTTGCTGACCCAGAGACCCCGGAGGTAGTGTATTACGGGAGTAAGTGGGAGGAGAGCGGTAAGGGGGAAGGAAGCGTAGGGGAAGGGCCCTTGGGGCATGTGCTGATCTTCGATACGGACGGAGAACTGAAGGGGGCACTGGAGGCCCGGCAGGGGGGCAACGGCAAGAGAAAATCGCGGGTCATATTGGTAAAGGCAGGGGAGGAGTACAGAGAACTAGGGGAAGGGACCTATGAGATAAGGGCAGGGGAGAGGGAAGATTATGTACGGTTAGTGGAAGAACTGAAGGGGCGAGACCTGCTGCCCGAGAAGATAATCCATGGATGGTTGAAAGAAGGATTTGACCGGGAAGAAGAGACAATAAGGGAGCAGCTTCAGAAGGGGGTGTATTCCGCATTGTATCTGAGCCAGGCGCTGATGGAGCAGAAGCCAAAGGGCAATACACGACTGATCCATGTATATACAAGGCGGGAAGGGCAGCAGCCATTAAATGCGGCAGTAAGCGGATTTTCCAGGAGCATACGATTAGAGAACCCGAAGTTTATCTATAAGACCTTGGAGATAGCAGAGGAAGCAGCAGCGGGTGAGAGAGCAGAGGAAGTACTGAGGGAATTCCGGACAGAAGATGGGGCCGTAGAAGTGCGGTATGAAGGGGGACAGAGGCAGACAAGACAGCTTTTGGAAATAGACGGCGAAAGGGGAAAGGGAGAGGGCATACAGTTAAGGGAAGGGGGAGTGTATGTAATCACCGGCGGAGCCGGGGGCCTGGGGCTGATCTTTGCGGAGTACCTGGCCGGGAAGGCAAAGGCGAGATTGGTGCTTACGGGTCGGTCCGAATTGACGGAAGAGAAAAAGAAGAAGATACAAGAACTGGAGGCGAAGGGGTCGGAAGTAATCTATATCAGGGCGGACATAGCAAAGCGTGAAGAAGCAGAGAGGGTGATTGGAGAGGCCAGGGGCCGGTTTGGGGAAATCAACGGAGTTATCCATGCCGCGGGAGTGACGAGGGACTCATTTATTCTGAAGAAGAGCAGGGAAGAGATGGAATCGGTATTGGCGGCAAAAGTATACGGCACAGTGAACATAGACGAAGCGACGAAAGGGGAACCTTTAGACTTTTTCGTGCTTTTTTCATCGATAGCGGCGGTGATGGGGAATATAGGGCAAAGTGACTATGCGTATGGCAACAGCTTTATGGACGGGTATGCAGAGCTGAGAGAAAGAGAGAAGCGGTCCGGGAAGACCCTTTCGATAAATTGGCCGTTGTGGAAAGACGGGGGGATGAGGACAACAGAAGGGTCCGTAGCATTCATGGGTGAAGCGATAGGACTACTGCCGCTGAGCAGAGCGGGAGGGATAAGGGCATTTGAATACGGATTAGAGACCCCAGGTTCCCGGTTTGTGGTGGTGGAGGGTGATGGGAAGAAGATAAGAGAAGCATTGAGGGTGGGGTATCCGGCACAGGGAGGAAACGGCAGCAAGAGGCAAGAGTTAGGGGAGCAGGAGAAGAGCCGATTACAGACAGAGGCAGAGACATATATCAAGAACATTCTCTCTAAGACATTAAAATTACCTGCTGAAAGGATGCAGTCAGAAGAACCGTTCGAGAAATACGGGATCGACTCTGTGATGGTCATGAACCTTACCAGGGAACTTGAGGGCCATTTTGGAGAACTGTCAAAGACCCTGTTTTTTGAATACCAGAACATAAGGGCGTTGACAGGGTATTTTATCGAGAACCATCAAGGGGCTGTAATCGATAAGATTGGAGGGTTGCAGAAAACGCAGACAAGAGATACGGAATCGAAGGCACCGGAAGAGAGAGGGGTAGTCAGCAGGCATCGGAGCCGATTCATGAGCATGCCGGATCAGCGAAAGGAAGCCAGAGACGTAGAGGAGATTGCGATCATAGGGGTAAGCGGCCGGTATCCGATGGCAAAGGACATAGAGGAGTTTTGGGAGAACTTAAAGGGCGGGAGGGATTGTATCACAGAGATACCGGAAGAGCGGTGGGACTATCGAAAGTATTACGATCCTGATAAAGAAAAGAGAGGGAAGAGTTACAGCAAGTGGGGAGGGTTTATTGAAGATGTAGATAAATTTGACCCCTTGTTTTTCAGCATATCACCGAGAGAGGCTGAACGCATGGATCCGCAGGAGAGGATCTTCCTGGAGACCGTATGGAAGACCCTTGAGGATGCAGGGTACACAAGGTCGCGTTTGGGTGAAGAGAAGGTAGGAGTATTTGTAGGGGTGATGTGGGGTCACTACCAGTTATTAGGCGCGGCAGAGGGCATGATGCCTGTTGGGTCTTCGTATGCCTCGATAGCGAACCGGGTGTCGTACTACTTTAATTTTCAGGGGCCGAGCGTAGCGTTAGATACCATGTGTTCGTCATCACTGACGGCAATTCATCTGGCATGTGAGAGCCTCCGGACGGGGGAAAGCGATATAGCGATAGCGGGGGGTGTAAATACATCAATCCATCCGAATAAATATCTTCTGTTAAGCGAGGGGAAGTTTGCATCGAGTGACGGGAGATGCCGGAGTTTTGGAGAGGGTGGGGACGGCTATGTGCCGGGGGAAGGGGTAGGAGCGGTCCTCTTAAAACCGCTGAAGAAAGCGATAGCAGAGGGAGACCTGATTTACGCGGTGATCAAGGGGTCTTCGATCAATGCCGGGGGGAAGACAAGCGGGTACACCGTACCGAATCCAAATGCACAGGCGCATCTCATCTGGGAGAGCTTAAAGAAGTCGAAGGTAGATCCCCGGACGATCAGTTATATAAGGCCCATGGGACCGGGACATCCCTGGGAGACCCGATCGAGATCAGGGGATTAATGAAGGCGTTCAGGAAGTATACGAAGGATGTACAGTACTGTTCGATAGGATCGGCGAAATCGAATATAGGGCATTTGGAGTCAGCGGCGGGGATAGCAGGGATAACGAAAGTGCTTCTGCAGATGAAACATAAGCAACTGGTTCCATCGATACACTCTGAGAATATTAACCCCAATATCAGTTTTAAAGAATCGGCTTTTTACTTACAGCATGAACTGTCTGAATGGGTGCAGCCTGTAGTAGAGGAAGAGGGGGAGGCGAGGAGATATCCGCGGAGGGCCGGGATCAGCTCTTTTGGGGCAGGCGGGGCGAATGCCCATATCATCCTTGAGGAGTACGAAAATCCGATACGCCGGTCAAACACAGAACACTATGGACCCCAGGTTATTGTACTGTCGGCCAAAAACGAGGAGAGACTCAGGGACTATGCAAACAGGTTTGCAGCCTTTATAGAGAAAGACGATAACGACCTTTCGCTCGCCGATATCGCCTACACCTTACAGGTAGGACGGGAGGCGATGGAAGAGCGGCTTGCGGTCGTAGTGTCGAGCATTAAGGAACTGGCTGAGAAATTGACCATGTATAGCGGCGGGAAACGTGATATAGAGCATCTCTATCTGGGAAACCCAAATACAAACAGGGCCGGATTCGAACTGTTAGTACAGGGGAAAGCCGGAGAGGAATTTCTCAGATTGATTATCAGGGAGAGAGAGTTTTCCAAAATAGCCCGACTCTGGGTATCTGGGATTGAGATAGATTGGGGATTGTTATGCGCAGCGGAGAAACCAAATCACGTTTCCCTGCCGACGTATCCATTTGCGAGGGAGCGGTATTGGGTGCCGGATGCGGGAGGTGGCACGGGACGCGGAAATGGAGCGAGAGCGAGACTTCATCCGATGATAGACAGCAACACATCGAGCCTGAGAGAGCAGAGATATATGACGCAGTTTACCGGGGAGGAATTTTATCTTGACGAACATAGAGTGAAAGGGCAGAAGGTATTGCCCGGGGTTGCGTATATAGAGATGGCGCGGGCTGCGGGTGAGAGCGCAGGGGAGAGCAGAGTAAAGGCACTGAAGAACATAGTGTGGGCGAGGCCGATAGTAATAGGGGAAGGCAGTGAGGAAGTTCAGATCAGCCTGCACCCTGATGGCGAGATCGTAGAGTATGAAGTAAGCACCGATGGAGGCAATAGCGACAGGGTAGTACATGCACAGGGGAAAGTGCTCTATGCGAAGCAGGAGAACAGCCGATCTGAAACGGAGAAGATCGACATAGAAGGCATCAAGGGGCGGTGCAGAGAAACGAAGGGAGCGGAAGAAAGCTACGGCATGTTTAAGGGGATGGGACTGGACTATGGTCCGGGCTTTCAAAGCATTAAGGAATTATACAGAAATGAAACCGAGGCATTGTCTGTTCTTGAGATACCGGAGGGAGTAAGAGGGACATTAAGGGAATACGGGCTTCATCCATCATTGATGGATGGAGCATTACAGACCGTTGCGGGACTCATGAGCAGTGGAGACGCTGAGAGCCGTAGTCTTTATTTACCGTTTGCATTAGGGGAAGTAGAAATAGTGAGCCCTTTGACAGAGAAGTGTTATGCCCATGCGGCGATATCGGAACAAACAAAGGGCGACACAGAAGTAAAGAAATTTAATGTGTTGCTTACCGATGAAGAAGGGCACGTACTGGTAAAGATGAAGGACTTTTCGGTAAGGAAGTATCAGCAAACACAGATTACGCCGGCTCGCCCGGAGGTAGTGTATTACGGGAGTAAGTGGGAGGAGAGCGGTAAGGGGGAAGGAAGCGTAGGGGAAGGGCCCTTGGGGCATGTGCTGATCTTCGATACGGACGGAGAACTGAAGGGGGCACTGGAGGCCCGGCAGGGGGGCAACGGCAAGAGAAAATCGCGGGTCATATTGGTAAAGGCAGGGGAGGAGTACAGAGAACTAGGGGAAGGGACCTATGAGATAAGGGCAGGGGAGAGGGAAGATTATGTACGGTTAGTGGAAGAACTGAAGGGGCGAGACCTGCTGCCCGAGAAGATAATCCATGGATGGTTGAAAGAAGGATTTGACCGGGAAGAAGAGACAATAAGGGAGCAGCTTCAGAAGGGGGTGTATTCCGCATTGTATCTGAGCCAGGCGCTGATGGAGCAGAAGCCAAAGGGCAATACACGACTGATCCATGTATATACAAGGCGGGAAGGGCAGCAGCCATTAAATGCGGCAGTAAGCGGATTTTCCAGGAGCATACGATTAGAGAACCCGAAGTTTATCTATAAGACCTTGGAGATAGCAGAGGAAGCAGCAGCGGGTGAGAGAGCAGAGGAAGTACTGAGGGAATTCCGGACAGAAGATGGGGCCGTAGAAGTGCGGTATGAAGGGGGACAGAGGCAGACAAGACAGCTTTTGGAAATAGACGGCGAAAGGGGAAAGGGAGAGGGCATACAGTTAAGGGAAGGGGGAGTGTATGTAATCACCGGCGGAGCCGGGGGCCTGGGGCTGATCTTTGCGGAGTACCTGGCCGGGAAGGCAAAGGCGAGATTGGTGCTTACGGGTCGGTCCGAATTGACGGAAGAGAAAAAGAAGAAGATACAAGAACTGGAGGCGAAGGGGTCGGAAGTAATCTATATCAGGGCGGACATAGCAAAGCGTGAAGAAGCAGAGAGGGTGATTGGAGAGGCCAGGGGCCGGTTTGGGGAAATCAACGGAGTTATCCATGCCGCGGGAGTGACGAGGGACTCATTTATTCTGAAGAAGAGCAGGGAAGAGATGGAATCGGTATTGGCGGCAAAAGTATACGGCACAGTGAACATAGACGAAGCGACGAAAGGGGAACCTTTAGACTTTTTCGTGCTTTTTTCATCGATAGCGGCGGTG
Source organism: uncultured Nitrospira sp. (assembly GCA_963746295.1). Classification (GTDB taxonomy): domain Bacteria; phylum Nitrospirota; class Thermodesulfovibrionia; order Thermodesulfovibrionales; family UBA6898; genus JAOUFP01. The sequence goes on along the minus strand of CAVVAQ010000026.1, from coordinate 8,781 downwards.
ATGGGGAATATAGGGCAAAGTGACTATGCGTATGGCAACAGCTTTATGGACGGGTATGCAGAGCTGAGAGAAAGAGAGAAGCGGTCCGGGAAGACCCTTTCGATAAATTGGCCGTTGTGGAAAGACGGGGGGATGAGGACAACAGAAGGGTCCGTAGCATTCATGGGTGAAGCGATAGGACTACTGCCGCTGAGCAGAGCGGGAGGGATAAGGGCATTTGAATACGGATTAGAGACCCCAGGTTCCCGGTTTGTGGTGGTGGAGGGTGATGGGAAGAAGATAAGAGAAGCATTGAGGGTGGGGTATCCGGCACAGGGAGGAAACGGCAGCAAGAGGCAAGAGTTAGGGGAGCAGGAGAAGAGCCGATTACAGACAGAGGCAGAGACATATATCAAGAACATTCTCTCTAAGACATTAAAATTACCTGCTGAAAGGATGCAGTCAGAAGAACCGTTCGAGAAATACGGGATCGACTCTGTGATGGTCATGAACCTTACCAGGGAACTTGAGGGCCATTTTGGAGAACTGTCAAAGACCCTGTTTTTTGAATACCAGAACATAAGGGCGTTGACAGGGTATTTTATCGAGAACCATCAAGGGGCTGTAATCGATAAGATTGGAGGGTTGCAGAAAACGCAGACAAGAGATACGGAATCGAAGGCACCGGAAGAGAGAGGGGTAGTCAGCAGGCATCGGAGCCGATTCATGAGCATGCCGGATCAGCGAAAGGAAGCCAGAGACGTAGAGGAGATTGCGATCATAGGGGTAAGCGGCCGGTATCCGATGGCAAAGGACATAGAGGAGTTTTGGGAGAACTTAAAGGGCGGGAGGGATTGTATCACAGAGATACCGGAAGAGCGGTGGGACTATCGAAAGTATTACGATCCTGATAAAGAAAAGAGAGGGAAGAGTTACAGCAAGTGGGGAGGGTTTATTGAAGATGTAGATAAATTTGACCCCTTGTTTTTCAGCATATCACCGAGAGAGGCTGAACGCATGGATCCGCAGGAGAGGATCTTCCTGGAGACCGTATGGAAGACCCTTGAGGATGCAGGGTACACAAGGTCGCGTTTGGGTGAAGAGAAGGTAGGAGTATTTGTAGGGGTGATGTGGGGTCACTACCAGTTATTAGGCGCGGCAGAGGGCATGATGCCTGTTGGGTCTTCGTATGCCTCGATAGCGAACCGGGTGTCGTACTACTTTAATTTTCAGGGGCCGAGCGTAGCGTTAGATACCATGTGTTCGTCATCACTGACGGCAATTCATCTGGCATGTGAGAGCCTCCGGACGGGGGAAAGCGATATAGCGATAGCGGGGGGTGTAAATACATCAATCCATCCGAATAAATATCTTCTGTTAAGCGAGGGGAAGTTTGCATCGAGTGACGGGAGATGCCGGAGTTTTGGAGAGGGTGGGGACGGCTATGTGCCGGGGGAAGGGGTAGGAGCGGTCCTCTTAAAACCGCTGAAGAAAGCGATAGCAGAGGGAGACCTGATTTACGCGGTGATCAAGGGGTCTTCGATCAATGCCGGGGGGAAGACAAGCGGGTACACCGTACCGAATCCAAATGCACAGGCGCATCTCATCTGGGAGAGCTTAAAGAAGTCGAAGGTAGATCCCCGGACGATCAGTTATATAGAGGCCCATGGGACCGGGACATCCCTGGGAGACCCGATCGAGATCAGGGGATTAATGAAGGCGTTCAGGAAGTATACGAAGGATGTACAGTACTGTTCGATAGGATCGGCGAAATCGAATATAGGGCATTTGGAGTCAGCGGCGGGGATAGCAGGGATAACGAAAGTGCTTCTGCAGATGAAACATAAGCAACTGGTTCCATCGATACACTCTGAGAATATTAACCCCAATATCAGTTTTAAAGAATCGGCTTTTTACTTACAGCATGAACTGTCTGAATGGGTGCAGCCTGTAGTAGAGGAAGAGGGGGAGGCGAGGAGATATCCGCGGAGGGCCGGGATCAGCTCTTTTGGGGCAGGCGGGGCGAATGCCCATATCATCCTTGAGGAGTACGAAAATCCGATACGCCGGTCAAACACAGAACACTATGGACCCCAGGTTATTGTACTGTCGGCCAAAAACGAGGAGAGACTCAGGGACTATGCCCGGGAAATAATAAGCGTCATCGCTAAGGATGCTTCGAAATCAGGAGAAGCCCTGGACGAAGACGGTGTTCTTCACAGTGTGCAGAATAAAATGCTGGTGCTGATTGCGGAGATTAAACAGATAAACAAAGATGACCTTGATGTGGATGATGATATAAACGAATATGGTTTTGATCAAATCAGTCTGACAGAGTTGGCGGATCTCATCAATACAACATATAACATCGGGATAACAACTGCTGCATTCATAGAGCATAAATCCATAAGTGCTGTTGCCTGGTATCTGTTGGAGGAATACAGAAACAGCATTATTCAGCATTACCCGGAGAGTCACAGCGAAACGACAAATGAAGAGAAAACGGGGAGTACTCTGGACCTTGCCGATATTGCGTACACCCTGCAGGTAGGCCGTGAGGCGATGGAAGAGCGGCTGGCAATAGTAGCCTCGAGTGTAAAGGAATTCAGTGAGAAATTGGCTGCGTATTGCCGGGGCGCCGGGGATACTGAGGGTTTATATCGCGGGAATGCAAAGACTGATAAGAAGAAGGCAGAACTGCTGGTTGATGGAAAAGAAGGCAAGGAGTTTATCAATAGCATTATTAGTGACCGGAAGTTCAGTAAACTTGCGCAGCTCTGGGTATCGGGGATAGAGATAGATTGGGAGCTGTTGTATCCCGAAGATAAGCCTGATCGAATCTCTTTGCCGACGTATCCGTTTGCAAAGGAGCGGTACTGGATCCTGCAGACAAAGGCTGTTGCAGCGATGAATACTGATCAAGATCAAAGTACGAGTGGCTATGATTCCAGAGTAAACTCCGGGACGATATATTACCGCCCAGTGTGGGAGGAGGCGGAAAAAAATATCCAGAAAGCAGGGCAGGGGCTGTCAGGCCATGTTCTCATTTTTGATGAACGGGAAAACAGCAAAGATGCATTGAAAGCCCGACTTGAGGACAATGGTAAGAATACCTCACAAGTAATATTGGTAAAGCCTGGGGAGAATTACCGGGAGCTTGGAAACCACATTTTTGAAATTAACCCTGAGCAGCAGGATGATTATATCCGATTATTGGAGACACTGAAAGGGCAGGATCTTCTGCCTGAGCGGTTATTGCATCTTTGGACGGCTCATATCGAAGCTGGTAACGCTGAGGGGGTGTCCCTTAAGGCTTCTGCTGATCTGTTTCTCTCAAGGGGTATTTATTCAGTATATTACTTGCTCAAGGCTTTTTCAAAGATAAGGGTTAAATCATTGGAGCGGGTCGTCTTTCTCTTTCAGGGCAAGAGAGAAGCGCCGAATCCATTCCTTGAAGCCGTATCCGGATATTGCAAATCACTGAAACTTGTTTTCCCGAGAGTATCATTTTCTACGATGGAGGTAATGACTTCTGGCAGTGGTGAAAGCGTTTCAGAAATTGCCTTGCGGATATTTGATGAAGGTGGAGGAGAGACGGCAGGCGAGGCGCGTTATGAGGAAGGTTCCTATTATCTCAGAAAAGCTAAGAAAGTAGCGTTAAGTTATGCCAGCGAGATACCGTTAAAGAAGCAAGGGGTGTATCTCATTACCGGCGGAGCCGGGGGGCTGGGGGTAGTTTTTGCGCGGTATTTAGCAGAGAAATATGAGGCAAGGCTTGTTTTAATCGGGCGCTCACCGATGGACGAAAAGAGGGAAAAAATTATAGAGGAACTAAGTGCCATCGGCTCAGAGGTCTTTTACCTTCAGGCGGATGTCGGGAACGTGAAGGATATGAGAGACGTTATGGAGAAGATTAAGGGGAGATTTGGAGGGTTAAACGGAGTAATCCATGCAGCAGGGAGCATGAGTGAAAAAACCATCCTGCAAAAGGATAATGCGGAATTCAGATCGACATTATGGCCGAAGATGCAGGGGACAATACTCCTTGATAAGGTGACGAAAGAAGAAGCGTTGGATTTCTTTGTCCTCTTTTCTTCGACGTCTTCGATATTGGGAGATTTTGGTCAATGTGATTATGCGATTGGCAACCGTTTTATGGATGGCTATGTGAGTGTTCGGGAGAGGTTGAGGGCCCGGAATGAACGTCGCGGGAAGACCGTTGCAATAAACTGGCCCTTATGGCGGGCAAGCAGAATGGGTATCGGCACAGCGGAAGGGGAGACTTTGTATCTGCGGTCCTCAGGGATGACCTACCTGGAGACCGAACAGGGGTTAAAGGCATTTGAGACCATATTAGCGAGCGAACATAGCCAGGTCATTGTGTTTCAAGGGAAGGAAGAGAGGATCGAATGGTTTTTGGGATTGAAAGCTGAGGATGACAAAGGAAGTTCTCAGAATACGCACGCGAACACAATGACTGAAGACCCCGGCCCCTTATCCATTCCAGTGAAGGAGGAAGAAGGAATATCTCTGCAGCATCGAATTGAGAGAGAGAGCAAACAGCTTGTATCGGGACTATTAAAAATAACCCCGGAGAAATTGGATGTGCGTGAAAATTTAGGCGATTTTGGCTTTGATTCGATTACCTTAAAAGAATTTGCGAATAAACTGAGTGAGGTGTATCGAGTCGATATCCCCCCAACCATCTTTTTCGCTCACAGCACAATTGAGAGCTTGAGTGAGTACCTATTGAATGAGTTCCCTGAAGAGGTGCGGGGATATTACGCTGAACGGGGTGAACATGAATACAGAAAGGTCAGTCAGGATTCCTTTAAAGATAAAGAAGTTCATATCGACCTCGGCGGGGAGCCGAAGGTAAACGAGTCGAAAAGTGAAAGTATCGAAAGGGCCTTTGGTAAAGAGCCGATAGCGGTAATCGGTATGAGTGGAATCTTCCCCGGTTCAAGAGATCTAAAAGACTTTTGGAAGAATTTGGAATGTGAGAAGGATATGATAACCGAGATTCCCACGGATCGATGGGATTGGAAGGCGTATGTCGATGCGGGGGAGAAAACGCAGTGGAAATGGGGCGGCTTCATTAACGATGCAGATAAATTTGATGCTCAATTTTACAAGATATCGCCGCGCGAGGCCGAGTTGATGGATCCGCAGCACCGGTTAATTCTGGAAGCGGCCTGGAAGACGATAGAAAACGGGGGCTATAAAGTCTCGGAATTATCGGGCAGAAAGATAGGCGTTTTTGTAGGGGTGCAGTTTAATGATTATCAGGAGTTGATCATAGGAGCTGGAGAAAATAACGCTCTTTCAGTTACCGGGAATGTCCATGCAATGGTCAGCAATCGGGTTTCCTACCATTTCAATCTCAGGGGGCCGAGCGAGTCGATTGATACGGCTTGTTCGAGTAGTCTGGTGGCATTGCATCGGGCAGTACGGTCCATACAGAGCGGTGAGAGCGAGTTGGCGATAGCCGGTGGGGTGAGCCTGATGCTCTCCCCGCGCTTCTTTTTAGGCGCGACAAAACTTGGAGTCTTATCGCCCGACGGGAGGTGCAAGACCTTTGATGCACGGGCTAATGGCTATGTGAGGGGAGAAGGCGTAGGCACATTGTTATTGAAACCTTTGAGCAAGGCGGTAAGGGATCATGATCACATTTACGCGGTAATAAGGGGGAGTGCGGAGAATCACGGAGGAAAAGCGAGTTCACTCACGGCTCCTAATTCCGAGGCACAGGCCGCATTGCTGGTTGCAGCTTATGAAGAGGGAGGAATTGATCCCGGCAGTGTTACCTATTTGGAGACTCACGGGACGGGGACTGAATTGGGCGATCCTGTTGAGATCGAAGGGATAAAAAAAGCATTTAGGGAGTTGTACAAAAAGAGAGGGAAAATGCCGCCCAAAGAGGGGCATTGCGGCTTAGGGTCGGTGAAGACAAATATCGGACACTTGGAGCCGGCAGCAGGGATAGCCGGAGTGATAAAAGTGATTTTGGCCATGCAAAACAGGAAACTGCCTGGATTGGTGAATTTCAGGGAGATCAACCCTTATATAGGACTTAAGGGGACGCCTTTTTATATCGTTGACAAAACGAAGCCCTGGGAGAGACTAACTGATGAGCAGGGGAATTCAATCCCCAGGCGTGCAGGAGTGAGTTCCTTTGGTTTTGGCGGGACAAATGCGCATGTTGTCCTTGAAGAGTACGAAAACCCGACCTGCCAATCAGACGCGGCAAACCCCGGGCTCCAGATCATAGTACTTTCGGCAAAGAAAGAAGAGAGACTCAAGGCATATGCCGGGGAGATGGCGGAGTTTTTTGACGAACAAACGAATGGCACGATTTCTCTCGCAGACATAGCCTATACCCTGCAAGTGGCAAGGGAGCCGATGGATGAGCGGCTTGCAGTCACGGTGTCGGACATCAGGGAATTAACAGAGAAGCTGGCTCTCTATTCTCAGGGGCAGAGAGATGTGGAGAACGTCTTCCGAGGGAACGCAAAAAAAGAACAGGCGAAATCTGAGCTACTGGTCGAGGGCGAGGAGGGAGAAGAATTTCTTAAAAGGGTAATACAGAAGAGGAAGTTCAGCAAGATAGCGCAGCTTTGGGTATCAGGAATAGAGATAGAATGGGGGTTACTGCATCCTGACGATAAGCCGAACCGCATTCCGCTGCCGACATATCCTTTTGCCAGAGACCGTCACTGGATAAGAGTGTCCGATAGTGTTGCTCAGGCGTGTGTGGTGCCGACAAAACGGATTACGCAGACGATGAGCGAGATAGAGAAAGCGGCTGATCTGCTTTACTTTAAGCCCGAATGGGAACGATTACAACCCTCCTCTGTTCGTCAGGACATTTCAGGTCCTGTTGTCATATTCGATATTGACGAAACATTCTTTGACGAATTCCGTAAGCTCTTGAAAGGGGAGACGATCACCCTTATTAAGCCCGGGAAGACATTTCAGGACCTGAAGGACAACGTTTATACCATTGACCATGAGAACCCTGATGATTACCGTATCCTTACAGAGGAACTCCATAGGAAAGGTCATTTACCTCGCTATGTCGTCTACCGGTGGTCCATGTCGGATAATTCTTCGATGTCGATTGACGATCGACTTTACCTGGGTATTTACCCGCTCTTTTATCTCAGCCGTTCGCTGATGGATCTCGATCATAAGGATACTATTCGACTTCTGTATCTCTATGAAAGCTATCATTCTCAAGCCAATGCCGGTTCGGAAACCCTGCCTTTAATCGCCCCTGCCTTTCATGCGGCCGTCAGCGGTTTTGCCAGGAGTATCAGGCAGGAGGACCCGAGATTTCTTTTTAGGACCGTAGGGACCGGGAATATGTCCGCAATTGAAACAGCGGATACCGTAATGAAGGAATTTCAGCTTGATGATAGTTCATTCGAAGTCCGCTACGAAGGTGGTCGACGATGGACAAAAAAATTCTGCGAATGTGATCCGAAGATGGAGGCGGGTAAAAAGACTTCCCTGCGAGAGAACGGAGTCTATCTTATCACCGGAGGTCTTGGCGGTTTGGGCACGATCTTTGCCGAGTATCTTGCGAGCGAATGGAAGGCGAGACTGGCGCTCAGCGGAAGTTCCCCTCTGGACCCGGAGAAAGAAGAAAAGCTGAAGCGATTGAGGGAAACCGGGGCTGAAGTTATCTATGTCAGAGCAGATGTCTCAAGGTCCGAGGAGGTGGGGAGACTCGTTGCAGAGACCAAATCGCGTTTTGGTGAAATTCACGGTGTTATTCACGCTGCAGGCCTGACCAGGGATGCATTCGTTCTGAATAAGACAAAAGAAGATATCGATATTGTACTTGCGCCGAAAGTCCATGGCTCCATCTATCTTGATGAGGCGACAAAAGATGAACCTTTGGACTTTTTTGTTCTTTTTTCGTCTATCGCCGCTGCAACAGGGAATTTGGGTCAATGTGATTATGCCTATGCCAACTGTTTTATGGATAATTTATCCGGCATACGTGAGGAGCTTAAAGTGAGCGGGAGAAGGTCCGGCAAGACCCTGTCGATCAACTGGTCCTTGTGGCAGGAAGGCGGTATGACCGTTGATACCCGGGCAGAGATTTGGTTCAAGGAAAGTATGGGTATGGTTCCTCTGCGGACTGCATCAGGGCTTCATGCTTTTACTGATGCACTTAAGCTCGATGTGAATTACCTCTTGGTAGTCCAGGGGCAAGGATCAGTGCTTCGCGAACAGATGTCAAAACAGCGCGTCGGGGACAAATGGAATGCGGAGAAGATCGGGACGGTTACCTCCGGGATAGAGAACGTCCCATCCGATGAAATCGGTGTTTTTCTCGGTAACGTGGTGTCGGAGGTTACCGGTGTTCCTGTCGGGGATATTGATTATAACGCGGACTTCGAAGAGATGGGGATAAGTTCGCTTCAAATGATGAACATCATCAGAGCGATCGAGTCCCGCTTTAGCCGGAGACTGTATATCAGCGAACTCAGGGAACTCAATAGCCTTATGAAATTGACCGACTTCTTAAAAAAAGAAGCAGGAACAATGACTGTCGGGAAACCACTGGATAACAAGCCGCTCCGTCCCAAGAAGCCTTTTGTTTTCGTATACAGCACTCCGCGAACAGGATCAACACTCTTCCGGGTAATGCTGATGGGACATCCTGAAATCTTTTCGCCTCCCGAATTGACACTATTGCCTTACAAGACTTTGAGGGAATGGGCTGGAGATCTAAGGCGAAAAACTGGGAACACTTCAAAGACGGATTTATGGTCTCTAAGCGAATGCGTG
>CAVVAQ010000025.1:0-28110 GCA_963746295.1 uncultured Nitrospira sp. | reverse complement strand
AATGAGCACGAATGCACTATCCTGCAATGTTCCTATCATAGTCCATGAATAATCCAGATCAGCAAAATATCAATCCGGTCTTACCCATGGAGCCGCAGGCTGTCTGTGTGATCACAGAAAAAACATTGCCAATAATCAATACATGTTTTATAGTGTAACTATGCAGATGAGAACTTTCATAAGCATTCTTTTCCATCTGGCCTGCATCCTCATCATCCTTTTGTCCTCTGTGCAGGCAGAGGTCTGCAGCCCTACCCAGCCGGATATGCTTGGCCCTTTTTATCAGGAAGATGCCCCTGTCAGATCAACGGTGGGAAAAGGATATGTGTTGCGCGGAACTGTACGGTCATCGAAAACCTGCCTGCCTGTCAGCGGTGCGCAAATCGAATTCTGGCTTGTCGGTCCTGACGAAAAGTATGATGACAGCCGCAGGGCAACGGTCTACGCAGATCAAAAAGGCGCATACCGTTTCGAGAGCAACTACCCGGCACCCTATTTCGGGAGGCCTTCACACATCCATATTCGCGTCACTGCCCGGGGGTTCAGTCCGCTCGTAACGCAGCACTATCCTGAAAAGGGGAAATCATCCGCTGTCTTTGACCTCGTCTTAATCCCGTCAAAATAAAATCGGGGGATTCTCCTTTTGGGTAAATGCTCCCTGTTCTCCTTCTCGTTTTTCTGTCATGATGCCTTCTCCGTGTTCTCGCTTAGAAGCGCCTGCTTTTGACTGTGGCAAATACTTTTTTAGAATACTGCAGCACTCATAAATGTGCGGCATAAATCTTTTCAAATTCCGGGGATATCCTGATAAAGGCCTTCAGGACAACCGGGTCAAAGTAATCAGGGTTGGTCCTCTCTGCAAGCCCCTTATCAGCCGGCAAAAGAGCATCGAAGACTCCATGCGACACGACCAGCAGGGAGTCTTAACTCAGGGACTTTTTGTTTCATAGTATTCGTTTGCTTAAAGCACCTGCTTCCGGCGCTAACCCCGTAGCAAGCCGGAGAGAGCTTCAGCGAAGAACGGTTTCAGGATGGTTGCCGCCACCCATGTTAAAGGGCCAGCCACAGGATTACCCCCAGTGCTCCGACAACGCCCAAAATTCCGTAACGGCTCTTCCGGGCAATCTCAAAACTCTGCGGCGGAGAAAAATTGCCCTCATAGCCGGTTGCATCGATAGTGCTTATGCGCACATAATATGTCCCGGCCTTATCGGGTTTTTCCAGAATTATCTCTGCCTTGTCTACTGTCCTGTCAAGAAGAATGTTCCGGAAGTCAGGATCACCGGCCATCTGAAAATGATAGGACATTCCTTCCCCGAGGGAACGCCATCTCATCGGTATCTCCTTTTCCTCCATCTGTGGCTGATCCAGCAGGGGAGCAGGCGGAGGAGGAACCAGAGTAAAGCTCAGGGGATCAGACCATACGCCCTCATAACCGTCGCCAGCGATCGAACTCAAGCGGAAGTAATAGGTTTTGTATGCGAGGGACTGCGTCTTGTATCCGGTTCCCTCTATTGCCTTCTGCTCATCGACGATCCTGTTAAACTCTCTGTCTTCAGCGATCTGGAGATGATATCTGAACGCGTCACTCACCTTCAGCCATCTGATCGAGACCTCTTTTCCCGCGGACTGCTGTACCGTCGACAGGCCCTTCGGTAAAAGGAGGAAGCGGGTTTGTCCTTACCCTGACAGGTACGGGCTCAGAGGGGATTCCTTCAATTCCGTCTGTATCTATGCTTCGCGCCTGCATGAAATACGAACCATCTTCGATATCGGCAATCCTGACCGCCTGATCTGACCTGAAAACATCGTCCACGATAACGTCCTGCATCTCCCTGTCTCTGGCCAGCATGACCCTCAAGGAAGTCGCACCCTGAACCTGTGTGAAATTAAATACCAGCGGCCTGATCCTGTAAAGCGGTTCGATAAACTGGGGAGACGGCGGCAGGAGGAGTTTTCTGGGACTGAGAGGTTCTTCATTTTTCCTGACAAGTGTGCCTTCCCCTTCTGCGACCGCTACCTTTTTCCCCTGTGCATCAACACCTATCGCACCCTGGAGCACTTCAGTCCTGGTAGTATCGAGCGCATCAACAGCGGTCCTGAATTCCGTGCCCCTCGCAGCAGCGACCGCGGAAGGGGTATGTTCCTGAGGCGCGATTCATTTCCCGTGGCTGTTTTCAGCCTTGTAATGGTCCTCCCCGCGCGCTGAAAGAATTCCCGGATAATTTCGAAAGGTCCCTTTTTCGCCAATCTCTTTACATGAAGCTCAGTAGCGGATTTAATAAACAATGCCGTAGAATCTTCGAAGGTAAATTCCACGGCAGCAGCCTTTCCTGTCTTATTAGTATCCCCCCTGGGAGATTCTATCATTGAGGTGAAGCGCCTTCCAGATATCAGAATCTTTCGTGCGGACCTGAACATCTCCCTTAATAAAACTGACCCGTGCGTACAGAGGCTCACCTTTTAAGAGCTCGACGGGAATTTTCAGCTTCTGGCCGGGATAGATGATTCTGGGACCGGTAAGCCGGTTGACCTTCGCAACGTCGCGCCATCGGCCTGGCGTCTCAAGATACTTGTTGCAGATCGTGATGAGCTTATCATTTTTTTCAACGGTAATTTCGATATTCTGTTCATTTGAGGCGCCGGCAAATGAGAACAAAATACCGAGATGAAGAATCATAATTATGAGGCAGACTTTGCGTTTCATCTCTCCCCTTGCAGAAAGAATGACTTCCGACAGCTTATTGTAGCATACACAACTGCCCGCGGGAGCAGACAGAAAAAGTTCCCTTCTCAACTATACAAGAGTCTGTGTGATAATACTGCCATCTTTTCTGGTACTCTCTTTTGCCGGGTAAAGGAATTATAAGGTCATACCGTTCAAAAAAAAGGCGAGATATTTCACTCGCCCGGAGGCCGCTTCGCTCCCTAACCGGTCGCCCGTACTCTCCCCGCTCGTCGCTTTGCTATTGTTTGTCTCATTATACTCGCGCACCGTGTTGCCCGCGTCGTCCACTACGAACACATAATAATTCACGCCAGTGGACGCACCGACCGGTTTGTAGCAGGTCTTGTTAATCGTACTGCTGTTCGACCCGGCGTTCAACGAACTCACCGTACGGCTGCATGTCCCTGTCCCGTTCAAACTGTCTGCCAAAGCTATGTCCTGCCCGGGCTGATAGGTCACGTCAATCGACAGATAATACCTGATGGCGAATCCTCCTGCCCTGCTGCTCCCCTGGTTCCTGACAGTTTCACTCACCAGAACTCTTGTAGTGCCTGACTTTGCGACAGTCACTGCCGTTGGTGCAGAGATCAATGCCGCTGATAGTGACCGGGGCCGAGCGCCCGTTGTTAGTTTCTTTGCTCTCGGTGACGGTGTTGCCCGAATCGGCTATGGCGATCACATAATAGCCGCGGAAGAGACATTAGGGATCGGACAATTCGTCTGTATCGTCCCGCTGGTAGGATTGGACACGCCGGCAGCGAGACCGGCCACACTGCGCTTACACAGGTATATGTCCTTGTCCGCCTCATAGATCGCATCGCCAGATAAGTGATAACTGATGTCGAATGCTCCTGCAGAGGCAGTACTTTGGTTGGTCACCTGGTCATTGATGAGAAGATTGGTCCCCGATTTCGAGACAGTAAGGGCGGCCTCGGTCAGGTCCGGCAGGATGTTGAAGATGGCGGTAATTGTTGTATCAGCAGTCATGGTTACCGTGCAAGTGCCTGTGCCGCCGCGGCCAGCCGCCTGACCAGCCCGCAAAGGCCGAGTGTGCATGCGCGACTGCGGTCAACGTGACGCTGGTGCTAAAATCATAACCCGCTGAACAGGTCGCACCGCAGGCAATACCGGCAGGGCTGCTGGTCACTGTGCCTGTACCTGTGCCGGACTTGATCACGGTAAGCATGTTTTTCGAGGCTCCATAGTCCTTATACTTGATCAACAGCATGTCATAGGTGCCGACCCCATTGGTGGATTCGCCGGTTACAAACACATTTCCTTTTCGTGGTCGACCGCTATGGCGTAAGCCAAATCACCGTCATACACTGAAAGGTAGTATCCTCCATCAGTGATTTTCTTCCACAGGAGATTTCCCGTTGTGTCGTACTTCAGGGTCAGAAAATCCCAGTCGGCGGTTGCTGTTTCCTGCCATGTTCCGCCGGTCGCATAGACATTCCCCGGCTGATCAACAGCAAGTGCCATGGGCTTATGACTGTTCGCAGTATAGCTCCTGACCCAGAGCAGATCCCCCGACGGTCCATACTTCAGGGTGAGAAAGGCATTGTACGTACTATCCTCCGGGTTGCCGAGGGCGTATACGTTGCCGTTGCCGTCAACGGTAAGATCACTCAGGATGTCGAATTGCGCGCCCGAATCATAGGAACGATCCCAGAGCATATTTCCTGATGTGTCATATTTCATAATATGGTAATTATAGTGAAAATTAATCGCGTTGCCGTCCCGTACCGCGATCGCAGAGGAGCCTCCGACATAGACATTCCCGGAGCCGTCGAGAGCTACGCCATAGGCATAATCTGCAACTCCCCCGGAGAACGTCTGCATCCAGATGACATTTCCTGAGGGGTCTGTTTTTTGGGCAAACTGCTGGTCGTTAAACCCGCCGCTGATTCCGGCAAGATAGATATTAGCGCTTCCGTCAAGGGCAATATCCATAGCGACATCCAGATACGTACCGTTGTCGTACGTTTTTTCCCAGACCTTGTTGCCAGACAGGTCAAATTTGACAACGAGCGTGTCACCGCCGATTCCCCAATCTTTCTCTGTCCCCCCCGCGGCATAAACATTGCCGGTGCTGTCCAGAGTAATTGCCCTGAGATAGCCTGTCTCATAACGTTAAGCCCGGAGCCGAGTTCCTGAGGGGTCGTATTTGGCAATATAGTTATCACCATTGAGGGTGCCAAGAACGTGAATGTTACCGCTTCTGTCCAGTTCGATGTCGCGCCCGTCCGCACCGCTGCCCTCATGGAGGGTCCGGGCAAATACTTCTAATACGTCTCCGTCACTCACATGAAACGGTATGGTCCTAGTCACGTTGTTCCCCCAGTCATCGCTGACCTGTACTGTAAACAAAAGGTCCCTGTGGCTGTTGGAGTGCCGGATATCTCACCAGTCGAACTGTTCAGGGTCAGACCCGGCGGCAGACTGCCTGAAAGTAAAGACCAGGCATAGGGCGTCTTTGCCCCGATGGCAGTGAGGTACTGATGATAAGGGGCACCCGTATTGGCCTCAGGCAGATAGTGGATGATATAGAGTGCCGGGACAGTAATCTCCGCTGTTCCGGCAGGAGAAGAGAAGATGAGTCGTTCCGGGTCCCGCACCAGCGTCCAGTTCCCCGGAGAAGATGCCATCGCCTGCCGCAGCGTCAGGCGTAATACCGTCGTACCGGAGTTCAAATGTCTCTCCTTCGGACGCGGTAACAGTCACCGGGTATTAACGGGAACCCACAGGTGATGCTGAGGACTTTCAACGTTACGGGAATGCCGGTCATCACGCTTGAAAGGGGTGACTGCATGATGGAGATAAGGCTCCTGTTCACGCAGCTCGCGGAACCGTAGGTGTTGATCCTTCTGCCGGAAATGGTTTTATTCTCGAGCGAGAAGATTGCGTCACCGCCGGAGAGGATGAGGTTCTTTATCATCCGCCAGTCCTGTCCCGGGTTCTGCGCCTTGAGGAGTCCGGCAAGACCCGTGACATGGGCTGCAGCCATGGAAGTGCCCGGAGAGATCGCCATACCCCCCGTGATATTCCACGCGTTCCATTCGGGCAGTGTGCTCAGGATACGCTGACCAGGCGCCCCAACATGGACCCATTGCTGCCCAAAACTTGAGAAATCTGTCATGCCGTCGAGCGAGTCTGTAGCGGCAACGGCAATCGCGTTAGGAAGACCGTATTTGGCAGGATAAGAATCACCATAATCAAGATTCAGGGAATCATTGCCCGCCGCAGCAATAAAGAGGATATCCTGCTGGTCGTTAATAGCATCGTATAATGCCCGGGAGAAGCATCCGGACCCGTCGCATCCCCAGCTGTTGTTTGTGGCTACAACATTGACTCCCCCATCTCTCATCGTTTTGATATACTGAAGGCAGGTAACCGCGCCATCCGTATATCCGTAACCGCCTGCATCCAGAAACTTGCAGGCCATGATCCTGATGTCCCAGTTCACCCCAACGACGCCGATGCCGTTATTGCCGACAGCCCCGATAGTACCGGAAACATGGGTGCCATGCCCATGATCATCAAAGGGATCACTGTCATGGTTGGAAACGTCGATACCATGGATATCGTCTATATAGCCATTGCCGTCATCATCAATTCCGTTGCCCGGAATCTCTCCGGTATTCATCCACATATTTGCCGCCAGATCCTGATGAATATAATCAACACCGGTATCAATAACGGCCACTACAACATTACCGCCGCCCTTCGCAATATCCCATGCCTCCGGTGCATCAATATCGGCGTCCAGCCGTTAATAGTATTATTCAGGCCCCAGAGCTCGCCGAACAGAGGATCATTCGGAGTAGCTTGAACAGTCACCCGGTAGTTCGGCTCGACGTATTCCACATTAGGATCATCCCTGTACAGCTTGATCGCATCTTCAATTCCCAATCCTTTTCTGACTTTCACATGGTGAATTCGCAGTGATGAAAATTCCCTGATTTTTTCCGACCCGTGTCTCTTGTGAAGGCTTTTTATAGTCGCACCAACTGCCCCTGCCCTGAACTTGACAAGGATCTCATCGTCCTTGTATATCTTTCCCTTTAGCTTCACCAGAAGAAGTTATCGCAATCCCTTTGGGACCGATGGATCCGGTATCAATGACTGCATAAGAATTGCCTGCAAATTGGAAAAGTGCCAGCGCAGCCCATAAAAATTCTAAAGATACTTCTTCATACTTCCCCTCCCAAGATGAAAAATAAGCAAATCAGCAAATAGTATCACAAAATGGAGTTTAAGTGAACCGGAAGCAAGAGAATCCCTTATCAACTGTTCAAGAATTCGTCTACTGATAATACTGCCATCTTTTCTGGCACTCTGTTTTGGCGGGTTAAGGAGACAATGAAACTAGCTGATGAATTTCCTGAACTGAATGAACGCTTTCGACGGGATTATCTTTCTCCGTATCTGCGAGGACCAGGGCAGAGTGATATGCGGAAGGCTCATGTCTCTTCCGGACGGCGTCAATGTCTGTCTCAAGGCTCCATTCTTTCCAACCCTCTCCGGTTCCGGATAACAGAAACTGCTGTCAGTATCAGAAGCTTTTTCCCGGAACGCTGAAGCTGTTATCGGGAACCGTTCCTTTTTTGATCAGATCTTCTTTCTTTGACACGCCTGAAACAGACATGCTCATAACCAGATATAAAACAACGGTAAGAAGGAGACCGACAATAAAAACAAAGAAGAAAAATGCAGGCTTACGGTATATGAGATAGGCCAGGATGAGAATTACGGCAATTACGATGAATGGATTCGACTCCGCAAAACTCATGAGCATGGTTGTGATATCGTTTATGATACTGCCAAAATCCATTCAGACCACCTGTTAAAAGTGTACCACATATCAGTCCTTTTATTTCAAATCAGTCATTGTTCTATAAAAGCCCCTGTTCTTATTCCCCTCACTCGAAGACCACGTAGCCCTTTGCCAGGGTCGCCCTCTTTCCTCTGATCCCAAGGTCCTCAATACATGCGAGTCTCTGTTCCGTTCCCCCCATAAGTATCTTTTTTACCGTATCAGGCCCGATACCGGGGATCCTGAGAAGGGCCTCTTTATCGGCAGTGTTGATCCGTACAGGATAAAAGCCCGGATTGCTGTCCGCCCAGACCTGTTTCGGATCCCTGTCCAGCCGCAGATTCCCGGCTCCTGTCCAGGAGGATCTCCCCTTCCTGAAAGCCATATTTCCGGAAGAGAAAATCGACCTGGTACAAGCGGTGCTCTCTCATAAACTGCTCGCCCGGACTCGTAAGAAATTTTTTTTCACCCGGGATGTCGGGACTCCCAGACCTTTCTGATAGGCGGAAAAATAGACCCGGTGGAACCTGAGATTGTTGTAGAGCCCGGACAATAGAGTGATGATCTCGGAATCGGTTTCGTCTGAAGCGCCGACAATAAATTGTGTCGTACACTTCACCCTCGAAAACCGCGTACCTCTGCCCGTCAGCTTCCCCATCAGGCTGATCGGTCTCATGATGTCTCTCTCATAATCCTTCGTGCCTGAAAGCATTTCGAAGTGTTTTCTGCCCGGCGCCTCGATATTCAGAGACACCGCTGTCGAAAGAGAAATCGCCTCCTCAATCGCTGCGTCCGGAGCACCCGGTATGATCTTCAGATGAATATATCCCCGGTACGCATGCTTGCCTCTCAGCAGCCGGGCAACAGTGTTTATTTTTTCCATCGTGTAGCCCGGGTCCCTGATGACAGCAGAACTCAGAAACAGGCCAAAGACTTTTTTCCTCCTGAAATATTCCATGAATACACGGGCGACCTCCTCAGGGCTGAGCGTGCAGCGCCGCACGTTTGAGTCAGCGCGGAGAGGGCAGTATTTGCAGTCATTGGAGCAGGCGTTCGAAAGGAGCGTCTTCAGAAGGACCGAATACCTCCCTGCGGAAGCGCGACAGGATAGAGCCACTTGCCGTCCAGTCCCCTCCTGCGGCGGTCATCCCTGTTCGTTCCGCAGGCACAGGCCAGATCATACTGGGAATCTTCGGAAAGGACTTTCAGCTTTTCGATCGTCTCCATAAAAATACTGTCGCATTATATCACATATAGCAGGATGCCATGTATGCATATGCTGGCTCATCAACAGTTGATGACGGACTACCGAAGCGCCGTCTGAATTCTGGCTCGCAACAGAATCGCCGTCAGCCTTCCGATGAGGAGGTGAATCAGGCAGACATCAAAACGTGAAGCTCTTGCGGAATACAGGAATAGCACCCATCCGTCCACGGTTTGGAGCGAAGCCGACCCGTCCTCTTGCTGTGTGGCGGGGGAATCATCCGGAAAATGCAATAGCCCTCGCCTAAAGTTGTGACGGCATATGAGAAGGCCCTCTGGTCCGCCCGCCCGCACGTTGCAAAGAGGGTCTCTGTTTTATTATACGGAGAACTCAGCTTTGCAATTTACTCGGCAAAGGATTGAATCCGGTGTCTCGCACCAGAAGCAGGGTCGAGGCGCTCTTTTTTCAGAAACCTAATGATGAGGTAATCGGTTAATGTGCAGGCTTGCTGCAGTGACATCGAAAGACTATATATCACCAATGGAGCCGGTCTTCGCCCTGGAGGCAATGAAGGAAGGGCACGATGGTTCCGGGCTGGGGTCTCACCCTCAAGGACCTTGGCGGTGAGTTTGAGGGTTTAAAAAGAAATATCCCATAATGTCGGGTATCTGCTCGAATAAAGGCGATCCGACGCTTGACAGCTATCTGGACAAACTCGGGTTCAAGCTCAAGTACGGCTGGACGCCGAAAATTAAAACCCGTGAAAGGGATTGTGCCCCGTGATTACTACTTTGCGCGGGTCTAATGAACTACCCCGAGTCATACCTGGACAAACCGCTCAGTGAAGAACGAAAATCTTCTCGACCGAACACGCGTCTCGCCCTGAGGAAGATGGGAGAGTCCGAAGAAACACTGTTCGTTTTTTCGTTCTACCCGGATGCCGCGTACTCTGAAAAAGGCGTGGAAGATCCGCTTCAGGTTGCGGAATTCTTCGGTCTCGACAAGGACGGCCTCAAGGCAAAAATTGTATTTGCGAGGGAGGCAGAACACCAACTACGCCATATATCTGTATGCCTGTCATCCCTTCTTTATTCAGGGATATTGCTCCATGACGAATGGTGAGAATACCGCCTTTGTCCCGATCAGGGAGTTTCTCATCTAACAGGGGCTTCCCCGGCTATTCCGGATATAACAGCGACAGTGAAGTCTTTACGCATATCCTCCATTATTCCGCAAGACAGCTCGAGTTCCCGCTGCATTATTATAAGGATGTTATTACCCCGCTGAAATCTTCAGAGATGGAACAGCGAAAAGACAGGGAAGCCCTAAGCCTGATGAAGCAATCGTTGCGGCCTTTATGCATAGACGGCCCTAACATGGTGATCGGATTCACTCCTGATGGCACCTGTTTCATGGTCCAGGATTCAAAGAAGCTCAGACCTGGTGTTGTGGGCGGTGTAAAAGGCAGGTACGCGCTGATGTCGGAAGAATGCGGAGTAGAAAAAGCAGTACCCAAAAGAGACAGGAGCAAAGATATTTTTCCGATGAAATACGATATGGTGATCATTTCGCCGCAGGCTCAGGAGGTTACGGTATGGAACCAGCTAAAAGGCTAGACCATAATCATAAGCTCTCTTTACGGGAGTTTCCCTATATCATACGCTGGAGAGACGACCGGTGCAAACGATGCGGCCAATGCACGGCTGTCTGTCCGGTCAAGGCCATTGTGCCTTCTGTACAGGTACAGAGAGAAGTCCGTTCAGAAGGGCCCATCCCTGGTCCGACGACGAAGAGGAAGACAGTGCCTATAGTAGTGCAGGTCACTGATATGGACAGGTATTGCACTGGTTGCGGGACCTGTACGCTCGTCTGCCCGAATGAAGCGATTGAGCCTGAGATCAATCCGCAGAACAAGTTCCTGCATTATAAGAATAAAGGCGGAGACGGGTACAAGCGGGGCGGCCGGAGGAATGATCCGGCTATATCAACACTCGACAGAATCAAGTTTACGAGAATATCCATGCTTACTGACCCTGCGCTTGATGCAGGCAGGCATGAATTCCGTATCAGGAGTCTTCTGGGAAGGATATTGCCTCCGGATGAACTGCCGCTGACAAGTGTGAACGGAGAATTGGCGCTTGATCAGAAGAGCGGCAGGTTTGTTCCTCCTGTTCGTGAGATCTATCCTATTATGATCGGCAGCATGTCGATCGGTGCGCTCTCACCTCCGATGTGGGAAGGGCTTGCGATGGGTGTTGCCTATCTCAATGAGGTAGAGGGACTTCCTGTTGTCATGTGTTCCGGAGAAGGCGGTATGTCCCCAAGGCTTTTGAGGTCGAAATACCTGAAATACTTCATCATCCAGATCGCTTCAGGGTATTTTGGCTGGGATGAGATCATCCATGCCCTCCCGCATATGGTAGAGGACCCTGCTGCAATCGAGATCAAGTACGGTCAGGGAGCAAAGCCTGGTGACGGCGGACTGCTGATGGCCCAGAAGGTGCTGAGGCTGATATCAAAGATACGGGGAGTTCCCCAGTTTGTCGACCTCGCGTCACCCCCGACACACCAGACAAAATATTCTATTGAAGAGGCTGTGGCCAAGATGATCCAGTCGATGTCCATGGCGTGGGGTTTCAGGGTCCCGGTCTACCCGAAGATATCAGGGTCGAAGACAGCGCGGGCTGTTTTAAATAACCTTGCCAGAAATCCTTACGCAGGGGCGCTCAGCATCGATGGAGAGGACGGCGGTACCGGAGCTGCATACAATGTGTCCATGGACAAGATGGGGCACCCCATAGCATCGAACATCAGGGAATGCTACCTCGACCTTGTAAAACAGGGAAAACAGAACGAACTTCCCCTGATCGCGGCAGGAGGCGTCGGGAAAAAAGGCAACCTTGCTGCAAATGCTGCCGCTCTGATCATGCTCGGCGCATCGGCAGTCGCTATCGGAAAATATATCATGCAGACAGCCTCTGACTGCTTCGGAGATGAATACAACCGCTGCAACCTCTGCAATACAGGGTTCTGCCCAAGGGGTATCACCACACAGGACCCGAAGCTCTACCGGAGGCTTGATCCCGATAAGGTTGCGGAACGTGTTGTAGATGTCTTTAAGTCCGCTGATGTCGAACTGCGCAAGATCTTTGCCCCTCTGGGCAGGAGTACCGAGCTGCCGATAGGCATGTCCGATGGTTTGAGCATTGATGATAAAGCGATGGCAGAGAGATTGGGGATAAGTTATGCCTGCTAAGAAGAAGACAGGGATCAGGGATCAGGGGTCAGGGGTTAGTAAAAAAGCCAATCCCCAAACCCCGGCGACCAATACCGTTACCCTTCACGGTATTGTGAAGGGCAACCGCGTTCCGTCCCGTATCCTTGAAGAGCAGGTGCAGGAGGCTGTTCAGGAAGGTGTGCGTGAACTGCGTATTATAGCGAATGGACAGCACGGCATCGGCGGCCGTATCTGGCCGCGGGGGGAGACTATTAAGCTGACCGTGGAAGGGACCTCGGGACAGAGACTGGGGAGTATGGGCATGCCCGGGACAGAGATCGTTGCGTATGGCAGCGCCTCTGATGACGCGGGCTGGCTGAACTGCGGCGCAAAGATAACGGTCCTGGGCGATGTGACGAACGGGGCCTTTAACGCGGCAGCGCAGGGGACCATGTATGTGCAGGGGAGCGGCGGGGCACGCTGTGATACGATGACAAAGCATAATCCGCGCTTTGAACCCCCGCAGTCGTGGTATTTCAGAAATGTGGGAGATTCCTTTGCCGAATTCAAGGCCGGGGGGATTGCCGTGGTCTGCGGCGTAGATCCGCGAAATCCGGATAATGTGCTCGGCTACCGTCCCTGTGTTGGGATGGTCGGCGGGACGATATACTTCAGGGGGCCGATCCAGGGGTACAGTGAAAGGGACGTAAAGCTCCTGGAACTGACTCCGCAGGACTGGGAATGGCTTAAGACGAATATGAAATCCTATCTTGAGGCGATCGACAGGATGTCTTACTATGAAGAGCTTACCCGTTCAACTGATGCATGGAAAAAGCTCACCGCCCATACACCCCAGGAAAAGAGGGCCAGGAGATGGTCTAAGATGTCCACCTCTGACTTCAGGAAGAATATGTGGGAAAAGGAAGTCGGACAGGGCGGGATCTTCGCTGAATATCTTGACCATGAACTGACTCTGCTGCCCTATATCACTACCGGTGCGGACCGACGGAACAAACCGGTATGGTCAAATGAAAAATATAATCCACCCTGCGCCTATGCCTGCCCCACCCATATACCGTCTCATAAGAGGGCGACGCTCATCAGACAGGGGAGGCTTCAGGATTCGCTTGAACTGGTATTGCGGTACAGCCCGCTTCCTGCAACAGTCTGCGGACAGATATGCCCGAACCTCTGCATGAACAGTTGTACAAGAGGGTTGATCGACAAGCCATTGAACATCGATAAGTTGGGGGGGCTTGCCCTCGAACTGCCGGCCCCGAAAAAGGAGAAGCCGACCGGGCACACGATAGCAGTGATCGGCGGAGGCCCTGCCGGTCTCAGCGCTGCCTGGCAGCTTGCGCTGAAGGGCCATTCTGTTGACCTCTACGAGGCGATGGATAAACTGGGAGGCAAGATAGAGTATTGCATCCCCCGGGAGCGGTTGCCCCATGACATACTCGAGAAGGAGCTTTCACGGTTTTCTGAACTGGGGGTCAAAGTCCACCTGAATGCAAAGATAGACCGCCCTCAGTTCGATGAGATTTACAAAAACCATGAAGTTGTGGTGGTGGCGTGCGGAGCGCAAAAGCCGAGGACGGTTACCTTCCCCGGATCAGAGCATATCTTAACAGCCTATGACTTTCTGAAGGAGAGCAATAGCGGGAAACTGTCCGGACTGAACGGCAAAAAGGTGGTAGTCATCGGCGCAGGCAATGTGGGTATGGACGTTGCTTCAGAGGCGTATAATTTGGGAGCCGGGTCAGTGATAGCGGTCGATATCCAGAAGCCTGCAGCCTTTGGAAAAGAGATGGAAACGGCAACGGCAAAGGGGACACAGATCCTCTGGCCGAAATTCACGGAAAAATATGATCATGACGCGAAAAAGATATTCTTCAAGGACGGCACCTCGCTCGACGCTGACGTTGTAGTGATTTCTATCGGCGATGTTCCCATCCTCGACTTTTTACCTCCCGGCATCCATAACGAAAGGGGCTGGATAACGGTGAACGAGATCGGCCAGACCTCGGATGTGAAGGTCTTTGCCATAGGCGACGCAACAGGTCTTGGTCTGGTCACCCATGCCATTGGACAGGGAAGGCTCGCTGCAGAGACGATCCATTACCAGTTGGCGCATGCTCCCCGGAATCCCGAGGTCAAAGAGGTGATCCCCTATGAGAAAATCAAGAAGGAGTACTATGATGCCTGCCACGGTGACTTTACTCCCGAAGGAGATGCGAATAAATGCATGTCCTGCGCTACCTGCCGCGACTGCCACATGTGCGAGCCGACCTGCTACTGGGATGCCATCAGCAGGGTCGAACATGAGGACGGCTCATTCGAATATGTTGTCGATGAGGACAAGTGCATAGGCTGCGGTTTCTGTGCCGGCATATGCCCCTGCGGCGTCTGGGAGATGGTCGAGAACGTTTAGCCTTCGTCTTTGCCCTGGAAACAAACCAGACCCCTGATCATGCAATGAATTCAGCCACCTCACTTTCTCACAGAACACAACACGAATAAAGATGAGATAAATTAGGTAGATTACAAAAGAAAATCATGAATAAGATGGTTCGGCCTGTTTCAACCCATAGCTATTCACCAAAGCTGATAATGCGACAAATGAGTTAACTAATTCACCAACGCCCGCAAGAGACTCCCTGTCATTATGCCTGCCTACCTGCTCATGCCAACAAAATTGTTTTAAATATCTTGACAGGCACGTTTGCTTCTTTTATAATCAAAACAGTTTTGTTGGCAACAATTTTGTTTGCAAGGAGGCGTTATGAATCGGAAGCTTAAACAAGCTTATGGTAACTGGGTTGAGGGGGATCGTTTTTGGGACAGGGAAAGCGATACCAAGCTGCTGATAGATAAGCTCGATGAAGGTGCCCATATTCTACTGGTTGCGCAAAGACGTATGGGCAAGACAAGCATTATGAAAGAAATCAAAAGACAACTCAATGGCCGTTATACATGCCTGTTTGTAGACCTGCAAAAAGCATCCTTTGCCGAAGATGCCATCGTCGAAATAAGTCAGCACTCAAACCTTACACAACTCTCTGGAACAAGACAAAAGATTTGTTTTCAAATGCGCTAAACAAGATTGCCGAAAGCATAGAGGAGCTGAACCTTGGAGAAATTGGTATCAAACTTCGCGCCGGGCTCACCTCCGGAAACTGGACGTGAAAAGGGAGATTCCCTCTTTTCGATTCTTGCGGGTTCGGAAAAACCGGTTTTGCTGCTTATTGACGAAGTCCCTCTCATGGTAAACCGCATGTTAAGGGCGAAGATTTCAAAATTACATCCGAACGAAAAGCAAAGGTGGATGAGTTTATGTCCTGGCTGCGAAAAACAGCCTTGAACATCAGGGGAAAATAAGGATTGTGCTTTCAGGCAGCATCGGCTTTGAACCGATATTGCGTCAGGCTGGCCTCAGCGCAACGATCAATAACTTTCAACCCTTTGATCTGAAGCCCTGGGACGATTCAAC
Source organism: uncultured Nitrospira sp. (assembly GCA_963746295.1). Taxonomy (GTDB): domain Bacteria; phylum Nitrospirota; class Thermodesulfovibrionia; order Thermodesulfovibrionales; family UBA6898; genus JAOUFP01. The sequence continues at coordinate 12,655 of CAVVAQ010000025.1, read as the reverse complement.
AGCTATTGGATGTCTTCAGGCACTTGCCATAGAATACGGCATTCATTTTAAAAATAACGCGGAAGCCGCAATGGTAAAGAGAATTGGGTGTTGTATCCCCCACCATGTCCAGATGTTCTTTACACATGTATACGACAGGTGTAAGCGAAGAGGGAGGATGGATTTTTATTCCGACGAAGTCAACGATATATACGAAAGCGAAATGCTCGGCATACGGGGCCATGCTGAGCTCACCCATTATGAAGACCGACTGAAGCTCGTCCTCGGACCGGAAACTTTTCCCTCTGGCCCTCGAAATGCTGACCGAGACCGCTGTGACAGGCTGTCTTACACGGCAGACCCTTGCTGCCTTGCAGAAGGGTTATGAGTTTGACGAAATAAGCGTTCAGTCCGCCGAAGAGGAAATTCTGCGGGTACTCGAACACGACGGATACATTCAAGTAAGCAAAGGCGGATATGTGTTTGAATCGTATCTTCTTCAGGACTGGTGGAAAAAACGGTATAGCTACTTTTATGTGCCTGTCCTTGAAAGGGGAATTTAAGCAATGGCAAAACGTTTCATGAAATATAACCCATCCTTTCTTACCGAAGATGAACTTATAGAAAACTTTGTGGTCCGCCATGCCGACTTCGGAAATGATCATCAGGATAATAAAAGACAATGTAACAGACTCAAACCAGCATGTGCTGGTTATAGGCCCGCGCGGCAGCGGTAAAACCACTCTTGCTCTACGAGTCGCAGCGGAAATCGAAAGGAACGAGGAACTGAGCAACCGCTGGTATCCCCTAATCTTCTCGGAAGAGAGCTATGAAGTGGTCTCGGCTGGTGAGTTCTGGCTTGAAGCGATGTTTCATCTATCGGAACAAACAGATGATCCAAAATGTATCCGCACGTATTCTGAACTGAAAAATGAGTCTGATGACCAAACGCTTGCAGAACGTGCGCTTGGGCAGCTAATGGACTTTGCCGACACTAAGGGCAAAAAGATACTTCTCGTAGTCGAAAATCTCAACATGCTTTTCAATGACCTCAAGAGCGAAGATGAAGCATGGAAGATACGGCATACCCTGATCAATGAGCCGAGACTTATGCTGCTGGCAACAGCCACTACAAAATTTGAAAATCCTGATGATCTAGAAACTCTACGAAAAATGTCGTCAAAGATAGAGCATATAGCCACGAACAGGTTTGTAAAGCTTGGAAATGATTCACGTGCGATGTATGAGCTATTTAAAATGCATGAACTTATTCCCCTTCATGATGATGAATGTAATGCTGTGTGGGAACTGATAACAGGGCAAAAGCTTACGGGTAAACAGATAAGGCCGATCAGGATATTGACCGGAGGGAATCCACGACTGATTACCATTATCGCAAAGTTCGGAGCACATCGCTCATTCAGACAACTTCTCGATGACCTTATTGATTTAGTCGACGATCACACAGAATATTTTAAGAGCCAACTCGAAAGTCTGCCCGCAATAGAAAGAAAGGTTTATCTTGCCCTTGCCGGATTGTGGGATACGTCAACGGCGCGTGAAATAGCAAAAGCTGCCAGACTGGATGTTAACAAGACAAGTTCATTGCTTAACAGGCTTATAAGCCGTGGGTTTGTAGTTGTTGAGATGGAAGGGAAGAGAACAAAATACTATAGAATCGCGGAGCGGATGTACAACATTTACTACCTTATGCGGAGACGCGGCAGGCCATCTGACCGTGTCAAGGCTGCGGTTAAATTCATGGTCAGCATGTATGACCCTGAATCTGCTGCAAGGCTGATAACGGAAGAGGCCTGCAGACTTTCACCGGAACTCTGCCGTGACCATTATCTAGCCTATGAAGAGACAATAAAGGAAGTTCCGAATCGTCAGCTCCTTGAGAGAATTATTACTTCCACGCCGAAGAGTTTTCTTGAGTCGTCCTATGTTAGTGAGGCAATGAAAAACTTGATGGCAGTTGACAAACAAACGGTGGCGAAGGAGGAAAACATTGATGAAGTAAATATGGAACTTAAGGAAGCAAGAGAAATATACGAACAAGGTGTCAAGTTTGGCATAGATGAAAACTACGAACAGGCACTTAAAAAGTTTGATGAGCTAATTACAAAATTTGAAAGTTCAAATAAAACAGACCTTATAGTTGAGGTAGCAATGGCTATGTTCAACAAAGGATTTGGTCTCGGCGTACTCAACCGCACGGATGAGGAGATTCAGGTTTACGATGAAGTTGTTGCCAGATACAAAGACCGGCCCGAAGCGCAGATTGCTGAACAGGTGGCAAGGGCCATGTTCAACAAGGGATTCAGGCTTGGCGTACTCAAGCGCACGGATGAGGAGATTCAGGTTTACGATGAACTGGTAGCCATATACAAAGAACGACCGGAAGCTCAGATAGCTGAACAGGTGGCAATGGCCATGTTCAACAAAGGATTTAGGCTTGACGTACTCAACCGTAGTGATGAGGCGCTTCAGGTATTCAATGAAGTGGTGGCCCTATACAAGGATCATCCGAACGCTCAGATGGCTGAAAAGGTAGCAAGAGCCATGGTCAACAAAGGAGTAAGTCTCGGCGCACTCAACCGCACGGATGAGGAGATTCATGTATACGATGAAGTGGTGGTTCTATACAAGAATCAGCCGGACGCTCAGATGGCTGAACAGGTGGCAAGGGCCATGTTCAACAAAGGAGTAAGTCTCGGCGCACTCAACCGCACGGATGAGGAGATTTATGTATACGATGAAGTTATAGCCAGATACAAAGACCGGCTAGAAGTGCAGATTGCTGAAAAGGTTGCAAAGGCCATGGTAAACAAAGGAGTTAGGCTTGGCGCACTCAAGCACACGGATGAGGCGATTCGGGTATACGATGAAGTGGTTGCTTTATACAAAGACCGGTCTGAACCTCAGCTCGTTGAACAGGTAGCAAGTGCCATGCTTTACAAAGGAGTTGGTCTCGATACACTAAACCGCAGGGATGAGGCGATTCAGGTTTACGATGAAGTGGCAGCAATATTCAAAGATCGCCCAGAACTTCAGATCGCTGAAAAGGTTGCAAAGGCCATGGTAAACAAAGGAGTTAGTCTCGGAGCACTCAACCGCACGGATGAGGAGATCCAGGTTTACGATGAACTGGCAGCCAAATACAAAGACCGGCCCGAATCTCAGATCGTTGAAAAGGTGGCAGTGGCCATGTTCAACAAAGGAAATAGTCTTGAATTTCTAGGCAGATTTGAAGAAGCTGAAAAAGCTATTCGTCAAGCAATTGAATTAACGCCTGACTTAACTGCGGCTTACATTACATTAATAGAATTGTTGCTGAAGATACCGGCAAGGGATAAGGACGCCATGCAAACAGCCGAAGAAATTATCAGCAGGAATCCGGAAGACTCAACCTTGTTAAACAGTGTTTCGTGGGCATTTTATAAACACAGAGATATGTCACTGTTACATAAGGCTGAAGAATGGGCGCGGCAGGCGGTTTCTATATTGCCGGATAATTCAAGCATTCACCATACATTGGCTTGCATACTTAGCGCACTCGGCAACGGAGGCGAAGCGCTGGAATCGGCAAAAAGGTATATTCATGATACAGCCTTGGTTGAAAAATCAATCGATGATGCAATAGAGCTTTTTGTCAAGCTTGCGGCGGCAGGGCATGCGAAGGAAGCGCTTGGCATTCTCGTCAATTCTCCTGCTGAAAAGCATCTCGAACCTCTCGTGGTCGGGCTAAAGCTGTATATCGGGGAGGATGTGAAGACAGCCGTTGAAATATTGGAAGTTGCGAAAGACGTTGTCAAAAGGATTGAAGAACGGCAGAAAATGCGGGAATAGAGGATTAAATGAACCTTGCGGAACTGACACAATTTATCAATAAGTTGCCGGGGCTTGGTGAAACGACACTCACGCTGCTTATTGTTTGCGTCTTTTTCGCAAGGTTTTTTATTAAAAAGCTCACTAGAAATAATAATCAGCAATCAAGCCTGCAACTGCAAGACGATGCTGGTAACATTAAATTCAAAGGACCTGCGACAATTGCGACCCTGATTGTTCTACTGAATTTTTTCAGACGACGCAAATAACAAAGAGAGCAACAGCAGAAGGGCCACGATCTTTCTTCTTGCCTTTTTAAGAACTCGACACTGCCCCCAGTATTCGTTGTTGTCGGAAATTAACATAGCTGATAACATCTCTTGTATGTTTGTTATCAGGTGAACTCAAAATTTCTGATGCTACGCCAGGTCTGTAAAATATAGCGAGAAGGTGAGCATTGCGGCGATGTCAGTTCACTTTTTCATGAGCCGGAAGACAGAAAGTAGCCCCAGGACCCTGCTGCAATAAGGGCGAGCATTTTGCTTTCGAGTAGGATGAAGAAAAGCGCCGAAGTTGCGGATGTCACCGCCAGGATGACCAGCATCATGACGTTTGTCAATGCCTTGAACTGGGTTGTGATCCCCTGTGGGAGGGTCAGGCTTTGCATTGTTGTATTTTTCCGTCCATTCTATGGATGTTTCCGTGCTCATTTCCCTATTCTTATACTCAATTCTTACGGACGTCATTCAAAATGCTCTCGAAGGCGGTGAAAAAATTTCCTTTGTCAGAAGACTCGTCAAATTCCTTCAGCCAGTTCCGTATATAAGAAATATCGAGGCCGGGATTCTTAAGAAGAATAGTCCTTACATCTTCCATATCCCGTGGCCTTCCTGCAAAAATCTTATGGATGATCACGTCCTCGGGGGAGGCGAAGGAGACCTCCTGTTCCTTTATCGTCACCCGCTTCGCCCTCGCGATCGCCTGAGATTCATAAGGCGTAAAGGAGAAGATAAAATCCACCCGGATACCCGAGGCATCATCGGCTGCCGGCAACACCATTGTTTGCCTAACAAACTGATCAATATCCTTAGGTAAGGGCATAAGAGAGGCTTCTTTGACAACGGTAAGGACCTCATTGAGCTGGTCCGTATTTACACCAAGGGTAAGGTCGATATCCCTGGTGAGGCGCGGCTCACCGTAAAGCAGCACCGCCTGACCACCGATAATCATGTATGGAATATGGTGGCGCGCGAGCCCGGTTGCTATTCTTGAGAGGATTTCTTCGAACATGAGTTCACGATCCGCGATATGCGCATATCAACTTCTATCCCTTCAAGCGGGTCTTTAGGAGGCAAGACGCCAAGTGCCACTCCTTCCTGCCACATCGCCTCAAACAGACTTAAGGCCTGCTGATGCGACAATTGCCCTTCTCTGATCACAGAGTCCTCAAACCGCTTAAGCGCTTCGGCGTCTCTTATCATGTCTTCTCCATTTTAGCAGAAAACCCTCCAAAAACCTCTACTTATATTTCATAACCACCGCCGTTACAACACCCGAACCTTCAGCTTATCAACGGGTCTGTCTTTATCGAAAATTCAGCATCAGGGAAGTTAAAGAATATTTAAAGCAGAACGGCCTGCCCCGTGAATCTGTAACAATGGACACTGCTGCAGGCCGCCAACTCCGGAGGCTGGACTGCCTGATTAGAGTCTTTTAAATACGACGCTGAGTGTGGTACAGTGATGAAAGGCTGGTCAGAGACAAAAAAGATGTTAAAACATACAGCTCACAAGCTATTCTGAGAGGAGGGTGTACCAAGATGAATCAATACGGAGAAGAAAGAAGAAACAGCCGGCGAATCCCCTTCAGGGAGGACATCCTCATCGATGGCGCAAAGCAGTGTACCTGCAACGATATAAGCGAAGGTGGCATTTTTGTTTCAGCAATTCAAATTTTTGACGAGGGTGAGATGATCGACGTTACCATTCCTGTTGGGGAAGAAAAGATAACGGTGAAGGGACAGATAAAGTATTGTCAACAGGGCATCGGCATGGGAATTATGTTCCATGACCTCAATGACGAACAGAAGGCAAAGATCAAGACATTGGTCGATGGCTTATCGGCTGCCAGTTCCTGAGTTCAACACTCTGCCCATTTTTCATCCCGGTAAGGCTGTATGTATTATCCTGCAATAGAAGATGTCGTATCATTCATTGTCTTTTGTCGCGTCACATATCTTGCTGCCCTGTAAAGACGCGAACAGGTACTTTCTTCCGGCCACCCTTTATCACATTCCGTGCATGGGCATGTTTGGCGCAGGGAAGGTAATAAAGGCGCGGGATACAATACCGATAACTACAAAAATAATAACAGCCGCTACAATGACGGCGACCGTGTATCCCAATGATTTTTCATGAGGTGACTTCATGAGAACGGGAAGTCCCAGGTAAAGAAGATACAGACCATAGAGGCCCAAGATGCCCAAAATGCTGAGTGCGGGGATTATGGTAAAGATTCCCGCTAACCATCCGGGAGTGTAGGAATAGGTGGCCACCTTGAAAGCCTGGTTCATATTCTTTTCCCCTGTAAAGGTGGGGGCCAGCGCGTCGATGATGAGAGCCAATACGTAAACGCCGCCAAGGGTCAGTATATAGCTAACAACCGCGGAAGCAATCGAGGTCGTTATTGGTATACGAAATGATCCCGCAAAAGGCAAACTTATACCGACAAGCGACATTCCGATAATAGAGGCCACCGGTCCAATTGCCGCCAGGATCATTATGTAGGTCTTGTAAAGCTCAGCAATAGTTGTGGTTTCTCCTGCTATGGTCTGCCACTCCTCATTCGGCTTGAGCAAAATTCCTTTTACACGCTCGACTATACTCATAGGTCTCGTTCCTCCTCTTTTTCAATGGTTATTTTTAAAATCCATCAGTCTTAATCCGCTTCACAAATGATTACACGCTGTGTTCAACAAACTTATCACGAAATGGATGATTCGTCTACTAAAAATAATAACGTTGAGGCTCTTTCAGGATGCTCTATCTGTTGGCTGCATGCTGCCATACATCTTATCCCCTGATCTTTCTGTCCTTGAAATGCTTCAGCCTGCAGTATGCCTCTCTCTCCCGCTCCCCGATATGCTGTGAAATGTCCCGTATCTCCACAGCCAACCCCGGCAATATCCTTCCGACCTCCCCGGCGATCTCCTCCATCCGTTTCTTTACAGAGGCGACTTTTTCAGGGAAGGTACGTCCGGTGAAGCCGGACCCTGCTCCGTTCGGCTTCGAGGAAGACCTGTATCTCTTTCTCAACAGCGATCACCCTGGACAATACATCGTCTTCCATAGCACCATTCTATCAGATATGGTTTCGTATGATAATAGTCAAAAGGGAGGCAGCTGCACCTTTGATAGTATCGGGTGATGGTATCGGGATCGGGGATATTTCCGATAAGTGCCTTTTCAGCATCAACCAGCCGACAGGGAAGAATTATAATGGGCAGGCCCTGGGATCAGGTATCAAACCTGCCCACGAGAAGCTCAGAGGGAGCTCAATTGGAGGGGCTTACCTTCGGTCTTTTCTTTCTTTGCCTGTCTTTTTTCTTTCAGGCTGTGCTGTGGTTTCTTCTTTGCATTTGCCTTTTGCTTATTTTTTTCTTTGCTCATGCGATGCCTCCTTGATAATATCTGCCCTCATTGTACAGCATTTCCCGGAATAGTACTAGCTCCACGGTGCCTGATTATGTCTTAAATCGAATCATGGAAAGCCTTCAGCCCTCTACAAGGTAGATTTCTGCTGCGTGCTTAAACCCTTCTCGTTTCATTGTAGGGTTGAGGGGTCGGGTTGGTACGTAATACATGCATATATATGTAAAAGGCACATCCCTCACATGATTTGGTCCTTTGGGTGTGTTTGCCATGCACCCTGCCCCCGCATAATGTCTTTGCCACCAGCCAGCACGATTTGCCTGCCTTTTGTTCAACCGCAGGGCATAATGAATCCTTTCCATGACCGCAGTTAATGTAATCCCAGCATTGCGTATTCTTGTCACTTTCCATAATCAGTCCTCCCTTTCGTAAAAACGATCTGTATCACAAGCACATACGTAGCTTAACACAGAAGCGCATTATTGATTTTATGGTGTGACTTCACAGAACACGTAATGTATTCCTGAAAATCCTTTAGCAGCTCGGCATGGTATAATAGAGATACAAAAAGTAAGGAGGACAACAAATGTCCACATTGGATAGCCTATATAATGAGATGACGAGAAAAGCACAGTTGGGAAACAAGGATATTACCAGGGAAATCATCGAAGATTGGGTGGGGAATGCCGGTAGTGAGCCTCAACAAATAGCCTTTATGTCTATTGTTCTCAGTGAACTGTTAAGCGGGAAATATACACCTGAAGAAATGGTTGGAGATATACTTCAGTTAGCTTACCCGGATAATTAATGAAAAGGAAGAAAACATCGCATTTCTCCGCTGAGGACATAATCAGGAATGAGTTCAGGAAACCGGTGAGCAGGGGAACGATCGGCAGGGACGCTGATGGTTTGCTGTGGGCTTACGGTGTAACCCTGAAAGACTCTCTCTACTGTGTTGAAGTTATCAGGATTGACCTGGAGACTCATAAGACAGAGCGGATAAAGGACAGGGAATGCGCATATGAGCAAAGGGAGGATGCAAACGCATACGTAACAGGACTAATAAAGGAAATCCTTCCGTTGGATTCACACACTCCAAAAACCAATCTGCTATAGCATTCTTGACAGGGGAAAAATAACAAGGAGGAAAATATTCACTGGGAAGAGTGGTAACACGGAATAATGCATTTAGTCTTGTAAGCCTGTCACGTCTCGACTTTTTTATCTATAAGTGACTATAAATACTACAAGGTGCAAAAACATTTCTTCATCTTCCCATCTCCTTTTGTTGTCTGTCGCCTTTCAATTTATCTATATCCAGGTGTAAGGATCATAATTATAGCAAGAGAATATTTTTAGACCTTGCTGGATTCTAACCCGCAACCCATGCGCAAACTACCGAATCTTCGACATCGTAAGGGCTCTTCACATATTTGTCAGCATGCCAGTCATTTTCCCACCTCTGGTCGTCTATGAGGTAGCGAAAACGATATTCCTTCCCTGCATCAAGTTCGACTATTGTGGTAAAGTCACCGTTTTTTTGTTTCTCTAAGGGAGTGGCTTCCTTCTCCCAGTTATTAAAGTCTCCGACCACGGTTACCTTATCTGCCTTGAGTGAAGCCCCACCAGGCAGCCTGAATGTGACTTCGTAGCTATTGCGAGACTCAATATATGTTTTCTGGATACCAAGAGATTTTGCGTTTGGTTTTGCCAGTGTAGTAGACTTCACAGCCATTTTGGGTTTTGCAGCGATAACCGGTTTTTCAGTCACTTTGACTTTTGCAGTAATTTTTTTCATTGCCGCTAGTTTCTTTGCTCCTATAGGTTTTTCGGCAGCTTGAGTTTTTTCCGCACATTTCCCTGTATTTTCTCTGTCTTTTTCCACCGTATCCTTTTTACCCTGCTGTTTCATTTTATAATTCCTCCTGACAGCTGTCTGTGGCAGCCTATGAGTATCCGCTAAATTGGGGGAACTCCACGTTTTTTAATTTCCATTGTACTGTATAGTGACTTTGTAGCTGATATTGACATGACTGGAAGTAAGACTATTTCCCTCACAATCCAACTGCCCTTCTCTCAAGGATGTACGACTCCTGATCATCGTAGCAACGACCTGATCCAAATCAAAGCCCTCTGTACAATCCTTGCAATCTCTGTTCAGGCACTCAATATGAAAATACGCGTGACTGCCAGACGAAAAATTGAGAGTTCGCGATATAAGAATCGCGCATATTCCGTTCCTGTGGTGTTTCATGTCAACGACTATGCTCGAACCTCAGGAAAGCGTTTGGAAATAAGGCCTGCGTTTTGCTTCTGATTTATTTTTTCCAGCCTTGCATCACACTTTTCACGATAGGTCATTTTTCATCTTTCAAATGAAGTCCCCCTGTGCTATGCAGGGGGACCGCCAGGTCGGTTACAGTTTAACGACGTTGATCGCCTTGGGTCCTTTCGGGCCCTTTTCAGTATCAAAGCTGACCCTCTCACCCTCGGCAAGACTCTTAAAGCCATTACCCTGGATGGACGTATGGTGGCAAAAGCTTCACTGCCATCCTCATTCGCGATGAACCCGAAACCTTTACTGTCATTGAACCACTTTACTGTTCCATTAGCCATTTCCTTCCTACCTCCTTTTTTTAAATTCAAACCTCAGAAGGTCTCAACAAATAAAAAAGGCCACAAAGTCAAAAAGTCTTTGTGGCCTCATAAACGGCAAAAACCTCTAAAATTCTAGATATATTGTAACAGTTTTCCGTACAGTTAAGCAAGAGCGAAAGCAAGTGAGTTTTTTCGAGGAATGTATTGCGCTCTATAGTCAACTGCTTGAACAGTCGAGGACTCGTCTGTTGAAATCCAGGTCGATCACTGCCGGACAACGTCACCCGGTCAGGATTTCCTCGATTGGACCGCCCGATCGATGAATCCAGCCGAATTCCAGCCGTCACGATCAGCATCTGCCCGAACGGGTGGGTATGCCATGCCGTCCGGGCACCGGGCTCGAACGTGACCAGTCTTCTTCTCATACTTATACTTTTTTCCCCATTTCATATGCCTGGGTCATCGCCTTGCTTCCTTTAATGTCTCCCATCTTCCAGGCGCCGGTTCCGTAGATAATCCCCTTTTCTTTTGCCCGGCTCAAGCAGGATGTAAATGCCCTGAATCCTTCCAAAGTCCTCTCCATTGCCCGCTTGCTGCTGTCGGCAGCCGCCACAATGAAATAAAAATCCTTATTCCTGATTTCGGTATAACTCGGACAGGTTCTGTCAATCAGTGTCTTCATCTGTCCGTTCATGGTGTAAAAATAAACAGGTGTTGCCATCACGATCACATCGGCAGCTATCATTTTATCCAGGATTTCAGCCATGTCGTCCTTCTGAACACACTTGCCTCCATTACCTTGACAGGCGCCGCATCCAGTACAATAATTGATCTTTTTGTCCCGTAAGAATATCTTTTCCGCCTGATTCCCTGATTCTTTGGCCCCAAGCATGAACTGATCGCATAACAGATCAGAATTTCCGCCTTTCCTTGGACTTGCAGACAATATCAATACTTTTTTGACTATTCATCATCCTTTTCACATTGTATCAGGCCTTCAGCGAGGCCATATCGATCACAAAGCGGTATTTCACATCGCTCTTCAGCATGCGTTCATACGCTTCATTGATATCCTGGATCTTGATCACTTCGACATCTGACGTGATGCCATGCTTGCCGCAGAAGTCGAGCATCTCCTGGGTCTCGGCAATGCCGCCGATGACCGATCCCGCAACCGACCTGCGCCCCATCACCAGGGGAACAGTGCTCAGCATCGACTCCAGATCACCCACGTACCCGAGAAGCACCAGCGTGCCGTTGATCGTCAGCGTCGGCAGATAGTGGTTGAGGTCATGGACATAGGGCACGGTATCGATGATCAGATCGAACCGTCCCTGGACGGATGCCATCTGGCCTTTGTCGGTGGAGAGCACGACATTATGGGCGCCCAGACGGCGCGCGTCCTTCTCTTTGCCCGGCTGAACGGGTGAACAGCGTGACATCGGCGCCCAGCGCATTTGCAAGCTTCAGCGCCATATGACCCAGTCCGCCAAGGCCGACACCGCCACCTTGCTGCCCTTCTCCACTTTCCAGTGGCGGAGCGGCGACCACGTAGTGATGCCTGCGCAGAGGAGGGGCGCTGCCCCTTTCAGGTCCAGCCCATCGGGAATCTTGAGCACAAACTTGTCCGATACCACGATCTTCTCGGAATACCCGCCATAGGTAGGCATCTTGTCACGGCGGTCAACATGATTATAGGTGAATGTCGCGATCTCCGCAGCAATACTGTTCATGTCCCTGTTCGCAGGCTGTGCACTTCTGGCAGGAATCGACCATGCAGCCGACACCGACATGATCTCCCGGCTTGAAGCGTTTGACATCCTTTCCGACGCTTGTCACACGGCCGATGATCTCATGGCCGGGCACGACCGGGTACGTCGTGGGAAACCAGCTCGCCCAGTCATTGCGGACGGTATGCAGGTCAGAATGGCATACGCCGCAGTAGAGTATCTCGATAGCCACGTCGTCAGGCCGCTGATCGCGGCGTTCAAAGCGAAATGGCGCTAAGGCATCCTTGGCGGACTGTGCTGCGTAACCTCGTACATTCATTGTCATTGCTTTTTCCTCCGTGTTAAATAAAAGTTTGTTCTCACTCAAGGGTCCTCTCCCGAGGGCTCCCTCTGTTCTTGCTGGTTAGATACCTGTCCTTTTTTCCAGGGCTTCAGGGTAGCGATCACCCTGGATCGTTATATTTGAGGCGGCGCTATCGATCTCGCGCAAATCCTGAGACGTTAGTTCGAGTGTAGCTGCCAGCCGGACCGTAGCCATAGCTCATTCCCATGCAGCCGAGTCCGAAAGCCGAAACTTCCAGCCCGCTTTTCCATAATTTGCGTTTTTGCATTGCTTATCCTCCTTAGCTATCAAACGCAATGTTTCCTTATCAAATCGTATCATATTATCTTCTCCATGACTAACCACGCTAGTTTTTGAGCGGCGCCTCTCGCCGGGTTAATTCCAGCGAGGGTTGAGGCAACCGTGCCCCGTGCACCACGATTTTTGAGGCGGCAGCATTAAGTTCGCGGAGTTCCTCTGCAGTATAGTTTACCGCAATTGCTTTGAGGTTTTCCTCCAAATGCCGTGGGTTCGTGGTTCCCGGC
>CAVVAQ010000024.1:0-25770 GCA_963746295.1 uncultured Nitrospira sp. | reverse complement strand
TGTTTCTGATAGAATAGCAGTATATGGCGGTCATACTGGTTACAAACGACGATGGTGTCCATTCACCCGGAATAATAGCGCTTTTTAAGACAATGAAGGCTCTCGGCGATGCTTATATAGTAGCACCTGACCGGGAAAGGAGCGCTGCCGGTCATTCACTGACCATGCACAGACCATTGAAGGCGGAAGAGATCAGAGAGCGTGTGTTCAGCGTAAACGGTACTCCAACGGATTGCGTGACCCTCGGCATAAATAAACTGCTCCCGGAAAAACCCGACCTCATCGTATCAGGGATCAATAAGGGCGCAAATCTCGGAGATGATATTACCTATTCAGGGACAGTCGCCGCGGCCATAGAAGGCACCATATTCGGTATCCCCTCGGTAGCCTTTTCCCTTATAGCCGACAAGCACTATCATTTTGAGACAGCATCTTTTTTTGCCTCAAAGATAGCCGGCCATGTCCTTGGCCACTCCCTTCCCTATGATACGCTCTTGAACGTAAATATCCCTAATATCCGCAGGGAAGAGATACAGGGAATAAGACTGACGAGGCAGGGCAAGCGGATCTATGAAGGTTCCATTCAGGAGATGCTCAATCCCTGGGGTGAAAAACATTTCTGGATCGGCGGCGGAAAAATTTACTGGGAGCACGGAGAAGACACGGACATGGAGGCTGTTCAGCGCAATTATGTCTCGATATCCCCGGTACACCTCGACCTGACCAATTACAGCGCGCTGAAGCTTATGACTGAAAAATGGCAGATATCAGATATGATGGACGACTGAAATGAAACAATACGATGTGATAATAATCGGCGCTGGACCGGCAGGGATCTTTGCAGCCCTTGAGCTGCTTAACTCAGAGAAAAAGCTGCGGGTCCTGATCCTCGAAAAAGGCAGGGACATCGACCAAAGAAGATGCCCTTCAAAGGAGAAGAAGATATCATGCACCTACTGCCGTGAGTGCAATCTCCTCAGCGGATGGGGCGGCGCAGGCGCCTTCAGCGACGGCAAACTCAGCCTGTCCCCTGAGGTGGGAGGGTTCCTTTCACGTTATATGGACAAAGACAGCGTGCGGGCACTTATAGACTATGTCGACCGCTTATATATCCACTACGGGGCCCCTGACAAGATCTTTGGAGACAACGCGGAACAGATCAACGCGCTTGAGAAGCTCGCCTCGAAAAACAACCTTACCCTGGTCCCCTCCATGATACGTCATATAGGAACAGACAGATGCAAAGCACTCCTGAAGAAAATGAAGGAAGACATACAGAAAAAAACCGAGGTTCTCTTCAAGGCTGAAGTCTCGGATGTCATCACGGTCAGGGGAAAATACCGGGGAATACGCCTCAAAGACGGCAGAGAGTTCCGTTCTGATTATCTCATCCTCTCCCCTGGCAGGGAAGGATCGAGATGGCTCGCTGAAGAATCAAAAAAACTCGAACTGACATTGCTCCAGAACCCTGTTGATATCGGGGTAAGGGTAGAGGTCCCCGCGTCAGTCCTGGAACCCCTGACGAGTATTACCTATGAACCAAAACTCATATTTTTTTCGAAGCGTTTCGATGACAGGGTCAGAACCTTCTGTGTGAATCCCTATGGAGAGGTCGTAAAAGAATACCTGAAAGGCATCTGGACTGTTAACGGTCACAGCTATGCTGCGCGGAAGACGAACAACACCAACTTCGCCCTTCTCGTCAGCACGTATTTTACCGAGCCTTTTGACGAGCCGATCTCCTACGGGAGATATATCGCGCAGCTTGCCAACTTTATCGGCAAGGGGGTAATCGTCCAGAGGCTCGGGGACCTGCTTTCAGGAAGGCGTTCGACCCATGAAAGGATGGCAAAGGGTGTTGTCCAGCCTTCTTTAAAGGATGCGACACCCGGGGACCTTAGCTTTGTTCTGCCCTATCGTTATCTTTCGAATATCACGGAAATGCTCGAAGCGCTGGACACGATAGCGCCCGGGGTCAATTCAAGACATACCCTGCTCTACGGCGTTGAGGTCAAATTCTACTCTATGCAGCTTAAACTTTCGAACGTCCTGGAGACAGAGATAAAAAACATCTTCGCGGTCGGAGACGGGGCGGGCGTCAGCCGCGGCCTCATACAGGCGTCTGCCTCCGGGGTGGTGGCAGCGCGTGAAATCTCTAAACGCCATTAGGCATTTATAAGTAACAAGAGACAGGAACAATGAACCTAGAGAAACATACGCCACAGCCAAAAGCAGGCGCCGCTTAAAGCGGGTACTGTTCCTTCCAAGCGAGAGCACGGAGAAAGACAGTGAATGGTGCCCGCCACAGCGGGTAGGTCCGCAGAGGCGGAAAAAGTGAATCGTTAAATAGCCGGGCGATTAGATGGTCACTATTTGACGACTCAACTTCTCAATAAATTGCATTCACCACAGAAGTCTGTGGTTAAACTGCCGTTTATTAGGATAAATAAAGCCTATGGAATATAAAGAACTCAGGGAATTGATGGTAAAAACCCAGCTCATCCCGCGGGGAATCTCTGACAAAAGAGTACTCGCCGCGATGGAGCGGGTCCCGAGACACGTCTTTGTCGACTCTTCAACAGTCTCAAACGCTTACGCTGACATGGCCCTGCCCATTGGTGAAGGACAGACCATATCTCAGCCTTATATGGTCGCTGTCATGACCGAACTCCTCGAGTTGAGCGGAACGGAAAAAGTACTCGAGATCGGAACAGGCTCAGGGTATCAGGCGGCAGTGCTGGCAGAACTCTCACAAGAAGTATTTTCCATAGAACGGATAGCCGCACTCGCTGAAAGAGCTAAAAAGAAGTTTCAGGACCTCTCATACGCAAATATCCAGATCAGGGTCGGCGACGGGACGCATCGGTTGGCCTGAAGAGGCTCCTTTCGACAGGATAATCATCACTGCCGGCGCGCCGGAAGTCCCCAAACCGCTTCTAGAACAGCTTGCGGAAGGAGGCATATTGGTAATCCCTGTCGGTGATCGTTACTCGCAGCAGCTTCTGAAGTCCAGAAAGACCGGGGACCGCCTTACAAAGGAATATCATACACCCTGTGTCTTTGTCCCTCTTGTCGGGCAGTATGCCTGGAATAAGGATTCCTGATTTCATTAAGCGGGGACAGAGGAAAGTCTACCTGGACCTCGTAAATTACTTTGAGACCAGGCTGGCTTCAACATTATAGACAAGCCCCTCTACGAGAAACATAAGGGATTCAACATCGAGGAATTTATCAGCGGTCGAATCGAACAGGATCTTCACCTTTGATCCGAATTCGCTGTCCGCAGGCCAGTAGAGAATGACGACCGGCACTTTTGGGAGCAGGGTAATATGCCACGCATGCTGCGTCGGAAAGTCACCACGCTTCAGGGCTCCATGTCCAGCCAATATTGAGTCCACCTTCTGAATATCTCTGTCGAACATCTCCCTGAATGGCTCTTCACAGTCACGGGTAAAAGAGGTGGACTTGACCAGACCGCTCTTTAATTCACTGAAGGATACCCATTTACCGCTTAAATCAGCCCTGCCGCCTGTCTTGATATAGTGAAGGAGGAGTATCTTTATCCAGGGGGTGACCGGACCCTTTGTAGTGATTTCTCCATCCGGATCGATCACGAATTCTCTTCCCATGCATTTCAGCATAAGTGAGTTGTCTTTCAGCGCTGCCCCGATATCACCGGCAACCTCCCTGAAGTCAATATTCCTGACCTCTGTTCGCAATTTCAGGATCAGGTCTTCCCGCCAGTCTATATGGACGATCTGTTTCTTCAACTCGTTTGCTTCATCCTGATTCAGGTAGGGACAATCATCCGGTTCTGCCTCTCCTTTCATCAACGACAGGGCAAAAGGCATGCATTTTTTCTGCCGGCATTCTCCGCAGTTCTTTTTCGGCAGCTTTCTATAGAGTTCGATCGCATTCATCCGGAGTTACCTCTCAAAAGACCATTTTCGATTATAACAAATAAACTGGGTGGTGATGTCTTTTCATGCATTGTAAGGAAATCGAACTTTTTTGAATCAGAATAATGCTGTTTTTGTGCAGACTGTATTGCGCAGCGAACAAAAATTCTTAGAATATTTCCACAATACTTGCTTAATTTTGGTTTATAAGGAATTTTTGAATGGGGGATGGAGGCACAAGTCACTGTAATTGTATCTGAAAACCGAAAACCGGCGACTCATTGACAAAACTTACCTCAGATGATAGAAATTAGTAACGATGCAGAGAAAAACATATCAGGCAATTTCAGGATCGGATCACGAGACTCTTTCTCGCCGGGGGACGGTCTGACCAACCCATGAAATCCTCTCCGCTGACCAGAAACATGCTCCGCTCTGTCTGTATATGGGCCATAGGATTGAGTCTGATTTTTTGCGCTGAATATCTCGGTTTCTTTGAAGAGATAAACGGTCATCTCTATAACCTTTCCTTCAGGATCAGGGGACAGAGAACCCCTCTGGATACTATCGTCATTGCTGCTGTTGATGAAAAGTCCCTCGGAAAACTGGGAAGATGGCCCTTCAGCAGAGAGTACTACGCGAAATTACTCGACCGTGTACCATCGGCACGTGCTGTCGGATTCGACATCATTATGGCTGAACCTTCGGAGAGCGACCCCCTTCTTGAAGACGCTATCAATAGACACGGACGTGTTATCTTACCCGTGTATATTGACAGCGGCAAGCGTGTAGTCAACCCTGCTTTTTCCTTTCCCGCAGAAAGACTCGGCCACGTTCATATAGAACAGGACATCGACGGCATTACGAGAAAGGTATTCGACACCATCCATATCAGGGATGTTGTACTGTCTTCCTTTTCACGCGTTATTTTTGAAACTGTTAGTGGCTCGTCCCCCGACAAAACAACGCCCCCGCTGATATCCGGCGGTCAGCAGCAGGAGATCATCGTGCAGAACTCTGTAATGAAGATCAATTACTATGGCCCGCCGGGGACATTCCGGCATATTTCACTAACAGACATTATCGACGGAAAATATCCCATGGACTTTTTCAGAGACAAGATTGTATTGGTCGGCCTGACAGCCATAGGACTTGAAAACAGAATACTGTCTCCCTTTACCGAGCAGCGGAACAGGATGAGCGGGGTAGAAGTCCACGCAAATATCCTCAACAACCTCCTCTCCGGCGATTACATGAGAGACACCAGTGACTGGTCAAGACGGCTGACTGCCTTTGCGCTCTCATTTCTATGCCTGCTCCTTTTACTGTATGTAAAACCAGGAGGGATAAAGCCGGTTGTCTCATGGCTGATCATAATGTGTCTCACAACTGCCTCAGTCCTCGTATTTTTTACGGCTCTCAATACATGGATTGCCCCTTCGCTGTTTTATTTCTCCCTCACATTTACTTTTGCTGCGGCATATATTTTCAGACTCGAAGATATCGGCCAGCAGCTTCTGCAATCAACAGGGGACTGGGAGGACACCTTTGACTCGATTAATGATGCTATCGTTATCCTTGACAGGGACTGCACTATCTTGCGGCTGAACGACTCAGCGCAAAAATTATACAGCAGGGAATTTTTCACCTCCTCTTGCCTTACCTTTGCCCAAAGATACCGGCAACCCGTTGCGCTGTCAGGTGAAAGAGAGGTAAACAGTAAAACAGATCATAAAGGACCTTTCACCGAGGAGATATTCGATTCTGCATCAGACAGATACCTTGAGCTGAGGGCCCTCCCCCGTCATGATGACCACCATGAGCTCGCGGGCATGATCCTCGTTGTCAGAGACATCACCGGGAAGAAAATAGCCGAAGAAGAACAGCGCAAAATACAATCTCAGCTTTTACAGGCACAGAAGATGGAGGCGATAGGACATCTTGCGGGGGGCATAGCGCATGACTTCAATAATATGCTGACAGCGATAATCGGCTACGCAAGCCTCCTGGGCATGCATATCGACAAAGACAGCACATTAAAGCCCTACGTGGACCAGATACTGAGTTCTGCGGGGAAGTCAGCCAACCTGACGAGACAACTCCTCGCATTCAGCAGAAAACAGACTATCGCTCCCAGGGAAACAGATATGAATGAACTCATCAAGGGGATGGAGAATCTTTTATTAAGAATCATCGGAGAGGACATAGAACTTCGCACAGAACTGTCAGAAAAAGACGTCACCGTGATGGTAGACCCTGGTCAGATAGAACAGGCCCTGATGAATCTCTGCACCAACGCGCGGGATGCCATGCCCGATGGTGGGCTGCTCTCCATCAGCACAGAGACGGTCTATCTGGATGAGGACTATATTAAGATGTACAGCCTTGAGAAGCCGGGTATGTATGCCCTTATTGCCGTGACTGATGCGGGCATTGGCATGGATGAAGAAAGCAGTCTGAAGATATTTGAGCCTTTCTTTACAACAAAGGAGCCTGGAAAAGGAACAGGACTCGGTCTGTCCATCGTGTACGGTATAATCAAGCAGCATAACGGCAATATTACGGTATACAGTGAGCCGGGGAAGGGGACAACGTTCAGGATATATCTCCCTCTTGTTGCAGCAAAAGCTGAAGTGCCGGAGAGGGCTGAACCCGTCGCGCCGAAAGGCGGTACAGAGACGATACTCGTTGTGGAAGACAACGAAGAGGTGAGAACTCTTACGAAACGTGTGCTTGAAAGGGTTGGCTACAAAGTCGTGGAGGCTGAAGACGGAGAAGACGGCATTAAGAAATTCTCTGCGTTGAGAGATGAAATTCAGCTTGTCATCATTGATGTGATCATGCCGAAGATGAACGGAAAAGACGCCATTGATGAAATAAAAAAGATACAACCTGGGATAAAGGTCCTCTTTACCAGCGGTTATACTGCAGACATCATCAATAAGAAGGGTATTTTGGAAGAAGGGACCAATTTTATATCAAAACCGGCAACACCTCAGGAACTGCTCTTCAGGGTGAGAGAGTTATTGGACAAAGAAGCAAACTCATGAACTGCCCAAAAGCCGCAATCGTCATTCTTTTGTGAAAAGACCTGTCAAGCAGGCACTTCCTTCTCAGCGTCCGCTTTCATTTTCAGCGTATTACTGACCGCAAAACCTCCATGGCAGGTGCTGTACCTGGGACAGGTTGATCTTACCTTTTTGCGGGCCTTCTGATTTTCTGGATAAGCTTCTCCATTTCTCATTATATTTTCATTTTTATCTTACCTGAGAAATATAATTTGGCCTTTTATGATCTAAATCAGAGACTGGAGAATGGCAACCCTTTAGAATAGACATTACAAATGATCTTTCGTTGCCTTCGGTAAAGAAGATCAAAAAATCATATAAAAAGGAGAGTAACCATATGTTTTGTAACCAATGCGAACAGGCAGCAAAAGGCGGTGCATGTAAAATATCAGGGGTCTGCGGAAAGAATCCGGATGTGGCAGCCCTCCAGGACCTGCTGGTCTATAGTCTCAAGGGTCTTTCCCGTTATGCGGTGGAGGGAAGAAAGGTCGGTGTGACAGACCAGGAGGTCAATGTCTTTACAGTCAAGGCCCTCTTTTCCACGCTCACGAATGTAAGCTTTGATCCGGAGCGTTTTGAGGAGCTAATCCGCAAAAGCGCGAAGCTCAGGGAAAATCTTGTCCTGAAAGTAAAGGCAGCGGGAGGCGATCTCTCACAGGTATCAGAGCCGGCAGATTTTATGCCTGCAGCAACATTAAAAGAACTCATAAAACAGGGAGAGAAGGTTGTAGAACGGAACCCTGACCCTGCCATTGACCCTGACATCCAGTCGCTGCAGGACACCCTGCTCTATGGGCTCAAGGGCATCGCGGCATACGCAGACCACGCCAAAATTCTTGGCCAGGAAGACGATATCGTATATGCCTTCATGCACGAGAGTCTCGATGCGATGACACGAAAAGACCTCCCCCTCTCCGACTGGCTCGACAGGGTGCTCAAATGCGGTGAAGTGAACCTGAGGGCGATGGAGCTTCTGGATGCGGCAAATACCGGAATATACGGCCACCCGGTCCCGACCAAAGTACCGCTCGGCGCAAAAAAGGGAAAGGCGATACTCGTCTCAGGTCATGACCTCAGGGACCTTGAGCAGATACTGAAGCAGACGGACGGAAAAGGGATTTATGTCTATACCCACGGTGAGATGCTGCCGTGCCACGGGTATCCTGAATTGAAAAAATACAAACACTTCTATGGTCATTACGGAACTGCCTGGCAGAACCAGCAGAAGGAATTCGCTGAGTTCCCCGGGGCGATCGTGATGACCACCAACTGCATCCAGAAACCGGTCAAGTCATACAAGGGAAATATATTTACGAGGGGCCTCGTGAGCTGGCCGGGCGTCACCCATATATCTGATATGAATTTCAGCCCGGTCATCGAAAGGGCGCTTTCCCTGCCTGGCTTTACCCGTGACATACACGGTAAGACAATCATGACCGGTTTTGCGAGAAACGCGGTCATGGGGGTCGCAGACAAGGTGATCGAAGCGGTTAAGAACAAGGACATCCGCCACTTCTTCCTGGTTGCAGGCTGTGACGGTGCAAAACCGGGCAGAAACTACTATACTGAATTCGTAGAAAAAGTACCTTCAGACTGCGTCGTGCTCACCCTCGCGTGCGGAAAGTTTCGGTTCTTTGACAAGGAACTCGGCAGCATCAATGGGATTCCGAGGCTTATGGACGTAGGTCAATGCAACGACGCCTACTCTGCCATCCAGATCGCGCTGGCTCTCTCAAAGGCCTTTAACGTAGGGGTAAATGAACTGCCCCTTTCCCTGGTGCTTTCCTGGTATGAGCAGAAGGCGGTTGCAATACTGCTGTCCCTTCTCTATCTCGGGATAAAAGATATCCGTCTCGGGCCGTCACTGCCTGCGTTCACCACGAATAATGTGCTTAGCGTCCTGGTCGAGAAGTTTGGTATAAAACCGATTACGACCCCGTGCGAGGACCTGATGACAATTCTGGGCGAAAACGTCGAAAGCTGCAAGGCTGAAAGAGCCGCATAGAAATTCATTCCGGATACTAACGCGGAATTAACAATGAGGGGCAGGAAAAACCTGCCCCTTTTTCTTTATTCGGATAACGAACCGGGATAAGGATACGTACTCCTGAGGAGAGGATTTATAAATTCAGACAATACAATCTTAATTTGGCGCGAACTCTATCATAACTTCCTCATCCGTCGTGACTTTGAGACCCTTGATTCCCTTCAGGGCCTCCAGTGTCTTCCGGTCATCTCCCATGGCCTTCTCCATCTTCGAACTCAAGGCCTTGATGCCTTCCTCATCTGACAGAAGCGGGTCGAAGTCAATGTCCATCAGCGTAACCTTCGAGCCCTCCACATAAGGGCTGTTCGTCTTGACGACCTTTCCCTCCACCTCAATGGCTATGCCCATGTGGAGGCCTTTGAACATCTGCATAATCATCAGGGACATCTGTTCGTCCGCTCCCTCCGGAGAAACCGGCGGTGGAGTTGTTACGGCCTGTTCCTTCGCATTCTCCTGCCTGGGGTTGGCCAGAACGACGGTAAGAACAGCATTTTCTGCTGGTTTGCGGCTGAATCTGAACTTCATGGAATCCTCCGAGGAAGCCCCGGCTCCGGCCGTCCCCATCGCAGCAGCAGGCTTGGGGTTGACAGACAGCTTGTTGATGTCCTTGAAGGCATAGGTCACACGGAAACCAACAGCTGTCTTTGTATCGATCTTTTCCGCGGACACAAATGTCACGCCATCACCCAGGTCTAAGGCCTTTGACTTGAGATCATCCACCTTTAACAATTCCTCCTTTGCTGCCTCAGGAGAGTCCTTTTTCGCATCTTCCTTTAATTCAGTCGTGGTCGCTCCCATCTGCTTCGCGAAACCCTCCACCGATGCCTTCAGCTGCTCAGGGTTCATTGTTATCGTCTGCAGCATCGTCCCACTGCCATCACCCCGGAGCCTGATCTCGGTCAGGAAGGTGATGCAGCCGGTAAGCGACATCGTCACAATCACAATCAGAAAAAACGCGCTGATCCTCTTAAAAAAGGATTGCCGTCTGACATAAATCTGTTTTTTCAACATGGAAGAAGGATATCAGGGAAAGAAATATTTATCAAGACAGAAAAAACTCTTCTTCAGCCATTTTCCGGCCCTCTGAACCCAATGCCTGATAGCTTGATGACAATTCCTATTTAAGACGCAGAGTGCTGTAATGATGAATGTACTAAAAAGTACTTACAAAAAAAGTAGAGGTTTCAGTTTTTGAAAGTTGCGAACAACTCCTTGAAATCTGCGCATTGATGATCTGATATAATAGTTGTAAGTACGAGCAATAATCATCAGCGATGGTTAATGAGCCTGAGGCATTTATACGAAAGCAAAATGAAATATGAAGACGAGAAGAAGAGCACAAAACAGGAATTTTCCAGAACAATTTTTAGAGAGTGGCTTCCGGGAGGGAAATATAAGTTACTGATATACAAAGGTATCCTAACATTCAATTATCTGTTACATTTTTACTACATTGTTTAATTCCTCATTTACTTATAAAGGGAAAGAACTATGACTAATAATGATATTTTAAAGAAACTGAGAATCGCATTGCAGCTTAAAGATACTGATATTATTGAAATCTTAAAACTTGCGGACTTTGAAATTACAAAATCTGAACTGTCTGCTCTTTTCAGAAGTGAGGACCAGAGAAATTATAAGGAATGCGGTGACCAGATTTTAAGACGTTTTTTAAACGGCCTTATTATCAGAAACAGAGGGAAAAAGGAAACAGAGTAATGAGCTGTAGCATTTTGACAGACGTTGCTTTTGTAGATTCTGAATGATCAAGACATCTCTGCGCACCGTCGCCCTTTTTCTCTGCGCGGTATTCCTGGGTTTATCGCAACAGGCCGCAGCCGAGCAACTGCCGCAATGGGAGTTGGGTGTTGGCCTTGTTGGTTTGTCAATGCCCGACTATCGGGGGTCAGACGAGGTCCGTTACTACTTCCTGCCATTTCCCTATATCATATATCGCCTGGAATGGCTGAAGGTCGACCGCGACGGCGTACGCTCAACCTTGTTCAAAAGCGATCGGGCCGAGTTCAAGCTCAGTCTGAATGCCACGCCGCCGGTCCGTAACAAGAGCAATGATGCACGCGAGGGCATGAGCGATCTCAAGCCAATAATCGAATTGGGGCCGTCGCTGGACATACATCTGTGGCGAAGCAGCAGTGGTCGCCTCAAACTCGACCTGCGTCTGCCGTTGCGGGCGGCTTTCACCGCTGAGTCACGTCCGCGCCAGGTCGGCATGAATTTTTCGCCACGCCTGAATCTTGATCTTGCTGGAATTGCCGGCAAGCCCTGGCAACTCGGCGTGCTGGCCGGGCCGATCTTTGGCACCCGTCGCCATCATCAGTATTTCTACGGTGTGCCGGACAGCGAAGCACGCGCGGACCGACCTGCCTACAATGCTCACAGCGGTTATGCCGGCACGCAGTTCCTGGTGGCCTTGTCGCGCCGCTTCGACAAAACCTGGTTCGGTGCTTACCTTCGTTACGACACACTGCAGGGCGCGGTTTTCCTCAGGAGTCCGCTCGTGCGTCAAGAGCACTATTTTTCCGCAGGATTCGGGGTGGCCTGGGTACTGGGTCAATCCTCCACGTTGGTCGAGCGGAACGATTAGCCTTTACACGCACAGATACGCACTGAGAAATACAGTCACGGCAGCTACTACTTTACCTGTGGTACAATGATTGGGGACAGGTCAATAAGCACCCATGGATTAACTATGCGGCATAATTTGAACTATTCAATTGGCGGGTTAATAAAAAGGAAGAGATAGATGGATTCAGCCCATTTACACAACCGTACTGACCCCGAACTCCTCCAGGCAAACCGCCGGTTTTACGATCCGCTGTGGACAGACGCGCACCTGGTCGGAGCCCGAGCGCTTTAACACCTGGCCGCTCGTATGCTCACTTGTCTCTCCGTCTGGGCTGCAGCTTGAAGTCGCACCCGGGCTGAGCCCCCGGCTCCCTCTTAGGGATACATACTTCGTGGATATCAGCGAGCCGGCAATTGCCAAACTGCGCGCACGTGGAGCAAACGCTGTTTCTGGTCTCGTGTCCTCGCTTCCGTTTCCTGACGGCATGTTCGATCTCGTCTGCGCCCTCGACATTGTCGAGCATGTTGACGATGATGATGGCGCGTTGTCCGAATTGTCACGTGTGGCTGCTCCCGGCGCAGCGTTTCTCCTCTCCGTACCGCTTCATCCATCGCAGTGGACGGCATTCGATGACTTTGTAGGGCACCGGCGCCGTTACGAACCAGCGTGCCTGCTCGCCAAGCTCAAAGAGTACGGCTACACTGTGGAGCAGAGCGCTATCTTATGGGATGAAGCCGAAATCGTCGCGTCTGCTCGGTCTCGGGATGTGGTTCCTCACACATCGGCGCAAGCAGGCGATGTGGTGGTATAGCCATGTATTTATGCCGCTGGGATTGCGCTTTCAGAAGAAGCTCGCCCTCTTCCCCCGGATGATCGACACTGAGTTGGTGAGTGAGGTACTGCTCGTCTGCCGGAAAGACGGAAAAGCTACGGAAAGATGTATGTGAATACAGCCTTTGGGAAACAGCCAAAAAAATTCTTTTTTCTGGTACGTCCTTGTAACAAACAAAACCAAAAGTTGCTATGGCCTGATTATTGGAACTGGAAAGTCATGCTTCAATCCCCTGTGTGCACCTGATTGTGCTGTAGACAGGCAAAATGAAGTGTAAATAGAATTGTTTCAACCTCATTCCTATGCCCTGGAAAGATTCATTAACTCCTCTTCGATCATCCCCCTGAAAAGCGGTATCTTGTAAGCATTATGTTTCAACGGCCGTGCATTGTTGACCGACAGGGCCGCTGCGCGTTTGATGGAATCAGGATCGAGGACATTTCCCGTGAGTGCCTTTTCAGCATCAACCGCCCGCCAGGGAACAGGCGCTGCCCCGCTCAGGACGATCCGCGCATCAGCGACTTTACCCCCGGTCATCTGGAGCACAAGGGCGACTCCGGCGAGTGCAAAGTCCCACGATTGCCGGGCGCGCACCTTTCTATAGGAGCTTTTCAGCCCGGTGAGTTGGGATGGAAGAGTGATCTCGGTGACTATCTCGCCTGTTTCAAGGACCGTCTCCTTTGTCACGTCCTTTGACGGAGGAACGAAGAAATTATCAAGAGCAACGTTCCTCATTCCGGCAGGGCCGACAAGGTGGACTGTTGCCCTGTAGGCAACGAGCGCAGGCGCGGTGTCAGAAGGATGTACGATGTAACACCGGTCACCGCCGAGGATGCAGTGGTAGTGGTTTTCACCCGCAACAGCAAAACACCTGTCCCCTCCTTTGCGGAGACAATGGAAATCACCGCGATAATACCAGCACCGCGGCTTCTGGCAGAGGTTGCCACCGACAGTCCCCTGGTTTCTCAGCTGTGGGCTTGCCACCTCGGCAGCGGCTTGTGCAAGAGCCGGATAGCGCTCTCTGATAATCCGGTTCTCACTGATCTCGGTGATAGTGGTGAGTGCTCCAATCCTCAGGCCGCCTCCAGGCGTCTCCCTGATCCCCTTCAGCTCCTTGAGTCCACTGATACTCACCACCATGTCGGTCGTAAAGACACGGTCACGCAGGCATCCAAGGAGGTCGGTCCCGCCAGCATGAATTCTCGCGTTACTTTTCGAAAGGCCGGATACCGCATCCGTAATGGACTTTGCCCGCAGGTAGGAAAATCCGGCGATCATAGCGATTCCTCCTTTCCACCCTTTTCAAGGGCAATGCAGAGCCGAAGCGGCGTGATCGGGGTTCCCGTGATCCTGACGCCGACGGCATTATAGACCGCGTTGGCGATGGCCGCTGCTGTCGGGATCGTTACCGGTTCTCCAAGCCCCTTTGCCCCTACTGTGTTCGCGGTATTGTCAGGCTTTTCTATGGGAAGAGATTTCATCTCCTGCGGTACATCAAGGCTTGTCGGGAGTTTATAGTCGTGCCAGTTGCTGTTCATCATCTTCCCTGTCTGGTCCCGGTCAAGGATGCGTGCCTCTGTCATGGCGAGGCCGATTCCCATGGTGATGCCGCCGAAGACCTGATTATCATACGTAAGACGGTTCATTACCCTGCCGCTGTCATGGCAGCCGAGGAAGCGGATGATTTTTACCTCGGCAGTCCTGATGTTAACCTCGATTTCACAAAACTGGGCCGTAAACGGATTAACCACCTTCCCCTCAGGATTTGGGCCGCGGTACCCCACGCCGACTACAACACCCCGCTTTTTCAGACCCGTGACGTCACGTATTTTCAGCTTCACCGATGGATCTTTCATTGAAATGACCTCATCTCCCCTGAGCGTGAGAGATGTATCATCAGTCTTCAGGTCAGCTGCCGCAAAAGAGAAAAGTTGCTGTTTCACACTGAGCGCGGCAGCACGGACAGCCGGTCCATCACTCGGGACGGTTTTGCTCCCGCCGCTCGGGGTCGCGTACTGGGTCGTAGCCGTGTCAGCATGTTCGATCTGGACCATACCAGGTTTCACGCCCAACTCCTCGGACACAATCATCGTCATAATCGTCTTTGTTCCGGTGCCGATATCGCTCGCCCCCATGTTCAGGTTCACGCTTCCGTCGGAAAAGAGCTTCAGCACCGCAGTGGAAGGAGGATTTCCTCCGCCCGCTAACCAGAGGCCACTTGCCATGCCGACGCCTCTCCTTACATATCCGCTTCTTTTGGATTCGTGACTCCGCTTCTTCGCCTCCTCCCAGCCAAAGGCCCTCGCCCCCTCAAGGAGACATTCCCTAAGCCCTGTTGTTGTGTAGGGAGGAGTTCCCTCCCGTCCCTGGCTGCACAAAGGAATATTCTGCAATCTGAGATCGATCGGATCCATCCCGATTTTTTCTGCGAGGGCGTCCATCATCTGCTCAAGAGCCCAAGCCCCCTGGGGATGTCCGGGCGCGCGGAAAGGCCGGGCCGGACCGGCGTTTATATAGACGTCCTTTGTCTCTGTCTTCACATTGGGACAGAGGTAAAGATCCCTGACAAGCCAGTCGACAAGGCTCGTTCCGCCGGCAGGATAGGCCCCGCCGGTTGCAGTACAGGTGAATTCAAGAGCGGTAAGCGTACCGTCCTTTTTCACTCCAGCCTTGAGCCTCATTGTTGCGGGAGGCCGGTTGCCGGCAGCAAGGAACGTTTCTTCCCTCGTAAGAAAGAGCCTGACCGGCCGGCCGGTCTTCTTTGCGAGGATAGCAGCTATAACCGTGTACTTTCCGGGCTGAAGCTTGCTGCCGAACCCTCCCCCCATATAATGCCCAATGACGCGAACCTTGGAGAGAGGAATCCCCAGTATTTCAGCGACGCGGGACTGAATAGCGTATACGCCCTGCGTCGATTCACGGATCGTGAGCTGGTCTCCGTCCCAGCTTGCTACACATCCGTGAAGCTCGAGAGGCGTATGGAGTTCACATTCGGTCCGGTAGGTCTCATCGAGAACAATGTCAGCTTCGGCAAAGCCGCGTGCCACATCCCCACGGGAGTATCGATCCGTCTTCACCGTGTTTCCGCTGGGATGAAGCAGAGGAGAAGAAATATCGAGAGACTTTAACTCGTCAGCGACGAAGGGAAGGACCTGATACTCCACTGTAATCGCCCTCACCGCATCCCATGCCTGATAGGCTGTTTCAGCCGCCACAGCAGCTATCTCTTCCCCTTCGAACCTGCACTGGGGGTCGAATATCTTTGCCTTAATCTCTTTTGAATAGGGCCATTCGAAATCAATACCGGCTGTTATTCCGCTGATCACGGCACGCACGCCCGGCATCCCTTCGGCCATGGAAGTGTCGACCCTCTTTACTACTGCGTGAGGATGAGGACAGCGGAGGACCGCCGCGTAAAGCATCCGGGGAAGCTGGATATCAGAGGGATAAAGCGCGGTTCCGCTGACACGCTCATAGGCATCCACCCGGGGGAGAGGCTTGCCTACGATCTCGGTCTCTTTCCAGGGAGCAGGATCCTTGCCAGGGGAGGGAGTCTCGGGAACCGGGATTCCGCGAAGATAATAGATGTTTCGTTCAGACTCATTCATCGCGCACCTCCACGCTTCAGATCCGCCGCGCGCTTCGCCGCCTCGAAGATATGGCTGTAGGTCCCGCAGCGGCAGAGATTGCCGCTTACCCCGTGCCGGATCTGCTCAGGGGTCGGATGGGGCTCCTTCCTCAGGAGGGCCTCCACCGCCATGATCTGGCCAGGCGTGCAGTACCCGCACTGGAAGGCATCATGCTCAACAAAGGCCATCTGAACCGGTCCGAGCTCTTCGCCCTTCATCAGCCCCTCCACTGTCGTGATCTCAGCCCCCTCGGCTTCAACGGCGAGGGTCATACATGAGTACCTTGGTACGCCGTCGATCAGCACCGTGCATGCTCCGCACTCGCCGCGTCCGCAGCCTTCTTTCGTAGCCGTAAAGCCCAGCTCTTCCCTCAGCACAGGGAGGAGCGACCATCGCGGCTCCACGAGCATCTCAAATTTCTTGTTGTTGATGAGGAGTGTTACCCTGGTTCCTTCTTCCGACTTGAGGACAGCTGCAGAAGCCACCCCTTCTTTTCCAAGTTGGCCTGAAGCGGCAACGACCAAAGCCCCCGCCCCTGCTGTCGTCAGGAACTGGCGTCGGGTCAGTCCTTTTCCGCATCCACACTGATGTGTCTCATCATCCTTACTCATATTCATCTCCTCCATAAGAGCGCCTTTCGCATGGTTTGCTTTAAGCAGCACAACAACAGGGAACGACAAGAAAAAGCCGGCCATTTGGGTCATGGCTGCGCATAAATAGAATGTATCACAGGATGGAGGCTGTCGCAAGCTCAGGGGGATTCAGCGTTCAAGGCAAGATTCGTTACTGAAGACTTCTGAAGGGATTTAACCCATATTATTCATACATCATGGTGGCATAAGGCGGCATAGAGCATTTTCGCTCATTCTCACTGCGTTCCGAGGCTTTTGCCTCTTGATCTCAAAATACATACTGCATGAATATCGGCAAAAAGAATCCGCTCAAATACTCTATTCCGCCTTATTCCAATCGAATATGTCTTAAATTTATGAATAATATGGGTTAACAGTATTGACGGGAAGGCTGAGGCAGATCAGTGCAGTCGTGAATGTTCAATGCCACCCTTAAGCTTGTTGAAATTGATGTTCCCCACTTATCACGACAGGGAAAGTCATCGAGCCAGGATGTTCGTTAATCTTTTTCTCTCTCCCTCACATATGCGACCCTTTCAACCGGCACGACCAGCCAGCCGGATTCTGTCTCAAGATGAATCTCATTCTCGTTTATCTCCACCAGTTTCCCGACATACAGCGTTTCTGCCGTACCTACCTCAACAATCTTGCCTATCAGGTCTACCATGTCGCACCTCTCCCTTTCCTTGAAATGCCTGAATTATGAACAATTTCAGCTCCTATCAGGAAAATACTCGACGAATAAAAGACCCATAACAGGAAGCTGATAAATGCTGTCAGAGGACCATATATCTTGCCCAATTCTACCACTGAGCGGACATACCACGTAAACAGGTGTTTCGCGAGTTCCAGAAATATCGTTGTAAACAGCGCCCCTTTGAAAGAATCGGAAAAGCTTACCCTCGTCTTCGGTATAATGATATACAGCATAATCACAACAAAGAGGACCAGAATAAAAGGGAGGATAAAACGTATTATGAATTGAGTTATGGTGCCGATCTTCAGGCCAGGCAAAAACGGAGTGAGTAACTTCAGAAGCGGCATGAGCGAGGTAGCGGAAAATGATATGATCAGCAATGCAAGGATCAGCGTAACAACCGTCAGTGAAACAAACAGGGAAAAAATAAATCTCCTCTTCTTTTTGACCTTAAAAATGGCATTCAGCGCTGCCTCATAGGAAGCAAAAACCTGATAGGAAAGCAGGCCATAGAGGACAAGCCCTACTTTCCCTATGCCTTGAAAAGAAATAAGTTTTGTAATGTCCTGGGTCATCTCCCTTGTCACTTCAGGGAAAAGGTGCATCAACCTGCTCAGGAAAAACCTGTAGAATTCAGGATAGTGCCCCAGGACATAGCCGAACAGAGTAACGAGAAATAAACAGAACGGCACGATCGCCATCATCGTGAAATAGGACATCGAAGCCGCAAACATCAGCCCGTCATCCCTGAAAAAATCGATAACGCTCCGCCCTATGACCCCCGCACCTCTCACGCAGATGGATTTTGTTTCTTGGCACGCACAAAAATTTTCAGGGACGTTCCTTCAAAACCGAACTGCTCCCGCAATTTCTTTTCTATGAATCTCAGGTGAGAATCTTTTATCGAATCCTTATAATTCGCGAATATGACAAACGTTGGCGGTTCCGTGCCTGTCTGTGTCATATAATTCAGTTTAACGTCTCTGCCTTTATACATCGGTATAGATATCTGCGTCATAATGACACCAAAGAACTTATTGAGCTCTGCAGTCCTGATTCTCTTGGTCCTCTCCTCAATGATCCTGTCTACAACGGGAAAAACCTTTGTTATCCTCTTTTTCACAAGTCCCGACGTTGTAATCACGGGAGCGTACTGGGAAAACCACATCTTTCTGACCATTTCATCCATAATTTCCTTATAAAACACATCCGGTTCCGGTATCATGTCCCATTTGTTCAGCAGAAAAATTATGCCTTTGTTATACTCCTTGACGATTCCTGCAATCTTCAGGTCCTGCTCCGTGATACCGTCTTCCATATTGAGAACAACGAGTGCCACATCGCATCTTTCGATGCTTCTGACTGCCCTGACCATGGAAAACCGTTCAATGGAATACCCGACCTTTCCCTTTCTCCTTATGCCCGCGGTATCTATCAGAAGATATTTCTTCCCGTGGTACGTGCATACGCTGTCAATCGCGTCTCTCGTTGTCCCGGGGACAGGGCTGACAACCATCCGGCTTTTGCCGATGAGGGCATTTACCAGTGTTGACTTGCCCACATTCGGCCTGCCGACAACAGCTATCTTTGGATAATCGACTTTTTCTTCATAATAATCAGGCATCAGAGAGGTCAGGGTATTCATGAATTCTTCATAGCCATAGCCGGTAACAGAGGAAAGAGGCATAAGCATTTCAGTACCGATTCTGTAAAAATCATAAAGCCTGTCATCACGGGAAGGCGCATCAATCTTATTAACAGCCCACAGAGTTTTTTTCCCCGATGAGCGAAGCAATGTTGCAAGCTCCATATCGGCCGGCAGAAGCCCATCCTTTCCATCCAAAAGGTGAATGATAATATCGCCTTCATCAATGGCAAACAAAGCCTGTTCTTTGGCCTGTTTGTAAACATCTTCCGGGGGTATGGAATAAAATCCGCCGGTATCAACAACCATGAAGGTCTTACCTTCCCATTCGGCATCGTGGTAATTCCTGTCACGGGTAACTCCGGGAATATCCTCAACAATGGCAGAATGAGTTCCTGTCATACGATTAAATAACGTAGACTTTCCTACATTCGGTCTTCCAACGATAACAACCATGGATTTGCTCATAGAGTTACATTGTACAATAAAAAAAGGAAAAGAGGGACGACCTGTCAGCTGAAGCTTTCAACCGGTCTCTGCGGAAAACGTACAAACAGCCACGGGTAAAACAGGGCGGTGATAATTTCATCCGTTATTGTAAACTTCTTAAGACAGAAATTAATTTCAGATTTTTTTCGTGTTTCATTACTGATATTCTGAAAAATGAGCTGTCCAGACCTCTGATTTCAGCGCAATCTCTGAGAGCAAGCCCTGTCCTTTTTAATGTTTCCGCCACTTCATCAGAATTTTTATCAATTTTTATAAGGAGTACATTTGTATCCGTATCATAGACTCGCATCCAGTCAATTTTAGCAAGCATTTTCATGAGCATCTTCTTTTCAGTCAAAACAAATTGTTTTACGGCCCTGTGGTAAGCCGAATCCTTATAGGCAGCCCTTGCTGCCGCGATTGAGAGATTATTTATCTCCGAATGATTCTCTTTCTTATAGAGTTGAATCATCTCAGGAGAGGAAACAGCGTGGGCAAGTTCAAGTCCGGGCATCCCGTAAAAAAAGGCTGTTGTGCGAAGTATGGTAGCCTTACCCGTATTCACGATATCACTACCGAAATCCCCGCTGCCGGCAAATTCCACCAGTGATTCATCGATCACAATATGCGGTCCTCCGGGAGATATCCTTTCCACCGTTTCATGCAGTATCTTCACCGGGATCATCCTGCCATGAATTCTGTTTGGATTCGCAATGAAAACAAGGTCCTTATCCCCGGCATTTTTCAGTACGTTTGATAACTCCAGGACAAAGCCATCCGTCTCCCTGCCCGCAATGCAGGAGACTTCGGCTCCTGCCGACCGTGCCGCATCCTCATAGATATTCAGCGCAGGCCCCGCAATAAGCACCCTCTCAGGCTTCAGAACTTCAGGGATAAGATAGATAAGTTCATTCAGGGAATTCGCAAAAAGGATTTTTTCAGAAGAAAGGCTGAATTTGGACTCGAAAAGAGTGTTCAGTGCGTTCATTCCAGGACATGAACCGCTATTGACTTTCTTGATCGCTTTTCTTACTGCGGACTTTACTTTAGCGGATGGCCCGAGCGGGCAAAACCCCGAACTTCCATCTGTAAGATTCTTCTCTTTCATCATATTTTCGGAATCCTTAATGTTATTGAAACTTTTATCATTATGCGTTCAAGAAAGTATTCTACCGCATCGCAAAAAGAGATCCGAAAAGCACGCTCCGGATCAGCAGAAAAATATACGTTATACATTGCGCATAAAACGCGTTCGAAGGCAGGCTTTAAAGAAGAATACGCTACTCTCTCAGTATGTTATCATTGCTCATGATGACCATTTCGTCTTCTGTCCCCTCGATGGCATCACACATCCTTGACATATTCCGGATAAGGTCACTCTTTTTTACCTGGAGCCTCTTCTCCGCGATAACAGCAATTAATTTCATTAACCCGTAACTGACCTTTTTTCTGTTACTTCCGACGGCCAAAGGGGGCAGACCTTTTGCAACTTCTTTTGGAGAGTAATACGAAGCCGTTTTTTTCCTGAATAATTCCTGTGCCCTTTTAAAAAGCTTGACCACATTCCCTGTCCTGCACACGAGGACAAAATCGTGGGTATCGAACGTACCGACAAAATTGTGAGGGCATATATCACACGTAGTTTTGATAATCGCCGCTGCCCACTGTACTATCTCGGCATGTTTGCCAGAACCATGATAAAGGAGATAGGGCTGAATGTTTTCTATTCTTATATAGACAATAGAATACTCTCCCAGTTTCGGATAGATTTCATCCATCTTTTTTATGACAGCAGCCTTATCCGGAAGGCCTGTCAGATAGTCCGGCCAGAGAAATGGATCTTTCTGTTTCCTGTGCAAATCCCGGATATACTTTTCAGCTTCTGCGATGCTCATCGTGTTTTATCACCCCCGAAAAATTGCTGATGCGGCTATTTTCTCGATAATTATAACATTTCCGATACGCATTCTATGTAATTTTATTTTTATTGATTAGAACCTATCTCAAAATCCCAACTTTCATCATCGGACCTCTTGTCGTCATTCCCGCGCAGGCGGGAATCCAGTATTTTCAGGCCTTTCCGGATGCCCGCTTTCGCGGGCATGACCATATTCTAAAGAAAAACCGATTTTGAGATAGGTTCTAAATAATTTGCAGCATTCGGCGTCATAAAAAAAGGGACCCGAAAGTCCCTTTGAAATAAATCGATTCAAAAAAGAGTCTATTTTTTCTTTCCCAGATCCTCTTCAATCGCTGCCTGTGCAGCAGCAAACCGTGCAATAGGAACCCGGTACGGGGAACAACTGACATAATCAAGCCCCAGTTTATGACAGAACATGACTGATTTCGGCTCACCCCCGTGCTCGCCGCAGATGCCCATCTTCAGGTTTTTCTTTACCTTGCGTCCCTTCTCTACCGCTATACGCATGAAAGCGCCTACGCCTTCGGTATCGATGGTAATAAACGGGTCGTCCTTTAATATTCCGTTCTCTACATAGAAAGGCAGAAACCTTCCCGCATCATCACGGGAAAGGCCATAGACTGTCTGGGTAAGATCATTCGTTCCAAAAGAATAAAAGTCAGCGTGTGCTGCTATCTCATCTGAGGTGACGCAGGCTCTCGGCAATTCTATCATTGTCCCGACCGTGTACGGTACTTTCACCTTGTATTCTTTTTGCACTGCATCGGCAATCGATACCACGATATGCTTCATGGCCTCCAGTTCCCTGACATGACCAACAAGGGGTATCATTATTTCAGGAATGACTTTTATCTTCTGTTTTGTCAGTTCACAGGCGGCTTCCATGATCGCCCGTGCCTGCATCGCGTATATCTCCGGGAACGTGATGCCAAGTCTGCAGCCACGGTGTCCGAGCATCGGGTTGAATTCATGCAGGGACTTGTTCTTTGCATCAAGCTGCTCGAAAGAGACCCCCATGTCTCTTGCAAGCTCTTCAAGTTCAATATCAGTATGAGGCAGGAACTCATGAAGCGGTGGATCAAGAAGCCGTATAGTCACCGGCAAACCAGCCATTGCCTTGAAAATTCCGTTGAAGTCATTTTTCTGGAACGGCAGAAGCTTTGCAAGAGCCCTTTCCCTGCCCTCCAGGGCATCGGAAAGAATCATCTCTCTTACCGCCTTAATTCTGTCAGGGCCGAAGAACATATGCTCGGTTCTGCAAAGCCCGATGCCTTCAGCGCCGAATGTTCTGGCTGTTGCGGCGTCAACCGGCGCATCGGCATTAGTCCGTACTTTTAATGTTCTGAAAAGATCAGCCCATTTCATCAAATCCTTGTACCAGGGATTGCGGTCAGGATCTGCCGGTAAAAGCTCAAGCTTTCCTTCAAAGACACGACCTGCTGTTCCGTTCAGGGTTATCCAGTCGCCCTCTGACAGAACTTTGCCGTTCACCTGTATTTCTTTTTTGCCGAGATTTATGCTCAGGGCGGAACACCCGACGATACAGCATTTCCCCCAGCCACGGGCAACAAGAGCGGCATGACTTGTCATTCCACCTTTTGCGGTAAGTATTGCCTCAGCCGCATGCATACCATGAACGTCCTCAGGAGAGGTTTCGCTTCTTACGAGAATGACTTTCTCACCTTTCTTTGCCCAGGCTTCCGCATCATCCGCAGTCAGAACAATTCTTCCGATAGCACCGCCCGGCCCTGCAGGCAGCCCTTTTGCAAGCTCTGTAGCCTTCTTTTGAGCGGCAGGGTCGACGCTGGGATGTAAAAGCTCATCGATCTGTTCCGGTTTTACGCGAAGGAGGGCTGTCTGCTTTGTTATAAGTTTTTCTTTGGCCATCTCAACCGCCATACGGATTGCTGCCTGTCCATTACGTTTTCCGACCCGTGTCTGAAGCATCCAGAGCCTGCCATCTTCAATAGTGAACTCAATATCCTGCATATCCCGGTAATGTTTTTCCAGGTTCTTCTGGATGCCGAAGAGCTGCCTATACAGTTTCGGCATGGCTTCCTCAAGAGAAGACAGATGTCTTGTATCGTCAGTCTTTCCGGCCTTGTTCACCGGATTCGGAGTCCTTATTCCTGCAACCACATCTTCACCCTGAGCATTCGGCAGCCACTCTCCAAAAAACATGTTTTCGCCTGTGGCAGGATTCCTGGTAAAAGCAACGCCTGTCGCCGAGTTATCACCGGTATTACCGAAAACCATCGACTGGACATTCACTGCGGTTCCCCATTCTTCGGGAATCTTTTCTATTCTACGGTAAGAGACGGCGCGCTTCCCCATCCACGACTGAAACACCGCCCCGATACCTCCCCAGAGCTGGTCCATGGGGTTATCAGGAAACTCCTTTTTCAGAGTATCCTTAATAATGGCCTTGAATTCGCTGCAGAGCAATTTCAGATCACCGACCGACAGATCCGTGTCGTTCCTGTACCCCTTCTGCGCTTTCATCTTCTCCATCGCATGTTCAAGCTTATGACGTATTGCCTGACCTTCAGCAGGCTCAATCCCTGCTGCTTTTTCCATGACAACATCAGAATACATCATCATAAGACGCCTGTAGGCATCATAAACAAACCGCTCATTATTCGTCTTTTTGATGAGTCCGGGGATGGTCTTTGTGGTGAGCCCCACATTGAGGACCGTCTCCATCATGCCGGGCATCGAACTGCGGGCCCCGGACCGGACTGATACAAGGAGAGGATCCTGGGCATCACCAAACTTTTTGCCGATAATTTTTTCAACCCTGGAAAGCGCTGTTTCGAGTTGGGTCTTCAGTTCAGGCGGATACCTGCGTTTATTTTTGTAGTAGAGCGTACAGACCTCTGTAGTGATGGTAAACCCAGGAGGCACAGGGATCCCCAGATTCGTCATCTCAGCGATATTAGCGCCCTTCCCCCCAAGGAGGTTTTTCATATCTGCCTTACCGTCGGCCTTCTCGTTCCCGAAAAAATAAACATATTTTTTTGCAGATATCTTAGCCATTAAACTCCCTCCAGAATATTTAATATAGCAGGAGATTAGAGTAACCCAGAGCTGCTACAAATTTCAACACTTACTTGCCTGTTTATAGGTCTATTAATAAATACAATAATTTGGCGTTTTTATTCAATATTCTATAAGTTTTCCAAACGTGCTTTAACAGGACAGCGTTATATGGATTGTCCTCTGCTCTTATGGATGCCATTTCCTTTTTTCGTCTGCAAACAAACGCCGGATGATTCGCGCATGCGATTGACAAAACTGGTTTTATTGTAGTATAAAATTAGTCTTTGGGCGGGTAGCTCAGCTGGGAGAGCAATGCCCTTACAAGGCATGGGTCGCAGGTTCGATCCCTGTCCCGCCTACCATTACAACGGGAATTGGTAATTGGCAGTTAGCGGTTAGTTTGGAATTTTTTCTAATCCCTAAACCCTATGTACCAGTTGCATGTCACATACGCGGGGGCGGTAGTTCAGTTGGTTAGAACGCCTGCCTGTCACGCAGGAGGTCGCGGGTTCGAGCCCCGTCCGCCCCGCCACTAAATTTCTCCCTGACCGATATCTTGACAACAATATGCCCTTTATACTAAAAATATATTAGCACTCTCGCAAAGAGAGTGCTAATATAACAGACCGTTTATCGAGGTGATAATTTTTATGAGCGCACAAAAAATGGAATTCAAGACCGAAGTAAATCAGATCCTGGACCTGATGATACATTCTCTCTACTCACACAAGGAAATATTTTTGAGGGAACTCATCTCTAATGCCTCGGACGCCCTTGACAAGGCGCGCTATGAACAATTGCTGAACCGCGAACTGATGGAGGCACAGGGCGATTGGAAAATAACAATAACCGCAGACAAGGCCGCCGGAACTCTGACTGTCAGCGACAATGGCATAGGCATGAACAAGGATGAGGCGATTGTAGCGCTCGGCACCATCGCTCATTCAGGCACAAAAGAATTCCTGCAGTCGTTAAAAAACAAAAACGCGCAGGAAAATCCCGAACTGATCGGCCAGTTCGGCGTTGGTTTTTACTCCGCTTTTATGGTTGCCGACAGGATTTCTGTTCTCTCAAGAAAGGCCGGAACAGAAGGCGCCCCAGGGGTAAAATGGGAATCGACCGCTGACGGCTCGTTTACCGTAGAAGAGACCGCAAAAGAAGGGCCGGGGACCGATGTGGTTCTGCATATAAAAGAGGACGAAAAAAAGTATCTCGATGAATGGCAGATCCGGAGCACGGTTAAAAAATATTCTGATTATATTGAGTACCCTGTTGTCATGGAAGT
>CAVVAQ010000023.1:0-15248 GCA_963746295.1 uncultured Nitrospira sp. | reverse complement strand
CAATTTTTTTCTTGTATCTCTCCCACAGATCCTCGGGGACAAATCTTCCCAGCAGCTTTACACCGGAAACAACGTAGGGTACGGTGACAGAGCTCCTAATCAGATTATTATCCTGAGAGAGAAAGGTAACAAGCAGCATCACAACCACGGCAACAATAAAAAAACCCTTCACAAATCCGAGTATCCCTCCCGCAACCCTGTTGAGCCATCCTATCCCCGCCTCCTTCAGGATTTTCCCCGCAAGCCAGCCGATTACGAGCGCAGCAAGGATGCATACAATAAAGATTGCCATAAAGCCCGCTATTTTCGCGCTATCAGGGCTTAAGTCCGGGAAAAGCTTCGCCGTCCGTTCATAGAGCCGTATCGACAATACATACCCTGCAATAACACCGGCCACCGTGACTAACTGCCTTATCAGGCCTTTCCAGATTCCAAGGGCAGTCGCGAGACTGACAATTGCGAGAATGATGAGATCCAGCTTATTGATAGAGACCCCCTCCTTTCACCGGAAAGACATCTTCATTTCATATACTCCTGCTTCAGGCGGTTGTTCAACCACAAAGCCCGTCTGCTCAAACAGGACAAGCATGGGCTTGTTGTCCATCAACACCGAAGCAGTAAAGCCGTGAAGTCCTTTTCTCTTCGCAAGGAACGTCAGATAGGTGAGAAGTTCAGCGCCGATCCCCTGCCTCTGATAATCATCCCGCACAACGAACGCGACCTCAGCAGTATGGGTATTTTCATTGATAAAATACTGCCCCATCCCCGCGATCGTCTCTTCCTCATCCTTTTGTATGACAGCGAGGACGACCATTTCCTTTGTGTAGTCTATGACGACAAATTTCTGCAGCCGCTCATGGGGCATGTCTGTCCTTGTTGATATGAACCGGTGATACATGCAGTCGCTCGACAGGGAGTAGAAAAAGTCCTTCAGGATTTCCTCATCGCTTATCCTTACCGGCCGCAAGAATATCCTCAGTCCTGTCTTTGTTGTCCGGTGCGTCTCGAGTTTTGCGGGATAGATACCCTTTTCTCCTGAAATAAAGGCCTGGTCGCGATAGATGAGATTGAGCTGTTTCGCCTCATCAATAAGCCATTGGCGGAACTTTGGATGGCTGATGGCAATCAGGTCCATGGCGCGCTCCCTGATATTCTTGCCATGAAGATAGGCGATGCCGAATTCAGTCACCACATAATGGACATCACCCCTCGTCAGCGTCACTCCCGCGCCTTCCTGCAGATGGGGTACGATCCGCGAGACCGTGCCGTCCTCCGCGGTCGACTGGAGCGCGAGGATCGTCTTTCCCCCCTGCGACATCATCGCCCCGCGCATAAAGTCTGCCTGCCCGCCGATGCCGCTAAAGAAGTACTTCCCCAGAGACTCGGCTGTCGCCTGGCCGGTAAGGTCTATCTCGAGAGCGCTGTTTATCGCGCTCACGTTCCTGTTCCTCGCTATCGTCAGCGGGTTGTTCGTATAACTGACCGGTCTGAATTCTATGCTCGGGTTGTCGTGGATATATTCATAGGTCTCTCTTTTCCCCATACAGAATGCGGCAACCGTCTTCTTGCGGTTGTGTTCTTTCTTCGTATTATCGACAACTCCGTTTTTGATCAGCTCCACAATACCGTCGGTGAGCAGTTCCGTGTGCACGCCAAGGTGCTTTTTCCTGCCGAGGCGGGAGAGGATAGCATTGGGGATGCCCCCGTAGCCCACCTGAATCGTGTCTCCGTCCTGGACTATCCGCGCCACGTATTTCCCGATGTTTTCCGCTATCTCGTCCGGCACAGATACCTCAAACTCGAGCAGCGGCTCGTCATACGGCAGGACAAAATCAACCTCATCGATATGAATAAAGGAATCTCCCTGCACCCGGGGCATTGCCGGATTTACCTGTGCGATAACCAGTTTGGCGTTCTCAGCTGCCGCCTTGACAATATCGACACTGATGCCCAGGCTCAGGTATCCATGAGCATCCGGCGGAGAGGTCTGGACCAGAGCGACATCGACCGGGATCCGTTTGCTCATGAAGAGTTCCGGAACTGACGAGAGAAATACCGGCGTATAATCGGCGATTCCGCTGTTGACCGCCTCACGCATATTCCTCCCGATAAAAAAAGAATTCCAGCGGAATATGTCCCTGAATTTTTCAGTATTGTAGGGAGACACCCCCAGGTTCCATACCTGGAGCAGTTCCGTATCGTAAAAGGCCTTCGGATGGGACCTGACATACTCTATGAGAGAGCGGACGAGGTACTGGGGTTCGCCGCATCCGGTGCCGATAAATATCCTGTCACCGGGATGGATCTGGGTGAACATGGTCTCCATGCTCCCGAATTTTTCAGGATACCTGTTCCTAAGCTCCTCGATCCTCCTGCTGTAGTATTCGTCTACCATATCATTCTCCGTCTTCTGCTATCAGTATAGCAAATGTCAGAGAGAACTCCGATACCCCATGAGATTATGCAGAATATGAAAATGTTTTTTGTTTGTATCAGGAGCGCTATTTTGGTATAGTGGTAATAAAACAAATCTCCGGAGGCCACATGATAGCAACCGTTTCAGTCTTAGGTCTGTTTTTGCTGATAATACTGGCTGTTGTCTTCGCTGTCATCGTTATCTACAACAGACTCGTCCGTCTGAGGACCACGGTAAGGTCTTCCTGGTCAGACATCGACGTCCATCTCAAAAAGAGATATGACCTCGTCCCCAACCTCGTGGAGACGGTCAAAGGGTATGCCTCGCATGAAAAGACCGTGTTTGAAAAAGTGACCGAGGCACGGTCTTATGCCATGAGAGCGTCTTCCCCGGCGGACAAGGCAAAGGCCGAGAATATGTTCAGTGAAACGCTCAAAAGCCTCTTCGCTGTTGCCGAGGCATATCCTGAGCTGAAGGCGAACGCGAACTTCATGCAGCTGCAGTCACAGCTCAAGGAACTGGAAGACAACATAGAATACGCGAGAAGGTATTACAACGCGGTCGTACGGGATTACAATATCCTGACCGAGACGTTTCCCTCGAATCTTGTCGCAGCCCAGTTCAGGTTCGGCAAAGAAGAATTCTTCGAACTCGAAGAGGCGGGTGTTGAACGGAAACCCGTAAAAGTCAGTTTCTCATAAGAAAGCTGACAGGGCCACGGTGACCGGAATGAGCAGGATAAGCATCATTTTCCTGGCGTGCCTGTTCAGCGTCCTTGCTTTTCTCCCCTTGCCTGCCCATGCCCAGGATTTCACGATCAATGATTTCAGCGTGAATATCCTTGTCAATAAGGATTCGTCTTTTACCGTCAGAGAGACCCTGACTGTCCAGTTTCACCGGCCCCGGCACGGCATCTACCGCGAAATACCCTATCGCTATACCGACAGTCAGGGTGAAAACATCAAGACACCGACAGAGGTGCTCTCGGTAAATGACGGCGAAGGCGGGAAACTCAAGACAAAGATAACCAGAAAGGGCAACGTCATCCATATCAGGATCGGTGACCCTGACAGCTTTGTCTCGGGCCTGCAGAAATACGAGATCTTCTATAAAGTTGAAAACGCGCTGCTCTTTTTCGACAAACACG
Source organism: uncultured Nitrospira sp. (assembly GCA_963746295.1). Lineage (GTDB taxonomy): Bacteria > Nitrospirota > Thermodesulfovibrionia > Thermodesulfovibrionales > UBA6898 > JAOUFP01. Next base: position 11,685 of record CAVVAQ010000023.1, on the reverse strand, counting down.
ATGAGCTTTACTGGAATGTGACCGGCAATTACTGGCAGGCCGAAATTAAACAGGTAAAATGCTCTGTCAGTCTCGCGGGGACCAGGACAAAGGAGTTCCTGGCCGCCTGCTATACCGGGAGAGCCGGATCCAGGGAGGAGGCGTGCGCATACACAGCCTCGGAAAATTTCATGGAGTTCAGGTCTGAAAGAAGTTTTGCCCCCGGTGAAGGTTTGACCATAGCCTATGGCTGGGACAAGGGAATCGTCAGTCCTCCCTCTTCATGGAAACGGCTCCTCTGGGCCATAAACCCCGGGCAGAACTGGGTCTTCCTGCTTCCGCTTTCGTCGTTGGTTTTCATGGTGACGCTCTGGTATCGTCGGGGAAGAGACCCCAGGGAGAGAGAGGCTGTGACGGTCATGTACGGTCCGCCGCTTCATGACGGTAATCCCCTCTGCCCGGCTGAAGTGGGAACGCTCCTGGATGAGACCCTGGACAGAAGGGACATAACCGCAACAATAGTCGGACTCGCGGTAAAGGGGCATATAAAAATCGAGGAGAAAAAAGAGGAAGGCATCCTCTTCGACTCAAAAGACTATTACCTTGCAAAACAAAAAGACGCCGACGGTTCGCTCTCTGCCTTTGAAAAGGAACTCATGTCCGCTCTCTTCAGCGGCCTGCAGGGGAAAATGGTTTCAGAGCTCAAAAACAGTTTCTATGTGCATCTCGACTCTCTTAAAAAAACTATCTACACTGAATTGACCGGGAAAAAGTATTTCACAATAAGTCCTGACAAGGTGCGCCAGCTCTATGCAGGGGCGGGTTTTATCACTGCGATAGCAGTAACCCTTCTGCTCAGCCTGTTGTTCAGCGATTCTGCCGGACAGACAAGGAGCGTCCTCGCAGGCATATTGTCCGGCCTCCCGGTTTTAGGGTTTTCAAAGCTCATGCCCGCAAAAACACGGTCAGGCACAGCAGCCTATATGGACATTCTTGGCTTTGAGGAATTCCTCACGAAGGCCGAAAAAGACCAGCTCATCCGGATGAAGGACGAAAATCTCTTTTCGAAGTTCTTCCCCTACGCTCTCGCTCTCGATGTGGCGGACAACTGGGCCAAAGCCTTCGAGGGCATTTACCAGCAACCCCCTGACTGGTACACTTCTTCATCAGGCTTCAGAACTTTTAATCCTGCAGGATTTCATCGTTCCGTCAGTTCCGCGATGTCCAGTCTCTCCAGCGCGATGTTCTCTGCTCCCCGGGGAAGCGGGACAGGCGGAGGGGGATCTTCAGGTGGCGGGTCTTCCGGAGGCGGTTTCGGAGGCGGAGGCGGAGGCAGCTGGTAGGAAAAGCGCGTGGCGCTCAGCTTTGAGTTTTCAGCTTTTCGAGTGTTCTGTTAAGACTTTCAGAGTCCTCAACATTATAGAGTTTTACAGAAGGCTCTATCCGTTTGATAAGCCCGGTGAGCACCTTGCCGGGGCCGATTTCGATGAAGGTGTCTATTCCGGTCTCAGCCATATTTCTTACGGAATCCTCCCATAACAACGGGCTGTTCAACTGATTGACGAGCGAAGACTTTATCCTCTCCGCGTTTGACAAAAACATCGCGTCAGCGTTGTTCACAATAGGCACTTCAGGGTCTCTGATCTCTATGGTATTGAGGAGTCCGGCTAAACGGTTTGATGCCTCCACCATTAAGGTACAGTGAGACGGGGCGCTCACCGACAGGGCAAGTGCCCTTTTTGCTCCCGCATTTCTTGCCATCTTCATCGCTTCCTCAACCGCCTGCTTTTCTCCGGCAATGACTATCTGGCCGGGAGAATTGTAATTCGCGGGAGAGACGTATCCGGTTTCAACAGAGAGGCATATATCATCCACCTTCTGGCGGTCAAGTCCGATGATCGCGGCCATCAGCCCCTGTCCTTCGGGTACCGCATCCTGCATGAACATCCCCCTCTTCTCGGTAAGCAGGACCGCGTCCTTAAAGGAAATGACACCCGCGGCAACAATCGCTGAATATTCACCGAGGCTGTGGCCGGCCATAACATAGGCCGAAACACCATGCGAGGCAAGGACTGTATGCGCAGCGGTACTGGCGGTGAGGATGCAGGGTTGCGTACGAAACGTCTTGTTCAGTTCTTCCAGGGGGCCGTTGAAGCTCAGTTCTTTTACATCATATCCGAGCGTTTCAGAGGCCACCCGGTACAACTCTTTTACCTGATCGAAATTCTCCCAGAGGTCTTTTCCCATACCGACGTATTGCGAGCCCTGCCCCGGAAATACGAAGGCTATTTTCATAGTCCCCTTCGCCTCTCTTATCTTTCTTGTCAGCATCGGGACGATCTCGAATAAATCCCCGACAATACCATACGTGGCGATATTGAAAATCGGGGCCTCGGGGTTCTTGTTTATCGCGATAATGATATCCGACGACTGCATGCCTACGATATGCTGCACCGCTCCCGATATCCCGCAGGCAATATAAATCTTCGGACCTACGGTCTTTCCGGTCTGCCCCACCTGGTGACGGTACGGGATCCATCCCTCATCAACAGCAGCCCTCGAAGCCCCAAGGGACGCCCCTAATGCCGCGGCGAGTTCATGGAGCAGCTGAAAGCCTTTCTCTCCGCCGGTCCCTCTTCCGCCCGCAACGATTATATTCGCCTCCTGCAGATTTACCGAGATATCTGAGACCTCCTTGATAATCTCAATCACCTTTGTGCGTGACCTTATGCCCTCGGCCTTCACCGCTATGATCTCTCCCTGTCGGGACGCGTCATACTCTCCCCTCTTCATCACTCTCGGCCTGACTGTAGCCATCTGGGGTCTCGTATGAGGGCAGAGGATGGTGGCCATAATATTCCCGCCAAAGGCCGGGCGTATCTGGAGGAGATTTTTTGTGGCTTCATCTATTTCGAGGGCAGTGCAGTCCGCGGTAAGCCCTGCTTTGAGCCTTGCAGCGACCCTCGGGATAAAAGACCTGCCGATCGGCGTAGCTCCGGCAAGGACGATCTCAGGCTGATACTGCCTGATGAGATCTGAAAGCAGGCCGGCGTATGGCTCATCATTGAAATTGCTGAGGAGAGGATCGGTGCAGTGGTAAACCCGGTCGGCTCCCCATCGTATCAGTTCCTGTGCCTCAGCCTCTGCTGCGCCGAAGAGTACGGCGGATACGACCGTGCCGAGTTTATCGGCGAGTTTTTTCCCTATCCCGAGCAACTCAAAGGAGACACCGGCGATAACACCGTCCCGCTGCTCAGCGTAAATCCAGACGCCGCTGCCCTGGCCCTTCTCTTTCCTGTCGGAAGCCTCCGCTACCTCATATATCGCGCCCTCAGGGCATACGGTGAGACAGGCCCGGCAGAGCTGGCAGTTCTCCGTGATCTCCGCCTTATTGTCCCGCATAACGATCGCGTCATACGGGCATGACTGGATACAGGATTCGCACCCTGTGCATTTATTTCTATCGATTTTTATAAACATTTCAGACTCACCAGTTCCTTTAGAAGCGCGTCGACCTTTTCCTCTGCCGTGCCCTCGAATATCTTCCGGTCCTTCTTCACCTCAGGGGCAAAGATGTTTCTTACCTGTGTAGGCGAGCCCTTGAGTCCAAGGCTCTCTTCTTCCGCCCCGATGTCTGCTGCCCCCAGTTTTCTGATCACTGCTTTTTTTGCAGCCATCTTGCCCTTCAGGGAAGGCAGCCGGGGCACATTCAATTCCCTGACTACCGTAAGCAGCACCGGCAGGGACGATTCGATAACATCATATCCGTCATCCATCAGGCGCTGCAGAACAATTTTTCCGTCTGTCACATCCCCGATCTTCCGTATATAGGCGACATGGGGAACATCAAGAAACTCCGCGATCTCAGGCCCTACCTGTGCAGTATCACCATCTATCGCCTGTTTGCCGCAGAGTATGAGGTCAGCTCCGATATGCTCTATCGCCTTTGCAAGGGTATATGCCGTGGCCCACGTATCAGAGCCCGCAAAGGCCCGGTCAGTCAGCAGCACCGCCTCATCAGCGCCCATGGAGATCGCCTCCCGCAGGGCGTCTTCTGCCTGCGGCGGTCCCATGGTGACTACAGTCACTGTCCCGCCGGTCTTTTCCCTGATCTGAAGGCCGGCCTCGATCGCGTGCGTATCATACGGGTTAATGATGGACGGGACGCCGTCCCGTATCAGCGTGTTTGTCTCAGGGTTTATCCTGACCTCGGCTGTATCCGGCACCTGTTTAATGCAGACAATTATCCTCATTTGTTCCTGTCCTCACCATAAAAAAGAATTAAAAATATAATCAAAACGGACGCAGCAGGGCAAGTTTTTTTTAACTCTGAATAATATCACAGCATGTTTATCAGGGTCAATTTCAGTTTGGTAACTGTTATCAAAAGGTGGACGGGTCTTCAGGAGGGAGCTCGGATTCATTGAACGGCATAACACCCAAACAGTTCATGAGCGTCTCAAATTCCCTGAGCAGCTCAGAGTAATCATACCCGGGCATTTCCTGTTCCGAGGCCTTTTCAACCAGTGCGTCAAATGCGTGATAATCAAACTCCTCTGGAAGCACGTGCGAACGCTGCAAAAGGGCAAGCACCTGCCTTTCGTCTGACAGAGCATCTTTGGGACCCAAAGAAAGCTTCTCACGTCTCTCCGGTGAGGAGAGATACCACCGCAGCGCAAAGAGAAGGGCATCATAGAGCGTAACGATGCCTGTTGATATCTTTCCCTGCCGAAGCCTTCTCCTGGCGCCGCGGATATGAAGCCGCGCCCTGAGCAGCGCACCATCTTCGGTCTCAAAGCTGTCCTGTGTATTCATTAATCCTGCATGGGGCATGGCTTTCGACTCCTCATCTATCAGACCAATCAGCAAATCGTCCTGTCAGCTGTTGCCTTTAAAATAAAAAACAGCGGTATCCTCGATACCGCCTTTTTTGACCTTTACGCTCAGTTCTGACAGTCCCTTCTGTCGAAGATCAAGAGATTCAACAGTATACAGGCCTCTCCCTTTATCTATCACCGGATACATAATCTTACCTGCCTCTCCCTTTGCCAATGAAACAGATATGACCGTAAGCTCGGCGTGTTCCACATCCACATCATTCGAATCATGTACGATAAAGCCCACGGTATTTTTTTCCACTCCCAGGTGTTTCTTGTCAGTGATGATCTCCACACTGAATTTCTGCTTTTCGGCCACGGCAAAAAGACTGTCCGTGAAATGCCGGGTAAAATACGGGGCGCATCCTGTCGATGCCATAAGCAGGATAAGGGAATAGACAAGAAATTTTTTCATCGCAACACTCCTGTTCGCTGATATGACCTGTGCATGCTTCTCACAGCCCGATGCCGACGCCGAAAAACATGCGGAAGTCTGTCTCGCTCTGTTTTCCGTTCATGTCCTGAAAAATAGGGAAACCTGCTGAAAGAAAGGCGGTCGCCATTTTGTTCAGACCGATCCGCACACCCGGCGACAGATACAGGATATGCTCACCGCTGTTTTTATCCTCATCACCGTCAACCTCCTGTTTCTGCTTCCACTCTCCATTCAGTTCAAGTACAAGGTCCGCCGGCATCCTGCCGGGGATGTGATAGGATACCGCGAGATCATAATTGAACAGGTCTCCAAGGTCGGTATCCTGGGAGCCTTCTGTGACAAGGGTATACCGCGCGTCAGCGTCGAGAGAGAAACGTCCGAACCGCTTTGTCACTGCGAGGCCGAGGATCGGATCCCACGATCCTGAGCCGGGCTGAAATTCAGTATCGAACTTTTCCCGGTTGTCGTCCTCTTCGTCAGTAATTCCGGTCGGAACCTTAAGGCCGAAGATCACCGAGGACTCAAGCTGCCGGGAGTCCTGTTTCAGAAAGCGGTATTGTCCGAGGACCGTAATGTCTCCGATTCCGGAAGAATCACCACGGGATTGGACTTCAGCATGTTCTTCGCCGCCTTCCTCTCCATGCTCCTCAGCATGGGCTTCTTTTATATTGTTGAAGGAGATATACGGTATCTTCAGGCTCATGGTCAGATTGTCCGTAATGCCATACGAGATGCCTGCAGTTACGGTATAGAGGTAGTCAAAGGTATGCACATGCTGTCCCTCTTCAGCGTAACCGAGCAGTCTGCTGCCGGAAAAAGAATCAAGAGCCACATATGATGACTGGATGGTTACCGCAAGATCTCTCATTTCAAGCGTGGATGCGGAATTCGTCAGTATGGGGCCTGCCAGTCCCACTCCTGTCAATCCGGGCGCATGGTGTGCCAAAACAGTCCCTGACAAAAGACAAACAAACAGTAATGCGGCAGCAAAAATTTTCTTCATCATTTACTCCCTCCTCTATTAAATTTTTTCCAACTGCATTATTAAGGACACCTTACTCTTAATCTACCACAGAAAAAAATAATATCAAGCTCTAAGGTCTCATGATAAAATACCGGCATCCGGATGAAATGAGAAAGTCATTTTTTGAAACGATTACGGACTTTCTTGAAAACCTCATTCCCGGGAACAGCCTTAACGCTGCCGGAAGAGCTTCCAGGATAAATGGCAAAGCCACTTTACCTATGATGACCGGACTTTCATAATCACCCATCATCCCCACTTCGGTGCTTTACTCCAAACCGCTTTTTCTCCCACTCCATCGCCTTTCCGTATTGCCTGAACTTCTTTTCATGAATTCGGAATTCTTTTGAATGAATTGACCGCCGTCCATTTCTGGTTTGTATGCCGAGCCAGGCATGGAGCATCTCGTGATAGACGATAAATTCGAGAAAATAAGAAGGAACTGTTTTCCTGTCGAGGAGGGGATTTATCCTGATCGTGCTGGTATCGGCATGATAACTGCCAAGGGTCCTCATCCTCACCCGCTGCCGTGAATTACTTCGCCCCCAGGTTATGGAAGCAGAGACCTTTCCGTCAAAGTATTCTCTGTTGACCGTTTCGTAAATGGTTTTAAGACAATAGTGCTGCCCGGCAGACCGTTGTATTGTGCGAACAGGAGCTTTTTGTCTTAAAAGATGGCTGTTCAGCCTGATAAAGGACCTTATGCTCTGCCTGCGGCAACGGCCTTTCCTGATCAACTCCGCCACTTCACGACAGATATCAGGACCTGCGTGGAGAAACATCCTGTGGAGCCTGACCTCTACGCCTCCTGCCTTCTTCTGTACAGAAAGCATGCTCGTTGCGTTATCGGTAATGATCAGGCAGATTGGACTGCCTGCCATCTGGCAGAGCTGGTCTTTCAGGGAATGCTCATCCAATGCAAAGGGCAGAAGCAGCTGTTGAGAATATGAAGTCAAGACAGTCTATTTGCGTTTGTAGCTTCGGCTTACCATATCGAGATATGAGACGAACCACTCAGGGTCAAGACTGTCCATGAAACAAAGCCTCTTTCCGCCCGTGTCACTCAAGACCTCTCCATTATGGTCCAGAAAGAGCAGGAGGCATTCATGCTTGTATTCATATTTATTGCCGAGGGCCTCTTCCTCCTCTGTAAGTGCCTTGGTAAGGTCAACCTTGATCGGTATGAAATCATCCATGATCTTTTTTGCGATCAGCGGGTCGCCGTATATATTTTTCTGCATACGCGCGCAACGGGGGCACCCTTCCCCGTACCAGAAATCAACGATAGTGGGCTTTTTCTCCTGCTTTGCCCTCTCCATCCCCTCTTTCAGGGAATACCATTTTATGCCCTCAGCTGCAGAAGAATAGGAAGGGACCATCATCACAAACAAAACAACCAGCAGAAAAAACTTTTTCATTATTTCGTTACCCCCAACCAAAAATTACATATTTATGTTTATATATTATCACAGCTATTCAGGAAAAGGATTCTAAAAAACAGGTCAGGGAAAACGTCTTATGGTCAATGATTTTATCGGGTTATTAAGAAGCGACAGGGAATTCCAGCTCCAGAAGGCAGGAGAGAACTATATCCCTCCGCGTCCTGCCATTACTGCCGGCCTGAACATTAATGACCGTCTCAGACAGGTCCTTTCTGAGAGGGGGATCACTCAGTTCTACAGTCATCAGGCCAAAGCCGTTGATTTGATACGACAGGGTGATAACGTCCTTCTCATGACGCCCACGGCAAGCGGGAAAACCCTTGTCTACAATCTCCCTGTCCTTGAATCCATCATCGACGACCCTGACGCACGATCACTCTATATCTTCCCTTTAAAGGGGCTCGAACAGGACCAGTTGAAGACGCTCGGGGAACTCTCCTCAGCCCTCGGAATTGAGAATTGCGGAGCAGTATATGACGGCGATACAAGGGCAGACATGAGAAGAAAGATACGGGAGGAACTTCCGAATGTAATCTTCACGAACCCTGATATGCTCCACCTCGCCTTTATCCCTTTTCACAAAAAGTGGGAAGCTTTTTTCAGCAGGCTGAAATATGTTGTCATCGACGAAATACACGCGTACCGGGGAGTTTTCGGCTCTCATGTCGCGCAGGTATTCAGGCGTCTGAGACGGATTTGCGATTTCTACGGATCGACTCCCTGCTTCATCTCCGCGTCGGCGACCATCGCAAACCCTGAAAGACACGCTGAGGCGCTGACAGGTCTCCCCTTTGCCGTCATTGATGAAAGCGGCGCCCCTTCCTCAGGAAAACATTTCTTTTTTCTGGATCCGATCGAGAGCCCTTATACGCTTGTCACAAAACTCTTTGTCACCTGTCTGCAAAACGGAATGAGGACTATAGTCTTTACCAAGTCGAGAAAGATTACGGAACTTGTGTATAACTGGTCATTACGCTATGCCCCGGAACTGAGAGACAGGATCAGTCCCTACCGGGCAGGTTTCCTGCCCAGTGAAAGACGCCGGATAGAAGAACGCCTCTTCAGCGGGGAACTCCTCGGCGTTGTTTCTACCAGCGCGCTCGAACTCGGCGTTGACATCGGCGGACTTGACTGTTGTATCCTCTGCGGATATCCCGGGTTCTGTATCGAGCACCTGGCAGACGTGCAGGCAGGGTCGGCAGGCAGGGACAGGAATCCCTTGTTTTTCTTGTCGCGGGCCAGGACGCGCTCGACCATTATTTTATGCGCCATCCCGAGGCCTTTTTCGAAAAGAGCCATGAAGCTGCTGTGATAGACCCTGAAAACAGGAATATACTGAAAAAACATATTCTCTGCGCTGCTTCCGAGATACCGCTCAGGCTGACCGAAACTGTCTACGATGCAGGAAAGCTCCCGCAGGTTATTGATGAGCTTGTTTCCGAGAGATGATATCGTACAGGCAAAAAAGACTGAGGCCTGGGTCTCACGCAGAAAGAACCCGCAGAAGGATGTGGGGATCACGGGCGATAGGGGAGCGGTTCATGCTTCAGAATGTCTCCGGCAGGACCATCGGTGAAATCGAGCAGCGGGAGGGTATTCAGGGAAGCATTTCCCGGGAGCGATCTATCTTCACAAAGGAAAACAATACAGGGTTGACGAACTTGACTGGATCAGGAAAAGAGCGATATGCAGCGAGATCAAGCCAAACTATTATACCCAGCCTCTGAGTTCCGGCACAACAGAGGTCCTCGAAGAAAAGGAGAAGAGGGAATGCAAAGAGTATTCCGCTTGCACTGGGGCATGCTCAGGATAACCGAAAGGGTAACAGCGTTTGACAAAAAAAGGTCTTATGACAACGTAAGGATCTCGACCCTGCCGCTCGACCTTCCGGAACATGTATTTGAGACCGAAGGTCTCTGGTTCACAATCGATAATGCTGACTCAGGGAGAGATAGAGTCACGGGAGTTCGATCTCGGCGGCACTCTCCATGCTCTTGAACACGCCTTGATAGCCTGCATGCCGCTTTTTTCCTTCTGTGACAGTGGCGATATCGGCGGCCTCAGCCATACAGGGTTTCCTGCATTCGGCCTTCCGGCGATTTTCATCTACGACGGCCACGAAGGGGGTGTCGGGCTCTCGAAACGCGCCTATGATATCTTTCGAAGAACTGCTTGAAACAACCCTGAAGATATTGAATGACTGTCCCTGCAGCGACGGATGCCCTTCCTGTACGCAGGACCCTCAATGCGGCAACAGAAACGAACCCCTCGATAAAAAAGGGGCCCGGTTTTTGATAAGAAGATGGCTCAAACTCTGACCTGACCAGCACAATTCATAAATTTTCAATAACTCTTTCCCGCCTTATACTGCATAGATTCATAAATATTACGACCTCATTCCATCGCACCTCCGCCCAGCACCTTGTACAGCGTCACCAGATTGGTCAGCCGGGAGAGGCGGGCGCTGATCAGGTTCTGCTGGGCGCCGTAGAGGGAACGCTGGGAGTCGAGCACCGTCAGGTAGCTGTCGACCCCCTTGTCGTAGCGGGCCTGGGAGAGGCGGTAGCTCTCGGCGGTGGCATCGGCGAGGGACTGCTGCGCCGCCAGCTGGTCGTCGATCGTGCCGCGCTGGGCCAGGGCGTCGGCCACTTCCCGGAAGGCGGTCTGGATGGCCTTCTCGTACTGGGCCACGGCGATGTCGCGGTCCACCTCCGCCACCTTCAGATTGGCCCGGTTGCTGCCGCCGTCGAAGATGGGCAGGGAGATCTGCGGTGCGAATTTCCAGACAAAGGCACCGGCATTGAAGAGCCCGCCCAGCTCGTCGCTGCCGAAACCGACGGACGAGACCAGGGTGATGCGGGGGAAGAAGCGCCGCCCGCGCCGCGCCGATGTTGGCGTTGGCCCCCTTGAGCAGGTTCTCGGCCTGGAGGATGTCGGGGCGACGGAGCAGCACGTCGGACGGCAGGCCGGGCGCCAGGTCCTTCAGGGCGGTGAGCGTTTCGGAAAGCGTCGCGGGCAAGCAGATCGGCCGGCACCGGAGAACCGACCACCAGGTTCAGGGCGTTTTCGTCCTGGGCCACCAAGGTGGTGTAGCGGGCGATGTCCACCCGCGCCGCATCGACGCTGGTCTGGGCCTGGTGGAGATCGAGGGCGGAGGAGACCCCTGCCTCGATAGCGGCTTCGGGTGAGCTCGTAGGACTGTCTGCTGGCTTGCCAGGGTCTCCTTGGCGAGCTCCAGCCGCTCGCGGTCGGCGGCCAGGGTCAGGTAGTTTGCCGCAACCTCGGAAACCAGGCTGATCTGCACGCTGCGCCGGGCCTGTTCGGTGGCGAGATACTGCTCCAGGGCCTGGTCCTTGAGGCTCCGCACCCGGCCGAACAGGTCCAGTTCGTAGGAGCTGACGCCGAGGCCGACACGTGTACTGATGGATGTTCACGGGCAGTCCCGTGCCGGAAAAGTCTTCGGCAATTCGCTGGAAGTTGGCGCCGGCGTTGGCATCGACCTTCGGGAACAGATCGGAGCGCTGGATCTGGTACTGGGCGCGGGACCGCTCGATGTTGAGGACGGCAACGCGCAGGTCGCGGTTGTTCTCCAGCGCCAGAGCGATCAGCTTCTGCAGTTGCGGGTCGACAAAGAACTCCTGCCAGGGGATGTCGGCCACCGGCTTCGGCGTCCGTGCGCGGCACTCTGCCTTGTAGGCCGGGCCGCTGGGCCAGGCGGCCGGAACGGGCGCGGCCGGCCGGCTGTAGTCCGGGGCCATGGTCGCGCAGCCGGAGAGAGCAAGCAAGGCAATAGTAACGGTTGCACCAGCTATGCTTGCCAGCTTGCCGGCTTGTCGGTTTACATCGTTTGTGATGCTTGCAGGCTTGCCAGCTTGCCGGCTTGTTGGCTCTTTAAGGATGTTTGCGATAATTCGTCTTTTCATATTA
>CAVVAQ010000022.1:0-164444 GCA_963746295.1 uncultured Nitrospira sp. | reverse complement strand
CCATGGTGCCGATCAGCCAGTTCGCCAATGTGGCGCTGCTCGACGCGCGCACCATCAGCGTCTCGCCTTGGGAAAAAGGCATGGGCGCCAAGATTGAAAAAGCCATTCGCGACTCCGACCTGGGCCTGAACCCGGACGTCCCAAGGCGATCTCATTCGTGTCCCCATGCCGGCCATGACCGAAGAGCGCCGCAAGGAAGCTCACCAAGGTCGTGCGTGCCGAGGGCGAGCATGCCAAGGTGGCGATTCGCAACCTGCGCCGTGATGCCAATGACGGCGTCAAGAAGCTGGTCAAGGACAAACTGGCCTCCGAAGACGAGGAGCGCCGTTCGCAGGAAGAAATCCAGAAGTTCACCGACCGTTTTATTGCCGATGTTGACAAGCTTGTCACCGGCAAGGAACAAGACATCATGGCGGTTTGACTTCACTGTATCCGGCCTGAACCAGCCCATGGCCACCTCCGCTTCGCTTGTTCCCCACCATGTCGCCATCGTCATGGATGGCAATGGCCGCTGGGCCAAAAAACGCTATTTACCCCGGATCGCCGGCCACAAGCAGGGCGTCGATGCACTCAGCCGCTGCGTGAAGGCTTGCCTGGCGCGCGGTATTGGCGTGTTGACGATCTTTGCATTCTCATCCGAAAACTGGAACCGGCCTGCTGAAGAAGTGTCGGGTCTGATGGATCTGGTCGTATTCGCTCTGGCAAGAAAAGTATCCAGTCTGAATGCCAAAGGGGTTCGGATTCATTTTATTGGGGATCGCCAGCGCTTTTCCGAAAGAGTCTGCGCAGCCCTGGTGCAGGCCGAGGCGAGCACGGCGAACAACCAACGGCTGATTTTCAATGTCTGCTTTGACTACGGCGGGCGCTGGGACATTGCCCAGGCGGCGCAAAAACTGGCCAGCCGGGGCGAGACCATCACCGAGCAGTCACTAAACCGGGCCATGGCGCTGGCCCATGTGCCTGATCCGGATTTGCTGATTCGCACCGGTGGCGAACTGCGCATCAGCAATTTCATGCTCTGGCAGTTGGCTTATTCAGAGCTGTATTTTTCTGACAAACTATGGCCTGAATTCGACGAGGCCGCACTGGACGCAGCGATTGCCGCTTTCGGCATCCGTGAGCGGCGCTTTGGTCAGACTCCAGAGCAGGTCAGTGGCCTTCATCCTACTTAAAACGAAAAGGCGGTCTGATGCTTAAACAGCGTGTCATCACGGCCATCGTTTTGTTGGCCATCTTGCTGCCGGCTCTTTTCTATAAAACGCCTCTTCCTTTCTGCGCGCTGGCCTTGCTGATGATTGCCGCCGGCGCCTGGGAATGGGGCCGTCTCAATGCTTTCGGGCAGGCCGGCTCGTTCGGGCTGGCCGCGCTCTGTGTGCTGGCCTGCGGCCTGTCGTGGCAAGGCGGACTGCTTGAAAAACCACTTCCCATCCTCTGGGCTGTTGCGGGTGCTGCCTGGGTGCTGGCTGGCGCCTGGTTGTTGAAGTCCGGTGTAGCTGGCTGGCCGCGCATTCCCAGGGCATTGCGTCTTGCCGGGGGCTTGGTTGCGCTATGGCTGGCCTGGCTGGCGATTGCCCGGGCGCGTGTCATGGGAATCGAGTTTTTGCTGTCGGTTCTGGTGCTGGTCTGGGTGGCCGATATTTTTGCGTATTTTGCGGGCCGCACTTTTGGCGGCCGCTTCAGCAAAGGCAAACTCGCGCCGTCCATCAGCCCGGGTAAAAGCTGGGAAGGCGTATGGGGTGGCATGGCCGGCGTGGTGGCACTGTCGCTGGCCTGGTTGTTTTTTGGGGGGAGACGCTCTACAGCCAACTAGCCCAGCGCCACGGCTTTGCCTTGATGCTGTTGGCGATGGTCTTTCTGGCTGCCATGAGCGTGGTAGGCGATCTGGTCGAGTCCCTGGTCAAACGCAGTGCTGGCGTGAAGGATTCCAGCGGATTGCTGCCCGGCCATGGCGGCGTGCTTGACCGCGTGGATGCCTTGCTGCCCACCTTGCCGCTGGCCATGATGCTGGTTTCCCTTGTAAGCATTCTTCGGCCGGATTTTTACTCCATGACTCTAAAAAACAGCGCATTACCGTTCTGGGTTCGACCGGCTCCATCGGTGTCAGCACCCTGGATGTGATTGCCCGTCATCCCGACCGTTTTGAGGTTTTTGCACTCAGCGCCGCCACCCAGGTTGACCTGATGGTGGCGCAGTGCGCGCAGTTCAAGCCGCGCTACGCGGTGATGGTGAGTGAGCCGCATGCGCGCCTTTTGGCTGAAAAAATAAAGGCAAATGGGCTTGCAGTGCAGGTGCTATATGCACAAGATGCTCTTGAAATGATAGCATCACACGATGCGGTCGATGCCGTGATGGCGGCGATTGTGGGCGCTGCCGGCCTGCCGCCCTGCATGGCTGCCGCGCACGCCGGAAAACGCCTGCTGCTGGCCAACAAGGAGGCGCTGGTGGTGGGGGGCGACGTGTTCATGCAGGCCGTGCGCGCAGGGGGTGCCAGGCTGCTGCCGATTGACAGTGAGCATTCCGCCATTTTTCAGTCCTTGCCCGACGACCAGGCAAGCTGGCCGCAACGGGTTGAAAAAATCATCCTGACGGCGTCAGGCGGGCCGTTTCGCACCCGTGAGCCGGCCAGCCTGCGCCATGTCACGCCCGATGAAGCCTGCGCGCACCCGAACTGGGTCATGGGCCGGAAAATTTCAGTCGATTCGGCCACCATGATGAACAAGGCGCTCGAAGTCATCGAGGCCAAATACCTGTTTGGCATGACGCCAGCGCAAATCGAAGTGGTGATTCATCCGCAGAGCATCATCCATTCCATGGTGCAGTACTACGACACGTCCGTCGTGGCGCAACTGGGAACGCCCGACATGCGCGTGCCGATTGCCTACGGCCTGGCCTGGCCCGAGCGGATCAGTTCGGGCGCGCAGGCGCTGGACTTCAAAAACCTGGCCAACATGACCTTCGAAGTGCCCGATGACGCGCGCTTTCCTGGGCTGCGGCTGGCTTGGGACGTACTCAAGGCGCCCGTGGGCAGCACGGCGGTGCTCAATGCGGCCAACGAGATTGCGGTGGCGGCTTTTCTGGACCGGCGAATCCGCTTTGACCATATTCATCAGGTAAATCATGCAACTCTGGAGGCTGTTTCAGTCTCTGACGTCTTCGATATCGACGGCTTGCTGGCGCTTGACGCCCAGGCACGCCGCGTAGCGGGTCAAATTGCGCAACGTCTGGAGTGTTGAAATGCTGACACTGGTTTCTTTTGTCGTAACGCTGGGTATTTTGATTGCCGTGCATGAGTACGGACACTACCGGGTGGCCGTGGCCTGCGGCATCAAGGTGTTGAAGTTCTCCATCGGCTTTGGCAAGCCGATCTACACCTGGCGGCTCAAGAACAAGGACACTGAATTTGCCATCGGCATGCTGCCGCTGGGCGGTTACGTCAAGATGCTGGACGAGCGGGAAGCGCCCGTCGATACGGCCGAGCGTCACCTGGCTTTTAATACCCAGCCTCTGAAATCGCGCGCTGCGGTCGTGGCGGCCGGGCCGCTGGCCAATCTGCTGCTGGCCGTGCTGCTGTACTCGGTGGTCAACTGGAGCGGCCTGCAGGAACCCAAGGCGGTGCTGGCCAGCCCGGTCGCCGGTTCCCTGGCTGAGCGGGCCGGGCTGAGCGGCCATGAAAACGTCCTGGAAGCTGCTTTTGAAGGTGAAGAACTGGAGGCGGTGCGTTCGTTTGAAGACCTTCGCTGGCGCATGACACAGGGCGCACTGAATGGCCGGGATCTGCAACTGGTGCTGGGGAGTGACGCCAGCCCTTCGACCCGGACCGTTGTGCTGCCGCTCAGCCAGATCGACACGGCTGAAGCCGACGCCCAGTTATTCCGGAAAATCGGCATCCTGGGGCCCTGGACCCAGCCGGTGATCGGCGAGACCATGGCGGGCAGCGCGGCCCAAACATCCGGTTTGCAAGCGGGCGATGTGGTCCAGCGTATCGGCGGCAAGGCTATCGTCGATGGGCAGCAGTTGCGCGAAACCATCCGTGCATCGGCCAGCGCTTCGGGCGCAGGTGATGGCGTTGTAGTGCCGCAAACCTGGCAGATACTGAGAGATGGGCGGCCTCTGGCGCTGAGCGTCACTCCACAGGTAACGCAGGAGGGCGGTGTTTCGGTCGCTCGCATAGGCGCTTATGTGGGGGCACCTCCCGAATTCGTGACCGTGCGTTACGGTCCGCTCGATGGTTTGTGGGGCGGCGTCGTTCGCACCTGGGAGGTGTCCGTGCTGACGCTCAAGATGATGGGCAAGATGGTCATTGGCGAAGCATCGCTTAAAAACTTGAGCGGGCCGCTCACCATTGCCGATTACGCTGGAAAGTCAGTGTCCATGGGCTGGACGTCGTACCTGGTATTTCTGGCCCTGGTCAGTGTCAGCCTGGGCGTCTTGAACCTGCTGCCGCTGCCCGTTCTGGACGGCGGACACCTGATGTATTATCTTTGGGAATGGGTCACCGGCCGCGGCGTATCAGACGCCTGGATGGACCGGTTGCAGCGCGGTGGCGTTGCAATCCTGCTGGGCATGATGTGTATTGCCCTTTTCAATGATGTCACCCGGCTTGTGGGCTAACTTCCTTCCAATTCATGCAAAAGCAATTCAATCAATTCAAAGTTCGTGCTGTCTGCGCCATCGCCGCCGGTCTGTTTTTTGCCAATGCGGCCTGGGCCGTTGATCCTTTTACCGTCAGGGATATCCGGGTCGAGGGCCTGCAACGCGTCGAACCCGGCACCATCTTTGCCTCTCTGCCGTTTCGCGTCGGTGAAACCTATAGCGATGACAAAGGCTCCAGTGCCATTCGCGCATTGTTCGGCCTGGGCCTGTTCAAGGATGTGCGGCTTGAAGTCAGCGGCGACGTGCTGGTGGTGATTGTTGAAGAACGTCCTACCGTCGCCGATGTGGACTTTGCCGGAGCCAAGGAGTTTGACAAGGAAGTGCTGAAAAAGGCGCTGCGCGATGCCGGAATTTCCGATGGCCAGCCCTTCGACAAGGCCCTGGCCGACAAGGCCGAGCAGGAACTCAAGCGCCAGTACATCAACAAAAGCCTGTACGGTGTCGAGATCATCACCACCGTCACGCCCATTGAGCGCAACCGCGTCAACCTGACCTTCAGCGTGGTCGAAGGCGATGTCGCCAAAATTAAGGAAATCCACATCACCGGCAACAAGGCCTTCAGCGAATCAACGCTGCTCGGCCTGTTTGATCTGGATACTGGCGGCTGGCTGAGCTGGTACACCAAGTCCGACCGTTATTCGCGCACCAAGCTCAATGCGGATATTGAAACGCTGCGCTCCTATTACCTGTCGCGCGGCTACCTGGAGTTCAAGGTCGAGACCACGCAGGTGGCCATTTCTCCTGACAAGCAGAGCATTGCCATCACCCTGAACGTGACCGAAGGCGAGCGTTTTGTCGTCTCTGGCGTCAAGCTCGAAGGCAATTACCTGGGCAAGGAAGAAGAGTTCAAGTCGCTGGTGACCATCAAGCCTGGCGAGCCCTACAACGCCGATGCGGTGGCTGAAACCACCAAGGCCTTCACCGAATATTTCGGCAGCTTTGGATTTGCCTTTGCCAAGGTGGAAGCCGCACCGCAAATTGACCGGGCCAACAACCGCGTGGTTTTTGTGCTGCAGGCAGAACCTTCACGCAGGGCGTATGTGCGGCGCATCAACGTATCGGGTAACAACCGGACACGCGACGAAGTCGTGCGCCGCGAGTTCCGCCAGTTCGAGTCGTCATGGTATGACGGCGACAAGATACGCCTTTCCCGCGACCGGGTTGACCGCCTGGGATTTTTCACCGAAGTGAACGTGGAAACGCAGGAAGTCAGCGGCACGCCCGACCAGGTGGACATCACAGTCAATGTGGCCGAAAAGCCGACCGGTAACCTGCAACTGGGCGCGGGATACTCCAGTTCTGACAGTCTGTCCCTGACGTTCGGCATCAAGCAGGAAAATGTGTTCGGCTCGGGCAACTACCTGGGCGTTGAGGTCAATACCAGCAAAACAAACCGCCAGCTGGTTTTGAGCACGGTGGATCCCTATTTCACGGCCGATGGGATTTCCCGCAGCATTGATGTGTACGACCGCACCACCACCACTTCGTCATCGACGGTGAGTGGCGATTACAAGCTCAAGTCAAGAGGCGCCACTATTCGTTTTGGGGTGCCTTTTACCGAGACCGACACGGTTTATTTTGGCACTGGCTATGAGGCGCTGAAAATAGTACCCGGAACCAATCTTCCGGTTAGTTACCAGACTTATATTGATCAGTTCGGTAACACCACCAATTCCGTGCCTTTGACGGTCGGCTGGTCGCGTGACAGCCGGGATAGCGCATTGGTGCCCACCAATGGACGCTATCAGCGGGTCTATGCCGATTGGGGTGTTGCGGGTGAGATCCGGTTTGTTCGTGCGAACTACCAGATTCAGCAATACATTCCTCTCAACAAGCAGTTCACTGTTGCGCTGAATGCCGAAGTGGGCTGGGGCAAAGGACTGAATGGTCAACCGTATTCGATTTTCAAAAATTACTACTCGGGCGGCCTGGGCTCGGTGCGCGGCTTCGAGCAGGGCTCTCTGGGCCCACGCGACTCCTCGGACCTGGCAGTGGGCGCGCCCAAGAAGCTGACGCTCAATGCTGAGCTGATTGCACCATTTCCGGGGGCTGGAAATGACCGTACTTTGCGGGTATATGGTTTCGTTGATGCCGGTAACGTATTTAAAGACAGCTACAAACTGAGCGGTCCAGACGGACTGCGGGCCTCGACTGGCCTGGGCATCAGCTGGATTTCCCCCGTCGGGCCGCTTCGCATTGCCTATGCAGTGCCTTTGCGTAAACAAGCGGGCGATAAAATCGAACGCCTCCAATTTCAAATCGGTACCTCTTTCTAATGAAAAAATTCTCAAGCAAAGTTCTTCTCGGCCTGGTGATCGCTGTAGCGGGTTTTTCCGCTAGCGCGCAGGAATTCAAGGTGGGTGTGGTCAACCTGGACCGAATTTTCAGAGAAGCCAATTCAGCCAAAGCGGCCCAGACCAAGCTGGAACAGGAATTCAGCAAGCGTGAAAAGGAACTGACCGACATGGCAGCCCAGCTGAAAACGCAATCGGACAAGTTTGAACGTGAAGCCCCCACGCTTGCCGAAAGCCAGCGCACCACGCGCCAGCGCCAGCTGGTGGACCAGGACCGCACCTTTCAGACCAAGCGCCGCGAATTTCAGGAAGACCTGAGCGCACGTAAGAACGAAGAGCTGCAACTGTTATTGAAGGTGTCTGCCGGTCTGAAACTGCGCATGGCAGGACCTGCCCTCGGACGAATCCTGAGAAAAAGACTGAAACAGGGATTCGTTTCGGCCAATCTTCCGTTGTTGCACAAGCGTACGATACAGACCACTTACAGCAATGAGTTCAGAAGCGGCATTTTCAGAGAAAAAAACCTCATAGATATATCCCTGGAATTCAACAGGCAATTCTGGGGAGACGTCATGCTGTTCACGTTGGAAAATCTTACTGAGCTTGGGTATCCGGATAAGCGATTAGGGCTTCCCGAAATAACCGAAACCGCGTATGACATTCAGGAAAAAATCTGGCTTCTCTATAAAAAACGGCAGGATGAAATAGAGACAAAGACAGAAACAATTGAACGATACCTTACTGATAAAGGCTCCTGGTGGAATAGAGGACCCGGAGTGGAACACGCTCTGAAAAACATGGACCTGTTTTGCTCCCAGATCAGAAACAACTTCGGCGGGACCTCTGAAAGCATGAAGAAGATTTCGGGCGAGATCGAAGAAGGCGCTTCCATCGCCATGATTATCAATGCCATCCATTCATTCTATGAAATCGACATTGCCTGGAATGAGCTTCTGAAATCCTCCCTTACCGTGCCTTTGAACTGAGGTACGCCGGCACCACTATTCTGAAAAATACGTTTCACTACTGCAGCAGGCGGCCAAGACATCATTCTCTGTTATCTGCCTTGAAAGAACGCGTTGACAGAAGAGAGGCAACGAAACACTGAAGACAGTCATTGATGATTCTGAAGCAATCCCTGTATTCCCGCAGACTGCAGCCATAAGGATCTTCAATCCTCTCCACATGTTTTGTCCCGGAAAAATCGGCCAGATTATATACCCTTTCGCACACTGAACTATCAAGGGAAAGCACCCACTCGGCGTGGGACGGCTCCATGCATAAGATCACATCGCTGCTGCTGACCAGCCTGTTGTCGAGGAGCCGGGCGCTGTGACCGGCAATGTCCACCCCCTTCTCCCGCGACGCAAGGATCGCGAACTCTGTGGCAGGATTTCCTTCAATGGCGTGTGTACCGGCTGACAAAACTACCGGAGAAAGATTATGCTGAAAGATCGCACGAAGTATCCCCTCTGCCATCGGGCTGCGGCATATGTTCCCGGTGCAGAGCGTCAGGATCTTTATCTTCCCGATATGCTGCAAATCATCCATAAAATCTCAGTCTCTTGTCCGGTTTTATTATACCGAAAAAATCCGGGAATGGAAAACGGGACTTCCCATTTCACAGGGGGGTAATTGAGACCTGGCCGGTTAAACCTTAAACTTCTCCAGTTCTGACAAAAGACTCTCCGCCTCTTCTTTTAAAGAACTGATAATCGAATTCATGCTTTGCGCTGAACCTGCTACATCATTCGTCACCGTACGTATCATCTCCACAGACTGGATGATGTCAATACTCTTTTCTTTTTGTTCCGCTATGGCATATGCTATCTGGGACGCCTGCTCGGTCACGTTCTCGATAACCTGTGCAATCTGCCTGCTTCCGGCCCTTTGTTCAGCAGTTGATGTTTTTACCTGATATGCTATATCCTTTACCTTTTCGGTTGCTCCGATGATCAGCTGGCTCCCCTTGCTCTGTTCTCTTATCGCGCGTGATATGTTTTCTGTCTGTGCTGCCGTATTCTCCATATCCTTGGTTATCTGCCTGATTACATGAGTTTGCTCGGTTGTAGCCCTCTGGATCGCTTTTGCCATATCAGATGATTGCCTGGAACTTTCAACGATCTCCTGCAGGGCATTCGTGACATTCGTTACCAGCGCCAGTCCCTTATCAACCGTATGGATGCCTTCTCCTGCCATGGTGATACTCGACTGCGTATCATCCTGCACGGATTTTATCAGCCCGGCTATCTCACTGGTTGAAAATGATGTCCGTTCAGCGAGGCTCTTTATCTCATCAGCAACAACTGCAAAGCCTTTGCCGTGCTCCCCTGCCTTTGAAGCGAGAATAGCAGCATTGATCGCGAGCAGATTGGTCTGATCAGCGATATCATCTATAACATTCACTATTTTCCCGATATCATTTGCCCTCTTGCCGAGCATATTTATAATTTCTGAAAGAGTGGATACACTGCTCTTTATATTTTCCATTCCCTTCATGGCAGCGTTGGCGGAATTCATGCCCTTTTCCGACGCGTCACGAGCTACCGCTTCAGCACGTTTGACGGAATCATCGGCGCTCCGTTCTATGTCCAATGTGGTTGCATTCACCTCTTCAATGGATGCAGCGATCGCCTCGGAAGACTCCACCAGTGTCTCGAGACTGTCGGATATCTCTTTGATGATCGCGACCATTTGCTCTATCGAGGAAGCGGTCTCATTTGCTGTTTCACTGAACATATTCGCGTTTTCAGCAATTGTCTCGATAGTCGTGGTCATCTCTGATATCGCGGATGCGGTATTGCTCGCGGAGTCGTAAAGACTCTCTGAACTCGTTCCCACTGTTGTTATGGATCCGTCCATTTCCTCTATCGCCAAAGCTGTTTTCTCTACAGACTGTTTCTGCACATCAGTCGCTGACAACACCTCGTGCGACGATGCCACGATGTTATCAGTCACCGTAGTCACACTATTGGTCACACTTCTGATCTTTGAGATTATGTCCCTCAGATTTACCGTCATGCCGTGGATAGCTCTCCCGAGAGAAGCTATTTCATCTTCCCCTTTTATGGAAAGAGCATGGGTAAGTTCACCCGACGCAATCTTCTCTGCCACCACCTTCATATCCATAATCGGCCGTATGATTATCTTTCTCGAAAGTACCGTAATCCCCAAAGCGAGCAGCAAGAGCGCTGTAATACTGCTGACGGTTAAGACCAAAACATTTCTGCGCAAGTTCATGGCAAGAAATGTTTTTTTATAACCAACCTGCAGGGAGCCGAGCAGCACACCATTTTCGTCGCTAATCTTGCGGTCAAACACGATAAAGGAAGAAATGTCGTCCGGCTTTTTCGCTTTGGTAAGGGGATTATTCTGCGGATCATAAAATACGGCAAATCCCACTTCCGGATCCTTTGCCAGCTCACTGGAAAGGCTCTCCAGCGCAACAAAGTCAAAATTCTGATAGGAACTGACACTGATTTTAGACATAAAATCGGCTATTGTGCTCCCCTTCGAATGCATCATCCTGCTGAGCGCTGAATTATTGGTTACCGCCATAAAAATTCCCAGTCCGCAAAGCGAGAGTAAGGTCAGCAGCAGAGTAGGAAAAAGAAATTTTTTGCCGATCGTATTGAGTCTGAAAAAATGCATTGTCTTTAGCTATCCCGGTTTCTCAATTTTAGAACTTTCACAGCAAACATACTTTAAACTTACCTCAGTGAAAAAATCGTAATTTTTTGCTGTTATAAAAGTAACATAAACTGCACATAATGACAATAGGGATACCGGTAACTGATCCGTTATCTCATCCACTGACGCCGCGGCAAGAGCTCCACAGCTGGCCTTGGGGAGCATTCAACTGCCACCTTTCAGGGAGAGACGATCCTCATGTCAATGACTTCAGTATTTGTAAAGAGAATGCCTGCACCGTTATAATAATAAGTTGCCAATAACACGTTACGTTTAAGAAAAGGAAATCTTCAATCAGGGATATCTGCGTGCCTTCTGAGAGATTACAGATTAATGATACTTTTTCATTCAGCTGCCGTAAAGAGCTTGGGTGCTTTAACCTTTGCTGCAGAGACATAAACCTGTTTCTCACACCCTACGATATCCTCAGGATCAAGAGAAGACTCAAAATCCCTTCATACGAGTTCCTAAGGACATATGCTTTTCCACTCTTTCCTGAAGAAGTCGGTCATCCGGTCATCCTGATGAAAATGCTCCCGGATGAAACGAAGAACTGCCCCTTTGTAAGTGATGAAGGATGCATGATATATGACGACAGGCCGTGGTCATGCAGGAGCTTCCCGCTCGGGCCCCTGTCCGATAATGCAGAGCCGGAATTTGAACTGATTAAGAGGGATTTTTGCCTCGGATTTACCGGGAGCAGGAATTATACCGTCAAAAAATGGCGTGACACCCAGAACCTCGCCTTCTATGAAGAGATGAACAACGAATGGAAAAAATTAACACACCATGAAAATTTTGGAGCACGGGACCTGCTCCGGGGCGAGGCGCGCGACATGTTTTTTCTTGCCAGCTACAATATTGATGAGTTCAGAAATATGGTTTTTCAGCCCGGTTTTTTCGACTATTTCGATATCGACAGGAAAACGCTCAGGAAAATACGTTCTGATGAAACAGAACTGCTGAGGTTCGCCTTTTCCTGGCTGAGACACGTCCTCTTTGGTGAAGCCACACTCCGGAGAAAATGATTGCTGCGTTTTTATGTATTTTGATATTCAATCTGCTATAATAAATAAAGTAATTAGTTTAATAAAAACCGCAGAAGGGATTGTATGCTCAGTATAATTGACAGTCAAATACAGCCCCTGGGCTCTAAAGGAGAAGAAAAATGGAACAAGTCATGGAAGAGAAAAAAGTAATCTGTCCGCATTGCGGCCAGAAACTCAATAAATGGAGCACCCCGAGTTTTAATTTTTCTGACGGATTGGGGTGGTGCACTCCCTTTCTGTATGTATGTTTCAATGATGAATGCAAGTTCTTCCGCAACAGCTGGAAGCAGATGAGCGAGGTATATGGACAGGAAATGGGATACCGGTATATGGTGCATCCCGATTCAGGGGAATCATCAAGCGTCCCTGTCGGAAACAGATATGCGATGAAAGGTGATATCATTGACGAAATAAAAGAGGCTCAGGAGGCAAAGGATCTGGAAGAAAGGAAAAAGGCCTTCCAGATGCTGACAGATTATTTCATCAGCAAGGATGTGGATTCAATTCTTGGCGTGCTTACCGACGAAAACGGGTTTGGGAGCGTCAGACTGAAGGCTGCCGAGCACCTCGGTGAGATCGGGGACCTGCGGGCGGTCGAGCCGATGGCAAACTATAAATTCAGCCATGAAGTCATACAAAAAAAAGTCGACGAATCCATAGCAAAAATCCACAAGAAAAACTTCACCATGGAATGCCCCTTCTGTGCCGAGATCATTAAAATACGCGCAAAGATCTGTAAGCACTGCGGAAAAGAACTGACAGCCTAGTTTTTATCGGGCCCCGCGATCTTTTAGCGGGGCCCCTTTTCATCATTTATCCCCCTGTCTCCTCTATCCGGGTACCGGCCGGAACTGATACCACATGTCATCATTCTCCTGAGGATATAGTATAATTACTCACACTAATGGAAACTCTTTTTTCAGGGAATAAAACAACCTTTCGTCTCTATGAACTGAGCGCTATCATAAAGAATGCTATCAGCGATGCATTGCCTGAAACGTATTGGGTCGTGGCTGAAATTGCTGAGGCAAAGCTCAACCAAAAAGGTCATTGCTATCTTGAGCTTGTCGAAAAAGAGGACGACAAGACCATCGCCCAGGTAAAGGCGAACATATGGGCGTATGACTACCGGAAGCTCATCCTCAAGTTCCGGACAGCTACCAATGAATCCCTGAAACCCGGGATGAAGGTCCTTCTCCTGGTCTCCGTAAACTTCCACGAAGTATACGGACTGAGTCTTAAGTGTCAGGGACATTGATCCCGCCTACACCATGGGTGAGATGGCGCTGAAAAAGAGAGAGGTGATTGAACGCCTGACAAAGGAAGGGATTATAGGACTCAACAAGAGGCTCGCGCTTGCCAACGGTTCCGCAAAGAATCGCGGTCATCTCTTCTCCTACTGCCGCTGGCTATGGTGACTTTTTCGATCAGCTCGATCGTAATCCCTATGGATACAGGTTCATGCATATCCTCTTTCCTGCGCTGATGCAGGGAGCCGGGGCTGAACAGTCGATCACCTCAGCATCTCGGAAGATCGGCATAAAAAGTAGACCGTCTTTGACGTATTAGTCATTATCCGGGGCGGCGGTTCTGCAATTGACCTGAACTGCTTTGACAGCTACAACCTTGCCTCTACAGGTCGCACAATTCGCCCCTGCCGGTAATCACCGGCATAGGTCACGAAAAAGACGATACTGTTGTGGATTTAACGGCTCATACCAAAATAAAAACTCCCACGGCTGTCGCGGAGTTCCTTATTTCAGGATTTCGCAGTTTTGAGGAAACCGTAATAGAAATACAAAACCGCATTATAAAATACACGGAAAGATTACTCAGAGACGAGAGTTACCGACTGACAGACGTTACCCAGAGATTAAACTTTATCTCAATTAAACTGACTACATCCCTCTATAACAGACTTGAGGGACTCAGAAAAAGACCTGCGGAGTTCGGCAAAACAGTTCATTGAGAAAAACTGCAGCAGGGTCGACACCCTGGAAAAAGTCTAAGACTTCTGGATCCGGTAAATGTCCTGCAGAAGAGGTTACAGCATTACAGAACACAAGGGGAAGATTCTGAAAGACACATCGCTTCTCCGGAAAGGCGATGTCATCAATACCCGATTATATCAAGGGTTCAATTACAAGTGTTGTAGACAACACAAAGGAGGCGGAAGAACGTGAGCAAGAGCAAACAGCTGACCTATTCTCTGCATTGAAGAACTCGAAGAGATAATCAGTTCGATAGAATCTGAAGAAATAAACGTAGATGTCCTTTCTGAGAAGGTCAAAAGGGCTGCATACCTGATCTCATTCTGTAAAGACAGATTAAGGAATACTGAGGAAGAGGTAAAAAAAGCGTTGTCCGAAATCAGAGGATACTGCAAATGAAAGTAAGGGAGAGACAAAAAACGCTTGACAGGCTGACGCAAACAGAGTAACCTGAAATCAATGGAACTGGTCGCAGGGGTGGTTGCCTTGCTGCTCTCTAACCGGAGCCTCAGGATGTAAGGTCTTTGGATGTAAAGTCGCAAGATGCAAGTCTTTAGATGTAAAGTCTCAGGATGTACAGCCTTAAGAAGTACCGGTTAGAAAAAGAGCAGGCACCACCTTTTTATTCTCTCTCAGTCATTCCCTAAACAAGTAACGGTCTAAACCTATTCACCTCTGTCAGCTTCCTTCATAATCTCTTCAGGCGTCTTCTCGAGGGCCTTTTCCTCGCTTTTCTTCTTCAGTTCCATCTTTTCCCTGGCCTTGACTGCCTGTCTCTCCCTCGCCCCCTGCCTTGCCTCTTCCGTGACCTTGAAGTCCCCTTCCCCGTACATGGTAAAAAGAAGCCACTTAAGTGAAAATTTGAGCAGTTCGAGTTCGTCTTCTTTTATCCTTGCGTGACACTCAGGTTCTATCTCGTATGCATTCAGAAAATTGCTGTTGAAAATAAAATCCCTGACCATATCAAGGTTTGAGCTGAACATAAAGAACAGGTCAAGAGATTTCTGTCCCAATTCAACCATGCCTAGGGTCTTCGTCTTCAGGACAACTTCCATCCAGTCCTTGTTCATCTCGTCATAGAGGTCTGATTCCTGATCAGCACGCCACTCCTCGATAGTCCATTCCTTGTCCTCATTATGTCCGAGGCAATGGTCTTCCTTTATCTTGATGAAAAAATCCTCACCGGTTTTTCTATCATACTTTTTCATGATCGCCATCCCTATAGGATAGTAACGGCAGGTCACCGGGCGATCTGTATAGACAGTACAGCCTTCAGGAGTTACAAACGGGACAGGACTTCTCTGAGTCGTCTTTCAGCTTGAGTACAACAATAGGCAACGGGGTGCCGTCTATCGAACCCGGCACAGTAGTGCTTCCAGGAGAAAATCATGGGATGACATGCCAAGCCTGTTTTTTAAGCGGAAAATATCATAGGGAGTCAGGTTTATCCTGATGCCGCTGCAGCATTTTGTAAAACAGCCGATGCCAGGATAGCACCTGAATTTTATTCTGCTTTTACGGGTAAGCTGTTCAGGCACTATAACGCTCTTCTGGAGCTTTTCTTTCACTTCATCCATTTTCTTTTTGAATTCTTTTTCATCTAGCGGCATATTTAAATCCTCTTTATTTTATAAATGTATTTTTCAAACTCAACTGCAAAGGCATATAGGCTGAAGACTGAAGGCTTAAATATATCAACCAGTTGAAGAGGCTCAAGCCGTCTCAAATACCTGAAGTGTTGTGTGATCACCGAACAGCCTTCCACCTTCAGTCTATCCACCTGCGCAGTTATTTGCGTATTATAACAAAAAAGCCGGTCCCGATACCCAGGAACCGGCTTTTCCTGTTATTAACTACTTCAAACTATTAAATCAAAGGAACAATCAGAAGCGCGACAATGTTGATGACCTTGATCATCGGGTTGATTGCAGGTCCTGCCGTGTCCTTGTAAGGATCGCCGACTGTGTCGCCTGTTACAGAGGCTTTGTGTCCGTCGCTGCCCTTCTTATGAACTTTACCCTGTGGAATCAGTAACTCCATCTTCAAAGGATTTCTTGGCGTTGTCCCATGCGCCGCCGCCGCTTGTCATGGCAATAGCCTGGAAGAGTCCGGTCAGGATACTTCCCATAAGTACGCCTCCGAGTGCCTCTCTGCCAAGCAGAAAACCTACAACAACAGGAACAACAACCGGGATAAGCGCAGGGACCATCATCTGCTGGATGGCGCCCTTGGTCACGATGTCAACGCACTTGCCGTATTCCGGCTTTCCCGTGCCTTCCATGATGCCAGGGATCTCACGGAACTGCCTGCGCACTTCAACAACGATGCCGCCGGCAGCCTTAGCAACAGCCTCCATCAGGAGTGAGCCGTAATAATAAGGAAGCAGACCGCCGATAAAGAGACCTGCCAGAACCATCGGGTTTGAAAGGTCAAATTTCAGTAAAGATGCCTGGGTGACCGGGTCAACGCCAAATGAGCGTGAATACTCTGCAAAAAGAACCAGCGCTGCGAGAGCTGCTGAACCGATAGCATAACCCTTTGTAACAGCCTTTGTGGTGTTGCCGACTGCATCCAAGGGGTCTGTAATGTTACGGATCTCTTCAGGCATTCCAGCCATTTCTGCGATACCGCCTGCGTTGTCCGTGATCGGGCCGTAGGTGTCAATGGCCACAACGATGCCTGTCATTGAAAGCATCGAAACCGCTGATAATGCGATAGCAAAAAGACCGCCTGATGCATCGCCGGCAAATCCGCCGCCTAAATGATAAGCGCCGAGGATCGAGGCAACGATAACGATAACAGGCGCTGCGGTTGACTTCATGCTGACCGCAAGACCTGCTATAACGTTTGTGCCGTGACCAGTCAAGCTGGCTTGTGCAATGTGTTTCACCGGGGGACGCTGCGCAGAAGTGAAGTACTCAGTTATAACAACGATCAATCCGGTCAATGCAAGGCCGATAAGCGCCATAAGGAAAACGTTCATCTGTGTAAATGAAGGGTGAGAGACCATTGAAGCCGGATCTACACCTTTCAGAAATTCACCTGTCACGATATAAAATGTTACTGCTGCAAGAACTCCGGCTACAGCGAGTCCCTTATAGAGGGCGCCCATGATATATCCGCCTTTGCCGAGTCTTACTGCGAATGTTCCGATAATGGAAGCAATGATCGATATTCCGCCGAGCATGAGGGGGAACTCAACCCATGGGCTCTCAGCGCCAAAAACAGTCTTTGCAAGAAGCATTGCTGCTACAAGTGTGACTGTATATGTCTCATAAAGGTCAGCTGCCATACCAGCGCAGTCGCCTACGTTGTCACCAACGTTATCTGCGATAACAGCAGGGTTTCTGGGATCATCTTCAGGAATTCCTGCTTCAACTTTTCCAACAAGGTCAGCTCCTACGTCAGCTGCCTTTGTGTAGATACCTCCTGCGATACGGGCAAACACACTCATGAGTGAGCATCCGAAGCCGAGTCCTACCAGTGCATGGAATGCCTGCTCAGGGGCTGCCTGCTGTGCTATAAAATAAAAACCTGCAAGTCCTATAATTCCGAGACCAACGACCATAACGCCGGTCACCGAGCCGCCCTTAAAAGCAAGGCCGAGTGCAGCCTGGAGGCCCTTGTGGGCTGCCTGAGCCGTGCGCACGTTGGCCCGCACCGATACCATCATGCCGATGTATCCGGCGACCGCCGAACCGACCGTGCCGATGACGAACCCTATTGCTGTCCAGATCCCGAGGAAAGACAGAAGCACCGTCAAAGGTACCGCAACCATAGCGACTGTTTTGTACTCACGTGCAAGGAACGCCATTGCGCCCTCTTTTACCGCATTCGAGATCCCCTGCATCTTCGCATTCCCTGCGTCCTGCTTTGATACCCACATTGCGGTCATCGCAGCGTATATAACGCCTAACAGACCGCAACCTAAGGCAAAAAGTATTGTATTACTCATTAATTCCTCCTTTTATTTATTAAGACCTCGTTATAACCTCTCCCAAAGCGACCTTGCTACCTGAGAAAACGCCTGCCCCTTCACCTCCTTTGTTACATACTGTGCATGACTGGTTCAACAATTTCCGTCCTTTGCTCATCCGGGATATTTATCAGAAATATAATCTTTCAGGTAATGGTTCTCTGCCCTGAGGTCAGTTACCTGGGCCTTTACTACGTCTCTGATCGATAACATGGCGATAATCCTGTTTTTTTCAAGCACAGGAAGATGTCGTATTCTGTTCTTTATCATAATCGTCGTAACATAACAAAGATCATCATCCTGCTCTGCGATGATCATGTTCACGGTCATCACCTCTGATACCTTTATATCCTTGAACGGCCTCTCACCTTTTCTTGTCCAGCACTTCAAAACATCTCTTTCAGTAAACATCCCAACCGGCTTTTCCGCTTCAACGACGACAAGCGCGCCGACCTCATGTTCGACCATCTGGCTTATCGCATCTGCCACGGATTGTTCTTTTGATATCGACAGCAACCTTTTATTCTCAGGGTCCTAAAATCTCTTTTACCGTTGCCATACTTCTTTCCTCCCTTTCTTGCTCACGTGATCAGCAGTCTGACCATCGCCATCAGTATTTCTTGTCCTCCCTGCCCGAATACTTCGCAAATACAAGGGCAGTGGTCCTGTATACCATATGGGCCATCTTCGAAAACGGAGCATACGCAAAGAGAAAGAAAACCACCACAAGGTGAATGAAATAAACCGGGTATGCAAGAACCGTGATATCCATAAGCCTCAGACACATAAGAGAGTATTCCGCTCGTTACCAGAACCAGAATTATACTTATAAAGAGCCAGTCGTAGTAACTCCCGGCTCCGGCCTTCTCTTCATTCTTTTTCCTGTTCGAAAGCACCTGGAGAATTCCGGTAAAGAGTATCAGACCGCTGATCGCCCCCAGAATCTTCATGGGATCATACCAGGGGTAGGGAGATTCACCAAAGTGGAAAATCGAGAATGCCTGGATATCGAAGAGCTCAAACCCATACAGGTAAATTATCGCCCAAGTCGTTGTGATGGCGAGTCCGACAAACCCGAAGAATACGAACATATGCGCGGTCGATCTGTCCTTCGTCACCTCGCATTTTTTGAAACGATTGTGCGTCATGAACTCAAGGATAGTATTCATGATTATGACCGGCAACGGGCCTTTCACCTTCTTCTGCCACGGGTTTGTGCTTATCTCGACTCCTGACTTCAGGTCCTTCCAGTAGCGCACAACTCCCGCAAAAAAGCCGAGGACGGCAAAAAGCGCAGCCGCGATGAAGACCGTGTCGATAATCGGTACAGGCACCATATCCCTGGCATACACAATATCATGCTCCGGGATGGAGAGTTTCCCGAGATAGGCAAGTATTGTTCCGAAAAGCAGCACAGGAACTGCCAGCAGTATCCAGAGACTCTTCGGGTTCCCGACTGCCTTTCCCATAAAGGACGGGAAGGCATAGTGCTCGATGCTCAGTTTCCGCACCGCGCCAAGGACTTCTCCCGGCTTCGCGCCTCTCGGGCAATAGGCGGTACAATCGCTGCACTGATGGCAAAGCCATATGTCCGGATTACTGAAAAGCTTGTTCTTCAGCCCCCATTGTGCGTGTATCATCTCTTTTCTCGGAAAAGGTTTATCGTCAGGGGTCACATTGCAGACAACAGAGCAGGTCGCGCACTGATAGCACTTCTTTAATGACTCTCCCCCTGAGTTCATTATCTTTTTTACAAATTCCAGGTCTGGCTTGATCATCTTAGCTTCTGCCATGCTATTACCTCCTAAAAGCCCTTCATTGGATTAAAGCCTACGCCCTCTATAACTTTCACAAAATTACCTATGACCTCAGGTATCTTGTGATACTCGTCTATGGAAAACTGCACCTGCTGAACACGCACCGGCTCAAGCCTGAGTTTTCCGAGTGTTTCAGCGACATTGTCCATTCTCTTGTTGCAGAGTTCGCTGCCCTTGACGAAATGACACTGGTAATCATCCCCGTACTTACATCCTATGAGAAGTACCCCATCAATGCCTTTTGACATCGCATCGGCGATCCATATCGTGTTGACCGAACCAAGGCACCTTACCTGAATAAATCTGATATCAGCAGAATATTTCAGTTTCTGAAGACCCGCCATATCAAGCGCTGGACCCGCATCGTTTTCGCAGACAAAGGCAACGATACGGTATTTTTCTTCGTCTTCATCCGGAACATTGATCGCCTTGACCATCGATCCGATCATGTCAATATGGTAGTTTTTAAAGGAGATGATCCTCTCAGGACATGCTCCCATACAGGTGCCGCACCTTCTGCAGCGCGTCGGGTTCGGTTTTGGGGTCCCTTTCTCATCATCGTCGAGAGCTCCGAACGGACACTCTTCCGTACACCGCTTGCACTGGGTGCATCTCTGGAAGAAGAACTCAGGGAAGGAGGTATCGCCTGATCTCGGATGTACCGCCATACCTCTGTTCGTGGATTCAAGACACTGGATCGCTTTCAGGGCTGCGCCGGTAGCGTCTTCGATGCATTCCCCGTTTGTCATCGTCTGTCTCACGTTTCCTGCAGTAAAGATACCGGTCCTCCTCGTCTCATAAGGGAAGCAGATATAGTTTGAATCTGAATATCCGTCAAAGAGCTCAAGGTCTTTAAATGCCGGTCCCTGACGGTACGCAAGATTGATAACCGGTTCAAATTTTGTTTCAGGGGCCATGCCGGTCGCGAGCACGACCATATCTACGTTTACCGCGATCTTCTCACCAAGGATGGTATCGTCCACCTCAACCGTAAGGCTCTTGTCAGCGTTTTCAGTAACACTCTTGACCTCTCCCCTTGTCAGAAATACACCCTCGTCGTTCTGCATGCTCTTATAGAAATTCTCATAGACTCCGGGGGTACGCATGTGCTTATAAAAAATAAACGCCTTACCGTCACTGTAATCCTCCCGCACATATTTCGCCTGCTTCAATGATATCAGGCTTGTTACCGATGAGCAGTACGGGAAGTCGCTGTCGTCCCCATTGAGCCCGGGGCTCTGAATAAATGCCACGGTTTTTGCTTCCTTTCCGTCAGACGGCCTGACTATCCTGCCCTTTGCAGCGGTATCTTCGAGCATCACATTCGTAACAACGTTTGCGAATTTTCCGTATCCAAGGTGTTCAAATGCCGAAGGATCGTCAGGCACTCCCCCGGCAGCAACAACAACAGATCCAAAACGTTCTGCATCGGGATCGCTCGTGAGTATGTCTTCACATTTAATCAGGTCCGCGGGAAGCTCAACAGGCTCTTCAGCAGGCTTGTCCTCTTCCTTCTTTTTCGGCGGAGGAACGTCCCATTTCGTTTTTGTGCCTGCCTGCTTGAACGACACATCAAACATGCCCGGCGCGCCGCTGATCCTCGCGATTTCCTGGTCGAGCTTTATGGTGATCTTCGGATGGCTTGTCGCCTCTTTTATCGTCTCCTGGATGTTGGTCGGTTCCAGTTGAGCATACGGTGCCTTTGTCGGTATCTGCTTGCGCTGTCTGGCAGCATAGCCTCCAAGCTGTTTGGCCCTTTCGACAATAGTCACGTCAAAGCCGGTATTGGCAGCCTCAATCGCCGCTGTCAGACCGGTAATGCCACCTCCGATAACGAGAATATTCCTTTCCACCTTCTCTATCAGATACGGATCAACCGGATTGGTCTTTTGCGCCTTTACAATACCCATCCTGAGGTAGTCCTCAGCGAGCATCTGGGTATCTTCGTTCGGTTTGGTCTCGACCTTCACCTCTTCCTTGCCTTCAGCATCTTTTGTCTTAACCTCAACCTGTTTGGTCCAGTCATGGGTCCAGACAACCTGTTCTCTTATATTGGCCCTTTCGACGATATTCTCAGGACCAAAGTCAAATACGTCATACTTTACCCTGCCTGAGCATGCGGCGATTACGATCGTGTTCACTCCTTCGGCTCCCATATCCTGTTTTATCAGGTTAACACCCTCCTCCCCGCAGAGCGCGGGATGGGTTTTGCATACAGGGACTTTGTATTCCTTGGTCGCCACGAGAGAAAGCTTCTCAAGGTCGAGACCTTCCCCGATCGAGCAGCCGCCACATATATATACACCGAGTTTCTTTTCCATTTATCTTACCTCCTCCCCAGCATTTGAATAGCTTTCAGCGCTGTCCCGGTTGCTGTCTGTCCAGAGGACATAACGTCACACGGTTTCCTGACGCACCCTGTTGACAGTATTTCGCCTGAAATAACAAAATTGTTCTCATCGTATTTTGCATTGCCGGGGACCTTGCTCGTTGCTGTGGAAGGTTCCATTCCGGTCGCAAGTACAACCATCTCAAATTTTTCATGGAGTTTCTTGCCGGAAAGCGTATCCTCGACAGTAACGATGACATCTCCTGTGTTGGCATCTTCCTCTATCTTTGCGACTTTGCCTTTCACAAAAGAGACATTCGGGTCTGCCTTCACCTTGTTATAGAATTTTTCGTATCTTCCCGGAGTCCTCAGGTCAATATAGAATATGGTCGCCTTCGATTTTGGATTGGCCTCCCGTATATAGGTTGTCTGTTTCAGTGACGCAAGGCAGCAAATGTAAGAGCAGAATGCCAGATGGTTTTCATCCCTCGATCCAGCGCACTGGACAAAGGCGATACGTTCAACAGTCTTCCCGTCCGAGGGCCGCACAATCTTGCCCTTCGTAGGTCCGTTCGGAGCAGAGAGCCGCTCCATCATGACATTCGTTATCACGTTTTTTACCTTTCCAAAGGCCAGGTTGTCAATCTTCTTCGCATCATAGGGGTTCCATCCGGTTGCCCAGACAACAGAAGCGACCTTGAGCGTGTAGGTTTTCGGTTTCATATCAAGATCTATCGCATTATACGGACAAGCATCCTTGCACTTTTGCGCGGTATTTGTTCCGATGATCGATGGATGAAGAACGTATCTCTGAGGGAAGGCCATTTCATGGGGCAGATAAGCCGCCCTGGTTTTGTTCATTCCGAGATTGAACTCGTTCGGTATCTCGACATCACATGCCTCCGCGCATTTTCCGCAGCAGGTGCAATTGCTGTTCACATACCGGGGAGTTTCCTTCAGGGTCACGTCATAGTTGCCGGGACCGCCTGAGATCTTTTCGACCTCCGTAAGGGTAAAGTATTTTACTTTATTGTTGTTCTTTATTCTCTGGAAGTTGATCTCCAGCCCGCAGGTAGGAGGGCAGAGCTTGGGGAAATACTTGTACATCCGTGTCACCCTTCCGCCTAAATAAGGGTTTTTTTCCACAATAAACACTTCATGTCCTACCTCAGCTGCCTCAAGGGCCGTGGTAATGCCGCTTATCCCTCCGCCTACAACCAAAATGCCTGAAACAGGGGCTCCGCTCATTTCATCCGCCATCTTATTCCTCCATTGTTGCTTCAAATTAAGA
This sequence comes from uncultured Nitrospira sp., assembly GCA_963746295.1. Classification (GTDB taxonomy): domain Bacteria; phylum Nitrospirota; class Thermodesulfovibrionia; order Thermodesulfovibrionales; family UBA6898; genus JAOUFP01. The sequence continues at coordinate 141,354 of CAVVAQ010000022.1, read as the reverse complement.
AGCTCTGACAGCCAGTTTGTTCTGTCTGCTGCTGTCGCATTTTCATAATCTGTTGACTCAGTAGAAGGCTTCTGCCCGGAGGTGCAGAACGAATCAGAAATGCAAGAAAATATGCCGAAAAGCCCTTTACTGAATCAACACATCCTGCTTAATTCCTATTGTGCCCGGGGTCCTGAAAACGCCCGGGCACAATAGGTGAAACAATACTCTGTCTTACAAAAATTAGTCAGGTATTATCTGGATATAATCCTTCTTGAATACCGACCATTCCTTCTTCTCAGGATCAAACTTCGAGTTCACAAAGCACTTCCAGTTCTTCTCGTCTACGATGTCGAAGTCAGACCTGTAGTAGAAGCCAGGGTATCTGGACTCTTCCCTGAAGAGGATATGCCTGAGGTGCGACTCGATTGTGCCAAGCCTGTGATAATTTTCCCAGGCCCTGAGCAGTTCGTGGAGGTCTCCTGCAGCCATCTTCTCAGAATCTTCCCTGAGCATACCAAGGAGTTCGAATGCCTTTTTAAGCATTGCGCCGCTGGTAACGTATGATGTGGCAACTCCTGCACCGTACTCGTCAGCGATCTTCATAAGCCTTCTCTGGAAACCGGCAGGCTTGATGTAGTTCGGGTTGACATCAACCGCTGTAGACTTCTGGTAGTGTTCCATGAAGGTCTTGACCGGTTTGTAGACGATATCTGCAAGTTCCTTTGCGGACTCTTTCAGGGCAGGCTTGAAGTCCTTGTTGTCCCTTACGAACCTCACCATTGACTTTGCAACCTGCCTGCCTTCAGCGTGTGAGCCTGAGGAGAACTTGTGGCCTGATGCTCCTGTGCCGTCACCCGAAGTGAAGAGGCCGTTCACCGTGGTCATCTTGTTGTAATTTTTGCCCTTGTACATGATCTTGTATGATTCAGGCACCCAGTCTTCATTCGGACCAGCAGCCCATATGCCGCAGCAGCCAGAGTGTGAGCCGAGGAGATACGGCTCTGTAGGCATGATCTCAGAACCTACTTTTTCAGGTTCAGTGTTCGTGCCTGCCCAGAGGCCTGCCTGACCGACCGACATATCGAGGAAGTCTTCCCATGCCTCTGCCAGGAGGTGTTTCACTTCCTTCGGGGTCATGTTCGCAGAAAGGTTTGCGAGACGCAGTAGGTGTATCCATATAGATCGGGCCTCTGCCTTCCCTCATCTCTTTCAGCATGAGATGGTTTCTGAGGCAGGAAGCAGGTACTTTTGCAAGACCGTATGGCGGATACTGTTTCAGCATCTCAGCGTTTGTCGCCATGTAGTTCTCGCCGAGGGTGTTGGTTGCCTTTGCCTTGAAGAGGAGGAACCATGCGCCAACAGGGCCGTAGCCGTCCTTAAACCGTGCGGGTACGAACCTGTTTTCCATCATGGTCATCTCTGCGCCGACTTCCTGGCAGAGGGTATAGGTTGAGCCTGCGTTCCATACAGGGTACCAGCATCTGCCCATACCTTCACCGGTAGACCTCGGCCTGAAGACGTTAACAGCACCGCCGCATGCGACCATCATCGCGTTGGTCTTGATCACATACACCTTGTTTTCCCTGACGCTGAAGCCGACTGCGCCTGCGATCCTGTTTGGCTCGTTCTTGTCGAGTACGAGCTTAACAATAAAGCATCTTTCGATAATATTGTCCGATCCCAGTGCGGCCTTTGCAGCTTCTGCAACGATCCTCTTGTAAGACTCACCGTTGATCATGATCTGCCAGCGGCCTGAGCGGACCGGCTTTGTCGCCGACCTTGAGGGTCGGTGCGTTCCTGAGATCCGTCAACGGTCTTGCCGTCATCGAGGGTTTTCCAGATCGGGAGTCCCCACTCTTCGAAGAGATAGACTGAACGGTCAACGTGTCTGCCGCAGTCGAAGATAAGGTCTTCCCTGACGATGCCCATAAGGTCATTTCTGATCATCCTTACATAATCATCAGGGGTGTTCTCACCAAGGTAGGTGTTGATTGCCGAAAGACCCTGTGCAACCGCGCCGCTTCTTTCGAGTTGCGGCCTTGTCACAAAGAAGGATCTTCGTGCCTTCAGGAGCCCATTTCTTTGATTTCGTATGCGGTCCCGCAAGCTGCCATACCGCCGCCGACGATAAGGATATCGGTATCGAGTTCGACTATAGCAGGATCCAGTGTTGCCGGTAATTCTCCAGCTGGCTTATTTGGTAATGCCATATTTATTTTCCTCCTGTTTTAATTATGTGAAATTATTTGCCGTGTATCGCTTTCGGCTTTGGAAGCGCATAGCTATCCGCCTCTTCGTCCGTCAGCATCTCGTCATCAAGGTTCTTGCCCTTGTGAGCCGCGTTCTTCGGATCGATCGAACCTTCCGGCGTCGTCCTGATCGGGAATTTGAACCTCTGCAGGTTGCCGTTTCTGAACTGGATCGTCCACATGATCGAGTCAGAGCTCATCATCGGTGAAACAACGCCACCGAGAGGTACGAAGTCAGAGTAAGCCCTTACTGCGATTGCGCCCTGAGGGCAGATCTTTACGCAGGAATAGCATTCCCAGCACTGGTCAGGCTCCTGGTTGTAAGCCTTCATTGTCTCAACGTTCAAAACCATTAAATCGCTCGGGCAGATGTACATGCAAGCGGTCTTTTCGCCGCCCTTACAGCCGTCGCATTTTACGGGATCTACAAAACTTGGCATATTTAAACCTCCTGTTTAATATTTTCCTGAACCTTTTCCTAACTGCAGTACTGCCTTTCCCTTACTCTTACTTCACCCCCTCTCAAATGCGTAATGAGTGATGAGTAATGAGTGAGCAGTTTTTGCACCCATTACCCATTACCCATAACCGATTACTGTCTTTCCAAAATATCTTTGGATTTCTTAAAACAAGTCTTAGCTAATTGCCTTTCATAAGGCATAAATTTATTTTCCAAGACCCCGATAATAATTAATCAGAATTTCAGCCACTTCAGGACGTGAAAATTCTTTAGGCGGTGCAATACCATCAGCTAACATTTCGCGAACTTTTGTACCCGAAAGCAGAACAAAGTCGTCTTTTGTATGATCAGGTGCTTCACACATCATCATAACCTTGTTCGAGTTTCTTCGAGTATGCAGTGTGGTCAGCCTTGAAGATCTCAATTTTAAGTGCACCGGCAGGAACCTCATTATCAAAGATGGTTTGCGCATCGAATGGACCGTAGTGATCACCAACACCTGCATGGTCACGACCAACAATGAAGTGCGTTGCGCCCATGTTCTGACGGAATATAGCGTGCAATACAGCCTTCGCGTGGACCGGCATAAAGCATATCGAAACCGTAACCCGTAACCATTGCACTGTTTTTGGGGAAGTAGAGCTCAACCATTTTACGGATCGCAGCATCACGAACAGGTGCCGGGATATCTCCTTTCTTCAATTTACCAAGTAACATATGAATAACCAGACCATCACAACCTAGACGTTCCATTGCCATGTGGCAAAGTTCTTCATGAGCCAGATGCATTGGGTTACGAGTCTGGAAAGCAACAACTTTCTTCCAGCCGCGCTCAGTGATTTCGTTACGAATTTCAACTGCGGTACGGAAAGTGTCCGGGAATTCATCCTGGAAGTAAGAGAAGTTTAATACTTTAATTGGACCTGACAGACAAACTTTACCCTGCGCATTGAATGCTTCAACACCTGGATGTGCTTCTTCGGAGACTTGGGACGGTAAATTTTTTCAGACATCAGCGCCATATCTGCATCGCTGAATTCTTCAACCGCTTTCACATCCATAACTGCAAGGATTGGATTGCCTTCAACGTTTGGATCTTTAAGTGCAATGCGATCGCCCGCCTTGATTGAGCCTGCATCTTTAACCAGGTTTAAAATCGGAACAGGCCAGAACAAACCGGATGTTGTTTTCATATCCTTAGCAACAGACAGAGCATCAGCTTTATTCATGTAGCCTGTTAACGGGTTGAAGTAACCACCACCCATCATAACTGCATTAGCTGCAGTAGCTGAGCTCACAACAATAGAAGGCAGACCTTCAGCTTCTTTCTGCAGGGCTTCATTTTCAGCCGTGTCATATACAAATAGTGGATTTAGTTCGTCTGAACCATGTGGTTTAATTAATGACATGTTTTTTCCTCCTGTTTGTTTTTAGCAATAATCGTTTGTTTCCGGGATCTATTTAAGACCTAGGACATCACATACTTTTTTGAATATATCGTCGATGCTGCCGGTGCCCTGCACTGACTTCACGATTCCTTTTTTGCCGTAGTAGTCCATGAGCGGGGCTGTCTGGGCGTTGTATACCTCCAGCCTTTTCTTGATCGTCTCTTCCTTGTCATCATCCCTCTGGAAAAGTTCTGCCGCCGCATTTGTCGCATATTCCCTCTTTTTTCGGCGCATTAAAATATATATTGTACATCTGACCGCAGGCCTTGCATGTTCTTCTGCCGGTAAGTCTTTTCATAAGGTCTTCAAAAGGCACATCAACGCTGAGCGCCGCGGTTAAGGACATACCGAGGGCGGCGAGCATCTTGTCGAGTTCTTCCGCCTGCTTTGGTATTTCTCGGAAATCCATCGAGAATGTACCCTTTTTTGCAGTCATCCTGCTTAAGTCTCTCCTCAACCATACCCAAAACAACACTGTCCGGAACAAGTTCGCCTTTATCCATATAAGATCTTTGCTTCTTTGCCGAGAGGAGTTCCTGCTGCAACAGCTGCCCTCAATAAGTCTCCGGTCGAAATCTGGGGAACACTATATTTCTCGATAAGTTTTTTTGCCTGAGTTCCTTTTCCCGCACCAGGCGCACCAAGTAATACTAATCTCATAATGCCTCCTAAGTATTTGTTTTAAAGCAATTCATAAGTATCCGGAATAACAACCAAGCCTGTATAAGAATAACAACAGATTAGCGGCAGAGCTCAGCTTTGAAAACCTTATAACTATAAGCCTCAGACTATTTGAAGTCAAATTCATATTTTTGATAAATAGATAAGAATTCCTTATTAATCTGATTTTTAAATTATATAGCTCATTTAATTCTATAAAATAAACACGTGCGTTATGTTTTTCACCCTGTTTTTATAGCGTGGACCTTGAGATATCTATAGAATTTTTTCATCGCCCTTCCCCTATGGCTCAATCGGTCCTTTTCCTGATCTGTCATTTCAGCAAAAGTCCTGTCATGGCCTTCAGGATAGAAGACCGGGTCATAACCAAAACCATTAAAACCTTTCTGTTTTTTCCCTATTATTCCCTGTCACATACCCGGTAAATGTCTTGTACTGTACCTTCAGGATGTGGCAAATGCGATACAGCATACAAATCGTGCCTTCCTGTCCGCTGCTCTCGGTGAGGGGTCTCATTTCCCGGAGAAGCTTCTTCACATTTTCACTGATCCTTTGCCTCTATCTCCTGCATATCGCGCGGAAAAAACTCCCGGGGCACCGCCCAAGCGCCGTCACTTCCAGACCTGAATCATCAGCCACCGCAGGATAGCCGGTGAATTTTGAAACAGCAAGCGCCTTTTTAAGGGCATTTGCCCTGAAGGTCTTTCCGTCTTCTACCACTTCAGGACAGCCGGGAAAGGAATTGAGCGTCACAAAGCGTATACCATAGCCCGGCAAACATCCGCTTCATTTCCTCAACTTTTTTCTTATTTGTAGTTGCAAGCACAATCGTCATAAACTGCATCAACCTCTCAATTCTTATATAATACTTAAAGCTATACTCATGAAGTTGCGATTACGCAACGCTGCTATTTTATGTTATAATTGAAAAATATTAAAGGCTTTTGTTAGTATTCTCAATGTCCGAGGAACAAAGAAGTGCAGGGCTTCTTCTCAGAACTGCAGCCAAAATTCTTGATTTCATACTCATAGCTGCAGTTATGGAGATAATCCCGAGGGCTGGTTTTTATGCAGGACTTGCCTACCTCCTTTTGGGAGACGGTTTTTTTGACGGCAGAAGCATCGGGAAAAAATTAATCAAGCTTAAGGTTGTCTCTGCCAAGACCGATACCCCCTGCACCTTCAGGGATTCTATTTTAAGGAACAGCACTTTCGCTGTAGGATATATTTTCTGGCTTGTTCCCTGGATAGGATGGATATTCCTCTTTCTTGTATCTGTTTTGGAATTTACTCTTATCCTCGGGAGCAAAGATGGCATGCGGTTGGGTGACGAAATCGCCAGGACTGTTGTAATAGAAACGCAATAACCTTATGGGGGTAGAATGTTTTTCCATAAAATACTCGGATTGTTCTCAAATGATCTCGCCATAGACCTGGGCACCGCAAACACCCTCGTTTATGTAAAAGGAAAAGGTATCGTCTGCGACGAACCTTCTGTCGTTGTTATCAGAAAAGACAATAAAAAAACCGTTGCCGTCGGGGTCGATGCAAAAAAGATGCTCGGCAAAACCCCGTCCAACATAACCGCTATACAGGCCGATGAAAGACGGCGTTATCGCTGATTTCGACGCAACCGGAGAAATGCTCAAATACTTTATTAAAAAAGTCCACAACAGGAGGAGCTTTGTTTCGCCAAGGGTCATTATCGGCGTGCCCTCAGGTATTACCCAGGTGGAACAGCGGGCGGTAAAAGACGCCGCTGAAGCTTCCGGGGCGAGGGAAGTCTACCTGATTGAAGAGCCTATGGCGGCTGCTATCGGTGTCGGCCTGCCTGTCGGAGAACCGTCAGGGAACATGATCGTTGATATCGGCGGCGGCACAACAGACGTTGCAGTGATATCCCTTGACGGTGTTGTATACAGCAAGGCCGTGAGGGTCGGCGGGGACAAGATGGACGAGGCGATCATGGCGTATATAAAGAGAAGGTATAACCTCATGATCGGGGAGATGACAACCGAACGGATAAAAATAGAGATAGGCTCGGCCTTTAACTCCGGGAGCGCTGAAAAACGGGTCATGGACATAAAGGGAAGGGACCTCATATCCGGCATACCCAAGACAATAACCATCAATGAAGATGAGATACGCGAGGCCTTGTCAGAGCCGATAAATATCATACTGGACACCATAAAAGTCGCCCTTGAGAATACGCCTCCCGAACTCGCTGCCGACATTGTAGACAGAGGCATTGTGCTTGCCGGCGGAGGCGCCCTGCTCCGCGGACTCGATTCCCTGATTAAGCAGGAAACCGGCCTGCCGGTGATTGTAGCTGAAGACCCGCTGACAGCGGTCGTCCAGGGGGTCGGCAAGATGCTTGACGAGCTTGAGCTGCTTCGAAGAATCGCACTGAATTAGTAATGCCCAGAAAAAATGTTCTTCTTTTTCTGTTGGTATTGAGCATTTCCTTTATCCTGATGACTTACCAGAGCAAAAAAGGTCATCTCTTCACCACTAATTTTTTCAGCGATATCACTGAATTCCTCACATGCCTGCACAAAATCAGTGACTGACTCGATTACATCGCCCCTTCAAGAAAATCGCGCTCAGGGAGAAGACAACATACTGCTCCGGAAACGTATTGATGAACTTCTCCTGGAAAGGGCGAAATACCAGGAAGCTGTTCTTGAAAACAAACGACTGAAGGAACTCCTGGACCTTCGTGAACGACAGCAGAATACGTGGCAACAGCCACGGGTGCTCTCCAGAGGGGCAGACCAGTGGTCACATACACTTGTCCTCGACAAAGGGCGGAAAGACGGAGTTTCCAGGGATATGTGCGCCATCACTCCCAGGGGCTTTGCAGGCAAGATATTCGAGTGTCACGGAGTCATACGCGAAACTCCTTCTCCTGACGGACATTAATTTTTCCGCTGCCGTACAGGCTGCAGGAAAGCAGGAAAGAAGGGGTCATATCAGGCACAGGCACCAGGAACCTCACCCTCAAGTATATTCCCTATGAAGACGAGATCAAAACAGGAGACATTATTGTCACCTCAGGGCTCGACCGGCTCTTCCCGCCGGGAATTCCCGTAGGATTCATATCAAGGCTTGACAAGCAGGGGACAGGACACTTTCAGGATATAGAGGTGACCCCCTATGTCGATAACGCAACCGTGGAGGAAGTACTCATAATTCAGTGAAATACCTCTGGTGGCCCCTCATCATATTTCTGGCTTTTCTGCTCCAAAACAGCATATCCATTCTTGCGGTTTCACCGAACCTCACTGTGCTGGTAGTGTATTATATCGGGATACGGCACGGCGGAACAAAGGGACTGCTTGCGGGGGCACTCATCGGGGCGCTTGAAGACATCATGGCCTCCTCAATGATCGGCCCGAACATGCTCGCAAAGGGGATGGCAGGTCTCCTTTCTGCCTCTTTTCTTTCAGGGAACTTCCTGATCTGGACGCCCCTGGTCGGGACATTTGCTGTTGCCCTTCTTACCTTCACCAGCAGCACGGTCGTGTTTTTATCCCTTGACCCTCTTTGACAAACTTCCGACACATCCTGCGACCGCGCTGTTTACCGCGACCATGCAATCGCTGATGAACGCCCTGGCAGGGATATTCATGAGGCCTGAAAATGCAGACTGAAAAACCGGAAGCCCAGAAGATCATCATAGCGAGCTATCTTGTTCTTTTAGGATTCCTGATCATCATTCTCAGGCTATGGCAGCTGCAGCTCCTGCAGGGAGAAGACCTCAGAAAGATATCTGAATCAAACAGGCTGAGGATCATCAGGGTCGTCTGCCCCCCGCGGCATTATATTCGACAGAAACGGGATCCCCCTGGTGAAAAATACCCCCTATTTCTGCGCCTCCATAATACCCGAGGAATTTGATACAGCGAGGATACCTTCCCTTGCGGGGGCACTGAACATGCCTGAAGACGAGTTAAGGAAAATGATAGGTAAAAAAGCACAGAAGTCCTTTTACTCCTGTCCGACTGAAAGAGGGTCTGACCTTCGATGAAGTAAGCTACCTTGAGGCCAGACGTTCTGATTTTCCCGGTCTCTTTATTGAGATTGAGGTCAGCAGGGAGTATCTCTACGGAGGGATCGGCGCGCATGTAATCGGCTATCTCGGCAAAATGACGCCCCGCCAGTCCAAAGATCCGGAATTCAGGGACGTACCGCCAGACGCCTTTATCGGTCAATGGGGGGTCGAAAAATTTTATGACAAATCCCTGCGTGGGACAGCCGGGCAGAGAATCATCGAGGTTGACGCAATCGGCAGGGAAATCAGGCTCCTGAAGGAAACCCCTCCGGTGAAGGGGGCTGACCTTTCCCTGAGCATAGACATGGCCCTCCAGAAAGCAGCCGAAGATGCCTTCGAGGGAAAAACCGGGGCGCTGGTCGCGCTGAAGTCTGACACTGGTGAAATTCTCGGCATTGTCAGTGCCCCTTCGTTTGACCCGAACAGGTTCGCGAAAGGCGATCAGTTCCGGGGACTGGAACGCGATCATCAATGACAAAAAAGTGCCGATGCTCAACAGGGCGATACAGAGCCAATACCCTCCGGGGTCCACCTTTAAGATCATAACCGCTATAGCCGCGCTTGAGGAAGAAGCCGTAGTCCTGCCACGAGCGTTGACTTGCAGGGGCGGGATAAATTACGGTAAATGGCATTTCGGCTGCTGGAAAAAATCCGGACATAATACTGTCTCCCTTCACCGCGCCCTTGTGGAATCCTGCGACGTCTATTTTTATGATGCCGGGCAGAACAGTCGGGATTCGACAAGATACACGACTATGCCCTCATGTTCGGCCTTGGAGAAGAACCGGCATTTCGAGTTCGGGAAGGAAAGAAAAGGCCTTATACCCAACACCGAATGGAAACGCGAAGGACGAAAAAGATCCCTGGTTTCTCGGGTGAGACCTTCATCAATTCCATAGGGCAGGGCTATGTCGCCACAACACCGGTCCAGATGGCGGTCATGATGAATGCCGTTTCAAACGGCGGCAAGTTTACAAGCCCTCCATAGTAAAGGTCTCCGAACCGGTTCTCGCTAAGAAAAGCCGCGGTAAAACCCGAAACCCTCGAACTGTCAAAAAAGCCCTTGAGGGAGTCGTCAATGAGCCCGGAGGCACAGGACACGCTGCTCGCTCGAACACGTAGCTAATCGGCGGCAAGACCGGGACCGCGCAGGTCGTGGGGATAAGAAAAGACTCGAAATACCTGGCAGAAAAGCATCGGGACCATGCATGGTTTGTTGCATTCGCTCCTGTGGAAAAACCGAAAGTCGCCGTCTCGGTGCTGGTAGAGCACGGCGGCCACGGCGGTAGCGCGGCCGCGCCCATAGCCAAAAAGGCGATTGAGGCATACATGCTTCCTGCAGAGAAAAAAAAGGAGCTGATGCATGTTCAGGATTGACAGAAGACTCATACAGAATTTTGACTGGCTGACTCTTTCGATCGTAATCCTGATATCCGTCATCGGCATACTGACCATATTCAGCGCGACCCGTCAGCCGGGAGCGGGAGAGACTGCTCAGGCGTCATTTTATATGAAGCAGATAGTCTGGCTTGCGATCAGCATCCTGGCCCTGATCGTCTTTATCAGTTTCGACTATATCTGGCTGGGCAGAATAGCGCTTCCTCTCTATGTGACCGGCTTGCTACTCCTGGTCATTGTCCTGATTGCGGGGAGGACGGGGATGGGTGCGCAGAGATGGATCAGCCTCGGGCCATTGTCGTTTCAGCCCTCGGAATTTTTTAAGCTCATTTTTATTATCATGCTTTCAAACTACTACAGTTTCTCGCGGGAATCTCTGGGAGTGACCGGCTTTGCTTCGGGTGTTCTTTTTCATTGTTCTCATCCCCTTTGTGCTCCTCTTTAAACAGCCTGACCTCGGGACCGCCATCGTTGTCCTGCTCATCTTCATGTCTGTTTCCCTCGCAAAAGGCCTGCACAAAAAAGTCATCGTGATGATCAGTTGTCATTGGAATCATATCTCTGCCTTTTCTCGGGAATATCATGTGGACCGGGCTGAAAGATTACCAGAAAAACCGGCTGATCGCGTTCATAGAGCCTGAAGTCGATCCCTCCGGGATAGGCTATCATATCAACCAGTCAAAAATAGCGATAGGTTCCGGAGAGTTCTTCGGTAAAGGATATCTGAACGGGACGCAGGGGCCCTTCCGCTTCCTCCCGGAAAAACATACTGATTTTATCTTTGCGGTTTTCGCCGAAGAATGGGGATTTGCTCGGTTCAGTCTTCCTGCTTATCCCTCTATTTACTGCTTATCATGCGGGGGCTGGACACCGCGAGCAAGGCAAAGGACGAGTTCGGAAGGCTGCTTGCCCTGGGCATTACCTTCATGTTCTGCATATACTTTTTTGTGAACGTCGGCATGACCCTCGGCATCATGCCGGTCGTGGGGATACCCCTGCCGTTCATGAGCTACGGCGGCACAGCGCTGCTTTCAAACTATATCTCGATAGGTGTTCTGATAAATATACGGACGCGCAGGTTCAGCCTCTTTTATTAAGCGGGCTGCTTTTTGCTATAATTGTCCATCTTGGAATTTCCTTGAATATTTTTTGCCGTTCGCTTTAAACTAGTTACTGTTTCCCTGTTCAGGTTTTTCATCATGGCGGTGTAGCTCAGGTGGTAGAGCATGCGACTCATATTCGCAGTGTCCGGGGTTCGAATCCCTGCACCGCCACCAACTTTCCTTACTTAATGAGAGGTGATAAGCGATGAAGGCTATTGAAATACTAAAAAATCATGAAGCCATGATAAAGCAAAGATATGGGGTCAAAAAAATCGGCATTTTTGGCTCCTTTGCCCGTGGAGAAGAAAAAGAGGTCAGTGACATAGACGTACTTGTTGATTTTAATGAAGGAGCAAAGACATTCGACCACTTTATGGAGCTCAAATTTTTCCTTGAAGACCTATTCGGCCGAAAAGTTGATTTGGTAACGGTAACGGCATTGAGACCACAGCTTAAAGAAGGTATCCTCAGAGAAGTAACCTATGCATAGAGGTTATCTGCTTTACCTTGAAGATATTCTGACTGCTACCAATAAAATTATCAAATACGTTGGGACGACCTCTTATCAAGACCTTTTACATGATGAAATGCGTCTTGAGGCGATAGTTAGAAACTTTGAGATAATAGGAGAGGCAGCAAGCAAAGTTCCTCAAGACATAAAGGGGAAAATATCCGTTTATCACATGGCGTAAAATATCCGACTTCAGAAACGTCCTTGCCCATGAGTATTTTGGAATAGATTATGAAATCATGTGGGAGATAATCACAGATAAACTCCCTGTTCTTCAGAGGGACATGCAAAAGGTTTTTAATGAAGAACAAAAATCATAACCTGATAAAGAATCTCTTCTGTCAGGTATGTTAAAGTTGCTCTATCATTTTATCCAATAATTTGGTATCAAATTCGGTCACAAATCCCCCTTTTTGTAGCGGTTTTGCTAAAATACAGTCAATAGCTTTAGAGCTAAAAATACCTTAATTATCAACGCATTAGGAGTTTGCGGTTCAGGTCGGAGAGTCACATCCCTGCACCGTCACCAACCTCTTCCCAGATTTAAGCTGGGTGCGGTTTCTCCTTCGGCTTTCCTCTGAGTAGTACACGTTTTGGTACAAAATGTCTCTGTGATGGCTCTGGATTTGACGCTGTGGATAGCTGAGAAATTCGGCTCAGAAAATCATAAGGTTCTGAACGAAGAACAGTAATCAGGGCTTGTTCAGTTCGCCTGCTTCCAGAAACTGATGCGGTGTTACTATCCTGATATCCCTGTATTTCTTTATGGCAAGGAGTTCTCTGTCGCCTGTTATAACAGCATCTGCCTGTAATGCTACGGCGCATTCAATAAACTTATCGTCATCAGGATCATTTTTTATAATCTGAAGCTGCGGTGTTTTCGTGGTAAACGCGATGTTGAACCCTCTGGAGAAAAGGGCTAACAGTTCTTCAAGTTCAGCCTCGTCCTTCATTCCGATTCTGCCGAGGACATCAATATATTCATCAAGAACAGCGGCAGACAGGCAGAGGGTTATTATTTCATTTTTCCACAGATCTATAATTTTCTTCGGGTTTCCGCCGAAAAAGGATGAAACAAAAACATTTGTATCAATAACAACCTTCATCGCTGATTTTTCCGCGACGCTTTTATTGCCCTCTCTATCGCGGCGGGTGTTACGCCTTTAGATTTCAGTTTGCTGCCGACTCTGTTCCACAGGTCATCAACATATGTGCCGATATCGCGTTCTTTAATACGTTCTTCTATGAGCTCCCTGACCATCTCGCTCGTTGTTTTGCCTTCAAGCCGTGCAAGTTTATTAAGCCTGTTCTTGAGCGCCTCATCTATCCTTATAATCATCTGCGTTGTCATCTCCCTGCCTCCAAAATATATAATATATATTGTATATCATACTTATATGTGATAGTCAAAATATCTGAACTGCTTACCGTGCCTGCTTCATTCCACGTGAGGAGGCGGCCCGGCGGGAAGCGAGCTCCGGCCGCCACCAATTTTTTCCCCTTGCCCGTGTTACAATTGTTCATGACCTGCGAAAGATCAACACTGCCCTGCTTCCCTGACAAAACGATTCTCATCAAAGATGCCCGGAACAAGGAACCCGAAATCCGGGATATCTCCCTGATTTGATCTGACCATGCAGATTCCTCCCTATCTTGTGAACGAACATTATGACGACCGCTATTTCGATGTGGTCAATGCCATTGAAGAAGCGAAGCACATCTTTTTTCAGGGCAGCGGCCTCATGGAAATCTTTTCTGCCATGGGACCCGGGAGGAAAGAATTCAGAATAGGTGAAACAGGCTTTCGGCGCAGGCCGTGTACTTATTGCCCTCCTGGATTTTCTGGACAATTGCGGCGTCACGGATATAGCGATAACCTACAATTCCGTTGAACTGCATCCGGTCACTTCTGAGCGGATGGCGTCAATTCTCGGAGGATTCAGGACAGAGGCCGGTCCGCTTATTGATCTGCTTGTCCGTGCCTACAGCCGCATCGAAATTTCCAGACCAGGGTGGCACCGGATGCAACTCACCCGGCCTTTTGGCAGTCCTGACCCTGAATCTCTGGATCGGCGAGGCCCTCGAAATGGTCCATGCACTCACAATTCCCTGTGACGCATGGTTTCTGGATGGTCACGGACCAAAGAAAAACCCTTCCATGTGGCGGCATGAGCTTCTTATGGCGATTGGAGAAAAAACAGTGACCGGCGGGACCTGTGCCACCTATACTGTTGCCGGAGATGTAAGACGGGGACTTGTCGCTGCGGGGTTTTCCGTCGAGCAGCGCCCTGGTTTTGGCGGGAAAAAAGCAGTGCTCAGGGGAATAAAACTGTAGTGCAGGCATTGCCGGACGCTGGTCACGGGTTGCTCAGCCCGAATTTTGCCAGGATACGCACTTCAGAAATTTGGGAAAATTGATGTGGTATGCCTCCTCAAATATTCTGGCCTTTTGCCGGTATGAGGCAAGGTCCCCGAAGTCTACCGGCCCGGCAAACCCGAACACGATAACGTTCCAGCATTTCTCGTCAGGAATGACCTTCAGGGTATTGCCCCCGAACACCTCCTGAAAAGCAGCGTGGAGACGGGGGAAATCATCCTTTGGCCTGTTCCAGAGGTTCATCACGCATATGCCCCCCTCCTTAAGCCGCGACCTGCATGTATCAATAAAAGGCGTTTCTGAAAGCGCCGCGGCAGGGCCTTGCTCATCAAAGGCATCGACAATAATCAGATCATAGTTTCCGTTTTCCTCTGCCTGCTGTCTCACAAAGTCCTGGCCTGCCGCATGGAAAATCCTCAGCTTCGGGTTCTGTTTCGGCAGGAGAAAATATTCATGGGCCAGATCAATCACCTGCTTTCTGATCTCGACAACGTCGACAGCGCAGCAAGGGAAGGTTCGCAGCAGGAAATGGACCAGAGAACAGCCCCCCAGACCGATCAGGAGGACAGAGCAGGGCTCTTTCAGAAACAGAAGGCAGCTCAACATCGTCTGGTTGCAGGTATCGATAATGCTGCCGGGGCTATCGAGGCGGAGGCTGCTCTGCAGAATGCCGTCGCCGAAGTAAAGAGAGCGGGTCTCATCGTTTTCGGCCACAAATATCTCGCCGAATTCGTCACGGCAATATTTGAGTATGCTGCCCTTTATCTTTATTCCACTCATCGTTGTTTCCAGTTGCGCTATGCTGCTTAATTTCACGTATCAGCGTAATACTATGAGGGTCAGGGAATACTCACTCCTCTTCAACGATGAGCAGAGGCAGTCCGCAATCCCGGCACTCCAGATCGCCGGGGCCCACTGGTGAACCACAGGCAGGACACTTTCCTTCTTTGAGCAATTCGTTCGAAACGCGGAGTTCCGGACTGACTTCCATGTAATATTCCTCGATTCTGTCCCTCGCCCTTTCAAAGTCATCTGAAAAGACCACCAGCCGGCACGCGGCCCCGCGACATCCTTTCCTGCAACCGGCATTGGTATGGACAGTGCAGGGAATGCCGGCATCTATGAGCACTTCGCGCAGTTCGGTCATCCAATTGAGGTCGCCCTCCCGGACCACCACTGAGTTTTCCACAATCTTTTCCTCGATCCGCTTTCTTTCCTCCTGTGCCTTTCTGTGCTCTTCGGACGTAAGCAGTACCGCCCCGCAATCCGAGCATTTTTCGATATGCGGGAGAAATTCGCTTCCGCAATGAAGACATATCTTATTTACGTTCATAGTTCGTGACGGGTTCTCAGATCTCATTTTCAGATTAGTTAATCGCATTTATTGTACTTAATTGCGTCATCTTTCGCCAGTTCCATCAGTGTCGTTAGTGTAGTGCGTCATAAATTCCTTTGCATTGTTTGTCATTCTGAGTGTAGCGAAGAATCTCGTCTTTTCAAGTACATGAGACCCTTCACTTCGTTCAGGGTGACAATCTATTTATAAAGAGCGTTGGCCGCACTACATTAGCAGAAGATCACATTTATTAAGTACGGGTTCGTAATTCGGATACATTCATTCGCCTTCTATCTAAATTCTTTATCAATGCCCCAGGGAATTTCAGCCAGGGAAGACTGATAATTGGTGCAGTCTTGATTTAACTCTCCCAGCACGTGAAATATTGCGATAACAGACGAAAATAATCAATATCCACCAGTATTTAATAGAAATTGGCTGAAAATGGCCTATGCCAACATTATTATGAGTTGCGAATATAATAAACAAAGAATAAACTGTAAGTAAGAGAGGGGTTTATGTACAGTAGTTGTACAGAAGCCCGAAAAGAGGTGAGAAATATGGCAGGAAAGGTAACAAGAGAGCTGGTAAAAACAGGGAGATCTGGTTCTCTGCTTACTCCTTTTGAGGACATTGAGCGGTGGTTCAACGAAGCATGGACGAGCCCTTTTTCACTCTTAACAGCCAGGACTTTGCCGATCTTCGGCGCAGCGGATTTTGAGACGCTTACGCCTGCAGTTGACATGTATGAGGACGGCAAGGAGCTCGTAATGAAGGCGGATTTGCCTGGAGTCAAAAAGGAAGATCTGCATCTTGAAATTGCGGAGCATACACTGACGCTTTCGGGTGAAAAGAAGATGGAAGAGACCACTGAAAAGGGAGGCATCTACAGCTGCGAGCGGAGTTACGGGAGCTTCTCAAGGAGCTTTGAATTGCCATCCGACGTTGATACCGGGAAAATCACGGCCAGCCTTAAAGAAGGCGTGCTGGAGATGAGGCTTCCGAAAACGGAAACAGCTGAAAAAGAAACCAGGAAAATCCCGATAAACTAACCAGCTAAAAAACAGCGCTGAAAATCCCCTGTATGTTTCGGGGGATTTTTTTGCCCTGGAGGTTATGAAAAACCGGCCAACCTGGAGTTGCCGGCCATATTACGGAGAATACCTGCCCTTTGCCGGGCGCTCCTTCAGAACATCAGGAAAAATAAATTTAACACGGTCTTCGATTGCGCCTTTTTTGACTGTTATCAGCAGTTCCCATTTGCCATTTGTCTTAAGATCAAGGCCGGAAACAATGTAAAGGCCATTTTTTTTGTCTGTCACAGACATCTTGCCGGGTGCGGTCTCGCCGGTGGCAAGGTTCTTATGCACGATTGTCAATTCTGCGCCGACAACATCTTCGTCGCTTTTGTCATGTACCACAATGCCGATCACATCTTTCCCTATCTTATATTCATTGTCATCGAGCAGGATCTCCAGACTGTACATAGCATGCTCTGTTACATCAAAGAGTGATTCCTGAAAATGCTTTGTAAAAAGGACCTTTTCAGCAGGGCGGCCCTCATCTGAACCTGCCGGACCTGAAGCAAACACAGACAAAACAACTGCGAGACTGATCATCCCGTATAATGCAAAGGCTTTCATCGGTACCTCCTCTTGCCTGGTCTTCTTATAGTGCAATCCAAAACCCGAAGCTTAATTTAAGAGAGATCTTAGGTAAGCAATATCCCTTATACCATGCGCGCCGCCTGTTGTATCGATCAGCCTGCTGTGAATGAAAAGGATCTGCTCCGGAGAGAGGTATCTCACTTCTTCGCGAGTTCTTTCAGCGCGGGTTCATACTTTGAGATGAACTCATTCACCTGTGACACAAATTTTTTATCAATACCCCTGGGATATTTTTTCTTTCTGACCGGCTCGATGATGATCTTCGAAGACGCTTCATCGAGACTGACGTCGACTTCAGAACCGACGGCCAGTTCAAGCCTGCCGAGGAATTCCGCAGGGATCGAAACACCTTTGCTGTTCCCGATGGAACATACTTTCCTGTGCATGAGCACCTCCCTTTTAATGTTATAACAACATTATAACATACGGCAGTGGACAAGACGATAAGATGAGTGATCTCAAGAAATATGTTACCGGGAGGAAGCAGAGGGACAAGGATTTCGCCGAAGGCTATAAGGGGGACACGAACAGTTCAAGATCAGCTTGGTGCTCAAGCAGTCTCGTGAGACAGCAGGACTGACGCAGGAAGAGCTTGCCCGGAGGCTAAAGACTAAAAAAGACCACGATCTCACGGATTGAGAACCATGCTGCGGATATCAAGCTCTCCACCTCGGAGAAGGTCGCACATGCACTCGGGAAAAAAACTGGAAGTACTAATAGCCTAAAAGACCGGCAAGGTGTATTTTTTTCATTTGGTTTTAGAGTCAGGCAGCCTGTTAATCCAATATCGCGGTTCTCTGTGCAGATGGGCAACTGCGATGACAACAATGATTTCAGAATCAATGCCGTAGATTATGCCATAAGGGAATCTTGATAAAAGACAGCGCCGAAGATCTTCTTCTATTTTTGTACTTGCAAGGGGATATGCCACGATTCTTCTGACTGTACGGTCAAGAGCATCCAAAATTGTGTGCCAAGGCTTCGTGACTGGGAATCATACCATGCAACAGCATCATCAACCTCAGATTGCGCAGGTTTTAAGAAACGAACTTTCATCTGGAGCTGTGTTTTTTCATTACCTGTTCGTAAGAAATTGTATCTGCTTTACCTTCCTTGTACGCCTTCCATCTCTTTTTTGCTTCTTCAGCCCAGATGCGGTCAATTTCAGGGTCGGGCTTGTCGAGCTGCGTCAGGATAGAATCCACGAGTTCAATCTTTTCGTTGTCAGGCAAAGATTTGATCTTCGCTGAAAGCTCTTTGCTAATCGTTCCCATAATGCCCTCCTTTTTCGTATTTTAGCACTTATTCCCCGTCTGCCTCCAACTCCATGCCATTATAACATGCTGCGAGGTAAAGACCACCTCTTCGGCAATGCTCCCTGGCGGCCGGTTTTTATTAAAGCAATTCGTCCCGGCTGAAAATAAATCGAGGACTTTCTTCTCCTTCCCAGCTGGGAATCTTCAATTTCTGGATCGACTTCCGAACTTCCGCACTTCTGACTATTGCACTTGTCCGTGCTTCAGCATATGCCCCATTCTCCGACAAAGTCATCCACAGTGAAGATGTTGAAGTTAGAAAGGATTTTCTCAACCTGAGAGAGCTCCTCTGAACTTCCCTGCCACCCATCCGATTTTCCGGACTCAATATCTTCATCCGCTATAATTCCCGCAACCATCTTCGAAGATCCAAGCTCGTGATGTTTCCTGATTACCATGTAAGCCTCCTTACATTATTTGGGTTTAGAATCAATATCAACAAATTAGAAACCTTATAGGTAGTCATCAGATTGATTAGGCAGTTGAAGCATAAAAACATGATTTTGTGTAAAATATGATTAGCAAATACTCAGGAGGTTTGTATGCCAAAGACAATAACAGCAACTGATGCGGTCAGGTCTTTTTCGGATATTCTCAACTCTGTGAAATACCGGCATGAAAGTTTTACCATAATCAGAGGCGGCAAGCCTGCAGCCGCACTGGTTCCCGTAGAGTCATCTCCTGCACGGAAGCCCCTAAGAGAACTTAAAGCCGTTCTGAGTAATCTTCCTCGCCTCGGTAAAGATGCGGAAAGCTTTATACATGACATCGAGGAAGGAATACGCATGCAGCCGCGCGTCCCTGAGAGGACGGCAAGTTGAACGGTTTTAGTAAGAACAATTATCATTGACTCCGCATGCAACATGCCACGCAACTCCACTCATGATACGCCTTCCATTTCTTCGATATACTGCCTTACCAACTCCACAACAATTACAGCATCTTTAGGTTCTCTGCTGTATATAGACCAATATGTATCCCGCAAATAATAATCAAGCACGTCATCAATGTATTCTTCCTATGTTCTGTCTTCTTCGTCCTCTCTGTCTTCCTTGATTTCTTTAATTACACTTTCAGCTATGCCTTTTATGTTCCAATTCTTGTAGTATTTTTCACTCATAATCACGTTTTCATCCTTACTTTTTAATATGATGTTTGTTTTTGATTTCGATACTGCTTTTTCCGAGTAATAGAGACGTTGGGGTAGATACTTTTTTTAGGTTAGGATAAAATGACATCATATTTTTAAAAGGAGGAGTTTATTAAAATGGCAACGATTTATACGTTGAAACTTTCTTCTGCGGATGTTTTCCAAATTATTGATGCGTTAAATTCGCGAACAGATTCATATCAACAAACTGCTTGTTATTTGTCAGGTGAATGTGCAGTAAACGAAAACATTATGACAGAAGAATGTAATGATGCCTTTGAGGCTCAAGGAATCGCAAGACACTTTCAAGACATCATAAAAACTATTGAAAAACAAATGTAATTATAAGAAGGCCTGCTAAGGTCTAACCGTTAAAGGCTATAACTCGCCCATCGATTAAATCGAGCTCATATATTTCTTCCGGTGCATTGCATCGAATTTGAAAAGTGGAGATGTCATAGCCATCTTCTTTGTCTCGATCACCAGCCGCAATTTCAGCCTGCCAATCATCGAACTCTTCTTGTAACTCTGAAATTGCCTCATCTAACGTATTAAAAACATAAGGACTATCACTGCCATCGTAAAGATTATTAATCCATCCTTCACATAGTGATAATTGTAAGATTTCATATCCGCTTTTTTCATAGTAATCATCATAAAAGTTAAGGTAAAAATATATTATTGTTATGGTAGATGAGAAATTCTTCAGCTGGCAAAAACTTTTCAGGCAATTCGATCTTTTTACCTTCTAACAAAGTAATCGCCATTTTACAAAATTCATTTTTTGATTCAGCCAAATGCTTTGAAACTCTTATTCGCCAATTTGGCAAAACCGTTATAAGCCCTTGGTCAAAAGCTTTATCATGCAAAGCGCTTAAACAAAGCCCGTTGCTTGGATTTAATCGATTTGTTTTATCTTTACTCCATGGGATGATATGACTGGCAATAAGTAATCTTTGGTCGGCTAATCCGGTCATGCAGCACCGTCCCTGATAACTACTCATTACCGCCTGTCTGAAAAAAGATTGTTTTAACCTAACCTCGACTGAAGATTTCTTTGTTTCACCTGTAAAATCGCAGGGTTCAATCTTTGGTAATTCTTTAGTCGAAATTACCTTTGCGCTTTTTAAATAAAGCTGGCCTTCCAACGCCAGCTTTGCCCAATCCCGATGAAATTCTTGCCAAACTTCTCTGTCAGCATTTGATGCATTTCCAAGTCCGTGTCTTCCACTATCAATGATCATCGGGTCAAGACTGGCGAAATTCAGCATTTTCATTGCTAATGATGATGAACTGCGCTCCAACTGTTTTGCGATTTGCACAATAACAGGATTACGACTGTGGATTTTGCCGAAAGGCATCTGACAATAAAGATTAAAGGCTACAATTAATTCGTGTCTCGACCATTTTTTCATATTATGCCTTATCGAAGAATACCATGAATCTACGATATAAATTATCGTTATAGAAATCTAATAATTGCCAAGACAAGTTGGTGGACATCAGCCACCTCTCCGATTATCCTCAAACATCTCCACCGGCATCTGGTACCGTAATCGCCACACCATCTTGATCGGTCGCTCGCTCTCGTAACTCACCCGCTCTATAGGCCCAAGATAGGTAAACGGCATTGTCACCCCATTCCGTTTTTTTTGGTCTCTGACAAAAACCAAAATCGTGTAGCCCCTCTCAATGTGATAGATGAGATTTTGACCGGTTTCTGACTGTTGCGAAGTCGTAGACTGCGATTCCCAATGCAGCAACTCCCTGCTGATCGGATAATCAGCATACATGGTGCTCGGCGAGAACTCCTTTTCTGTCTTCTGAAAGGTGATGAGCAGGGCATAGGTTTTTACTTTCGCGAAGAGAAACGAGCCCACGCCGGTTTGTCCTGCCGTCTCGAGAGTTGCCTTGCCAAACTCCGCTTGGATTTCTTTGATGCCATACTGAGCGTGCAGCTCAAGCGAACAGGTAAAAGGCAATTCGGGAAGGTGGCCGCTGACCTCGGCATTATCTTGAGACCAAGAAAGGACTTCGTCCAGGTCAGCAAGTATCGAAGAGTTTTTTGAAAGTCTTCGGAACGCATCTTCAAGTGATGTTATGCCGAGGTTACTCCCTTTGTCTCCCCATATCCGATAGTAAATTGACATGGCAGAATTTCCTGCAAGCGTCATTGCCTCACTGATCGCTCCTTGCGATATTTTGGCAAGAACATTCCTCAATAGTGCTACTTCCTTCGGGCCATTTATAAATGCTGCCCGTATTAATGCCTTCTTGAGGCGAACAATATCCGGATCATTTGGACTTGGTGCAAGTTGAGCTTTTGCTTTCCAGCCACTCCATGTCTCACTGACAAGTAGCGTCTCGGGCTCGTAATCATGATAGCGGATAAAATTGCCGAATGTCAGTTCCTGTCCGGTCTCGCTGGTGAAAGTCTGGAGACGGTCGGGAACTTGAACCGCCAATCTGCCAAGATTTTCTCTTATGTTCTCTAGAACGTACTGACGTGAGAGACGGTCGAGTTGAATAGAGCAGCCTGCCGGTAGATGTGGAAAATCAAGTTCCGCCTCTTTGTCTATAGAATAGCGATGCCGTGGGAGAAGTGCTTTGAGCTTAGTGTCAATCCTGTAGCGCCGGTGTGTTTGGCCAACAAAATCAAGAACAGTAAGACAATCCTTCCCAGGTGCGTGACGCAGCCCACGCCCTAACTGCTGGAGGAAAACGGTCAGGCTTTCCGTGGGGCGAAGAAAGAGGACGATGTTTACCTCCGGCACGTCTACCCCTTCGCTCAGTTTATCAACGGTAAACAGAAAGGCAAGTCGTCCTACCCTCAGGTCATTCAATAATTCCTGGCAACGGACATCTTCGATTCCGGAGACAAATGCTCCTGAAGGTACTCCTCGCTTGCTGAACATCTCCGCCATGAACGCGGCATGTTTGATAGTGACACAGAAACCAATTCCTTTGATGGCACTCAGGTCAGGCTCGTAGCGATTAAGTGCTGAAAGAATGGCATCAAGTCGCTGTTGTGCCAAAATATGCGCACCAGTATAAACATTTTCCAGTGCAGTAGAGTCATACCTGCCGTTCCTCCAGAACTTATCCTGATTTAGAGCAACCGGGTCGGCAACACCGAAGTAGTGAAATGGACAAAGGAGCTTCTCTTCCAAGGCCTCAGGCAAGCGAATATCTGCGGCAAAACGGTTGCCGAAATCGGCAGCAACATTGTCGCCATCCATTCGCTCAGGGGTTGCGGTCAGACCCAGTAATATCTTCGGATTAAAGTTCTCAAAAATTGGCCGATAACTGGCCGCAGTCCCATGATGCGCTTCATCGACAACGATATAGTCGTAGAAGTCTCTTCCCACCTCTTCCCATAGGCGCCGCTTTGCTAGCATTCCAACAGAGCAGAACAGGTGTTCCCGTCGATTGGCTTGAAATGCGCCCACGAGCAACTCGCCAAAATTCTGGTCACGGAGGACACTGCTAAAGGTTGCTTGTGCCTGTTGTAGAATCTCTTGTCGGTGGGCTACGAATAATAGTCTTGCTTGCCTTTGGTTCTGCTCAAAGAATCGTTTGAAATCGAATGCAGCAACCACCGTCTTGCCGGTCCCGGTAGCCGCAATAACCAAATTACGCCAGCGGTCATGAACGGTACGCTCCCGTTCAAGTGCTTCTAGGATGCGTTCCTGAAAAGGATGAGGCCGAAGATCGAAAAACACTATTGTGCCTGTTCGCTGAGGGTTACGGGCATGGTCAATGGCGGACCGGAGGAGGTCCGGATTTTCAGGATCAAAGGGGATGAACTCACGACTATTCCAGTACGTCTCAAACTCGACAGTAAACTTTTCGAGGATATGTCCCATGTCCTGGGCAGTCACCTTGAGGTTCCATTCCAGCCCGCTGGTTATCGCGGCATGTGACATATTTGCCGAGCCGATATAGGCCGTTGAAAATCCGGAGTCTCGCTTGAATTTGTAGGCCTTGGCATGAAGTCTTGTCCGCTCGGTATCATAGGATACGCGAACATCAACGTTCGGCATGCGAGCCAGCCACTCCACAGCCGGAGCATCGGAGGCCCCCATGTAGGAGGTAGTGATCAGACGTAC
Organism: uncultured Nitrospira sp.; assembly: GCA_963746295.1. Taxonomy (GTDB): domain Bacteria; phylum Nitrospirota; class Thermodesulfovibrionia; order Thermodesulfovibrionales; family UBA6898; genus JAOUFP01. The sequence goes on along the minus strand of CAVVAQ010000022.1, from coordinate 117,513 downwards.
CGGGACATGACGGTCTCGCAAATCCTCGAATGCCGGCATCAGCAGACGCAGCCCCGACCATTTGATGAATGAGACAAGAATGTCCACCCCATCGGCGGAACGCATCTCTTCATGTAACTCATGGACGAGCTGCGGTTCTTGGGGTGAGCCGGTGAAAAGACTACTTTCAGCTATTGGGGTTTGTGGACGGGGAATGCCTGATATGCCGTAATTTGGCGGCGTAATTTCTAGAAGTAGCGGCTTTTGTTCTGGAACGAGACGATGCTTTTCAAGATGACCTCTGCCTGGCTCCCCGGCAACTTGTCCAAGAATGCGATTGCACAGCGCACGGCGCTTATCGGGGTCAGATTCCTCGCGAAGGGCTTGTTCCAAAACCTTTGTCACAAACGAAGCATATCGAGCAGGCTGTTCTTCATGGTCAATCTTTCCTAAAACAGTACGCAGTTCTGGGTATCGATCAAGGACCTCGCGAAGCTCTTTGTCGAGCAGGGCATCATAGATTCCGTATGCAGGTTTTTGGTTCAATCCCTATTCCTGTCAAATTGCTCTTGATACATTTTAATAACCGGCCAGTCTGCTTCTGCCCAATCGAGTGTGTGCAATTCTTCTACCGGCAGCCAGACCATGGCACTGTGCTCGTGAAGGGTGATTTCTCCTGATATGATTTCGCAGACAAACGGATAGAGAGTCACTGAAAATGACGGGTAATGGTGGGTTGTTAGAGGAAGCGGTTCGCCTGCAGAAATTTCAACTCCCAGTTCTTCGATCAATTCACGTTTGAGACATTCATCAGGTCTCTCTCCCTCATCGATCTTGCCACCCGGAAACTCCCACTTGAGCGGCAGGCTCATGGATACACTTCTCTGCGTACAGAGAACTTTCCCTCTGTTTTCTATGATCGCGCAGGCAACATGAATATGTTTCATCAACGATATTTAACCCAGATTGTCCATTAGAGATGCGATGGGAATATAGCGGGCAGATCAAAAGCCCGTGATTTATCCCAAAGCCCTGTAAACCATTCACGTCTTCGCATTGCCAGAGATAGTTTAAGAACTCTGGCATTTCCATTTTTTGTCAGGTATCCGCCGACAGCAAAAACCTTATACCGTAGCGTTTTCAATGTAGGCTGAACCTTGCTGCCCAAAACGACCTGTCGGAACAGACTCATCAGGTTATAGGCCAACATAACAAAGTTCATCGTCGCCTCTGTAGCGCTGAAGTTATTTACGTTGAAACTATCCGCTCCAAAATCATATTTCAGTTCCTTGATACGGTTTTCTGCATCGGCTCTCATTCTGTAGATTTTCCAAACCAATGCTGCCGGCAGATCCAGACTTGTTACAAAACATCCATACCGATACTGCTGATACTCGGCATCAGCAGCAAAAAGCTTCAGGATTTTGCCGGTTGCCTTTGGTCTGCGCGTGATCAACTGCCTTACCATGACCATCCTTCGTGCTTTGCCCCATCCCGGACTCTCATATTCTATAGAGGAAACATCTATGCCGTCATCGAGTGCCTGCCATTGCCGGTGTCCGGCCAGCATCCTTTGCAATGTCCGATGCAGTCGAACTGCAATGATATAGGGTATCGGCCTCTCAGCGTTCTCAAGCTGCTCAATGACCTGTTTGCTGAAAAACCCGCTGTCAGCTCTCAATAATCCTATCTTCTTGCCGGAGAGCTTCTCAAGGGTATCACTGAGAAAACCATGAAAGTTATTCGCTGTATGTGCATCTCCTGACCTGAGCCAGCAGTTGGCTACCATACGGCAATCTGCCACAAATGCCAACAACGGATGATGCGAGTTGCGTCCCGGCTTTTGTGGATTATAACCGCGTCGTGCCCCCTCCTGATTCCCATAACGACTCATTACCGTCGAGTCCATATCCAGCGTGAAGTTGTCAAACTGTAATTGCTCATAAAACCACCGATACAACTTGCCAAATACCCGCTGGTTTATCCCCTGTGTGTACTTGCCAAAATGCCTTGCAAATGCCTTATGCCCTGCCATCCGCTCATAATCAAATATCTGTCGGATCGCTTCATCATGCCGCGTTACTTCCATATGTTCAAATCGGTTGGCTCCACACCAGACCCCGATCATAAACTGCTCGACCAATTGCTCAGGGTCATATCCCCGGTTTGATCCCTTTAACGGTAATCCCGCCCCTTGAAGTGCTTCTCGAAAACCTGCCTTCTTCAATAGCCGACTCATTAGCGATAGCCCGCCCCACGGTGTTATCTCCTTATCCGTAAAACTCAACTGAAGGTCTTTTGCCATGTATGTTTCCCTTACTGCTTTATTCGACTCTATGCTGCCTCAGCCGTCTCATATTCTATCCTCTTTTCAAGGGGTTATGCTCTATATCCCCTAATGACGGCCATTAGACATCTTTGTCTAACGGACATTCTGGGTTTAAACACCCCAAAACTTTCTGACAAGTAGTTCCGGTTTTGTATCCTTGCTCCTGATCCGAGACATATTGTAACTTCTGGTCTTTTTATCATGTACGTCGAGCATTAATAACTTCAGTTATTGCCGGCTGGCCTAAGCCGCGCTGCATGTATGTGGCTCGGCCTCAACAGCAAGCCTGAGCCCCATTGCGTGGAGCAGCGCCGAGAGGCTTTTGATTTCAGGATTGCCGCGTTTTGACAACATGCGGTACAGACTTTCCCTGTTCAGCCCTGTTTTCTCTGCAAGAGAGGCCATTCCTCCGTGCGCCTCTGCAACATTACGAATGGCCAGCAGGAACACGGCGCGGTCGCCGTCCTCAATAGCAGCATTCAGATATGCCGCTGCCTCGCACGGATCCTTAAGTGATGCAATCAGGTCTTTCTGATACGATAAGCTCCTACTCATGATTCTTTCTCCCTTTCCAGTCTTTCCGGAACAATCTGGCCCTTGCAACATCCTTTGCCTGGGTTGACTTGTCACCTCCCATCAGCAATAAGATGATCCGCTTGCCGTCGAGCGCAAAATAAATACGATAGCCCGGGCCATAATCGACCTTTAATTCGTACTCCGCCGCCGACGGACCGGCTGTCTCCAAGGTTGCCCAGTCTCGCCCGGTCTAATCTGATACGTATTTTCGCCCTGGCGGCAATATCCCTGAGACTATCGAACCACTCTTTAAACGGAACTTTCCCGTCATCCGTGACGAAATATTCAAGCTCAAATGGATAAGTTTGCATTTCTATTGTAGCTTATAAACAACTATAAGTCCATCCCTTATCAATGCCGAGTCTCTTCATATCAACGACTTTCTGCGCGTCTGCGGTATCACAAAATACTTACACCCCTCATGACCATGCCAGAAACACCCATGAATAAAGACAACTGTCTTATACTTAGGAAACACCAGGTCCGGCTTCCCCGGCAAAGACTTATCATGTCATGCAATCTATACCAGAAACCTCTCGCGAACAGGAACTTTCTGACGAGGAGTTCCGGTTTTGTATCCTTGCTCCTGATCCCCGATATATTGAAACTTCCGGTTTTCTTATCATGAACATCTGTCATTTTAAAAGACCGTGAATCGTGAACCGTGAATGGTGAAAAGTGAAGGCGCATATCTCAACACCACGCTTCATTACTGATCGCTTCGATATCGCGCATCAACCGCGCAGGTGTGACCTTCCGCCTCTCATTTCGCAGACAAAAGGATAGAGAGTTATTGAAAATGTTGGATAGTGGTGGATTGTTGTTGGAAGCGGCTCGCCTGCAGAAATTTCAACTCCCAGTTCTTCGATCAATTCACGCCTGAGACATTCCTCCGGGCTCTCTCCGTCATTGATCTTTCCGCCCGGAAACTCCCATTTGAGCGGCATACTCATGGATGCACTCCGCTGCGTACAGAGAACTTTTCCACCGAGTTCGATAATGGCACACGCGACATGGATATGTCCCAATAAGGCATTTTGCCGGGCTGCCGCATTGAGGTGACATTGATTATTCGGGTTCATGAGGCCATTTCCTCGCGGCATGAAGCACGCGGAGTATTTCGATGTTATCGTTCTTCACACGATAGGGGATAATGTAAGGCAAGGCAGTCAGGATAAGCTCCCGCGTTCCCTCGATTCTGCCGGGCCGCCCGATGTCGGGATGTTCGATAAGCGGTTCAATGCTTTGGCTGATCAGAAAGGCTACTCTGTTTGCAGTTTGCGGTTTGTCCGCCGCAATATATTTCCTGATTTCAATGAGATCGAAGACAGCTTCATCGAGCCATCTTATCCGCACTGCGGGGATTCCTTCTCATTATCTGTCCCCCATGTTGCAAGCCATGCAGAAACATCCTCATGAGCGGCGAACTTTGCGTCAGGACTGTCAGCTTTACTAGCAGCTTTCTTTATGGCTTTTACCTGCCATTCATTCAGTTCGAGATAGTCCTGAAGCGCACGCATTACAAGATATGATTTTGACCGGGCTACAGACTCTGAAAGGCGGTCAAGCCTCTCCTTTGTCTCCTCATCGATACGTATCGTCAATGTCGTGCTCATTAGTTTTTACCTCCTGTAACACAGTATAACACAGAGTAAGACAAATTAATCCAGGCATATAGCCCCACCACAAAATAAAAATGCATTATTTGCATAACCTGAGATCGTGAAACCCGTCTCACTCGCAGAAGTCATGGTTCGGCAATGAGTAGAGGTGCCTGATATAGCAGCCGAGTGTCTCCGGCAGATACCTTCCCCATATCTTGATCGGCACCTCGTCTATTGAAATGCACGGGCTGAACCCGACCGCAAAGATAAACTCCACGAGAAACTCCACGTTCATGGGGATATAGCCCTTGTAGCGGCTGCTGTAGCGCTGGCTGATGATCCGCTCTTCGTGGATGCTGCTGCCCAGTTCTGATTCGACCAGGTCAGCGAACGTCGTGAAGATCACCTCGATGCTGATCCGTGGAGAGGTGCCTTCCAGCAAAGGTTCGAGCCCCCTGCGCAGCTCTTCCTCAGGTATCCCCCGCTTTCTGTACCGCTCCCACACGCGGCCCTCATGGTAGCTCCGGCAGGCTGCCTCGGCATCCCAGGGCACCTCAAGGACCAGGTTCAATGCCCGGAAATTGCCATTGAACTGCTCCTGATCCACTATTGTTATATCAGGAGCACTCCGCAAATCCTGTGTTAACCGGGCGAGCGTCTCTTCGTCCCCTACGATCTTGATCGCGCCGGTATCCTGTATCATCAGGGCATTTCGGTCGAACCGGATGCTGCAGTCCCGGAAACTCGCCGCGACCAGTTCTTCGGCTTCGATAAACTCCTTCTCCATCTCACGGAGCGGGGTGACAAACTGATCGAGCGCGACGCCGGAACGCTGAGCCCTCTCCCTGGCCATCGACTCTGCCACTTCCTTCACATTTCCGAAGATCCAGTCCGCGATACGGCGGTTCGCCTTTTCCGCGATCCTCTTGGGACGCTTCACACGGTACGAACCGAGCATCCGGCCGCGGTCGTCGAAAAAGACCGAGGCATTAACCGGTGTCTCCCGGTAATAGTAATCAGGGTTCTTATTGTACCTGCTGAAAAGCCCGGCAACCCGCGGAGTCGGTTCCCTGCTGTCACGACAGAGGAGGTCCCTCAATTCTCCCTTGTGCCGGATGTTCTCCTGCCGGAAAGAGCCTGTGCCGGCCATACTGAGCAGGCGCCTGCTGAGCACCTCAAGCGTCTCGCGGATGATAAAGACATCAGAGATGAGTATCTCGGTCAGACTGCGCGCGTCGTCCGGTTCCGGCCTGCCGCAGAACCACCGTTCGGCAATGCTCAGAAATTTGTCCCGGTGCGCGAATGATGTAAGATACATGGGGATATGATACGAAATACATGAGAGAATCACAACAGTGACTGTTACAACTTTTTCCCGGGTTCGGCAATGGCACAGGCGGCAGGGCTGTATTTCCTTGAATAGAGGTCTGGCTCAGGTTAAAATATGATTAAAGCGAGCAGAAAAGGGATATACGGATAAAATGGAGGACATATGAAAATAGCTGTGTTACTCTCAATATTCGCAAGCATTCTCGTTTTCGCGGGATGCACGCACACCCGGAGCGCCGGCGCTGTACCCCGCATCGCAAAGGACGAACTAAAGTTAAAGCTCGGTTCACCCGATCTGGTCCTGCTCGATGTGAGGTCTCACAGTGACTGGGGAAAGAGCGCTGAGAAGATCACCGGAGCCGTAAGGATGGATCCGGATAGCGTTGATGCCTGGTCGGAAACATTGCCCCGGGACAGGGAGATCGTGCTTTACTGCGCCTGACAGAATGAAGGCACGAGCGCCCGTGTGGCGGACAAACTTATCTCGAAAGGCTACAAGGCAAAGGCGCTGAAGGGTGGCTGGAGAGAATGGTCTGAGGCCGGATACCCTGTCGAGAAAAAATGACCCGATAAACAGGAGGAGAGATGAAGACAATACGTTACGCAATCGCAATTGGATTAGCATTGTTCATTGCCGGCGCGACACCTGCCCGGGCCCAGGAAGAGCATACCTTTATAACAAACGTGTATGGGCAGCAGGTCTGTCTGGGGAAATGGATCCCTCCGACTGCTATCGGTGAGTCTGGCGCGTGTGAGGGGCAACTCGTAGGAGTTCCTCAACTCACTGCCATTTCCACCCGGCAGAGCGTGGAGCGGCTCAATCAGATGATCGATGTCCTTACCTCGATAGACCTCAAACTCGATGTCAACAACGAACAACTCGGACGGCTTATCGAGGAGACGGTCAGGTCCCGGTCCACAACCAGCCTGCAGCCTGCGCAGGTCAGTGAATTTCTGCGTGATACGATCACAAAAAGGTTTGACTCATTGCCCCGGGGAATCCTGGTGAATGACTTTATCCTGGAAGAAATCACGAGACTGAAAGATGACATCCTGAAAGAGGTCGAAACACACTATGCGGCCGTGCCTGCAGCACCGGCAAAATAACCGCTACCTTCAGAACGCACGTCAGCGCCCGAAAAATAAGCCGTCGGCAAGGGGAGAGACCACGATCTCATGAGAAATACCGGGTGTTCGGAAAACTGAAAAATACCGGCCTGCGTATCAGGCGGGAAATCACGGTATATCAGAGAGTCCTGAAAGACAGCAGAACGCCCGGGGTCGCAAGGTGCCTGCTCGGCCTTGCGATAGGCTACCTGCTCCTTCCCTTTGACATTATCCCGGATTTTATCCCGGTAATCGGACATCTTGATGACCTGATCATTGTTCCCGCTCTGGTTATCATCGCCTTGAAACTGATTCCCAAAGAGGTCCTCGAAGAGTGCAGAATTACAGGGGTAAGTCTTCCCTGAGGGGCAGCCCGTTGCTACGGCAAACAGACTTCAGTTGAGCAGGGCGGGCTTTTCTCCGCTGAACATTGCTTCCAGGATAAATCGGGCGAGGTTTTTCCTGTCTTCTCTGAGCATATGTGAAAAGGCGATACCAAACGTATGCCGCCTCTTGTCAGAGGTCCCGACCCGTGAGACGATTTTCCCACTGCACCGGACAAGGCGTTCCTGCCCGGGGAAATTAAACGCCCAGTAATACGATTCTCCGGGAGAGAATTCGAGGTCTGTCTCAATGAGCATGCCGCCGCTGCTTATCTGTTTTATCTGACATTCCTTCTGGACAGGGAATACTGCCTTCACAGGCGGGGCCAGTTTCAGTCTCTTTCCGCTCAGCCGCTGCCCTCTGTTTTCTGTGAAGGTATGCAATACGCTCATAATATCCTTCCCGTTGTCTGTCAGAACAGTAGTGAATTCCATCCCTGTCATGTATATCGGAATCGCGTCATGATTGTCACCCTTCTTTGAGCCAATAAGCTTTCCCCACCTGACCGTACCCGTATGAGAAAAGAATTTTCCGTCAAGGTAAAAGCCGAGCGCGTAATCAGTGTTGATAGGCAGCCAATGGGTCGTGTAAAGACAGGCCCCGTTGAGACTTACATCGAGGATCTCCCCCGCAGCAGAAAATACCGTCCTTGCCTGAACATCCATATGCTCAAGGCCTATTCTCCTGTGCCGTCTTTTCTCTGCCTGAATATTCAGTTCAGCCTCCCGGTTCTTTTGGAATATAATAAATTATTTTAAAGAATTATATCAGATTTTTACAGAAAAACAGCACAATTACTTTTTCGACCCGGCAATGCACGCGCCGGCCCCATGGAGGTATTTGGGGAGATGAGGAGAGCACGGCAAATTTCCTCGTATTGTAAATATCATTGTTGCCATAAAGATATTTCGTACCATATAATTTACGGAATAATAAGAACCCCCCAATAAAAGGAGGAGAGATGAAATATTTTTCAGGATTAATTTTTGTGCTGGTTTGGGCTGTTGGCATGGCGGTGTTCACAGCCACTCCGGTGCCTGCGGCTCTTATAAACCAATACGATTTTAACGGCACCTTTAATGACACCCTTGTCACAGGCGATCCATTGGCGGAATTCAATACGGCAGCGAACGGGTTTGCTGCCGGTGAGTGGTGGTGGACAGCAGATTCCAACCCGGGAGGAGGCCTCATACTGACTACGCCCATTTTAAATCCGGCGAATTATTCCGTTGGAATCAGGTTTAAATTCAATGAAGTATCCCCGGGATACAGGAAGATAATCTCATTTTTAGGTTCAGGCAGCGACAGAGGCTTATACTTTTATAACGGGGTCTTAAACCAGTACAGCATTGATTCCGGAACAACCGTATTTAATCCTGATACGTATTATGATCTGATCATTACCCGCGATGCCGCAACGAACAATGCAAAATATTATATCGTTGATAACGGCATGGTACTCCTTGAGATTGATATCGCTGATCCGGGACTTGAAACTGTTCCCAATCTTGTCGGAGGAAGGGCTCAGTTTCTGCTTTTTCATGATGATATCACTACCAGCGGGGAATGGACAACAGGAGGGACCGTTCAGAGAATACGTGTCTGGGACACCCCTCTGACTTCCAATGAAATCCTCAACGCCCTCAACGACCAGACCGCTGCTGCCACTGTTCCGACCATGAATGAATGGGGAATACTCATTTTTATTATGCTTGCAGGCGCAGGTTCAGCCTATGTTCTGAAAAGACAGGACAGGGCAGAGAATTAACCCAAATTAAACGATGGTGAGAATAAGGGGTAAATATTCTTGAGAGCAGCTTACAGCAGCAACTGGTTCTCCTTTGACCGCGATTCGCCGATGCTCGTCACATAGATCGCTGCCCTGCCGCCGACCGGACACTTTGCCTCGCAGATGCCGCAGCCGATGCAGAGTTCAAGGTCAACCCTCGGCTGTTTGACAATGAGTTCTTTCCCGTTTCTGTCCAGGCCCTTTGCCTCCTCAAGCCAGATCGCCTTCTTCGGAGTCGGGCAGACCTCTTCGCAGACAATGCAGGGGGTTGCGTGGGCCCATGGCAGGCACCTGCCTTTATCGAGCATCGCGATGCCGATCTTCACCTTTGCCTTTTCTTCGAGGGTTAATCGTTTAATCGCTCCGGTCGGGCAGACCTGACCACAGAGCGTGCAGCGATATTCGCAGTACCCCAGCCTCGGCACAAGCACCGGCGACCAGACCCCTTCGAGTCCTGCCTCAAAAAGGGTAGGTTGAAGACCGTTGGTAATGCAAACCTTCATGCACTCGCCGCATTTCACACAACGTGACAGGAACTCCTTCTCCTCACGGGAGCCGGGCGGCCGTATCAATAAAGGATCACCGTACCCCGGCCTTGCGTGGGAATCCGCCCTGAGAAGGGGCACGGTAACAGCCCCTGCTGCCATGGCAGTGAGCACCCTCCTTCTTCCAAGGTCCATAGCGGCAGCCTTTTTTCTGCCGGAGAAACCGAAGCTCACCGCGTTTTGCGGACAGATGTCGTCACAGTTCCGGCAATAGAGGCACTCACTGTCTTTCCATGCTTCCTGTTCATGCGGGGATGCGTTTCCCTGACAGACGCTGTCACAGGCTCCGCAGGAGGTACAGCCCTCACTCACCGAACGCTTCAGGAGAGAAAACCGCGAGAGTATCCCGAGGAGAGCGCCAAGCGGGCAGAGATATCTGCACCAGAACCGGTTCTCCCTGAGATTAAGGGCGAGGATGAAGAGGAAGATGAGCCCGATGAAGGTCGCCTGTATGAAATAGGGCTGCTGGAACACAAGAATGCTTTTTTTCAGCAGCTCATACAGCGGTTCGGAAAGCGCGCTCAGGGGTTTTGCGTGAAGGCTGTAGATGCTGTCGAAAAAAGCGTGCGTTCCGTAATTGAAGAGCGGATTGATGCTGACTGAAAAAGATCTGATTAAAAGCGAGAGCGGATCAGCGAGGCCGGCAAGCTGTACCCTGAAAAGAGAGGCGGCAAGGAGAAAGACAAGAATCAGGTATTTAACTCTGTACCACGATGCCCTCTGTTCCCTTTTCCCGCTTCTCCTTAACGTCCCGATTATATTATTCAGAGTACCGAGCGGACAGGCCCAGCCGCAGAAGACCCTGCCAAGCAGGAGGGTGAGGATGATCAGGGAAAGAGAGAGATAGAACGCCTTTTCGACTGTGTGGGAGGAAAGCAGCGTCGTGATGAGGATGAGGGGGTCGAAATCAAGGAATATCTTTAACCGGATAGCCGAGTTCGTCCAGCCCCTTTGACTCGGTCTGGAAAAAGAGGAAAAGAAAGAGCAGCAGAAACAGACCCTGTGAAATCCGCCGGAGATTCTTCATCCTGTTCAGACTGATATCTTCTGTATATTCAGACGTGAGAGGTCCATGATCCCGAGTCCTGACTGTGCGCCGGTCCTGACATAGCCGAGATCACTACCTTTCATACCGAAGAGCGTTGCCCCGAAGGAATCAACCGCCACCTGATCAATACCGGCGATCACCATGTTCAGTTTCTTCACGTCGCTCAGGCTTCCTCCCTGAGGTCCGTTCGCTACCAGAATCCTGACTGCATCGAGGATGGTAAGTGTCGGCTTTACGGTCATCGCGATATCAACCAGACTTTCATCCAGCCGCTGATGTATCCTGTTCCGTGCTCCGCCCATGATCCCCATCCAGTTCTTCATCGAGAGAGTGAGTTTGGCAAGTCCGTGGTGCTTTGCGATAGGGATGTTGATCACCTTGTCCGCCTCGAAAACCTCCGTGTAAAGGGGCCATGATTTGAGAGTATTCCCCTTGATGGTCATCTCCCTGAATTTGCGTTCATCGACAAAATCAACTGTTGCGCCGAGCGCCGCACAGCATCGGCTATGCCGCTCTGGATATAGCACCTGCGCGGATCATTCACCGGCCGGTCAAAGACCTTCACCTTTTTCGCGCCCGCCTCAAAGCAGAGCCTCACGACAGCAGCAACGACTTCCGGGTTTGTATTGCCTGCCTGCTCAGGGGTACGGTCCCAACCAATGTTCGGTTTGACAACGACAATGTCTCCCCGGGATATAAACTTCCCGATACCTCCCAGGGCATTAATTGCAGCGCGGGTGATCTGTGCCGGTGAACTTCCGCTCGCTACAGCAAGATCAACCTTTGTCGCTGCCGAGACATTTCCTGCCATCCGCATAAGTCCATCGGGCAGGGAAAGTCCGATTCCGGTAAGGGCAGTAATTTTAATAAATTCCCGGCGTCTTATCATGCGTCCTCCTTTCGAAGTCCTGTATAGTTTTGATTATATCACTCCTGCCTTACTGATCAAGCTATTTTGATCCGCTGAAGTTGTGGAAATATAATACAGACCTGTATCTGAACCTGAAAGAAGAACATCCTGCTTACCGGAACATAACAGGGATAAACATTTCCGTGAGAGGCCTTTGAAATCTTCAGTGCTCCATCGATTTTTCTGTCTGCGAAAAAAAACGTTACTGTGTATAATTTATTCATGCTTGTTACCGGTCTTGGACAGTGCTCGCTTGATTATCTCGGCCTTGTAGACAGATACCCGGAAATCAATACAAAAATAGAGGTGCTCGAATGGCAGGAGCAGGGAGGAGGGCCTGTTGCGACCGCGCTCGTAGCTCTCTCGCGGCTCGGAGTCTCGTGCAGCTTCGCTGGTGTTACCGGTGATGATGAAGCAGGGGAGAAGATCAGGGGATCGCTCGCTCAGGAGGGCGTAGATATAAAAGGGCTCATAAGAAGGGACCGGAGCTCTTCCCAGCTTGCCTTTATCGTGGTCGAGAAGACCACTGCCAAACGGACAGTATTCTGGCGAAGACCTTCAGGCAGCGAACTGCGACCCGATGAACCCGGACCGGATTTTCTCCTTCACAGCAACTTCCTTCTCGTGGATGGCCTTATGATGGATGCCTCTCTTGCCGCAGTGAAGAAGGCGAGGACGATGCAGGTCCCGGTCATGCTCGATGCCGGGAGCGCACGACCGGGGATGGCCGGGCTCGCGAAGCTCTGCGATTATGTCGTTGCCTCCGAAGTCTTTGCAGAAGGGATGGGATGGGAACTGATGCCGGAGTCCCTGCTGAAGGAGTATGGCGCGCTCGGGATCAGGGCGCTCACCGTCACTCAGGGTGAAAGAGGCAGCATAACGGTTTCAGATGAGCGGGTCATCAGAACACCAGCCTTCCCTGTGGAAGCGGTCGATACAACCGGAGCAGGAGATGTGTTCCATGCCGGGTATATCTACGGCCTGTTGCAGCAATGGGACATCGAATATGTTGTCCGGTTTGCCTCTGCCCTGGCTGCCATGAAATGCACGCGTATGGGAGGGAGAGCAGGGGCCCCTTCTTTAGGCGAAGTGATGCAGTTTCTGAAAAAGCAGGGTGAATAACAGGATGTTTCTGTGTATAATCTGTACAATGGAGGATGGAGAAAGGCCAGATGTTAAAAGCAGATAACGGAGATATCGTTAAGATCAATTATACTTTGTCTCTGAAGGACAGAGCGGCGGCGGCTCCTTCGACCGAGGAATTGACGTTTGAGTTTATGATCGGAAGGGGATCCGTGCTACCAACCTTTGAGCAGGCAGTAGCCGGGATGAGAGAAGGCGAGACAAAAAGTTTTACCGTTTCCCCTGAAAAGGCCTTTGGAGGTTATCTGGATAATCTCATCCATGTGATCGAAAGGGACATGCTGCCACGGGATGTCACCCCGGAGGTGGGTATGATGCTCCGGCTCAAAACAGATGAGGGAAAAGAGATCGAGGCCCGGGTGACTGAGGTGGAGGATTCCACGGTAAAGGTCGATGCCAACAACGAATTCGCGGGAAAAGAGATCGTCTTTGAGATCAGACTGTTAAAGATAATTCGCCCTCGCTAAAGTAAGGACCCTTACCTCCGCGGCTCCGGCGCGCAAAAGCTCTTTTGAACATTCATTGGCCGTTGAGCAGGTTGTCATCACGTCGTCCACGAGCACAAGTCTCATTCCCGGGAATTTTCTGTCAGCCATAAATGCGCCTTTCAGGTTGCGCCTGCGTTCAGTTCTCGAAAGTCCGATCTGAGGGGAGGTTTCAGTGATTTTCAGGAGCCCGTCCATAATAAGGGGGATTTTTGTTTTTTCAGATAGGGTTTTCGCGAGGAGGAGCGACTGGTTGAACCCGCGTTCCCGTAATCCTCTGACGCTCAGCGGGACAGGCATGACAGCGTCTGAACCGCTCAGATCGAAATCCGACAGCAGGCCTCCGAGCGCCTTGTGCAGTCTTTTTACTCGATGAAATTTAAAGAAATGTATTGCTGTCGCCAAGGTGCCGTCGAAGAGACCGAAACTGACCGCCTTAGCAAAGTACGGTGGCTGTCTGATGCATTCCGCGCAGATCGTCGCGTCTTCAGAGGTAAAAGGAGTGCAACAGATGCGGCAGGAAGGACCGTTATATCTTTCCAGGCCTGACCAGCATGTAGAACAGAACGGAGCAGTACTGAAATCGTCCGGTACTTTTCCGCAGGAGGGACAATCAGAAGGATAGAGAAAGTTGATAAACGCGGAGATCAGTCCGCGGTAAGGGGAGATCTGCATTTGCCACAGACAAGCCCGCGCTGAGGCCTTACATTGCCTGCCTTGTTCTTTACACCGCACCGGGGGCAGGTAATAATCGTAAATTCAGGAATCCCGGTATCTTCAGGTGTTGGGCTATCACTATCCCGGTAAAAAGAGGTGTCCAGTTTCAGGTCTTCAGAATCTGGTTCTGCCTGTGCATCGGGGATGACGGTCTTTATGAAATCGATATACCTGGGGTTGTTTACTATGATTTCTATCCCCATGCCGCTTTTCAGCTGCACGAGCGGGGTCTTTGCAGAATGCTTGACCCTGCCCTTCAGTTTGACGTCCGGCGCCCCGGGGAGATGTATGGTAATATCGACCAGGGTATCAGGGACAAAGGGATGGTTCGTCCTGATGAACAGGCCACTTATGGAAAGGTTGCTGGATATGCCCCGAAAGCTCTTGTTTCCTGCAGTAAATTCGGTTTCGACTCTTTTGAGAAAGCGTTTGTGTTTTTGCGGCGATCTCAAAACTGTTCCTGCAGCATGATGAGTTCGTCCCTCTTCTGACCGGTCGAAACAATGACTGCCTTAACACCGATGAGTTTCTCGATTCTCCGTATATACGCCTGGGCTTTCACCGGCAATTTCCTGAATTCTGTTATTCCCTGGGTGTTTTCTTTCCAGCCTTTGACCTCTTCATACACTGGCGTACAGTTTTCGAGCACCTCAAGGTCCTTCGGCATCGCTGTGTATATCCTGCCTTTGTAATGGTACGAGGTGCATATCCTGATTGTATCCAGACCATCCAGGATGTCAAGCTTTGTGACAACAAACCCGGAAAAACCGTTGACTGAGGCAGAATGTTTCAGGATAACCGTGTCGAGCCACCCGCACCTTCTCGGCCTTCCCGTGGTCGCCCCGAACTCACCGCCTTTCGCGCGCATTTTCTCCCCGATGGCGTCCCGCAGTTCTGTAGGAAATGGTCCGCTGCCCACCCGTGTGGTATAGGCCTTTACAACACCGATTACGCCGGTTATTTTTGTGGGTCCTATTCCGAGCCCGGTGCAGGCCCCGCCCGCGGTCGAATTGGAGGAAGTGACGAACGGATATGTGCCATGGTCGACGTCGAGGAGTGTGCCCTGAGCGCCTTCAAGGAGCAGGTTTTTCTTTTCCGCTATCGCGGCATTAATAATGATGTCTGTATCCGCGATATATTTACGGAGTGTCCTGGCATATCCCATATATTCTTCGAAGATTGTTTTTGCGTTAAAGACCGGTGCCTTATAGAGATTTTTCATCAGAAAATTCACCTGTCTGAGATTCGTTCTGAGTTTTTCCTGAAAGGCTTCGGGAGATAAAAGGTCACCGACGCGGATACCGGACCTCGCCATTTTGTCGACATAGGTAGGGCCGATACCCCTTCCTGTTGTGCCGATGCATTTTCTGCCTTTTGTCTTTTCGCTGGCTGAATCGAGCGCAAGATGATAGGGCATGATGAGGTGAGCGTTCCTGCTGATGAGCAGGTTATCCGAAACAGTGATGCCCCTTTTCTTGAGGTCTGTAATTTCCCCTATTAAAGCCTTCGGTTCAACGACAACGCCGTTGCCGATAATGCAGACGGTATTCTTATGCAGGATACCGGACGGTATAAGATGGAGAACGAACTTTCTGTTATTGATGACAACGGTGTGTCCTGCATTATGTCCGCCCTGATATCGCGCGACAATATCCGCTTTTTCAGTAAGGACATCAACGATCTTCCCCTTGCCTTCATCACCCCACTGGGCGCCGACTACAACTATTACAGGCATTGTATAACCTCTCTTATTTTAGTAAATGTGAACTGACCGGATCACAGACATATCTGCTTCACGGACAGTATGTTAGGCAGCTTTCTGACCTCTTCGATGGTCTCCGGTGACGGTGCTGTATCAACACTGATCACTGAGATGGCCATGCCGCCGGCAGACTCCCTGCCAAAATGCATTCTCGCGATATTGATATTGTTTTTGCCCATGAGCGAGCCGAGATTGCCGATCACCCCGGGTTTGTCGTTGTTATATATCAGGAGCAGCACCCCTTCCGGCACGATCTCAACTTTATAGGTATCTATCAATATAATACGCGGGTCCTTTTTACTGAAGAGTGTCCCGGCAACAAAACGTTCGCTGTCCTTTGCCTTTATCCGCATCCCGATCATGCTCTGATAATCGCCCGCGTCACTGCTCTTCACTTCCTTTACCTCTATGCCCCGGTCTTTCGCGATAAAGGGGGCGTTCACGAAATTGACCGTCTCCAGGAGAATGGGGCTCAGATATCCCTTGATTGCAGCGATAGTTACGGGGGCGGTATTGATGGATGAAGCGTCTCCGTGATACTCGACCGTGATCTCGGTGGCTCCGCCTTCGAATATCTGCGAGCAGAAACTTCCGAGTTTTTCCGCGAGGGTTATATACGGCTGCAGCCGCGGGATCTGATCGCTCGGTATCGAGGGGAAATTTACCGCGTTGCGTATGGTCCCGCGTACCAGATAGTCAGCGATCTGCTCTGCCACTGCCAGCGCCACGTTTTCCTGTGCCTCCTCGGTAGATGCTCCGAGGTGGGGCGTACAGATGACATTGTCCAGCGTGAGCAGGGGGTTGTCTGCCGGGGGCTCCTTCTCGAATACGTCGAGCGCTGCTCCTGCGACCTTCCCGCTCTTAAGCGCCTCGTAGAGGTCCTGTTCATTGATGATGCCGCCACGGGCGCAGTTGATTATCCGTACTCCGTCCTTCATGGTAGCGATCGTCCTGGCGTTGATGATGCCCTTTGGTCTCCGGAGTAAGCGGGGTGTGGATGGTGATAAAATCCGCTTCCCTGAAAAGCTCATCGAGGGAGACCTTCTTTATGCCAGACTCCTTTGCGGTCTCTTCACTCAGAAAAGGATCATAGGCAATGACATTCATTTCAAGACCGAGGGCCTTCTTCGCAACCTGGCCGCCGATATTGCCGAGCCCGACAACGCCAAGGGTTTTCTGGTAGAGTTCGACGCCCATAAACTTTTTCTTTTCCCACTTCCCTGCCTTCATGGAGGCAGTCGCCTGCGGTATCAGACGCGCAACAGAAAAGAGCATCGCGATCGAATGCTCAGCTGTAGTGACCGTGTTGCCTCCGGGAGTGTTCATGACGACGATGCCTTTTTTTGAGGCGGCAGCCTTATCAACATTATCAAGGCCGGAA
Organism: uncultured Nitrospira sp.; assembly: GCA_963746295.1. Lineage (GTDB taxonomy): Bacteria > Nitrospirota > Thermodesulfovibrionia > Thermodesulfovibrionales > UBA6898 > JAOUFP01. The sequence continues at coordinate 100,425 of CAVVAQ010000022.1, read as the reverse complement.
CCCGCCCTGCCTATTACCTTGAGGTTCCCGGCAGCTTCAATGATCTCGGCCGTGACCTTGGTCGCGGAACGTATCACCAGACCGCTGTATTCACCAATGCATGCCTTGAGTTCTTCGGGTTTCATGCCTGTCCTGACGTCTACTTCAAGACCTGCCTTTTTCAGAATATCAACGCCTTTTGGAGATATATTGTCGCTGACCAGTACTTTCATGCAGTTCTTCTCCTCCTAAACCAGTAATAATTCCTGGGCAACAGCGACCCCGGTACCGAGCTTTACCGGGTGGCCCATGCCCTTGAGTACCATCTCAACTCCCGCGATCGCGGTAATGACATCGAAGGTGCCGGCATAGCCGAGATGGGCGATCCTGAATATCTTTCCCTTTACATGACCCTGACCACCTGCCGCGGTGATGCCGTATTTTACCCTGAGATTCTTGTATATTTCCTGACCGTCCATACCGGCAGGGGCACTGATCGCCGTGACCGAACAGCTTGGCGATTCTTTGGTAAACATTTCAAGCCCGATCGCCTTGACAGCCTCTCTTGTTGCATGCGCAAGCCGTGCATGGCGCTGAAAGGCATTCTCAAGCCCTTCTGCCTGAAGGATTTTGAGGCTTTCGTTCAACCCGATAATAAGGGTGACCGGCGAAGTGAAACTCGTCTGGTTTTTTGCGAGCGATTCGCGCTCTTTCCTGAAATTGAAATAAAATTTCGGGGACGTGGATTTTTCCGCGAAGGTCCACGCCTTTTCACTGATGCCGACAAAAGCCAGGCCCGGAGGGAGCATCAATCCCTTCTGGGAACCGCCGATGAGGACGTCTATTCCCCACTCATCCATTTTGAGGTCGTGGGCAACAAGGGCGGATATTGCATCAACCACGAAAATAGTGTTCTCATGTTTTTTTACGATCCCCGCGAGCGCCTTTATGTCATGATAGACCCCTGTCGATGTCTCGGAGGCCTGCACAAAAACACCCTTGATGGAGGGGTCTTTCTGAAGCGCTTTTTCAACGTCTTCGGGTTTTACGGCATATCCCCAGTCGATTTTTATCTCTTCAACGGAAAGGTTGTACGCCTTGCAGATCTTTGTCCAGCGTTCCCCGAAGTTGCCCGCGTTGATCACCAGCGCCTTGTCTCCGGGGCTGAAGAAATTATTGACCGAGCCGACCATACCGCCGGTGCCGGTAGAACAGATAATGAGGACATCGTTTTTTGTCTGGTAAAGCCACTGCAGCCCTTTCTTGGCTGAGTCAAGCACCGGGAGAAAATCCGGGGACCTGTGGTGTATGATGGGCATGGCCATCGCCAGCAAGGCCTCCGGTGGAACAGGAGTGGGACCAGGGGCCAATAAATAACGTTTTAACATAAACAACCTCCTTTATTCCGCAGGGATTGAGTTCATGGGATTTGTCATACCCGGGGAGAAAGTCTCCTGACCCTGACCCGGGATCCCGGAGCTACATTTAAGCTTTGAAACTTAGCATTAGAATGAATTATTTGTCAAGAAAGACCCTTTACAACATTTCCCTTGCACTATTATAATGAAAGACAATGAAAAATAAAATAGCTGTTGTAGTTTCAGTTTTATTGATAGGGTTTCTTCTGGGAGGCGTATCATTCTATCTTTTGGGAAAAATCACCGGGCAGCAGAAGGGCTATATCCCGCTTGCTCCCCGTATTCCCGGGCAGATCGCTGAAACGAGCAAGGCATTTTCCGAGATAGCGAGCGCGATCTCGCCTTCGGTAGTAAATATATCTACAACAAAGGTCATGAAAAGGGAACTCGCGCCGTTTCTCGACGATCCTTTTTCAGAATTTTTTTCGCCGTTCCGCGATTTCAAGATGCCCAAGAAATGGAAGGAGCAGAGCCTTGGTTCCGGAGTGATTGTTTCTCCTGACGGCTATATTATTACGAACAACCATGTGATTGAGCAGGCGGATGAGATCCGTGTCACGCTGTTTGATAAGCGGTCTTTCAAGGCGAAGGTGATCGGCGCGGACAATAAAACAGATGTTGCCATCGTAAAGATCGATGCGGACAATCTCTACGCAGTGCAATGGGGTGACTCAGACAAGCTGCAGGTCGGTGAGTTCGTGCTTGCCATCGGTAACCCCTATGGGTTGAGCCACACGGTCACGATGGGGATAATCAGCGCGGTCGGAAGGGCGAATGTCGGCATCGCTGATTATGAGGACTTTATCCAGACAGACGCTGCCATCAACCCGGGCAATTCAGGAGGCCCGCTCGTCAATACCAGGGGTGAACTGATCGGGATCAATACCGCGATCTTTTCACGCTCGGGAGGATACCAGGGGATCGGGTTTGCAGTGCCCAGCAATATGACCCGTCTTGTTATGGACCAGCTTATTCAAAAGGGAAGAGTAACGAGGGGCTGGCTCGGAGTGACGATCCAGGAGATCACGCCTGAACTTTCCCAGAAGTTCGGACTCAAGACAGCGAAAGGCGCGCTCATAGGAGACGTAGCCAAGGGAAGCCCCGCTGAAAAGTCCGGCCTGAAAAGGGGCGATATCATCCTTGAATTCAACGGCAAGAAGGTCAGTGATGTAGGAAATCTCAGGAATATGGTGGCACAGAGCAAGGTCGGTGTGCAGATCCCGATTACCATACTGAGGTCAGGCAAGGAATACGCGGTAACCGTTACCACGAGCGAGCTTCCGAAAGACATAGCGGACGCTGCACCCGGTAATCTTCCTGACGATATGGAACTGGAAGGCCTTACCGGACTGAATGTGATCGAACTAACAAAGGAAATATCCCGGCAACTGGGACTTCCCATGAATGAAAAGGGAGTTGTGATAGTCAGGGTAGACCCGGACAGTTCTGTTGAAGATGCGGGACTGAGAAAAGGGGATGTCATCCAGGAGATAGACAGGAAAAAAATCACCGGCCTCGACGATTACACCCGGATTGTGGCGAATATACACTCCGGCGACACAGTCCTCATGTTTATAAACAGGGATGGAAAAAGGTTTTATGTGACAGTCAGGGCTGATTGAGGAGCAGGGGAAAGACGCGAACAGACAGAATGTATTCTCCGGCTGTCTCCGGCATTTGACCTGACGCTTCATCATTTTTTGTATATCCCGGCCTATTCAACAGGAGGTGATAGAGATGCTTTTTATCATTAAGCTTGCTGTGCTCGCCCTATTTGCAACCTCGGGGTATCTGCTCGGCATCAGGTACGGCTCCATGGAATTCGGGGTTGCCCTCGGCACACTGCTCGGCGTCATTACCATGTATTCAGATTTTATTCTCAAGAAGGTTGATTTCGGCACCCTGATCGGCGGACTGATCGGTCTGTCTTCAGGTCTTTTATTCGCGACACTTGTCTTTATTCCTATAAAAGCCCTTGTCAGGGAGGACATGGCTGCGGCGTCATTTGTCCTGAAGGGAATTTTCGGCTACGGCGGCCTGCTTATCGGCCTGAGAAGAGGGAAGGGCATAACACTTCAGGGGGTCTTCAGGATGCTCAGGGGGAAGGGATTTGAGGAGAACCTCAAGATTCTCGATACGAGTGTTATTATTGACGGACGCATTGCGGATATCAGTGAGGCAGGTTTTCTGGAGGGTGTTTTTGTGGTCCCGCAGTTTATCCTGCAGGAGCTCCAGTATATAGCAGACTCGCAGGATCCCATAAAAAGGGCGCGGGGGAGAAGGGGACTGGATGTCCTCCATAAAATCCAGAAGATGACGAATATCACCGTCAAGATCGTTGAAGAAGACTTCCCGAAGATTAAAGAGGTGGATTCGAAGCTGGTCGCGCTTGGCCAGTTGCTGAATGCCAAGATCATAACGAACGACTTTAATCTCAACAAGGTGGCACAGTTGCAGGGGGTATCGGTACTGAATATCAATGAACTGGCAAACTCCCTCAAACCTGTGGTCCTTCCCGGCGAGACGATGCGGGTCTTTGTGCTGAAGGAAGGGAAGGAGTATAATCAGGGAGTTGCATATCTTGACGACGGAACAATGGTCGTTGTCGAAAACGGCCGTAAGGCGATGGGGAAAAATACAGAAGTCGCGGTGACCAGTGTGCTCCAGACAACTGCAGGCAGGATGATCTTCGCAAAGACCAGGGAAGACCACGAAAAGGAAGAGGCAAGAGTTGCGCGATAAAACAGTACGCAGCCACCATCGTATCGTAGCCACGGTGCATGCGTGACAGGCCCGGTTGTTGCGATCGTCCCTGCCGCCGGCACCGGGACGCGGTTCGGGAAGGGGACAAACAAGCCATTTGCAAGCCTCGCCAATAAGCCCCTAATCTTATGGGCGGTAGAGACCCTTCAGGGACTTCCTGAGATTACCGAGATCATCCCTGTGGTAAAAGAAACTGATCTGAAGCCCTGCAGTCAGCTGTTTGAGGAGCATAAGATCACAAAAATCAGGCGTATCGCCCCGGGTGGCAGGGAGAGACAGGATTCTGTCTTCCACGGACTGAACCTGATAAAAGACAAGAATGCAGTGGTGCTGGTGCATGATGGGGTGAGGCCGCTGATAGAGCCTTCGGTAATCAGCGATGCATTGCAGCAGTTGTCCGGCTGTGACGGTGTGGTTGTCGGTGTCCCGATCAAAGACACCATCAAGGAGGTGAGGGACGGGATTGTCAGGAACACCCCGGACAGGGGCCTGTTGTGGGCAGTGCAGACACCGCAGATATTTCATTTTCAGCCGCTCTATGATGCCTACGAAAAAGCCATGAGGGGTTCATTTTATACTACCGATGATTCCGCCCTTGTCGAACGCAATGGCGGGAAGATCAGGATGGTACATGGCTCTTATACGAACATCAAGGTCACGACTCCTGAAGACCTGCTTATCGCGGAGGTCTTTCTCAAAATGAGGGGGGAGCCTGCATGAGGACAGGTTTTGGCTATGACTCCCACCGCCTTGCCGCGGGGAGAAAGCTGATCCTTGGCGGGGTGGAAATCCCCTTTGAAAAAGGGCTCATCGGCCATTCCGATGCCGATGTCCTCTGCCATGCGATCACTGACGCGATCATTGGAGCGCTCGGGCTCGGGGATATTGGCAGGCATTTTCCCGACAGCGATCCGCAATGGAAGGATGCCATGAGCACGGAACTGCTCAAATATATTCTCGGTATTGTCACTATGAACGGATACTCCGTGAGCTGGATAGACGCAACGATTATCGCGGAGCAGCCAAGAATTTCCCCCTTCATCGATGCAATGAAAGAGTCTTTGTCAGAGACCGGGATACCTCCCGGGAATATAAACATCAAGGCGAAGACAAACGAGGGCATGGGTTTCATAGGACGCGGTGAAGGTATCGCTGCATGCGCGGTCTGTCTGCTGGAGAAGATTTTACCCTCGTAACCAAAAAAGGCTGACACGAAGGAAAAAGACTGTTCACAGGGGGAAAAATAGTGTAAAGTATCAGATACAATGAATCTACAACACACGTCCTGAATTTCAGGGCGATATTTTCCCAGGAGGACAACACATGACAAAAGCAGATCTCATCGAAAAAATGGCTGAGGCAGCAGACATTTCAAAGGCAGCAGCCGGCAAGGCGCTCGACGGCGCAATCGAGGCAATCACCAAGGCAGTGAAAAAGGGAGACAAGGTCGCACTCGTAGGGTTCGGGACATTCTCACAGTCAAAGAGAAAAGCCAGAAAGGGCAGAAACCCGAGGACCGGAGAAACAATCAAGATAGCCGCGGCGAAACTTCCGAAGTTTTCAGCCGGCAAGTCCTTCAAGGACGCGGTAAATAAATAGACGTCTGAAGCTTTTTGTTCCTGAAGAGCCCCGGAGGAGCAATTTTCCGGGGCTTTTTTATGCCTTCAGCTCATACATGGTTCCTCAGTCTGAGTTCTGTGGGATGGGGGTGCAGATAATGCTGCCGCTTCAGATAGGGTTCATTGTAAATCCTCACATAATGCCTCAGGAGGGTGATGGGAACAATAAGGGGGATATGTCCCTTATGATAATCATCTATGATCTCCATCAGTTCCTGCTTTTCTTCAGGCTGCAGCTGTTTCTTGAAATATCCCATCATATGGTGTAAAACGTTTGTGTTCTTCTTCATCGTGGCGATCAGCTTCAGCCCGTCCATGAGCAGCCTCAGGTATTCTTCATGAAGTGTCCCGGGGTCATATTGTTTGGCGTTTGCTACAAGATTTCCAAGGGCGCTGTAATGTTTGGTGCTGTGCGACAGGACCAATAATTTATGGTCAGTATGAAATTCTATCAAATGCCGGAGAGACCCTTTTCCCGGAAGTTCCTTCCAGCGTTTATAGACAAAGACCCTCTCGATGAAGTTCTCTCTCAGGGCCGGATCACAGAGTCTGCCCTCATCCTCAACAGGCAGATACGGAAATTTGTCCATGAAAGCCCTTGCAAAGATTCCGACGCCTGCGTGACTTGGGATGCCTGAAGCGCCGTATACTTTTATCCGGCTCATCCCTGAACTCGGTGATTTGCTCTTGAAGATAAACCCGCACAGGTCTTCCCGCGCAATTTCAGCAAGCCTTTTCCCTGCCCATTGGGTCATCCGGTCCGTATAGTCCTCACCTGATCTGATTTTTAGGAGGCGTGGCTCTTCAGGGCTTCCGACAAGACGCATCGCTTCTCTCGGAACAGGCAGCCCGCTTTCGACCTCCGGGCAGACAGGGACCCATTCGATAAACTGGCCAAGGGTGTCTTTCAGAAAATGGTCCAGCTTATGTCCGCCGTCATAACGGACTTTTTCCCCGAGCAGACAGGCGCTGATTCCGAGCTTTATTGTTTTGTTCAAAAGGATATCACTCATTTCAAAACAGAGAGTTCAAGCCCCCGAAAAGGGCATTTTATCCAAAGGTCTTCTTTCAGGAATATAGGAGTGCCCGGTCTTCACCTTATTCCAATTCTCTGAAACATAGAGACTGCAGTAACAGCTCCCGAACTCCGCTACATCAGGTTCACGATATACACACGGACAGATAATGTCCCTGTCTTTTTCGTAATTGCCTGAGGCCAGCCTGCAAGGACATGACATATAGCCATAACGTTCACTGTTTTTGACGAGGCCATGAAGAAGATCAAATACCATGTCTTTATCCCCATTAAAAAAATAACCCTTTGGCTCCTGTGCCTTTTTCAACATTTCAAACAACTCACCGACAGTGATCATAGCCCGAGCGCCTCCCTGACCATCTGTTCCCGAAACCCGACAATAATCCTGTTGCCAATAAGAATTGTAGGGAAGCTGCAGCCTGGGTTGAATTGTTTTATCTCTTCGATGAGTGCCGCCTGCTCTGCCCCGTTCAGCAGATCTACATCCAGAAAGTCATATTCCACATTATGATCATTCAAAAACTTCTTTACTGCCTTACAGTGGACGCAGGTACTAAGCGCATACAACTTCACGGTCAATGCCATAGAGTTTCACTCTCTCCTGTTTTTAGCATAGTAACACGAGAATCTTTCAGACACAACAAAATGATCTTCAATAATCGTATGATCAGGGCCTTTTCTGTAGAGGCCAACAGGGGTATTGCTTTTTCGGAATACGTTCAACGGTTCATATTTCAAGCGTCATGGTTCTTTTTCTAAAGGAAATACTCACTTTAATTAAACAAGTTATCTCAACGGAAGGGTCTCAACCACAGTTCGGGAGATCGCGGCCTATTTTGGGTTCGCAAGCCGCTTTCCGCGCAACGGCAAAGTCACACGCCCACTGCCTTTCCATAACAGCCTAAAGGCTGTGACAAATCATTACGGCTTATACACTTCTTTGCCCAATCATTAAGCTCCTGCATATGAATCGGCTTTTGAAAAAAGGTATCAGCTACTTCTTTCATTTTATCCGGGAAATCATCAGGCAATGCTCCTGACATAATGGCTTTATTCCTGACATCAATAGGGCATCTTCGCTCTGTTTGATAATGAAGAAGTTCCACCCCATTAATTCCGGGCATTTGAAAATCAGTGATGATAATGTCAGCGCATGGATTCAAACAAACGCCTGAATCCTGGGCGAGGGGACAGAGGATGGGTTCACTGAAGGTTTGCACCTCAAAATCCTTTGCAGAAAAATAATAATTGAGCACTTCCAACAGCACAGTATCATCATCAAAAAGCATAATTCTTGGTTTCCTCATACTAATTTCCAAGCAACTGCAATGCCATACGTGTCTTTTTTTAACTTATTGAATTATAAGGATTATCATTCAGATACTTAAAATTTCCTGTCAAATATAGGAAGATGTGTTGCCGTAATATGTAAGTTCTTACACAGTTGACTGTAATACCTTATCTCTTACCAGCAAACTTAATTCCTCAAGCATTTGCTTCCTGTCCTGGTCTGAAACATAGGGGACAGAAGAAAAATATTTATGCCCGATGACTTCCATACCACTAAACTGGCATATAGCCATATCCATTGACAGATTCATCATCTTAAAAGCTCCGATCTTGTCATAATCCTCTTTCGAGGCACCTGTTGTGCTTACTATGAATGCCTTCTTGCCTGTTAATAACCCTATGACCCCATCTGCTGTTATATCATAGGCAAATTTCAGGGAAAACACTCTGTCAAAATAACCTTTTAACATCGCCGGCATTGCCGACCACCAGATCGGAAATATAAAAACAAGGGTATCTGCTGCGCGTATATAGTCCTGTTCAGTTTTTATATCATGAGGCACTGCACCCTTTTGAATGGCTGCCAAATCTTCTGCTGAAAGGACGGGGTTGAACCCAATCTTGTATAGATCTCTTACTTCGAATTCCTTATTGCTCTTTTTTAATTCTTCCGATATTGTTTCCATGATCGCGTGGTTGAAGCTTGCAGCATTAGGATGTGCGTAAATAATTAAATATTTCATCCTGATGTCTCCTTTTTATTATGTGACTTTGTTGATTTCCTCCTGACCCGTTCCTTTGGCTCAACACCGAATCGCTGGTCATTTATCCTGATTGTCTCGACAATATCCGAAGCCACAGTTTCAAAGTCCTCAGATGCTTCAGGCAGGTAAAGCCATTTCTTCAGGACAGGATGCTGAACAACATTCATGAAGTCCTGTTTGATGCTTTCATGGAACTGATGGTCAGTTGGAATAAGTAACCCATTCCAGGGCTCTGCCCCTGAAGTAAGCAGCAGAACCAGCCGGCCGTGAAGATAACAGGCCTGGCATCCGAACATGGGTTTTTGCAGATAGCTTGGTTCATCCATTATAGGCTCAACTGCCCACTGCAAGGGATTCTGCTTCCTTTTCTTTTTGGCTGAGGATGCCATACTGAAATTTTACCTTATCAGTCAGGAGTCCACAAATTTCAACAAATAGGGTCTCAATCCATTATTGTTTATACATAACAATTATGTAAGTTATTTTCAGAAATCTCTTCTTCTAACTATTTGCTCTGTAACTTTTTTAGTCATGGCATATGAGTTGCTGTAATGGATGTGTACGAAAGAAACTGATTGGACGGGGATTTTGTAATCAAAATGTAATAGTAAAGTCATTACCCTGAAACATTCTCCCATTAAACTATATGCAGTAATGCAAACAGGTAAGGGGGTAATACTATGAAATGCATAGCTTGCGGCAGGGAGATGTCAGACATGAGCACGTATTATCAGTGTTCTAATGTTCTTTGTGATTACGAGGAAGAAATTGAAGACAGGGATGTTTCTATGGGCCGTAAATCAGATATTCCCATAATTATCGTAGTTAATAATGCTGTCGGGAGTGTTCCGTTTACCTGTTAAAAAGAAAGGGGGTGAATAATATGAAAGCTATAGCAAAAGAAGTAATGGAGGTTGTTGATGCATGTCCGTACTGTGATGATAAGGCCGATGTATGCAAGGCATCTGTGACATCTCTGAAACTTGGGGCATTGCTAAGATTAAACCGCTGCAGCGGCGAGGCCTATGACAACTGCTCTCTCTTTTTGGCGAAATGTTTAAGAAGTTCACGGTACAGTTACGGGTTTTGAATCAGCCTTACCCTGAGACTGCTTCTGCTCAGAATTATCTCAGTAGCCTATCCTGACAGCCCCCTTTCGCTGGGAGGATATCAAACGTCTGCTCATCGTCCTCATTTGACGTATGCTTCCAATGCAACCTCTCATGGAAAAGGGAACAGGGGAACAAGCTCTGTTCACGGTTTTTGAAAAGGGGATTCCTGATTTGGTGGTTTTTCTAAATGCTTTTTACAGCGAGATTTTTCATCGAATTAGCCCAAAAAAGAGGGATATGATGTCAGCTTTTATCCCAGATTGTCCATTAGAGATGCGATGGGAATATAGCGGGCAGATCAAAAGCCCGTGATTTATCCCAAAGCCCTGTAAACCATTCACGTCTTCGCATTGCCAGAGATAGTTTAAGAACTCTGGCATTTCCATTTTTTGTCAGGTATCCGCCGACAGCAAAAACCTTATACCGTAGCGTTTTCAATGTAGGCTGAACCTTGCTGCCCAAAACGACCTGTCGGAACAGACTCATCAGGTTATAGGCCAACATAACAAAGTTCATCGTCGCCTCTGTAGCGCTGAAGTTATTTACGTTGAAACTATCCGCTCCAAAATCATATTTCAGTTCCTTGATACGGTTTTCTGCATCGGCTCTCATTCTGTAGATTTTCCAAACCAATGCTGCCGGCAGATCCAGACTTGTTACAAAACATCCATACCGATACTGCTGATACTCGGCATCAGCAGCAAAAAGCTTCAGGATTTTGCCGGTTGCCTTTGGTCTGCGCGTGATCAACTGCCTTACCATGACCATCCTTCGTGCTTTGCCCCATCCCGGACTCTCATATTCTATAGAGGAAACATCTATGCCGTCATCGAGTGCCTGCCATTGCCGGTGTCCGGCCAGCATCCTTTGCAATGTCCGATGCAGTCGAACTGCAATGATATAGGGTATCGGCCTCTCAGCGTTCTCAAGCTGCTCAATGACCTGTTTGCTGAAAAACCCGCTGTCAGCTCTCAATAATCCTATCTTCTTGCCGGAGAGCTTCTCAAGGGTATCACTGAGAAAACCATGAAAGTTATTCGCTGTATGTGCATCTCCTGACCTGAGCCAGCAGTTGGCTACCATACGGCAATCTGCCACAAATGCCAACAACGGATGATGCGAGTTGCGTCCCGGCTTTTGTGGATTATAACCGCGTCGTGCCCCCTCCTGATTCCCATAACGACTCATTACCGTCGAGTCCATATCCAGCGTGAAGTTGTCAAACTGTAATTGCTCATAAAACCACCGATACAACTTGCCAAATACCCGCTGGTTTATCCCCTGTGTGTACTTGCCAAAATGCCTTGCAAATGCCTTATGCCCTGCCATCCGCTCATAATCAAATATCTGTCGGATCGCTTCATCATGCCGCGTTACTTCCATATGTTCAAATCGGTTGGCTCCACACCAGACCCCGATCATAAACTGCTCGACCAATTGCTCAGGGTCATATCCCCGGTTTGATCCCTTTAACGGTAATCCCGCCCCTTGAAGTGCTTCTCGAAAACCTGCCTTCTTCAATAGCCGACTCATTAGCGATAGCCCGCCCCACGGTGTTATCTCCTTATCCGTAAAACTCAACTGAAGGTCTTTTGCCATGTATGTTTCCCTTACTGCTTTATTCGACCCTATGCTGCCTCAGCCGTCTCATATTCTATCCTCTTTTCAAGGGGTTATGCTCTATATCCCCTAATGACGGCCATTAGACATCTTTGTCTAACGGACATTCTGGGTTTATTTCTGATTATAGTGAAGATTCACCATATTTCCGGAGCCTTGTTTAGACAGCTACCTTATCTTCCAGGGCCTTCTGGACTAGTTGATTCAGGGACACGCCCATCCTTGTCGCTTTCTCTGCTGCCTTCCTATGAAGGTCAGAGGGTATCCTTACGTTGAAGCTGCCCTTAAACGGTTTCTGCGGCTCCCTGCCCATCTCCTTACATGTTTCAAGGTAATCATCAACAGCTTCATGGAAGGCCTTCTTGAGCTCTTTAACGCTCGCTCCTTCAAACATGATGAGGTCGTTTATTGCCTCTATTTTGCCGTGAAAGACCTCGTCTTCTTCACTGTAGTGTACAGTGCCGATATAGCCTTTATAAGTCATTGAATCGCTCATTTTATAACCCCCTTGTCTCTCAACTGCTGTTTAATTTCTCTCAGGTAGCACTGTTTCATGGTCTGCGAAGGGTGAGGCCTGTGAAATTTGATCATGTCGTCCAGTTTCGATAGCTTGCGTTATTCCCCGTGGTCACCACGGGGTCAGCACCAGAAGTAGGCGCCTTAAGCGAGCGAATATAATTAATAAAATATACCATACATTGAGATTCCCTGTGAACTTGTGGAGGAATCTTCAATTAGCATAGCATAACGATAATGTAGATATTGATTGTCTTTCTTTCGCTTGTCATTGACCCAATTATTGCGTTATAATCTTACCAGTAAGACGATAAAAACAGGAGGCTTGATAAAATGGCAACCACGGCAACAACAAAAATGTCTTCAAAAGGGCAAGTAGTTATTCCCGAAGACATTCGCAAGCGTCTCAATTTAAAAACCGGCTCACAGTTTTTAATAATGGGTGAAAATGATGTTGTAATTCTTAAAACTATCAAGCCGCCTTCAATGGAAGAGTTTGACTCGCTGATTGCCAAAGCCCGCAGCCAGGGGAAAAAAGCTGGACTGAAACAGTCTGATATAACCGCTGCCATAGCTAAGGCCCGCGCCAGAAAGTGAAAGTAATTCTCGACACAAATGTTTTCGTTTCAGGTGTCTTCTTTTCCGGCCCTCCTTCCCAAATTCTTGAGGCATGGAGAGACGGCAGGCTTCAACTGATAATATCGCAGGAAATCCTTGATGAATACAGCAGGGTCGGTGAAATTTTATCCAGCCAGTTCCCTGCTATTGATGTATGGCCGATTATAGAACTTGTGACCACTGAAGCAGCAATATATCCATCTCACACATTGCCTGAACCAGTATGTGACGATCCCGACGACGATAAGTTTATTGCCTGTGCCATTACCGCCAAGTGTAAGATGATTATCAGCGGTGACAAGCACCTACTTAAGGTCTCTGGCTTTAAAGGGATTGATATCATCAAGCCCCGTGAGTTTGTTGATAAATATCTGCCTTGAGCCTCTATGCACAGGCCTCTTCAATTTGCAGGAAAAATGGCGGGAGCGTGTGGGAATCGAACCCACCCTGCCCACTTTTGGTAGGCAACAGCGGCTTTGAAGGCCGTGCGGGACACCAGAACCCGATGCACTCCCGTGCTTGATAATACAGGATTTTCACTTCATCTGGCAAGGGCTGTCATCAGCTGCATGAGGGAAAGAAACCTAGGGCTGCGCTCGAAACAAATCAGGAGTTGACCAAAAAAATAAGGGGGGATTGAAATCCCCCCTTGTGTACTCGTGAAAAAAATCCTGATTATTTATGCTCTGCCCTTAATTTGGCGGCCTCGTCGTTGATCTTCCTTAAAGTCTCCTTCATCGGGGCCCATCCATACCAGTGCATATAGTCAGGGTTCATATGGAACGCGCCCTGGAAGGCCCGCATCCGGTATTCCATGAACATCACATAGAGGTCCTGCTCGATAGTGCTCTTTGCCTCATAGAACTGGAGCAGGTCAGGCGCAACAGTCCAGGTATCCGGTTTCTTGAGTACGCCGTCCTTGTAGAGTCCCTGCACTTCTCTTATGGCCTCTGCCATGATCTTGTCGATCTCCTTTATAACCCTGTCTCCTGCATCGAGCTGATCAGTAGCATAGGATTTGCCATGACACTGCGAACAGACCGCGATCATCCTGTCACGTTCCTTCTGAAACTCTTCCTTGGTAAGGCGCGCGACCCGTCCGGCTTTCACGAGGTCCAGGCGCGCGGTCGGCGTTCCTTTGTCATCGAGAACCCCGAGCGCCTGCAGAATTGCCACCCGGTCGTTCATCCAGTCTTTGTCATCTTCAGGCAACCGCACGGCAAGGAAGCCCCATGAGGTAAGCACATTATGGTCTCCATTGCTCATGTGGCAGGTCTGGCAGGTGGGGGCCCTTTTGCTGCCCTTGCCTTCGATCTGCCAGATCGTCCCATGCTTTGAAGTCGACCACATCTCCCACTGGGGATGGTCAAATCCCATATGGCAGGTCTGACACGCTCTCGGGTCCTGTGCCTCTGATTTTTTGAAGGAATGACGTGTATGGCATGAGTCGCACTGCGCGTGCCCATAGCGATACCCGGTCTTTTCAGCATCAGGCTGGACACCGATCTTATGACAGCTCGAGCATCCCTTGTAATCTCCACCCGCAACAGCCTTTGGCTGATGGCCCATCATCGGCATTGAGCTTGAGGCTATCCAGGCAAGGTTGTGCTTGCCTGCCTTGAACTGCTCTGTCTGTTTCTTGTGGCAGCCTGCGCAGGTCTCCGGAGTCGGCATCTTGGCGAGCTTTGCGTCGTCCATTTTTTTATGATCAGAACCATGGCAGGATGAGCAATCAACACCCTTTTTGGACATCTTGCCTTCGAGATGCTGCGCTACAACACCGGGGGTGACCTTCTTGTGACAGTCAATACAAACGCTTTTTGATGCTGCAGAAGATACGCTGGTCATGAAAAAAACAAGTCCGAACAACATAAACAACTTAAGATACTTCATCAAATCTCCTCCTGATTAATGTATGGTTTATAAAAAAGCCTTTTTTTTCACTGCCTTATGTATTTTGGATACCACCTTTCCTCCTCAGATTTTACCTCTCCTTCAAATATGTTATCTCTTATGATTCTGTTTGCAACCATATAATTGTTTGCATCGAGTTCTTTCAGTCCTCTGAATGAAAAGAATGAGGCGGTCAGCAGCGCGAAAAAGCCCCCTGCTGTATCAAGATACCGCAGGCCAATATTTTCTCCGAGCAGGAACCCTGCGAACGTGCCAGCAACCAGGGAAAAGACCGGGATGAGATAGATAATGAAATACCCTTTTATTTTTGTCTTCCGATCAAGGCCGACCTGGACTGTTTCGCCTTCTCCTGCCCTGACTGCGTTCTTTGCGGTCAGCAACATAGAGGTGTCTCCTGCCCTGCAGAGCCCGATCTTTCCCATACCGCAGCCCTTGCAGGATTTGCCTCCCTTCAGCCTGATGACCGCGTTGTCTCCTTCGAGGCGGATTATGGTCCCTGTTTCCGGCACGGTTGGCTTCATGACTCCTACGATAAAGCAATACCGGCAGAGCAGGATATGATATAGATCATAGAGAGCAGCAAAATATGAGTTTAGAATCTGCCATGGTTTCCTCTATTATCATCTTGACTAATAGTCCTGATTTGATAGACTGGTCTTAGACTACAGAATCACTCGACAGAGACTTCGCAGGACAAACTGGAGGCAATCATGAATGACCGATTATTTTCTCAAAGGGGGTGCGTTAAAGAATATTGCTGAATGATTTGAGAGAAATATCTTGCAAACCTTAAAAAAAAGGAGGGTTTTATGAAAGGAAAGGCATTTATAGTTTTTTTTATAGCTGTTGTTCTGATTTTTGCCGGCGGGATATACTTTTCTCCTGCAGGCGCCGAGAAAGCTACGGAGACAGACAAGGCTGTCAAGGTTGACACCTGTTATGGATGCCATGAAACCATCAAAGAACTGCACAAGATGGGGAAACACGCAAAAATTAACTGCAATAATTGTCACAAGGGACTCGATAAGCACCTGAGTGCTCCCGGAGCAGACACAAGACCTGTAACAGAAATGTCCTGGGAAACCTGCGGAAAATGCCATAAGGAACAGTTCGACAGCTTCATGCAGGAGGCATATCACCGTCCTGCGCGTGACGAAAAGTCTCAGCTTACCGGCAGGTCCCCGAACCCTTACTGGGACAAGCTCATGGCAGGCCACGGATTTACCAAGGAACATAACACGACAAGGAGTCACATAAATATGCTTGTCGATCAGTTCGTGGTTGACCGCGCCTTCGGCGGACGCTTCCAGCCGAAGAACGGATGGAACTATATATTCGAAAAAGGCAGGGTATGGGATATCCTTGAAGACAGGTATCCTGATAACAAGGAACACAAGGCCTTTATCCCCCAGAGCGCTGCTGCTGCCAATCCTGTCTGCATGCAGTGCAAGACCCAGGACCAGATACTGAAATGGGCGTATATGGGCGACCCGGTAAAAGAGGCAACCTGGTCACGGACATCGAATGTTGTTGAATATGTGAAGGACCTGCAGCACGGCCTGAACTGCTTTACCTGTCATGACCCGCATGCGGCAAAACCCAGAATCGTGCGGGACGGGTTGATCGACGCGCTCACACGGCCTGACGGGGACACGCTCTGGCACAAGGACCCGAAGCACACGAACATCAAGGTCATTGATATGGGCGTCAGGGGCTTTACGAGAAAGATAGCGCTGCTCGACAAGTATGATTCAAGGCTCCAGTGCGGCCAGTGCCATGTTGAGTACAACTGTAATCCGGGCACTGATGCCAAGACCGGTGAGCCGGTGAAGATGACTGACCGGCGGACAAATCATTTCCCGTTCAAGGATGTCTTCGGATTGTATGACCACTACGTGAAACAGGTTGCCTTCCTTGATTTCAAACACGCCTCGACAGGCGGCCTCCTCTGGAAGGCCCAACACCCTGAGACTGAGGCCTATTATAATTCAAAGCATTCGAAGGCAGGCGTTGAATGTGATGACTGCCATACCCCGAAGGTGAAGGATAAAAAAGGGAAAGTCTATACCTCACACTTTGCAGTAACGCCCAAGGCCCAACTCAAGGAGACCTGCCTG
The DNA here is from genome assembly GCA_963746295.1 of uncultured Nitrospira sp. Lineage (GTDB taxonomy): Bacteria > Nitrospirota > Thermodesulfovibrionia > Thermodesulfovibrionales > UBA6898 > JAOUFP01. The sequence goes on along the minus strand of CAVVAQ010000022.1, from coordinate 83,659 downwards.
AAATGCCACCCGAAATGGACAGAAGAGATGGCCAGATACTCCATTGATTCTGTGAAGGCCTACGGGAAAGGGAAGATGAGAAAGGCCGAGTTCTGGCTGTCTGCGCTGATCGACAAGATCGGAGAGGCAAAAAAGGCCGGCGTTGCTGATGATCTGGTAAAACAGGCACAGGACCAGCACCTCAGGGCCCATATCCTCTGGGAATTCTGGACAGCAGAGAATTCAGACGGTTTCCATAATCCTGAGATGGCGCGTGAGTCTCTCACAAAATCAGTGGATGAATCACAGAAAGGCATAAAGATTCTCGCTGATGCCATGACCGCAAAAACAGCAGCTAAATAAAAACAGCAGGAAATGGCGGGGCAGGATGCCCCGTCATTTTTTTCAGAAGGAGGGAAAAAATGTCACTGACAAGGAGAGAGCTGCTTAAGACCACTGCCGCAGTGGCTGCTGCTACTGCCGTCGGAATGACAGTGCCTGGAGAATTACAGGCGGTTGTGAAGAAGACAGAGGCCGGCTGGAGATGGGACAAATCCGTGTGCAGGTTCTGCGGCACGGGCTGCGGGCTCATGGTCGCGACAAAAAATGACCGGATTGTTGCGGTGAAGGGAGATCCTGCTGCCCCGGTGAATATGGGTCTGAACTGCATCAAGGGCTACTTCAACGCGAAGATCATCTACGGCGCCGACAGGCTTACCGAGCCGCTCATGCGCGTAAACGACAAAGGCGAGTTCGACAAGAAAGGCAAGTTCAAACCGGTCAGCTGGCAGAAGGCCTTCGACGAGATGGCAAAACAGTTCAAAAAATATTACAGCACCCTGGGCCCGACAGGTGTCGCGATCTTCGGATCAGGACAGTATACGATCATGGAGGGATATGCCGCGGCGAAGCTCATGAAGGCAGGTTTCCGGAGCAATAACCTGGACCCCAATGCCCGCCTCTGCATGGCGAGCGCGGTTGCCGCGTTCATGGAGACCTTTGGCATTGACGAACCAGCGGGCAATTATGACGATATGCATCATTCCGACACGATCGTTCTCTGGGGCGCGAACATGGCAGAGATGCACCCGGTGCTCTGGTCAAAGATCACGAACCGCAAACTGGCGGACTCCAGGCGGGTGAAGGTCGTGAATCTCACCACCTTCACGAACCGGTGTTCTAATCTTGCAGATATCGAGATCATTATAAAGCCGAACACTGACCTCGCGATACAGAACTACATTTTGAGAGAGATCGTCTACAACCGGCCTCAGGCCATTGACTGGGATTTCGTAAACCAGAACTGTGTTTTCGCGACCGGCTTTGTTGATATCGGCTACGGTCTGAGACCGAAGATCGACCACCCGAAATACAAAAAGGAAGAGCTTGATACTGCAAGCAGGGAAGCCTTCAAGATCATTACAAAGGAAGAGGCGATAGCCATGGGCGCCCTTGGCTATAAAGAGGGCGACAGGATGGAGATGAAACATACCGCCCAGGCAGGCGTCCACTGGGCGATCAGCTTCGAGGACTTCAAGAAAGGCCTTGACCCCTACACGCTCGATTTCGTCGCGGGGCTTGCCAAAGGCGATACAGAGGAATCCCTCGAGGAGTTCAAGAAGAAGCTGAGTGCCCTTGTCGACCTCTATGCCGAAAAAGACCGGAAGGTCGTGAGCTTCTGGACAATGGGATTCAACCAGCATGTGCGCGGCACCTGGGTGAACGAGCAGAACTACGCCATTCACCTGCTCCTCGGAAAACAGTCACAGCCCGGCAACGGGGCCTTCAGTCTGACCGGACAGCCGTCAGCCTGCGGCACCGCGCGCGAGGTCGGCACCTTCAGCCACAGACTGCCTGCTGACATGGTCGTCGCCAACCCCAAGCACCGTGCCATGACCGAGAAGATCTGGAAGCTGCCTGAGGCCACGCTGAACCCTGTCCCTGGTTCCCATTTCATAAAGATCCTGAGGGACCTTGAAGACGGCACGGTCAGGTGGGCCTGGGTCCAGGTGAACAACCCCTGGCAGAACGCCACGAACGCGAACCACTGGATCACAGCCGCACGGGAGATGGACAATTTCATCGTTGTCTCGGACGCCTATCCGGGCATCTCGGCAAAGGTGGCCGACCTGATTCTGCCTGCTGCCATGATCTTTGAAAAGTGGGGCGCATACGGAAACGCGGAACGCCGGACCCAGCACTGGCGCCAGCAGGTAACGCCTGTGGGAAACTCCATGTCAGACACCTGGCAGACAGTGGAGTTCGCCAAGCGGTTCACCCTTGCCGAGGTCTGGAAAGAGTGGAAGATCGATGACAAGAATTCGCTGCCGAATGTGCTCGACAAGGCAAAGGCCATGGGCTACAAGGAAACGGACACGCTCTTTGATGTTCTTTTTGCCAACAAGGAGGCAAAGGCCTTCAAATGGCCTGATCCTGTCGGGAAAGGCTTCCTGAACACAGAAGCAGCCGGAGACAAGCGAAACGTTGCAGGGTTCAAGGGATATGGTTTTTTCCTCCAGAAATATCTCTGGGAAGAATACCGGCAGTTCGGCCTCGGCAAGGCGCATGACCTTGCTGATTTCGACGCCTACCACAAGGTGCGCGGACTCAAATGGCCTGTTGTTGACGGCAAGGAGACTCACTGGAGATTCAACGCTGAATATGATGCCTATGCAAAGAAAGCGGGAACCAGGCAAGTTCGCCTTCTATGGTGATGCCATGAAGGAGATTCCCAAAGGCGATCTCCTGGGGCCGAAGGGCGATGAAAAGGTAAAACTTCCGAACAAGGCAAAGATATTTCTGAGGCATTATATCGAGCCGCCGGAAAATCCGAGCAGCGAGTATCCCTTCTGGCTCTGTACCGGCCGGGTGCTCGAGCACTGGCATACCGGTACCATGACCATGCGTGTACCTGAATTGTACCGCGCAGTACCCGAAGCGCTCTGTTACATGAACGGCAATGATGCGAAGAAAAACGGGTTTAAGGACGGCAATCTGATCTGGATCGAGTCCCGCCGAGGCAAGGTCAAGGCCCGCGTTGAGACCCGCGGAAGAAACCTGCCGCCACAGGGGCTGATCTTCGTCCCCTTCTTTGATGAGCATGTGCTCATCAACAAGGTGACGCTTGATGCTACCTGTCCAATTTCAAAGGAGCCGGACTTCAAGAAATGCGCGGTAAAGGTGTACAAAGCATAGGAATAATGAATACTCATGGGAAGAGAAGAAAAGATGTCTGAGCGAAGGAAATTCCTGTCCGGCATGGTCAAGGGGCTCGGCGCTGCAGCAGTAGGCGGTCTTGCCTGGACAGGCCTGCTTGACGGCAAGAAGACCTATGCGACCATCCTGCGTCCTCCTGGTGCAGTTTCAGAGAAGGACTTCCTCGCAAAATGCACCAAGTGCGGGCTCTGTGTCGCGGCATGTCCCTACAAGGCGCTCGTGCTTGCAAGGCCGGGGGATGAACGTCCGATCGGCACGCCGTACTTTGCAATGAGGGAGAATCCCTGCCGTATGTGCAGAGACATCCCCTGCACAGTCGCCTGCCCGACCGGGGCACTCGACAGTTCTCTGGTAAGCGCCGCTGACGAACAGGGCGATATGAAGCTCAATATCAACAGGGCGCGTATCGGCCTTGCGGTCATCGACAGGGAGACCTGCATAGCGTACTGGGGAATCCAGTGCGATGCGTGCTACCGGGCATGCCCTGTGATAGACAAGGCGATCACCGTCGAATATGCGGAAAATGAACGGACCGGCAAGCACGCGCTCCTTGCACCGGTTGTACACAGCACGCATTGCACAGGATGCGGTCTGTGCGAACATGCCTGCGTTACAAAAAAGGCATCTGTTTTCGTGCTGCCGCGTGAGCTGGTCATGGGAGAGTCCTCTGACCGGTACGTCCGGGGATGGGACAGCGCAGATGAAGAACGGATGCAGGACATTCCTGAGGAGACAACGACCGTGACACCCCGGTCAGAGGAAGCTCCGCTTGACTACCTGAACAAGGGGGACCTTTGATATGCCTGTTTTCAGGGAGTATAAATTTCTGCTATTGCGGCGAATCAGCCAGATATCCATCATGCTTCTTTTTGTGGCAGGCAATCTGTTGGGGTGGCTGCTGCTGAGAGGCAACCTGAGCACATCGATGATCTTTAATGTCGTGCCGCTGACCGATCCTTACGCAGTGCTCCAGATTATGGCAGCCGGCAGGTTGGTTTCAGCAGAGGCGCTCTTCGGGGGACTGATCATCGTGCTTTTCTTCGGGCTGATCGCGGGTCGCGCCTTCTGCAGTTGGGTCTGTCCGCTCAATATCGTGACGGACCTGGCCAACTGGCTCGGTAAAAAAACAGAGGTCAATAAACCGGAAAAGCTTCCGGTGATAAGCAGGAAGGCACGATACTGGATCATCGTTACCAGTCTTGCTGTTTCATTGACAACAGGCATTGCCGCATTTGAGTGGGTCAGCCCGATATCCATGCTGCACCGCGGTATTATCTTTGGCATGGGGATGGGATGGACTCTGGTCCTCGCGGTATTTTGCTTTGACTTATTTGTTCAGAAAAATGGCTTCTGTGGCCACCTCTGTCCTCTCGGCGGTCTTTACTCCCTGATTACGCGGTTCAGTCTGATCCGGGTAAGGCACAGGCATGGAGAACTGCACGCTCTGTATGAAATGCCTGGAGATCTGTCCGGAGCGGCAGGTGCTTCCGATGGTCGGAAAGTCGAGCAGTGCGGTGCTCTCGGGTGAGTGTACAAACTGCGGCAGGTGCATAGAGGTATGTGATTACAATGCCATGAAATTCGGCATGCGGATTCGTTCAGCAAAACCATAATGCTTGTCAAAGATACAAGGAGGGAAACATGAAAGGCATATACAGAAATGCTGTGATAGCTGCAGGTATGGCGCTGGTCCTGGCGCTTGGCATCAGCCCTGCATTGGCCGACAAGAAGCAGCCTAAGGAAAAAAGCGAGGAAGAGCTCGGCATAAGAAAGGAATCGCTCTATGACGAAGAGAAGGAAAAGCCCGATCATGGCGAGTATTCAAAGACAGAACCAGGCAAGAGCAAACGCATAGAAAGGGCCTTTGAGAACAGCCCGCCGCTCATACCCCACGACCTCACCGGTATGCTTCCGATAGCAGAGACGAACAATGCGTGTTTGAACTGTCATATGCCTGAACATGCCCGGGCGATGAACGCGACGCCGCTTCCCAGGTCTCATTTTGTGGACATGGATACCGGCAAGGATCTTAAAGGTAATCTTGACGGCAAGCGTTACCCCTGCATGCAGTGCCACGTGCCGCAGGTGGAGATACCGGCTCCGATCAGGAACACCTTTAAGGCAGACTTCAGAAGCAAGAAGTCAAAGACCAGTTCAGACCTCATAGACTCGCTGAATGAAGGTCTGAAGACAGAATGATCGCCGGGACAGGAGAAGGAATATGAATGTATCGGGTATTGTTGTAAAGACAGCGCCTGAAAAAGTGGTTCGGGTAATGCAGCTGATGAAAGATTCTGATTTATGCGAAGTACATTTTCATGATGAACTCGGGAAAATAATCGTCACGGTAGAGGGTGAAACCATCGGCGAAGAGATGATGAAGATGAGAGCCTTACAGAACATTCCGGATGTGCTCTCTGTAGACCTGGCATATTCATATAGTGAAAAGGAAATGCAGGAAGCGCTGGAACTGATAAAAAACGCAGAAGCGGTCCCTGAGATGCTGAGGACCGGTGTTTCCGCTTCTGACGATCACGGCACTGATCATTAAATACAGAGCCCTTGACAAAGATTGTTGCTGTGCCTAAAATGTAAGTGAATACTCACTATTGAGGAGGGGTGTGTTAAAGGGGACTGCAAAAGTAGGCACAGACATCAGACGCGGGCAGATATCCCAGGCTGCGTTACGGATCATTGCCAGAGTGGGGGTGCGCGGCCTTACGACCTCCTCTATTGCTCAGGAAGTCGGGATTTCCGAAGCAAACATATACCGGCACTTCAGAAACAAAGACGAGATACTTTCCGTTACCGTGGAAGAGATCGGAAGCGGACTGAAGAGGAATTTTGAGAACGTATTAAAAATCAACGCCACTGATTCCCCTCTGAAGAAACTGCGGCGGGCCTTTCTGCTGCATCTCGATTACATCGAAAAAAACGGAGGGATTCCCCGGCTTGTCTTTTCCGATGAGATGCACCTCGGCAATGAGGATCTCAAACAGAAACTTCTGCAGTCAATCACGGTGTATGCTTCAACCCTGGAGGCCCTCATAAGGGAAGGAAAAAAATCCGGGACCATAAGAAGTGATGTTGATCCGAAGAGTTCCGCTTTCATGTATATCGGGATGGTCCAGATCACGACATTGCGCTGGTCTCTGGGCGGTTTTTCATTTCCCCTTGTTACTGAAGGGATGAAATTGTGGGAGAATTATGAAAAATGTATAAAGACAAGTTGATTTTCTCCAGGTCATTCGTTAAAGACTTTATTGAAAACCTCCTGAAGAAGGCATTGATTTTGGCATGCTTATTTTCATTAACAGGCGCTGCCCGTGCTGAAACTGACACAAGCACCTTCACCCTGACTGAGGCGATCAGTTTCGCGTTCAGGAATAATCCCGGCATACGGATTTCTGAAAAAGAAATAGATCTGAATACGCTGGGGATCAGCACGGCAAAGGCAGCCAAAATGCCGAGAATAGATTTTACCGGAGGAGCTTCGCGGTACCGTTACCCCGCTGCCCTGACCCCCATATCCGGCTCGCCGCTTGCCGGGACCGCATTCCCTGAGTTTGACGATCGGGTATATGATTTCGGGGTGATTTTCAGGTTGCCTTTATACAGGGGAGGCCGTCTTGACAGGGGAGTATCTATTGCAGAGATCCAAAAATTTATCGCTGAGGATGTCTATACATGGAATAAGCAGGACCTGGCATTTAACATAACCAGTCTCGCCTACAAAATCTCCCAGCTCGAAAAACTCCTTGAAGCGGCTGAGGCATCAAATAAACAGATGCAGGAGCACAAAAAAAACGTCGAACGTTTTCTGGAGGCAGGTACAGCAGCCCGTATTGATCTTATGAAGACAGAACTCGAACTTGCCCGAACACAGGAGAAGGTTCTCCTAACAGCAAATCGTATTGAAGAGGCTTACGGCCTCCTGAAGAGACTGATGGGCATAGACTACGGGAGGAAAATACGGCTTGTTCATGAACCTCATCCCAATGGCCCGTACCCTTCATTTGAAGAAAGTCTGGACAGGGCCTTTGCCCGGAGACCTGATTATCTGGCTGTTCTCAGGAAGCAGCGGGTTACAGAAGAAAAGGTAAAGATAGCGGAGGGGAAAAAACTTCCTGATATCTATCTGGCCGGCGAGTATTTCGAAAAGGCCGGCGAGCGCTTTGACTTTAAGGAAAACTGGCAATTCGCCCTCAGACTCGCGATACCGGTTTTTGATGCCGGGCTGATAAACACAGAGGTAAAGCAGGGGCAAAAGGAGGCTGAAAAAGTCAGGGAAGAGGAGAGGGCCTTAAAACTCGCAATCAGTCAGGAGATAAAAGACGCATATCTTATGATCGAGAACGCGAGCCAGAGAATAGCGGTAACAGAAAAGGCGGTAGCTACCGCTACAGAGACACTGCGCATCGAAATGCTTAAGTACCTGACCGGTGCAGGGACGAGCACTGATGTGATCGATGCCGAGACAGCGCTGCTCGACACGGAGACAGCATACCATCAGGCTGTTTGCGACAATAAAATCGCGGCAGCAGCCCTGAAAAGGGCGGTCGGCGAAGATATATTCAGAGAGGTGGCAGCGAAATGAAGAAAAAATTGCTGATCATTGGGATCCTTATTCTCATTGGAGTAATGGTCTTATTATTCAGGAAGACAGGCGACAGAGATGATGACCTGCGGCTGGTCTTCTCCGGAAACGTTGAAGTCACCGAGGTTGACGCAGGGTTCAAGTACGCGGGAAGAATCAGGGAGCTTCCGGTTGAAGAGGGGCAAAAGGTCAGGAAGGGCGAGAGACTTGCCGAGCTTGACAGCGCCGAACTGGAAAGCCAGGTGCGGCAGGGAAAGGCTTATCTGGATGAAGCCAGGATAAAACTGGAGGAGCTGAAGGCCGGGGCAAGACCCCAGGAAGTTGAACATGCAAAGGCGAGCGTCAGATATGCGGATGCAGCGCTCACCAAGGCAGAAAGAGATTATGAACGGGCCGCTGTACTTTTCGAAAACGGCGCAATCCCGGCACAGGCCATGGATGCGGCCAGAAAAACATATGATGCGACTGCTTCAGAGCGCCGGAAAACAGCAGAGGCACTGAGCCTTGTGCAGGAAGGACCGAGGAAGGAGATAATAGCAGCCGCACTATACCGGGTAAGGCAGGCAGAAGCCGGTCTTTTGACCCTTGAAGAGCGACTGAAAGACACAGTCATCTACGCGCCTTTATCCGGGGTAATCATGAGAAAAAATTCCGAAGCAGGCGAGACTATCGCGGCCGGAATCCCTGTCTGTACCCTGGGGGACCTTGAAACGCCATGGATCAAGATCTATGTAAAAGAGGACAAGCTCGGGCTGGTGAAACTCGGTCAGAAGGCTGAAGTCAGCGTTGATTCATACCCCGGCAAGACATACGACGGCACGGTTACGTATATAGCCTCAGAGGCTGAATTTACACCCAAGAATATACAGACACAGGAAGAGAGGGTAAAGCTCGTCTTTGGGGTAAAGATAGGCGTAAAAAATGTCAATGATGAACTGAAGCCCGGCATGCCTGCTGACGTAACGATAAAGCTGAGATAGCATGATTAGTGACATAGCGATTAAGACTGTGGCTTTGAAAAAGGTCTTCGCCGGCTCTCCGGCGGTTGACGACCTCAGCATCGAAATAAAAAAAGGCGAACTCTTCGGAATGGTAGGGCCTGACGGCGCAGGCAAGACAACAACCATGCGGATCCTTTCCGCGATTATGGAGCCGACTTCCGGAGAGGCATGGGTTTCGGGCCACTCTGTGTTAAGCGAAGGTGACCGGCTCAGGGAAAAGATCGGGTATATGTCCCAGAAGTTTGGGCTCTATGAAGACCTGACCGTCATGGAAAATATCATTTTTTATGCCGACCTCTATGAAGTTTCGAAGAAAGAACGTACGCCGCGGACTGAACGGCTTCTTGGATTCAGTAACCTCACGCCGTTTAAAGACAGGCTGGCCGGAAGACTTTCAGGAGGCATGAAACAAAAACTGGGGCTTGCGTGCGCGCTCATACATACCCCGGAGGTCCTCTTCCTCGACGAGCCGACGAACGGCGTTGATCCGGTCTCCCGGAGAGATTTCTGGAAGATCCTCTACGACCTTCTGAAAGAGGGCGTAACGATCTTTGTCTCGACCGCCTATCTTGACGAGGCAGAACGGTGCACAAGGGTTTGCCTGATGCATAAGGGAAAAATCCTCATGGACGACAATCCCGCAGAGATCAAGGGATCACTTGGCATCCCGATGATTGAGATGTGGTCAGATGAGGCACGGAATGCTGTTGGAATAATCAAAGACGTCGATGGTGTGCAGAGCGTGAGCCTGTACGGAAACAAACTGCACGTTGCGCTTGCCAGGAGACGAAATTATTGAGGATATTATTTCAAGCCTTGGCCGTTCAGGGATAGCACTACGCGGGCACAGGGAAATCCGGCCTTCAATCGAAGACATATTCACTGCACAGGTTGAAGGTCCATGATCCGGAGCTCGATTGCGGTAAAAGTACGCGGACTGGCAAAAATATTCGGAGACTTCACGGCAGTCGACAATATAGATCTGAATATCAGAAAAGGAGAGATATTCGGATTCCTTGGGCCAAACGGCGCCGGAAAATCCACGACGATAAAGATGCTCTGCGGCCTTCTCCTTCCGACCGCGGGAGAAGGCTCTGTGGACGGCTTTGATATCATGAAAGAATCAGAGGAGATAAAGAAACACATCGGATATATGTCGCAGAAATTCTCCCTCTATGATGATCTGACCGTTGAGGAAAACATCAATTTCTTCAGCGGCATCTACGGAGTTCCAGCAGGCAGGAAAAAAGAGAGAATGGAATGGGTCCTTGAAATGGCGGGACTTCAGGACAGAAGAAACGCGGTCACAAAGACCCTTCCCGGCGGATTCAAACAGCGGCTCGCCCTTGGCTGCGCAATCCTCCATGAGCCTCCGATAATCTTTCTCGATGAGCCGACCTCAGGAGTTGATCCGATGTCACGCCGCAATTTCTGGAACCTTATCACTGAGATGTCAAAGGCCGGGACCACCATCTTCGTCACAACGCACTACATGGATGAGGCAGACTACTGCAACAGGCTTGCCCTCATCTACCGGGGAAGAATCATCGCCGAGGGAACACCGAACGAGCTGAAACAGAGATATATGACGCGCTATGTACTTGAAGTAGAGGTAGACAGAGTTGTTGAAGCGATGGAGATCATAAGCAGGGAGGGGATAGATGCGGCTATTTTCGGAAGTCTTCTCCACGCAACAGTGGACAGCATGGAAAAGGCAGTCCCACGGATCAGAAAAGCCCTCGAAGGGGCCGGAATCCATGCGCAGAGGATCGAAAGGATTGTTCCGTCTCTGGAAGATGTCTTCGTGAACCTTATCGAGGTCTCGTGAAGCAGTAGAACAGCTGAAAGCTTGTCAGCCGGACAGCGGGATAGCCTGCACACCTGCTGGTAACAGATAACGAAAAAGGGCACATGAAACTTTTACGGATTAAGGCTATAGCAAAAAAAGAGCTTATCCAGATATGGCGCGACCCTCTGAGTCTTGCAATGGCTTTTCTTATGCCGGTAATGCTCCTTTTTATCTTCGGGTACGCGATCACCCTTGATGTAAACAACCTGAAAACTGTTGTGTATGACCTTGACCGGAGCAGTATGAGCCGTGAAATCGTGAACAGCCTGAAGGCCTCCGGATATTTCACTGTTCTTGACTACGTGGACAGTCCACGGGACATAGACCGGTTCCTGGACGAAGGCCGGGCAGCTGTTATCGTCTCGATCCCACGGGATTTTTCAGAGCGTATCAGGAGAGGGGAGACAGCTTCTCTCCAGATAATCGTAGACGGAAGTGACTCCAGTACGGCAACGATCGCACTGGGCTATGTCTCTGCCATAATCGGTACTTACTCTCATAAGGTATTCAGATCCATGCCCCCGCGTATAGATCCAAGGGTGCGCGTCTGGTACAACCCGGAACTGAAATCCCGCAACTTTATTATCCCCGGCCTCATCGCGGTCATCATGGCGGTTATCACTGCACTCCTCACGTCTCTCACGATCGCGAGAGAATGGGAACGGGGCACCATGGAACAGCTTATCTCCACACCGGTCAGGGTCCCGGAACTTATTCTTGGAAAGCTGATACCCTATTTTTTCATAGGTTTTATCGATGTAATATTCTCCGTACTCCTGGCTGTTTTCCTGTTTGAGGTCCCCCTGAGAGGCAGCCCACTGCTCTTAATGGTTTTCTCAGGCATATTTCTCTTTGGAGGACTCGGTCTCGGCATCCTTATTTCAGTTCTGGCAAAGTCCCAGCTGGTAGCAAGCCAGATCTCCATGGTAGCCACTTTTTTGCCGGCCTTTCTCCTATCCGGATTTATGTTTGCGATCTCGAATATGCCTGAACCGCTCCAGATCATGACCAGGATTGTTCCGGCCAGATATTTCGTGACTATGCTCAAAGGTATCTTCCTCAAGGGGAACGGCCTTCACCTCCTTGCATTCGAGGCATTGTTTCTGATGATTTACGGACTGGCTATTTTTGCACTGGCGAATCTCAGCTTCAGGAAGAGGATAAGCTAGGCATGATCGAACGGATACGGCAGATGATCATAAAGGAGTTCATCCAGATATTCAGAGACAAGAGGATGAAGGCGATCGTATTTGTCATCCCTCTCATACAGACGATGGTGTTCGGTTATGCCGTGACAACTGATGTGAACAATATTCCGACCGCAGTCTATGATCAGGACATGACAGCCGAGAGCCGGGAGATTGAGAAAAGACTGACAGCCTCAGGTTATTTCAGCATCACCCACAGACCGGAGTCACAGGCGGAGATACAAAACCTTCTTGACAGGGGAGACGTGACCATGGTGATTCAGATAAACAGCGGTTTCTCGTCCGACCTGAAAGGAAGGCGACAGCCGGCCGTCCAGATTCTCGTTGACGGCACAGAATCAAATTCAGCTACCGTTGCCATGGATTATGCAAGCAGAGTGCTCCTCAAGTATGCGGATGACCTGGAGCAGGGCAGGCACGCGAAGATCGACCTGAGGGCACGCGCCTGGTACAATCCGGACCTCAGGAGCAGGAACTATAATGTGCCCGGTGTTATTGCGATGGTCATCATGCTGACCTCACTGCTCCTGACCTCAATGGCTGTAGTGCGGGAGAGGGAAATCGGCACCATGGAGCAGCTCATGGTGACGCCGCTCAAACCAGCAGAGATCATCCTGGGCAAGACAATCCCTTTTGCGATCATAGCATTTTTTGACATGGCCCTCATAACGGGTTTCGGGGTACTCATATTCGACATCCCTATCAAGGGCTCTCTGCTGCTGCTCCCGCTGTCAACCGCGATCTACCTGCTGTCAGTGCTGGGGGTCGGTCTTTTTATCTCAACCATAGCGAGGACACAACAGCAGGCACTCATGGCCACCTTTCTCTTCTATATGCCGGCGGTTCTCCTTTCAGGCTTTATGTTTCCGATAGAAAATATGCCGGGGATTTTCCAGTTCATGACCCACATCAATCCACTCAGGTATTTCCTGGTAATCATCAGGGGCATATTCCTGAAGGGCAACGGCATAGGGATCCTGTGGCCGCAGATGGTCTCACTGCTGATTTTGGGAGTGGTGGTAATGACCATGAGTTCCCTGAGGTTCCGTAAGCGCCTGGAATAGGCATGATTAAAATCATATGCAGGGGAGTGAATAAAGAGGTAAACTCAAGGTAAGGGAATGTTTAATTTGCAATAACATGCTGCAGAGAAAAATGGAGGAAATATTATGAAAAAGCCGGTGGTTGACTGGGAACTTTGTATTGGTTGCGGATCCTGTGCCGATGTCTGTCCTGAGGTATTTGAACTCAAAGACGAAAAGGCGTATGTAAAAGGCCCGGAAAAATGCGACACCTGTAACTGCAAAGAGGCGGCAGAGATCTGCCCTGTTGAGGCGATAACCATTCAGGAGGAATAAAAATGGATAAATACAGATGTGCCGTGTGCGGTTATATTTATGATCCTGAAGCAGGAGACCCTGATGGAGGAATAGCTCCCAACACTCCATTTGATGAACTTCCGGACAGTTGGGTATGCCCTGTTTGCGGTGCGACAAAGGACGAGTTTGAAAAATTGCAGTAGCTGAGTACTCAATTGTCATTTGCGGTTCTGATCTGAGAATATGCAGCGATGAAGAAAAACTAATGATAAAGCTGAAAAGGGTCTATGATCAGCATGACATGGCTGACGGGAAGCGGGTTCTTGTGGACAGACTGTGGCCGCGGGGTATGAAGAAGGAAGAGGCCAGGATCGACCTTTGGCCCAAGGAGATTGCACCGAGCGATGAGCTGAGAAAATGGTTCTCTCATGATCCTGCCAAATGGAAGGAATTTAAAAAGCGATACCGAATAGAACTGGGAGACAGGCAGGATGTGCTCGAAGTTCTCAGAAAAGAGTCACGCAGGGGAACAGTCACGCTCTTGTTTGCAGCAAAAGATACTGAACGGAATAACGCTGTCGCACTCAGGGAAATAATTGAGTAAAGGCAGCGCAAATCTGCCCTGTTGGGGCGACCGTAATTCAAGAAGAATAAGAATTTCCGCAGAACATTATGATAACTATGCCTTATTGCAATAAGGATTCGTGAGCCAGTTCACCTGATCATCCGCACTGTTTTTCTATTGATTTAATCCACGGATTACAGGTGGAAAGATATGGTGGAGAATATGGGGAAAAAGATAAACCCAGAATGTCCGTTAGACAAAGATGTCTAATGGCCGTCATTAGGGGATATAGAGCATAACCCCTTGAAAAGAGGATAGAATATGAGACGGCTGAGGCAGCATAGGGTCGAATAAAGCAGTAAGGGAAACATACATGGCAAAAGACCTTCAGTTGAGTTTTACGGATAAGGAGATAACACCGTGGGGCGGGCTATCGCTAATGAGTCGGCTATTGAAGAAGGCAGGTTTTCGAGAAGCACTTCAAGGGGCGGGATTACCGTTAAAGGGATCAAACCGGGGATATGACCCTGAGCAATTGGTCGAGCAGTTTATGATCGGGGTCTGGTGTGGAGCCAACCGATTTGAACATATGGAAGTAACGCGGCATGATGAAGCGATCCGACAGATATTTGATTATGAGCGGATGGCAGGGCATAAGGCATTTGCAAGGCATTTTGGCAAGTACACACAGGGGATAAACCAGCGGGTATTTGGCAAGTTGTATCGGTGGTTTTATGAGCAATTACAGTTTGACAACTTCACGCTGGATATGGACTCGACGGTAATGAGTCGTTATGGGAATCAGGAGGGGGCACGACGCGGTTATAATCCACAAAAGCCGGGACGCAACTCGCATCATCCGTTGTTGGCATTTGTGGCAGATTGCCGTATGGTAGCCAACTGCTGGCTCAGGTCAGGAGATGCACATACAGCGAATAACTTTCATGGTTTTCTCAGTGATACCCTTGAGAAGCTCTCCGGCAAGAAGATAGGATTATTGAGAGCTGACAGCGGGTTTTTCAGCAAACAGGTCATTGAGCAGCTTGAGAACGCTGAGAGGCCGATACCCTATATCATTGCAGTTCGACTGCATCGGACATTGCAAAGGATGCTGGCCGGACACCGGCAATGGCAGGCACTCGATGACGGCATAGATGTTTCCTCTATAGAATATGAGAGTCCGGGATGGGGCAAAGCACGAAGGATGGTCATGGTAAGGCAGTTGATCACGCGCAGACCAAAGGCAACCGGCAAAATCCTGAAGCTTTTTGCTGCTGATGCCGAGTATCAGCAGTATCGGTATGGATGTTTTGTAACAAGTCTGGATCTGCCGGCAGCATTGGTTTGGAAAATCTACAGAATGAGAGCCGATGCAGAAAACCGTATCAAGGAACTGAAATATGATTTTGGAGCGGATAGTTTCAACGTAAATAACTTCAGCGCTACAGAGGCGACGATGAACTTTGTTATGTTGGCCTATAACCTGATGAGTCTGTTCCGACAGGTCGTTTTGGGCAGCAAGGTTCAGCCTACATTGAAAACGCTACGGTATAAGGTTTTTGCTGTCGGCGGATACCTGACAAAAAATGGAAATGCCAGAGTTCTTAAACTATCTCTGGCAATGCGAAGACGTGAATGGTTTACAGGGCTTTGGGATAAATCACGGGCTTTTGATCTGCCCGCTATATTCCCATCGCATCTCTAATGGACAATCTGGGATAAATAGAAGAATGACAAAAAAAGTTTATTTCGGGTAGCAGTTTCCATGGCTGACTTCAGAAGAGAGTCCGGTCCCGATGAGCTTCTTGCTCAATATTCATATCTCTTCTCCGAAGATCTGCAAGATTATCCGATCCTTGATCTTGCCTGCGGAGACGGACATAACGGGATATTCCTTGCGTCAAAGGGCCTTTCAGTCGTTCTGGCGGACAGGTCGGAAGAGGCCCTCAGTCAGGCGAGACTGAACGCGCAGGCAGCCGGGGTATCTGTACAATTCTGGCAGGTGAACCTCGAACAGGAAGGCGTCAATCCTCTGGAGGGTCTCACCTTCAGCGCAGTCCTTGTCTTCCGCTATCTCCACCGTCCCCTCATCCCCTGCATCATCAAGTCTCTGAAGCAAGGCGGAATTCTCACGTATGAGACATTCACAACGGAGCAGGTCCGATTCGGAAAACCGAAAAACCCTGACCATCTCCTTAAGGCCGGCGAGCTTCTTTCATGGTTTCATGACTGGGAAGTGATACACACCTTTGAAGGGATCATCGGCGTCACCTCCGAAAGCCATAGCACAACTTGTGTGCAGAAAAGCGTAAGGGAAGAATCTTGATTTTCGCCACTACCCTCTGCATAAAGAGGAGAGGCCAACCTCAGGAGGTTGGCCTCTTAAGCAGCCTGTTTCTTATTTCGCACCTTATCCTCCGAAATCGCTTTGAGACACCCTGGCATAAGTCTTCTCGCTCTGTTCAGGCCATGCCACCTCGTGCGCTTCTCTCTTCGGCATCCAGTTCGTCTCACATGCAGTGCTAAGTCCCTGCATCCTGTCGGAGATTTCATCCGAGATTATATGCAGCCCGTTGACTTCGCCTACAAACCTCTCCTTTTCTCCTGTTGACATGTGATCGAACCTCTCTACAATATGATCCAGCTTCTCTTTCCAGCCTGCCAGTTCATAGGTCAGGTTATCACAATATTCTTTATATTCAGTGGTTTTCATCTTATTTCTCCTTCCCTCATATGTACCCTGGCTACATATGATCGTCTTTCTTGATTACAGTATATTCTCGTCATGAAGTACTTGCAACGCCGCGATTTGGCAGTTTTCAGACTGATTTCAGCATGATTTGCTAATCAGGACTAATCGCATCCTCTTATTAATGAATTGGCCAGCCGTTCTTGTGCAGGCATTCCCGCAGATGCATAGATATGTTTAGAAACATCGCAACAATCTGAAATAAAACAAAAGTTATAGCTGTCACAGGAATTCTTTGGTAGATCAGGGGCGGTGCAGTCGAATCTGTTTGTACGACGCTATTGAAATTACAGTCCATAGAAAAGTTCGCAGGGCCATGGCATAAACAGTTCGCATTTCATAAGGGCCGCCGTTTAAGGCATGTATCCAAAAAAATACATACGTTATGACTATGCTGATGAGCAGGGCGATAGACAGCGATACAGCCCATCTTTTTTGTATCCATAGACCGGTTCCTGCGGCAATATAGAAAAATCCGCTCAGGAAATTAAACCAAACTACAAAAGGAACAAAATTTCCTTCGACTTGACGCGCAGAGCCTATATTAAAAATAACCGAGCCCCCTGCCTTTAACGTCAAAAGTCCGAACAGAACAGCAATCACAGAGAGAATTCTGAGCGTTATCATGTCCTAAGTATAGCTTTCTTCAGGGAATCGATATTGGTAAACATTCCAGGCTCCGCCGCTGTCGGCACGGAGCTGCTTGATGGCTATTGCGCATCAAGAGCTCATTTGCTGCGAATGAAGTTTTTGGTTCATATGCATTTCTCTTTCAGTTCCTGAAACGACCTCCGCCATGAAGCCGACAGTGCTGGGACAGCAAGCACCTTTTCGATAGCTTCGCAGTTTTTTCTGTCGTGATGAAAGGTATGGTTGGCAAATGAAACTGATATTGATCGTGGATCTCTTTCTTGCAATATCAATTCCGCACCTTTCCCGACAATCCCCTCTTCCAATACCCTGAAATAAAACCCTGTGCGGCCGGAATCAACAACAAGCTTTATTAGATCGTCCCTGCCATATCTCGCTGCAAGGGTTCTGCAGGGCTGGCGCGGCTGACTTACCTGGACTACTGCTGTGCCGAGTTGAAAGATGTCCCCTAAGCAGATATGATCCTCATGCACATTGGAAACCGTGAGGTTCTCACCAAATGCGGCAACCGGGAGCCCGATGCCAAGGGTAGCTTCCCAATAAGGATAATGGTCCTGGCTATAAACGCAGACAGCTTTGTCATCCCCACCGTGATGCTTCAGGTCTCCTACCCCGTCGTTTTCAAACCCGAGTTTACCAAGATGCAGAGACCCTGCTGCCGGCTGCTTGCGTATTCCGGTAACAATTTCCTTGCCGTAAAAAAGCTCCTTTTTCGGGAGGCCGATATTCAGCGAATCAACTGTCATCTTTTTGATGATCATGATCTTTATCTCTTACAGCCAGAACTCAGGATACCTTCGGGTTTTCGGGATATTGTTCACCAGAAGCGCAATGATCAGCATTATGGTTGCACCGACTGCAGTAGGAATAATCGCATATAAATAGCCGAGTTTATGCACGCTCTCTCCACCAATCACGGCTATCAGGGCAGTGGCCCCACCCGGGGGATGGAGCGTCTTTGTCGCATGCATGACAGCGATCGCGGTGGCGACCGCTATTGCGGAGGCAAACCATATTTGAGGCTGAAATAACTGATAAGAGGTAACGCCGATAAGAGCAGAAAAAACATGCCCGCCGAGAAGGTTCCTCGGTTGGGCCAGCGGGCTTTTGATCGCGCCGTATATCAGCACGGCAGAAGCCCCGAAAGAACCGATAATCATGGTAAGCCCTTTTCCTTCAAGCACCTTGTAGCTGATGAGAGCGACCGTAGATATTCCGAGGAAAGCCCCCACCCAGGACCAGATAATCTCGGGGAGATTCACGGAAGGCGGGCTCTTGGTGGTCCCCCGCATTTTGTTGAAATAATTGCTGAGCATTTTTGTATCGGCCCTTATTGCCTGGGGTTGGGTTTCATCAAAGAGGCGCGCACGATATCTGCCCTGGAGACGATCCCTGTCAGTCTCCCTTCCCCATTAATAACAGGAACCCTGTTGATGTTTTTTTCAGTAAACAGGTTTGCAATTTCTATTACTGAAGTATCTTCCTTCACAGTAAATGCCGGTGAGGTCATGATATCTTCTGCCTTCTTTAAACGGATGGGCATGGCAACACAGCCTTTGCCTTTCAGACATTCGGCAACAACTGCCATAAAATGTGTTTTATCCCGGCTGCCCATATGTGAAAGGAAATCTTTTTCGGAAATAATCCCAGCTACTTTTCCATCATCGTCAAGAACAGGGATGCCGGAGACTGTTTTCTCAGCCATAAGTTCAGCCACTTCCTTTACCGGGGTTTCCCTGTTTACCGAAAACACCCGTGTGGTCATAATGTGATGAGCCCTGACAGACTGAGTGATGCGTTCCATTGCATGACGATAGGCGAACCTGTATATTTCTTTCAGGTCAGCCGGGGTGATATCGAGATAGCCCGGGATATCCTTCATCGCCTCGTAGATATCGTTATCGGATATATTTATATCAATCGCAAGGTCTTTTTTTTTGATATTCTCATCCATAGTAATTTATTGATCTCCTGGCACATTTTGTCACGGAGTACGTTCCCTGTCAAATGGCGTTGCCATACTTTACAGTTTATAAATTAACTGCCCCTGAAACTATGATTTGCATCATATGACCGGGCATTAAAAAAGTAGTCTTCAACCTTATTTTGAGATATGATGTGCATCATAGTATATCAAAGGCCTTTACCGTTACACTTTTTCTAAACAAGACCGGATTTTATCCGGGTCTATTTAAAACGAGGGGGTGTTTATGAGCAACAAGGCTGCGAGAAATCTTTTTGTCTTCGGCAGTCTCTTCTTCTTTTTAATCTTCCTTGGCATGACCTATGACACATTGGGAAAGCTTGACAAGAGGGCTCCGGAGATAACAGAAGAAGTGAATGCAGGCAAGATGGTCTGGCACAAGTATGACTGTATCGGATGTCATACCATTTTTGGGAACGGTTCATACTTTGCACCTGAACTGGCAAAAATAACCGAAAACAAACCAAAGGATTATCTGAAAAAATTTCTTATGGACCCGAAGGCGGTAAACCCGAAGGCAGCAATGCCGAATTTCGGCATGACCGCGGACGAGGCTGACAAGCTTCTTGCGTTCCTTGACTGGACTGCGAAGGTTGATACCAATGGCTGGCCGCCCAAGCCCATTCTTGCAGGTGCAGCAGGGGCTGGGGGGAAGGAGTTGTCCGCAGGACAGAAACTTTACCAGTCGCATGGATGCTCAGGCTGCCACATGATAAACGGCATAGGCGGCACATCAGGACCTGACCTGAGCCACGTCGGGAGTAAAAGGGACAGGGAATGGCTCAATGAGCATTTCGAGGACCCGCAAAAAGTTGTGCCGAACTCGGCTATGCCGAAAGTTGAGGCGCCTGAGGCCGACATAGAACAATTAACCAATTATATGCTTACACTGAAATAGGAGGTGATATACATGACGGTAAAACACGAAAGCCAGAAGATCGCAGAGTATTTCTATACCTTTGCTGTGGTCCTTTTTCTGGTGCAGGTATTGGTCGGCATTATTGCAGCTGCCCAGTTCATATGGCCTGACTTCTTCATCCTGAACTTCAATATCATACGGTCGCTTCATATCAACGCCATGGTAGTATGGCTGCTGGTAGGGTTCATGGGTGCCACCTATTATGTTGTCCCTGAGGAATCAGAGACAGATCTGTGGGGCCTGCCCCTTGCAAAGCTCCAGTTCTGGGCAACAGTCGCTACTATTACCGCTGTAGTCCTCGGATACATATGGATGGGTTTCAGCCCGCAGGCCAACAGCCCTATTATGGGCATAAACCCTCTGAATGAGGGAAGGGAATATATCGAGGCCCCGCGCTGGGCTGACGTTTTAATCGTGATCTCTGTGCTCACCTTTCTTCTTATCAACTTTATGACCATGATGAAGACAAAGAAGTGGACAGGTATCCAGGGCACCCTTCTTGGCGGCCTGACTTTCCTTGCATTGATGTATCTGCCCGGACTGTTCTATACAAAGAGCATGGTGAAGGACCAGTTCTGGTGGTGGTGGGTTGTGCATCTCTGGGTCGAAGGTGCGTGGGAGATCATCGCAGGCGCGCTCCTTGCCTTCATGCTGATGAAGACCGTTGGCGCGCGGAGGGAAGTTGTAGAAAAGTGGATGTATATAGAGGTCGGCTTTGTCATGTTTACCGGAATACTCGGGACAGGCCATCACTACTACTGGATAGGGACCCCCGGCTACTGGCTGTGGGTAGGAGGCATATTCAGTTCGCTCGAGCCCCTTCCCCTGCTCTTCATGGTCTGGGATGCCTTCAGGACAACGAGGGGCGCCAGAAATGTGACCAACAAGGCAGGTCTTTTCTATACAGTTGCGCACGCGATATTCAACTTTGTCGGGGCTGGTTTGTGGGGCGTGATACATACACTGCCACAGGTCAACAAATGGACACACGGCACGCAGATAACCACAGCGCACGGACATCTGGCATTCTACGGCGCATATGTCCTGCTGATCATATCAATGATATACATAACGCTGCCTCCGATCAGAGGCGTCAAGGAATTTAACACTTCGAGGGCATATCAGGCCTTCTGGTGGATGACGATCTCGATGGTCTTTATCGTCCTGACAATAACAGGGGCAGGGATGGTCCAGGTCTATATGGAAAGACTGATGGGCCTTGATTATGTTGCTGTCAAGGCGACATACAACCTCTGGTTCTGGATATTAAGGGTGATTTTCGGAGTCGGGTTCCTCTATGGTGTCTTGATATTTGTGATAGACTTCTTCAAGCTCGGCAGAGAGCCGATGCCGGTTGCCATCCCGGAGCCTGAAAAGGCATAACCTCCGATATACTTTAATGCTCATAAAACAGGGAGCGGTTGAAAACGCTCCCTGCTTCATCTAATATAGAGCTATGAATAACTTTCTTCTCAACTGTTTTCAGTTCTTTTTTCTCGTATCTGTTGTCCTTATCCCCTTACAGTCTTCTGCAACAACTGAATACGCACGCCAGACAGGATTCGAGTGCAAGGAGTGCCATATCCAGGCGATAGGGGGTGGGCCGTTGACAAAGGCAGGCGAGCAGTTTGTCGCTGATATGAAGATACAAGGTCTCTATCGCCCGCTTACTACCATGCAGAAGATCATACGGTTTCTTATCGGGTATATCCACCTTCTTACAGCAGTCGCCTGGTTCGGGACAATACTCTATGTCCATATCCTCCTGAAACCTGCATATGCTGCCAAGGGACTTCCCAGGGGAGAGCTGATTCTGGGGTGGATGTCTATTATTATTATGTCAGTCACCGGAACTCTTCTGACGATAGCAAGGATACCATCATGGAAAGTTTTCTACACCACACGGTTCGGCATTCTCCTGAGCATAAAGATTATCCTTTTTCTCATCATGGCATCGACTGCGGTGATCGTAACCTTTTTTATTGGGCCGAAATT
Organism: uncultured Nitrospira sp.; assembly: GCA_963746295.1. Classification (GTDB taxonomy): domain Bacteria; phylum Nitrospirota; class Thermodesulfovibrionia; order Thermodesulfovibrionales; family UBA6898; genus JAOUFP01. The sequence goes on along the minus strand of CAVVAQ010000022.1, from coordinate 61,627 downwards.
AAGGAGGAAGTTGAAAGAGCAACAGGAGAAGCCATCAGAAAATGACAAAAAAGTATTTAATAGCGAAGAGTTAGCTGCTTTTGACGGCAAGGAAGGAAGGCCAGCCTATATAGCCTATAAGGATGCTGTGTACAATGTAACATCCAGCAAACTCTGGAAAGACGGGTCTCACCTGAGAAAACATTCCGCAGGAAATGATCTTACTGAAATACTCAAGACCGCCCCTCACGGGGAGGAGAAGATCCTTTCAATGAAGAAGATGGGAGAACTGAAATCAGCAGATGAAGCGACTCTAAGACCTTTTCATGAAAGGGTTTTTTACTTTTTTGCGTATATGAATCTCGTCTTTGTATTTCTGATTATCTTTGTGATAGCCCTGATGAGATGGGGATAATCGCAGGGATTATGCTCTTGATCATCCGGGACATATTTCTGGAAAAAAACCTCTTTTACAGTATATAATAAACTTTATCCCTCGATGCTGCCCGCAGGTCCCCTCCATAAAATGCGGGCAGCATCCCCCACTTTATGATGCATATCATGGTTCGTTCCGTTGTTCTCATGGTATAAATAAGCATGAACATAACAGTCTACAGAAGGATTTCCCAGGTCGCCTTTATCCTCTTTATATTCCTTGTCCCTGTCCTGAATATTCTGCGGTTCGACTCTGCCACAGGAGAATTGATTATCCTTGGGCAGGCCTGGGGGCTTGGGCTTAAAGAGGGATTTTATGCTGACAGAAGCGCAGCAGGTGCTCTAGAGGTAGCATTGCAGTTTTTTTTGAGAGCTATCCTCCCCTGGATCATAGTCCTCGCGATTTTTCCACTGCTTGGCTTCCTGACAGGCCGGCTCTTCTGCGGTTGGCTCTGTCCTGAAGGCGCGCTTTTTGAACTGTCGGATTATCTGACGGTCAAGCTCCTCGGAAGGCGCAGCCTTTATGCACAAAAACCGAATGACCCGGATGTAAAGGCAGGCGGGCGGGCCCTTTACTTTGTCATTGCCGTATTGTCTGCGGTAGTAATACCCATTGGCGGCGGGATAGCCCTGACCGGTTATTTTGTTGCTCCTCAGACCATATGGCACCAGATAGTCAACTGGGAATTTACCTTCGGCGTAAAGGCAGGGATAATCGGGGTATCCATATACATGCTCATAACATCAATATTTGTAAGACATGCGCTCTGCAGGTATATCTGCGCCGCAGGACTGATGCAGATGCTCTTCGGCTGGGTGAGCCCGGTTTCCCTGCGGCTGAATATGGATGTCTCGAGGGCGGAGGAATGCACAAACTGCAAGGGTTGTGACAAGGCGTGTTTTATGAACGTTACTCCGAGAAAGAACAAGCGGGACATATCGTGTGTCAATTGCGGGGCCTGCATCGTTGCCTGCAACAAGGAGCTTGGACCAGGCAGAGGACTTTTCCATTACAACCTGGAGACGGTTGTGTTGCTCCCGGGGATAACTGCAAAAACGTACAAGAAACCTCTCACCAGTCATCATAGCCTTCTTGATATTTCAGCGACCTTCTGTTACCGTCTATACTGTATGAGTACCTCTAGTGTTATGTCCCATTAATTCCTATAATAATTCACAAGCGCCGTCATTCCCCGACTTGATCGGGGAATCCAGTCTTTTCAAAGGCTTCTGGATTGTCCGGTCAAGCCGGACAATGACAAATTACTTCTGGGACAGCACACTAGATATAATTCATAGAATTGCAGACGAAGCAACTAAAAATGAGGCGGAATAAAGTATTCAAGCGGATTTTTTTGCCGATAATCCTAACGGTCTGTTTCTTCGGGCTCAAGAGACAAAAACCTCGGAACACTGTGAGAATGAGCTTGAATACTCTGCCCTGCCTGGTGCTCGATATAATGTATCAATAATATGGATAGAGGAGTCAAAATGCGTATTGATCTGGGCCGATGGTCAGAAATGGAACTGGACAGGATCATACGGGAAGCCTCCCGGATAGAGGATGCCGGAGCGCGCATAGCCTTTCTCTCGGGTCTCTTCCTTGGCCTTCCCTACAGGGAGTCAACGCTGATCGGCGACCGCAACACAGCCGAAGTCTTTGTGATAAACCTCTCAGGGGTTGATTGCTTTACGTTTCTTGATTATATTGAGGCGATGCGTCTGTCTGCCTCCTTTGAAGGGTTCAGGAAGAGCCTTCAAACAGTAAGATATCACAACAGCATGCTGTCCTATGCGGCCAGAAAACATTTCTTTACTGACTGGGCGGAGTATGAGCCGGCAACCGTCTTCGATATTACAAAACAAGTCGGGGGAGAAAAGACAGAACGTACTGTCAGGATCCTGAACCGCAAGGAAGACGGGACGCCTCTGCTTCCCGGGATCGAATCTCCGCAGCGCACAATCGATTACATACCTTCAGACCGTGTCGACAGCCCGGTACTCCAAAACTTGAGGACCGGCGACTATGCGGGTATTTTCTCAACTCTCTCTGCCCTTGATGTCTCGCACGTGGGGATTATCATCAACAACGAAAATACCATTACCCTTCGGCATGCGTCATCAGACAGAAGATTCAGGAAGGTTATTGACCAGGACCTTCAGGAATACCTGTTAGGGAAACCCGGCCTTCTTATATTGAGGCCGAGAGGTTAACCATTCAGGGCGACCTGAACACAGAGCTCTTCAGTTTTTTCAAGGCTTACTGCGCATAGGCTCAAGACTACGGACCCTGCCAAAATGGTATAGTGTATAGTTGCCGCAGTTTCGGAAAAGCTCTGTCATTGACTGCAGCCGGATAATATGAATCACAAGGGATATATACTATGTTCACAGTGATTTTCAGCAGGCGAATGTTAGTTTCTTTTATTATGGGCTTTGCCTGCGGCCTGCCTCTGCTACTTACATCAACGCTTTTACAGGCCTGGATGAAAGAAGAGGGCATAGATTTAACAGTAATCGGTTTAATGGCGCTGGTCGGGCTTCCCTATACCCTCAAGTTCCTCTGGGCTCCTGTTTTTGACAGATTTTCTCTCGCCTTTCTTGGAAGGAGGAGAGGATGGCTGCTGGTTTCACAGATAGCCCTGGTTTTTGCAATAGCCGGGCTCGGCTTTACGAATCCTGCCACAACCCCCCTGATCATGGTATGTGCAGCGCTTCTTGTTACCTTCTTCAGCGCATCCCAGGATATTGTTGTTGACGCATACAGAAGAGAAGACCTGGCGGATGAAGAATTGGGACTGGGCTCTTCTTTTTATATTAACGGCTATCGGGTAGGAATGCTGCTGTCTTCAGGCGGCGGATTGATACTAGCCGATCAAATGACCTTCTCCATGGTTTATCTGGTTATGGCAGCCTGTATGATTCCTGGCATTATAACCACACTTCTGACACCCGAACCCATGCTTTCATCCGGGACACCCAGAACCATGCGGGAGGCAGTTGTTGAGCCGTTGGTAGAATATTTCAACAGGGAAAATGCCGTCCTTATCCTTGCGTTCATTCTTTTATACAAAATCGGAGATACGATGGCGAGTGCGATTACAACACCTTTTTATCTTGATATCGGCTTCTCAAAAACTGAAATCGGGGCCGTCGTAAAGCTCTTCGGATTCTGGGCGACAATAGCCGGGAGTATGATTGGCGGCGTGCTTATGCTCCGCATAGGCGTCAGCCGATCTCTCTGGACTTTCGGTTTCCTGCAGGCCATATCAACAGCCGGGTTTGCCCTCCTTGCCCATACCGGGTACAGCGTACCGCTTCTGTCCGGTGTCATCGCCTTTGAGAACCTGACCGGAGGAATGGGGACAGCAGCCTATGCTGCTTTTATGGGGAGCATCACAAACAAAAAATTTACCGCGACGCAATATGCGCTTCTGAGCAGCCTCATGGGGGTCCCCAGGGTCATTGCCTCTGCGCCCACAGGATTTCTGGCGAAGCATATAGGGTGGGAGAACTTCTTTGTCTTTTGTGTTATTATCGCCATTCCCGGAATGCTGTTGCTGATGAAGTTCGCGCCCTGGAATAAAGAGAATTCAAAAAAAGGCTGATAATTAAGACTGGGGTCACTTCCTTCCCTTTTGGTGATATTTTTTGTTACTCGCTAACATACTGACCCACTACCCTTGCTTCGAATCACTTGACAAATTTTATTCTATTAAATTATAGTAATGAGTTTTGTTTTTCTTCGGTTGTATCATCCGTGCCTGCACGTGATTTACCATCCGGAAGAATACCCTTTAAAAGATAGTATTACTCCTGGAAAACAGGAGCAGAAATCGTTTATCGATTTAAAAATTCGTAACCTGGGAAAGGAGGAAGTAAAATGGCAGAAAAAGTAAAGTCAAAGACCGATGTTTCCGCACGTGCCGGCAATAAGAGCAAGTCACAGTGCTGCAGCAATTGCGGAAACAAGGTAGAAGTCGTTCTGTCCGTTACCCCGGATGGCAAGAAAAAAATGAGACGCATCTGCTGCGTCAGCTAATATCAGCAATCTCAATCTTCAAAAAAGGGCAGACTTTTTTAGTCTGCCCTTTTTTATATCTTTTAAGCTGCCGGAAACAGTTTAAAAAACACGGAAGCTTAGCCAACCTTATTTTATTTGACCATGAGTCTTCCGTGCTTTTCTCTTCAGGCTTTTTTCGGAATCCACAACCTTTACTCCAAGTTCTTCAAGGAGGCGGAGAAACCGTTCCAGCTCCTCAAGAGGAAAGAATTCCGAAGGAAACGCTTCGCTGAGTTCCTGGCAGGTTAGCACCCCTCTTTTCACTCCCAGATCGAGTAGAGAATTTATCATATCCTGTTGTCTCATTGGACACCCCACTGGTTTACCGGGCTATAACCGTTAATACTCTCTGCGTCACAACAATCTATTCCTACTCTGAATCATACAAGCAACTTATGGAGAAATTGTGAATATCCGGATGGTTAATACTTGCTGCGTGGATGTCCGCCACGGATTCCTTTATAATGAAAACAGAAGGTAAAACTTTACCATGAGGCGGGGTCACAGAGCAAAATGAACATTTTATGGAATAGGGGTATTAGATTTTTAGGCAACTACCTGATCTTAATGGTCTTTATTCTGCTCTGCGCTGCGCTTTTCGCTTCTGTCTCGGGATCTATCTACCCCTTTTCATCTTTTTTGATCCAGGTACTCGCGGGAGGATATATCGGCGGCATTACGAACAAAATCGCGATAAGAATGCTCTTTGAGAAAGACTGGTATCTGCCGGGCTCCGGCGTACTTCTGAAAAAACAGCGGGAGATTATTGAGTCGCTGGCAACAACAGTAGAAGAGCACCTTATCAATAGTGAAATGATCCAGGATGAGTTGCGGAGGCTCCTTGCTCCTCTGAAGATAGAGAAGGTTGAGAAGATACTTAATCAGGTCATTGACGATTTCCGTGATGACGTCCGTGAATTTGTGAGTTCAGGGAAGACCCGCGAAGAGATCACCGAAACGCTAAAAACACGCCTCGGATTTCTCGGTAAATTTCTGAACATTACCCGTATCAAAGAGTATGAGGATATGGCTGATACTATCGTGGCAGAGCTTGACATCAGACTGTCCGAGTTCAGAGTATCACGACAGATGCTGGCAAAGATGATCCAGAGAATCGGGACACTGGAGGATTTCCTTTTCAGACCAAAAAACGAGCTCCTTATCAAACACTATCACACAGACAGGTCTGTTGCTGAGCTTCTGTTTCAGAAGCTGAATATCAGAACAATGGTGATAGACAAGCTTTCCGAATACAAGCCAGAGCAGGTCCGGGACATCATTGAAGTCAATATCAGGACGCACCTGCTCTGGCTCGAAGTTTTCGGCGTCTTTCTCGGTATGCTCTGCGCAGGCGCAGTCACCCTGCTGCAGAACTTTTTTCATGTCTGAGCAGGAACAGCGAGAAGACAATAGACCCTCCCTTCTATTCTATAATTGTAAAGAGATGAACACAGAAGAGTTTGTCAAAACTTGGCCTGTCCTCTGGCAACAGGTAAAGGGCCTCAAATTCCCCTGGCTTGATGCCATGGCATCAAGAGATAGAAACCCCTTCAGGGTTCTCATCTCCTGTATCCTGAGCCTGAGGACACAGGACAAGGTAACAGGCGAAGCCTCAGAGAGGCTTTTCCGCCTCGTTCAGAATCCTGATCAGCTTGCAGCTCTCCCGGTAGAAATAATCGAAAAGACGATCTATCCGGTCGGATTCTTTCGAGTGAAGGCGCGGAGGATCAAGAAGATCTCTCGGGTAATCGCCAAAAAATACAGAGGGCACGTACCTGACACCATTGATGAACTGCTCACCCTTGAAGGCGTTGGCAGAAAAACCGCAAACCTCGTCATTACCCTTGGTTATGACAAAGACGGCATCTGTGTGGATACCCATGTCCACCGGATAACAAACAGATGGGGCCTTGTCAGGACAGCAAAGCCTGATCAGACAGAGTTTGCCTTGCGGAAAATCCTGCCTGTCAGATACTGGAAGCAGTTGAACAGCATCCTTGTAGGTTTTGGACAGGGCATATGCAGACCTGTTTCCCCGCTTTGTTCACAGTGCACCATCAGCTCTGCCTGCGGCAGAGTCGGTGTCACACTCTGCAGATAGACTTTTCCCCTTTTACAGGAGTCGGAAACTCACTCGCACAGGAGAGATGCGTATTTGCTATTTCCCTCTTTGTTTATTACTATATGCAAGGGTATCAATATAAGACAGCAAGGAGACAACACTATGCGGAAAGCCTTCCTTTTCATGTTCATCGCTGCCATGCTCGTATCCTGTGCAACCGAACAAAACATCCGGGCAGATTTCGAGAAAGAAATGAAGAACTATCATGAATTGATACGCTGGCATCAACTCGAGGAAGCAAGCCTTTTGGCTTCAGCCTCTATATCCGGAGCATACAAGGAACGGCTGCAGGCTGCAAAGAATATTGCAGTGGTCGACTATCGTGTAAGCAATATTAATTACAGCGAAAAAACGAAACAAGCTGAAGTAGCGGTTGAAATCGATTACTACACCCACTCTTCACCAAGGATGAGAACTATCACCGATAATCAGAAGTGGACCTATGAGGGGAAAGAAGGCGAAGGGGTATGGAGGCTGACAAGTCTTTTCCCTGAGTTTCCTTAGGGGCCTCCCGCTGACAAGATATTTCTTTTGAACAAAACATTACCACTTCCCGTCTCTCTTAACAATAATCAGACCGGATGATACAATAATGACAAAGGGGGGAACACCATGACAAAAAACATGGGAACACTCGACCGTGTAATAAGGACGATCATCGCAGTCTTTATCGTAGTGCTTTTGCTGAACAGTGAAGCAACCGGCATATTCGCTGTTGTGCTTGGAGTCATTGTCATCGCTTTTTTGGGGACAAGCGCAATCGGCTGGTGTCCGCTTTATAAACCCTTGGGCATCTCTACAAAGAAGACTGATCAAAAGAAAAAAATCTGATGTATATCGTAGCGATCTATCGTCTGCCGGAGAAGAAAGAAACGCTTGCAGCAACACTGGCTGCTGCCCTGGAGGCGACTGTCTATGAGGCACTCTCTCGGCTGAGGCCCCCCGGAGAAGGCCCCCTCGTAGTTAGTGTCTCTGCCACAGTCGGACAGGCAGAGGAACTTCTGACAAGACTTAAGGCAAAAGGCTTTGATGCCGTTTTACTGGAAAATGACGAGATAGAGACCGATGCGGACCGTTTTGTCGTGCGGAAGTTCAGGCTCGGCAGAGACGCGCTGGCCGTAGAATCAGGGACAGCGAGACTCGCTGTCGATTACAGCAGCATCGACCTCATAATCCGCGGCACCTCAATTACACAGACTACCCTGACAGAGAGCATAAAAGAAAAAAAGTTCGCCCCTGGCATGGCTCTCCTTACCAGCGGTCTGAAGATGACTAAGACAACAGAAAAAATTCTGGAGAGCACGACTCAAAATAGGGAAGGATTCTTTCTTCTCTACGCAGGAGACCAAAAAACACTTGTCTTCAGGGAAAGCAGACTCGGCTATGATTCTCTTGGGGCAGCACTGCAGGCAACCAGACAGGCAAACTTCTCTTATCTCCTCGAGGAACTGCGGAGGAACAGCCCTAATGCTTTTTATGATGATCGCCTGCGTAGCCGTGCAGGCCAGCTACTGCTGCTAGGACCATCGCTCAGCCCTGAGAAATATCTGGACATCGCCACGACACTCCTTGCAAAGCTGCTCAGGTAACCGCCTGGAGGAAAGGATCTCTATACCTACCTGGTTTACACATACAAAAGTTTATTGACAACCGCCTCTCTCTTTGATAGGATTTTTCAAGTTATTATAGATACTCACAATCGCAAGGAGGGCAAAGATGGCAACAAAAGCTATGGTTAAAAAGGTCGTAGCTAAGGCTAAGGCAACAGAAAAAAAGGTCGTGAAAAAAACAAAAGCAGGGGCAAAGATTGTGAAAAAGATCGTAGCTAAAGCTAAGGCGACAGAAAAAAAGGTCGCCAGGAAAGTTGCTGCGAAGGTAAAAACAGTAAAGAAGGCAGTTGCAAAAAAGGTAAAAAGAACGCCAAACCCAGCTTTCATGAAACCAATGCAGATCAGCGAAGCCCTTGGAAGGATCGTGGGGAGCAAACCTTTACCGAGAACAGAGGTGACTAAGAAATTGTGGGAGTACATCAAGAAAAATAAACTCCAGGATGCCGTGAATAAAAGAGATATCAATGCAGATGAAAACTTAAAGGCAGTCTTTGGAGGCAAGAGCAAGGTATCAATGTTTGAGATGACCAAACTCGTAAACAAACACCTCAGCTAGGAAACGAAAGTTGCGGTGCGAGTTTTTTTCACTATAGACCCACGTAATGCATGATTGAGATTTTATTTGGAAAAAGGCTGAGGGAAAACAGACAGAGCCTCTTGTTTAATGGCGTAGAGAGGCAAAGACTGGATCATAAGACCTCTGTTTTCCCTCTTCCTTCTCCTGAAATGCTTCGTCCCCGGAGTTCTCTGACAGAAAATCACGCTCCTTCCTCTTTTTGGTTCAATTGTTGAAACATAAGCAAGAACTCAAAATACCTGGCATTACGGAAAGTGACAACACCGGATATGATATAATTTTACATTACGTTTCAAGCAAGATCAGGGGAGATAACAAAAAGAATCTATGGGTGAATTCTTTTCAAAAGTATCATGGGGAATCCTTATCATAGCCTGTCTTACTCTCGGGCTTGCGCCCTTTTCCCCACCTCATCTATGGGAAAAACTTCAGATGCTTTCAAAAGGACAGCTTATACGGCCTATTGACTGGTTTGACCTTTTTTTCCATGCTATCCCCTGGATGCTGCTGATAGTTAAAGGCATCTATTCACTGAAGCGATAATCGCTTAATTGAGCATATGGACAACGCAAGCAAATCCGCAAAGAAGAGGGAAGCGATTGAACTCCAGGAGTTGGGCAAACGTCTCCTTGAGCTTTCACCGGATCAGTTGAAGCCTGTTGAAATGGCACGAGAACTTCAAGAGGCATTACATCTTTACAAAACTTTAAAAAATCATGGCGCAAGGCGCAGGCAAATCCAGTACATAGGCGTACTCATGCGCAAAATTGATCCGGAACCGATCAGACAGATGTTAGAGGAATTAGACAAGGGTCAAAAACACAAAGCCCGCGAGTTTCAGCAGATCGAAATGTTGCGGGACAGCCTTGTTGAAGGAGATGATACCGTCTTTGACGATATTGTCAGCCGTTTTCCTGAAGCAGATATTCTGAAACTCCGCCAGATTGTACGGAGTGCCCGTAAGGAAAGAAAAGACAACATACCGCCAAAGCATTCACGGGCTCTCTTTCGGTATCTTCGTGAACTCGCGATAAAAAACTGAGGCCCCTCTAGGCGTTCGTAAGATCAGTTTTGGGGGTGTCTTGCTTGATCTCTTTTGCTTGCCCCAATAAGGAGGAGAGTCACTCCATCCGCAAGTAGTATGAGGTTTAAGACAGCACTGACAGCGTGCAATCTCCTGAATTTTGTTCTGAGAGGGCCGTCTTCTGATACAGTATCGAATGAATGAATCTCTCTTTTTATCACTTTTATCCCAGGGTGGAGTTTAAAGTACACAAAAATATTAATCAAAACAGCGATGACAAGACAAAAGAGTGATAGCCTCGCCCATTGTTGAGCCATTTCAGTATGCAATAGAAGAAAAAGGATAAGGGCAGCGCAGGTAAGGATGAGGTTATAGAGAAAATAACCAGGAAAGAGCCTGCCGACTATTTCTCCAGCCATATCCCGGGTGAAAGACCTGAATATAAGAGGCGTTACAATAAAGGTGAAAAGAGCTATTCCTCCGATCCATAGCGAAAGAAGGACATAATAAAGATAAAAGACGATGTTTTTAAAGATATTTTACTCCTGGCTCAGCGTCTTAAAATTAATAGAGCCGTATAAGAGATGGTTTCCCTTGTACAACCCAACGTCGCCGCAGCTTACATTTGCTGCCAACACGTTATAAGGATGACCACTTACCCTTATATGGCTCCAGAATATTCACTGCGGTACCCCAGATCCGGGAAACCATAAGCTCTTTTTCTAAGTGGGTGCTTCGATGGATGTTTTAGGCTTCCTTCCTGCTACAAAGGCTTGCTCACCGCATCCAACACCGACCCCCATACTCAGTTGCCTGATCCTTTGGTTTAACTCCGTCCAGGGTATCGCATACCCTTCTCCTAATTTTATTTTATCTCCTTTCCGGCGACAGGTCAAGAATTATAAGTTCTGCAAATTATACTGATAAATATATATTAAGAATGCAGGCAAAGCATATCAACAGAGAAACAGGTGTAAGGATCATACCAGTAAGGTCGAAACAGACGATAAGAAATAACACTTTTTCAAGGCGTCTACCTGTCGCATTTTAACTCTATGTGTTTCCTTTCGATACACAATTCAGAGGAATGTTTTCCTCTCCAGAGTTGGTATACATTTTCACAAATGGCTAATTTAAGCCGATTACTGCTGTTCAGGACATTTGAGAAACGTCTCAGCAGGTGTTTGGCATATATATTGCTTTAATTATAGTTATGAAGGTAGAAATTTCAAAACATATACCGATAAGAAATACAGGTATTCAGCAAAATGACCTTGCTGACGGATGCATGTTGCTCGATCAGGGAAAAGCCATTGCCTACGCACTCAACGTAAGCGCATCTTTTATGTGGTCTCATTGTGATGGTCGGCATACCATTGAAGAAATTGTGGCTAAGATTGCAGAAACAAGCAGTTTGCCGGCTGAGGTCATCGCGGAAGACGTTACGCAAACAATCACAGACTTGCATCAACATGGGCTGCTCTATTTGTCTAAGCCGTGAAGGATATTATGATAAAGAGATTTTATAAAATTCATGACTTTCATTTCAGTCTCTCAACAAACTGTGATAATGCGGGAGTTCGTCTTGAGCGTCTTTTCCCTGCTCTTCATACAGAACCTGCAGAGTGTTCAACAGAATGGCATTTCCAACGGGTCGCTGAACATGCCGGCCTGCCTCTTTATACTGTATACGCAAATGGCAAAGCTACCCTGCAATCTGATACGCTCAGCAAAGCTCTCGACCATATCGAATGGTCCATAACAACAAGAATACTGCATACACACAGTCACTTTCTCCAGATCCATGCCGCTGCATTGGTTTTCGGGGAGCGGGCTCTTGTCATCGCCGGCCCTCCAGGGGCAGGGAAATCATCTCTCGCTCTGAGTTTACTGCTCCAGGGATGGGGATTTCTATCAGATGAGATTGTGTTCCTTGACCCCTCGTCCTATCGCATCTTTTCCTTTCCGAGAAACCTTCATGTAAGCAATGAAACGTTAAGACACTTTCCAACGCTGGAGAGGGGATATGAAGTGTGTTCATCTACCGATGCCTCAGGAAAATCAAGAATTGATGCCGCTCTCATACCCGGGTCGGTGATTATGACGTCGGCGCGGCCCTGGTCTCTTGTTTTTCCGGATCATCGGCCGGATTACATTACCGCGCTTACCCCTCTTGGCAAGACCGCTTCCCTTGCGCTTTTAACAGCTCAGGCCATTAATCTCGGAGAGTTTGGCATGAGAGGGCTGGAGGCTCTCTCCCATTTTGTAGGCACCTGTGACTCGTATACGCTGACATCAAGAGATCTCATTTCTGCATCCCGTGCCCTCTGCCGTTTTGGGGAAAATAATAGGGAAAATACAACGCCGCTTTGCATAAACGATAATCATTCAGGTAAAACAGATCGCGATAAAAACATAACAATGCCAATTGGTGTATCTTAATTTAATGATAAAAGGCAGAAGGAAATGACAGAAGAACAGCATAAGAAACAGATATCCCGACGGGAATTTCTTACGGAAACCCTCAAAAAAACAGGATACGTTCTCCCGGCAATTGCTGTAATCAAACTGAGCACCGTTGATTCTTGGGCTAGCAATTACGGGCTTGAACAAACGACTACGAGCAAAGGGGATTCGTGCAACGGATTTTTTGAGAAGGTTTTCAATACAAAGTGTTGGCGTTAAACTTCTCAAAGATCTGGTGTTTAATTTTTCTCGTCACTGTAACTCTTTTATGAGGGTTGCCCCGTCTTCTGTCTCTTAGCAGCTTTCTGATCCTGATCAACAGGCATAAACAAGAAACCCAGCAGAAGTAAAACAAAACCATACAGACCTTCTGGCAGAAGCGCAATATCAAGGCAGTGTTAACTCTTTTGTGCTATAAAAAAGGTTCCTTCTCAATACCCAGTTTCTTGATCTTCCGATAGAGAGTGGCAAGATCAACGTCAAGTTCCCTGGCCGCTTCTTCTTTGTTCCAGTTGTGGGCCTGTAGTACATCTTTTATGACTTTCTCTTCATAATATTCCAGTTTTGCCTTCAGCGTTTCCTCACTTCTTCCGTCTTTTGCCATAGGTAACTTCACCGGCAATTCAGAGATACCGATCTTATCGCTGCCTGCCAGAACGACCGCTCTTTCTATTACATTCCGCAGTTCTCTGATATTCCCCGGCCAGGGATATTTCAGCAGGACTTCCATTGCTTCTTCTGTTATGCCGGCAATTTTTTTATTATTCTCCCGGCTGTACTTATCGACAAAATGTCTGGCAAGCACATCAATGTCCTCTTTCCGTTCACGCAAGGCTGGAATTTTCACCTCTATCACATTCAGCCTGTAATAGAGATCTTCCCTGAAAAGCCCTTTTAGTATCTGCTCTTCGAGATTCTTATTGGTAGCTGCTACAAGCCTGATATCAGCATATTTAGGTTTTGTCTCTCCAATAGGAAATACCTCTCCTGTTTCAAGGACCTTCAGGATCTTGGCCTGAAGTCCGAGCGACATATCTCCGATCTCATCGAGAAAAAGAGTGCCCTGATCAGCCATGGTTATAAGTCCCTTCTTGTCTGAAGCTGCTCCGGTAAAGGCACCCTTCCGGTAGCCGAAAAGCTCGCTCTCAAGCAGGTTTTCAGGAATAGCAGAGCAGTTTATCGAGATAAAGGGTTTGTCTTTCCTCTGACTATTGCAGTGGACGACCTCAGCGACCAGGCCTTTCCCGGTGCCGCTTTCGCCAAGGATCAGGATATTGCTTCTCGTCGGTATCACCTTCTCGAGAAGCTCAAAGACACTCAGGATCTGGGGTGAGACACCAACAAATTCCCTGCACCCGAACTGCTGGCTGAGCTGCTGCCTCAACACGAGGTTTTCCATCAATACCTTTTTGTGCTCCAGCAGTCGCTTGACCGTCATCTTCACATCTTCATTGATGAACGGCTTTACAATATAATCACCAGCGCCTTTTTTCATCGCCTCAACAGCTGATTCAACAGAGCCAAAGGCTGTCATAATGATCACGATCAGGTTCGGACGCACGGCAACAGCCTTCTCGAGCACCTCCATACCGGTCATACCTTCCATCTTAAGATCAGTAATGACAAGATCGAACTCCTCAGCCTCGATCTTTTTCAACGCATCCTGTCCGCTGTATGCGGTTGCGACCTTATACCCTTCACGTGAAAGAAGAAATTCAAGGGCCCTGCAGATGTCCCGTTCATCATCGACAACCAGTATCCGGTATTCAGTAGCTTTCATAATATGGCAACCTCACCTTAAAGATTGTACCGCCTCCGGGTTTGTTCTCTACCACAATATCGCCCCGATAACTTTTGATAATATTATAACTTACTGCAAGCCCCAGGCCTGTCCCCTTTTCCTTGGTCGTAAAGAAAGGATCGAAGATCTTCTCCATATGCTCAACGGGAATACCGGGCCCTGTGTCAGAAAAGGATATCTCCACATCCCTTTCAAGCCTTTCTGCCTTTATATCAAGGGTCCCACTGCTTGACATCGCATCGGCAGCGTTCAGGATAATATTCATAAACACCTGTATAGACTGTGTTTCATTGACAATCACTTTGGGCAGTTCCTCCGGGATGTCAAGGTTGATCTCTATATTTTTCAGGCGCTTGTCATACTTGACGAGATCAAGAGTCAGTCATCACGAGTTCCCGGACATCATGTGGTTTCAGAGTCAGAGCTTGCTGTCCTGGAGAAACTCGACATCTGCCGAACGATATCGGTGATTCTGCTGATATGCTTTGCGATAGTATCAAGGCTCTCCCTGGTAAACTCATCATTTTCCATCTCCCTGAGGATCTGAACATAGGAAGAGATCGAGGTAAGCGGGTTTCCTATTTCATGCGCAACGCCTGCTGATATCCTCGCAAGGGCGGAAAGCTTTTCTGAGTGCATCATCTGCTCTTCCATCCGCTTCATGTCGGTAATATCCTGGATAAGCACGAGTGTCTGGGCATGGCTGTCGGGGGAAACAAGCGGTGTGGAAGTTATTTGAAAATATCCCCTTCGCTTTCCGAAATCATGATAAACAACTTCCTGGATTATCCGTTTGTCCACGATCGCGCGCTGAAGATTATCCCCACAATAGACATTATCGAAGGTGATATCTTCTACCTTGTCTTCACCGATCCATTCTCTGAGGGTCCTGTTCGCCCAGGTGATTCTTTTTGTTTTCATTGACAAGAAAAAGACCTGCTTCAAGTGTCTCGACAATCGCATTCAGCTTCTCCTTTTCGCTGAGAAGCTCATCGGTCCGATCCTTTACCAATTCTTCGAGCCTGGCGGCATAGTCTCTGAGAACTTCCTTGAGATTGACCTCTTCTGTCACGTCGCTGCTCGACAGTATCAGCCCCGATAACTCCCCGTGGAGGATGAGCGGGTTTATGCTGATATTCAGGTAAATGGGTTTGCCTCCCCTCAAATAGGTATAATTGCTTATTCTGTGACTGCTGCCGCCGAGACATTTTTCCAGAATGCCTTTGATCATCTCCTTGTCCTTATCAGTAGCGATCGGGAACACCTCAAAAAAGCTCCGGCCCACAATGGCATCCTTATTCTGGTTACAAAGTTTTTCATGAGCTGAATTCACAGTCTTCACCTTCAGACTCGCTGTCAAGCACCATAATTTTTGATTCCGTACTCTCGAGGATATTTTCGAGATAATCCTTGCTCTGCAGTATCTCTTTCTCAAGATGTTTCTGCATCTCAAGGTGTTTGGATTTTTCGACCGCCTTCACCCGCTGACGGTTTATCCTGACGAGCGCAAATGCTGCGGTCACCGTAGCGATAAAGATCGAGATAACGAGGAGCGAGTGGAGCTTCATGCTTCTTCTGATACTTAATGTCACCTCTGAATAGGGGATGGAGACGCATACAATCCATGACATTTCCCCTATTCTGGCCTTGGAAAAGGCTATGAGCTTGTCTTCACCGTAAGGTGCTATGTAGGAACTAAAGCCTATATCACCACTTCCGAGTATCTTCTTTTCGACATCGAACGACGTATGACACTCATAGCATGACTCATCGGCCTTGTTCAGATTCTTCCCCACCATTTTCGGCTGCGTAGGATGATACAACAATACACCGTTTCCGTCCATCATCCATGCGTGTCCCCTGATGCCGGCCCGTATCGGGGTAAGAAATTTTTTGTTTATGGTATCGAGCATGATCTCCACAATCAACGCTCCCTTCAGCCCCTGCGTGCCTGAGATCGGCGTAATCAGAATAAGCTTCCTTTCGGTTGCCAGCAGGTTCTCATAACGCACGTTCTTTATGTCAGACCGCTGCATTTCCTGATACAGTTCAGAGTCCCTGGGCTTGAGAGATTCCCCAAGTGAACTGTATACGAGCTGGCCTCTGCTGTCCAGGATCTTTATACTGGCACTGACCTCATCCCCTTCCCCGGTATATGCTGAACTTACGAGTTCCTCAATGTCTTTGTCCCCGAGTGATTTGTCTCCAAGAAGTCTTGCGAGAGAAAGGATCTCTGCTTCTATATGTTGTATTTCATCTTCGATGCTTTTTGCGATAGATTTTGCGATGATCAGCTGCTGACGGTTAAACTGTTCCGCCATCTCACTCTGATAGCTCTGCTGAAAGAAAATATTCAGCGTTATGATAAGCGATATGATAAATACTGCGAGGGCAAGCAGAATTATGTTAGTCTTCACTGCTCATTTCCCGGGATCTCTCTGATCCTTTCACGAATATTTTTGTAATGGCTGCCTTCCCAGTATAACTTATTGCAATGAGCGCAACGCGTAAAACTATCGAAATTGTGATATACATAATCAGGGAGAAGGTCTTTTAGTTCGTCCTTGTCAGCTACTACTTCAACTGCTCTGTTGCAGACAACACACCGTTTTCCCCATTCCGGATCAGAGAAGTCCAGCCAGTCTTTCATCTCCAGAAGCTGTTCAAAAACATGGTCTGATCCGATGAAAATAGCATCTCCTGTCCCCTTGCACTGTACCATGCGGGTGTCTCTGGTAAGTATCATGCGCTCCTCTTCCCGTGCGATTTTTATGACCTGCCTGTCCTCAATGTCGGGATAATACAAAACATCAAACCCCAAAAGCCTGAGCCACTTTGCAAGTCTGCCAAGCATAGCGTCTGCTATGAATTTCATCTTTCTCGGTACGCAGTAACGTAAACTAATGGAATGAATACTGACATTTCTATAATACCATATCGTATAAAAACAGGGCGTCTGGCAGCAGAGAAGGAGCCCCCTTACCTTTACAGGAAAGAGGCTTTTGCCGCCGGCAAGAAAAATTGAAATAAAAAGTCCCTAAGCCGGTCTTGCGGAAAAAACGGCTTAGGGACTAAGAGAAACGCGCGTTACGCCTCTGTTTCTGTCTCTTCAGTCAGAACCGGCTGAAACTCGCTTTTCACAAAGGTATTCTTATATCTTTGCATTCCGGTACCTGCCGGGATTACCCGGCCCATAATAACATTTTCCTTCAGGCCACGCAGCTCATCGACCAACCCGTTGATCGCTGCTTCCGTCAGCACGCGCGTAGTCTCCTGGAATGACGCGGCAGAGACAAAACTGTCTGTTGTCAGAGACGCCTTGGTTATGCCGAGAAGCAATGGCTTGCCCTGCGCAGGTCTGCATCCCACTGGCTTCTCCCTTCACCTCGTCACGTTCTCTTCCTGGAAAAGCATCCTGTCTACCTGTTCGCCGATGAGGAAAGACGTATCTCCGGAGTCTTCTATCCGTCACCTTTCTCATCATCTGCCTTACAATCACTTCTATGTGCTTGTCATTGATCGAGACACCCTGCAGCCGGTAGACCTTCTGCACTTCATCAACGAGATAACTCTGGAGCTCCTGTGGACCGAGGATATCAAGTACGCTATGGGGATTGACCGCCCCGTCCATAAGAGGCTCACCAGCCTTGACCCAGTCTCCCTCATGAACACTCACATGCTTGCCTTTCGGTATGTCATACTCTTTCGTCGTCTCTCCGCCCTTCACCATGACAACACGCTTGCCCTTCTGGGCGCTTCTGAACTCGACGATACCGTCGATCTCGGATACAATCGCCTGCTCCTTGGGCTTCCTTGCCTCAAACAGTTCAGCGACCCTCGGCAGACCTCCGGTAATATCTTTTGTCTTGGTCGTCTCTCTCGGTATCTTTGCGAGGATGTCTCCAGGATGAACAATCTCGTCTTCTGTCAACAAGGATATGCACACCCGAGGGCAGCAGGTACCGCGCAAGGTTTCCGGTGCCCGGTATTTTCAGGGTAGCCTTGCCGTGTTCGTCCTTAATGGAAAGCCTCGGCCTCATATTGGCAGGATAATCTATGATAACCTTATGCGAAAGGCCGGTTGTTTCATCGACCTCTTCCTTGACCGTCACTCCTTCGACGATATCTCCGAAGGCGATCTTGCCGCCGAGTTCCGTAAGAATCGGTGTTGAGTAAGGGTCCCACTCAACAATCTTCTGCCCGATCTCGACCTTCTTGCCGTCTTCCACAAGCAGTTTGGCGCCATACACAATAGAATACTTCTCCCTTTCCCTTCCCTTGGAGTCAGCGATCGCTATGCTGCCGTTCCTGTTCATAACAACAAGGAACCCTTCCCTGTTTCTGACAGTATTGATATTATGAAATTTCATAATTCCTGAGTTCTTCGCCTCCAGGACCGTCTGCTCAACAACCTTTGACGCTGTACCGCCGATATGGAACGTTCTCATGGTAAGCTGCGTTCCGGGCTCGCCGATCGACTGGGCAGCGATGATTCCGACAGATTCACCTATCTCAACATATTGCCCTCTGCCAAGGTCTCTGCCATAACATTTTGCGCACACGCCGAACTTCGAGACGCAGGTCAGAACAGATCGAATCTTCACCCTGTCTATGCCCGCGTCAACAATCTTCTGTGTGTATACCTCATCGATTTCCTGGTTCCTCTTGATGATCAGCTCTTTTGTTATCGGATCTTTTATGTCTTCTACCACATACCTTCCGAAAATTCTCTCCTCCAGCGGCTGTATGATCTCGCCGCCTTCAATCAGCGATCCCACGGTTATGCTGTCTGTCGTACCGCAGTCGTCCTCTGTAATAAGCACATCCTGGGCAACATCGACGAGCCTCCTGGTAAGATATCCCGAGTTTGCTGTCTTAAGGGCGGTATCTGCAAGTCCTTTTCTCGCACCGTGAGTCGATATAAAGTACTGCAACGGCGTGAGCCCTTCCCGGAAGTTAGCCGTAATCGGTGTCTCTATGATCTCGCCTGAGGGTTTTGCCATGAGTCCCCTCATCCCGGCAAGCTGCCTGATCTGTGCAGCGCTTCCTCGTGCACCTGAATCAGCCATCATGAATATGCTGTTGAAAGACCTCTTCTCTTTCAATTCCTCTTCAGAAGCTATCCGGTCTTCTTCAGCGCCGAGTTCCTTCATCATCTCGTCAGCAATACGCTCGGTAACATTCGCCCAGATGTCAATGACCTTATTATAACGTTCACCCTGAGTTATGAGACCGTCTGCATACTGCTTCTGGACTTCCATAACTTCCTGTTCAGCCTGATGTATCATCGGAGCCTTCGTTGAGGGTATATGCATATCAGCCATACAGATCGAGATTCCGGAGTTCGTGGCATAATGAAATCCGAGTTTCTCAAGATTGTCGAGAAAAACAACCGTTTTGCGCTTTCCGGCCTTCTTGAAGGCGTATTCTATGATTTTCGAAGTTCCTTTTTCGTCATGTCCTTGTTGATCATATCGAAACGTAATTTCTGAAGGAGCTATTTCACTGAAGAGCACCCTGCCTGCCGTTGTCTCGACAAACTCGCCGTCCATCCTCACCTTGATCTTTGCATGTTCGCTTAACAGCCCGGCGTCATATGCCATCCTGACATCCTGGGGATCAGCAAAGATCTTGCCTTCTCCTGTAGCGCCCTTTCTCTCTTTCGTGAGGTAGTAAATACCAAGAACCATATCCTGAGTCGGCACGAGGATAGGTTTGCCGTTTGCCGGAGAAAGAATATTGTTCACCGACATCATCAAAACCCTGTGCCTCGATCTGCGCCTCGATCGATAGCGGGACATGAACAGCCATCTGGTCACCGTCAAAGTCAGCATTAAACGCCGTACAGACGAGAGGATGCAGCTTGATCGCCTTTCCCTCGACAAGAATAGGATCAAATGCCTGAATACCGAGCCGGTGCAGGGTAGGTGCCCTGTTCAGGAGTACCGGGGTTTCCCTGATCACCTCTTCGAGAGCGTCCCATACTTCCGGAGATTCCTTTTCCACGATTTTTTTGGCGGCCTTTATGGTTGTAGCATATCCTCTTTCTTCAAGCTTGTTGAAGATAAAAGGCTTGAAGAGCTCAAGGGCCATCCTCTTCGGAAGTCCGCACTGATGCAGTTTGAGTTCAGGTCCGACAACAATAACCGACCTGCCGGAATAATCCACCCTCTTGCCGAGCAGATTCTGCCTGAAACGGCCCTGCTTTCCCTTGATCATATCACTAAGAGATTTTAACGGCCTCTTCGTCGCTGTCTTCAGGACCTTGCTTCTGCGGCCGTTATCAAATAAGGCATCAACCGCCTCCTGCAGCATTCTTTTTTCATTCTTGATGATAACGCTTGGGGCCTTTAATTCAACAAGCCTTTTCAGCCTGTTGTTTCTGTTGATCACCCTTCGGTAAAGATCATTCAGATCAGATGTTGCAAAGCGTCCGCCTTCAAGGGGCACAAGCGGCCTGAGATCAGGCGGAAGAACCGGGATAACATCCATAATCATCCAGTCCGGTTTGTTTTCGGATTTCCTGAACGCCTCCACGACCTTCAGCCTCTTCGTGAGCTTCTTTCTTGACTCCGAGAGAAGCAGCCTCTTTGATTTTCAGTTTGAGTTCGACACTGAGCGTCTCAAGATCAACACCTCTTAAAAGCTCCCTGATCGCCTCTGCACCCATGCCGCATTTGAACCGCGAACCGTACTCAGCAGTCCTCTTCTTATAGTCATCTTCGCTCAGGAGTTCTTTGAATTTCAGAGGAGTGTCTCCGGGGTCGGTAACAATGTAACTTTCAAAGTAGAGTACTTTTTCAAGATTCCTCATCGTCATATCGAGCAACGTACCGATACGGCTCGGAACGCCCTTAAGGAACCAGATATGGGCCACCGGACTCGCAAGTTCGATATGTCCGAGCCTCTCGCGCCTTACTTTGGACTGGATAACCTCGACACCGCATTTATCGCAGACTATGCCCCGGTGCTTCATCCTCTTGTATTTGCCGCAGATGCATTCCCAGTCTTTTATCGGACCGAATATCTTCGCGCAGAAGAGACCATCCCGTTCCGGCTTAAAGGTACGGTAATTGATCGTTTCAGGCTTCTTGACTTCTCCATAAGACCATTCCCTGATCCTTTCAGGAGAGGCAAGTCTTATTCTGAGCGCCTCAAAGTCCGTAGGATTTTTAGGTTTCTGAAAAATGGCGTAAATGTCTTCTGCCACTCTATTCCCCCTTTTTCTTTTTCTCCAGGAGCTCTACATCAAGACCAAGACTCTGGAGTTCTTTTATTAATACATGGAAAGACTCTGGGACGCCCGGTTCAAGCGTTGCATCGCCTTTTACAATCGCCTCATACATTCTCGCCCTTCCGGTAACATCATCACTCTTCACGGTCAAAAATTCCTGAAGCGTATAGGCAGCGCCATAAGCCTCGAGAGCCCATACTTCCATCTCACCGAGCCTCTGACCTCCGAACTGGGCCTTACCGCCGAGAGGCTGCTGTGTGACCAGTGAATATGGCCCTATGGAACGCGCATGAATCTTGTCATCAACAAGATGATGCAGCTTCAGCATATAGGAATATCCGACGGTAACCGGCCGTTTAAACTTCTCCCCGGTCCTGCCGTCAAAAAGCTGTATCTGGCCGGTAGGCTGCATACCGATTTTTCCTTTGCCTCGCCTTCTTCATCAGGTCCTTTATCTCGGACTTCCTTCGCCCCTTCGAATACAGGTGTTGCAACATGCAGGCCAAGCGCCTTTGCAGCCCATCCGAGATGGGTCTCCAGAATCTGACCGACATTCATACGGGAAGGAACACCGAGCGGATTCAGCACGACTTCAACCGGTGTTCCGTCAGGAAGATACGGCATATCCTCTTCAGGCATTACCGTTGCTACAACACCTTTGTTGCCGTGACGTCCCGCCATCTTGTCGCCTACCTGGACCTTCCGTTTCATCGCAATAAAGACCTTCACGACTTTATTCACGCCCGGCGGCAGTTCATCTCCTCTTTCTGACCCTGTCCACTTTTTCATCGTATTTCGTTTCGAGATAGCGTACATACTGATTGGCCTCGGAGTTAACGGATTCCATATTTGCCTGGACATCTGCATTTTTTATCTTGATCTTAGCAAGATGCTCATCTTTTACCCTTTCGAGGTGTTTTTCCGTTATCGTCCTGCCCTGCGCACAGATCACTTCTCTTGTTTTGGAATTTTTCACATCTTCAGCCGCACTGCTGCCCGGTCAGCAGTTGTCTCAGTTTGCTGTACTTCTCTTCCTTAACGATTTTTACCTCTTCCTCAAGGTCGCGCTGCAAGTCTCTCGATAACTTCTTCTTCAATACTCTTTGCCCGTCCGTCCTTCACAATGCCTTTGCGGGAAAATATCCTGACATCAATAACAGTCCCTTCGATACCTGGCGGGACATAAAGACAGCTTTCCTTGACTTCTTCAGCTTTTTCACCGAAAATAGCCCTCAGCAGTTTTTCCTCAGGAGTAAGCTGTGTTTCACCTTTCGGCGTCACCTTGCCGACAATAATGTCGCCCGGCTTGACCTCGGCGCCTATCCTGATAATCCCGTTTTCATCGAGATCCTTTAATGTCTCTTCTCCGACATTCGGGATATCTCTGGTAATCTCTTCCGGGCCGAGCTTTGTCTCCCTGGCTTCGACTTCAAACTCCTCTATATGTATCGAGGTATATACATCTTCTTTTACCAGTTTTTCGCTCAGGAGGATCGCATCCTCAAAGTTATATCCGCCCCACGGCATAAAGGCCACAAGCACATTCTGCCCGAGTGCAAGCTCTCCCAGATCAGTCGAATGCCCGTCTGCAAGAACATCGTCCTTCTTTACGGCATCACCCACATTTACGATCGGCCTCTGGGTAATACAGGTGGCCTGGTTCGATCTCTGGAATTTAATCAGGTTATAGATATCGACTCCGCCGTCTTTTGTTCTTACAACAATCCTTGAGGCATCAACGCTCTCGACAGTTCCCGCCCGCTTTGCCCGAACAAGTGCACCGGAATCCCTGGCCGCAACAAATTCCATGCCGGTACCGACAACCGGGGCGTTTGGTTTCAGCAGAGGGCACGGCCTGTCTCTGCATATTAGAACCCATGAGAGCCCTGTTGGCGTCATCATTTTCAAGGAAACGGAATAAGTGCTGCTGAAAGACCGACGATCTGCTTCGGGGAAACGTCCATATACTGGACTTCCTGCGGTGTCACCATTCTGAAGTCGCCGCCTTCTCTTGCTGAAACCGAATCTCCGATAAGATGTCCGTTCTTGTCTACCGGTGACGTTGCCTCTGCAATAATGAATTTTTCGCCTTCGATTGCAGAGAAAAACTTTACTTCCTCGGTGACCTTACCGTTTGTAACTTTCCTGTACGGCACTTCTATAAAGCCGTAGTCATTTACCCTCGCATAGGAAGCAAGAGATGTTATAAGACCGATATTCGGACCTTCCGGGGTCTCAATAGGACATATTCTTCCGTAATGCGTAGGATGTACGTCCCTGACTTCAAAGCCTGCCCTTTCCCTGGTCAAACCGCCGGGACCGAGGGCCGAAAGTCTTCTCTTATGCGTAATCTCGGAAAGAGGGTTCGTCTGGTCCATAAACTGGCTTAACTGGCTCGAGCCGAAGAACTCCTTCACTGCAGCCATTACAGGCTTGGCATTGATCAGGTCATGCGGCATGGCTGTTTCCAGTTCGGTAAGCGTCATCTTCTCCTTGATAGCCCGCTCCATTCTGACCAGCCCGATCCTGAACTGGTTTTCAAGGAGTTCGCCGACACCCCTGATCCTTCTGTTGCCGAGATGATCTATATCATCAACCTCACCCTTGCCTGTTCTCAGACTCAGGATATATCTGACTATTTCTATGACGTCCTTATCGGTAAGCACCTTTGTCTCAAGCGGTATATCAATGCCCAGACGCTTATTAAGTTTCAACCTGCCTACAGGGGAAAGGTCATACCGCTTGGGATCAAAAAACAAACCGCTGAAAAGGTCCTTTGAGCGCCTGAGAAGTCGGCGGTTCTCCCGGCCTGAGTTTCTTGTAAATCTCAATAAGTGCCTCCTCCTGTGTATGCACCTTATCAGTCAGCAAGCGTGTCTCTGAGCGAAGAAAGATAATGCACGTTATCGATAAAGAGAAGGCTGAGCGTATCTATTTTCAAGGAAATGATTTTATTGAAGACCTCTTCGGTGAGAACTTCATTGCCTTCGAGTATAACTTCTCCTGTTGTAGGGTCCACTATATCCTTCAGGGTAATTCTTCCTATAATCTCTTCTTTGGGTATGGGAATGGTCTTGATTCCCGATGCTTCCATCTTTCTCATAGCGCTCTTGGTAATCTTGCCGCCTTCCTTGATAATAACTTCTTTCGTATCAGGGGCGATAATATTCATGGACGGCTTTTGTCCCCACCAGAACCTCACTGACTCCTCTCGAATAATTTATCGCCCTTGATGGTAATGGTCTCGACCGGATAAAAGATCTTCAGAAGATCTTCATTGGAATACCCCAGCGCCTTCAGAACAATAGTCGCGGGGAGCTTTTTCCTCCTGTCTATCCTTACATAGAGGATATCTTTTGCGTCAAATTCAAAATCAAGCCACGAGCCGCGGGACGGGATGACCCGTGCGGAATACAGAAGTCTTCCGCTTGCATGTGTCTTGCCCTTGTCGTGACTGAAAAACACGCCCGGGGAGCGATGCAACTGGCTTACGATCACCCGTTCAGTGCCGTTCACAACAAAAGTGCCTGTTTCGGTCATTAACGGCATTTCACCGATATAGACTTCCTGCTCCCTGGACTCTTTCAGTTTTTTCTTGCCGGAGGCATCGACCTCGAAAAGATTAAGCCTCACGCTTATCTTCAGCGGCGCCGCATAGGTTATGCCCTTTCTGCAGACATTCCCGTACCGTATATTTCGGCTCGACAACATCGATATCCGATAAATTCAATCTCGGCAGTTTCATTGTAGTCTGTTATCGGGAACACGCTGAGAAAAGCAGCCTGCAGGGCTGTTGCCTCTCTCTTGTCCATCGGAACATCTTTCTGCAGAAATTTTTCAAAAGATCTCTTCTGTATTTCAATAAGATTCGGGACTTCAAGGAACTGAGGGACCTTACCAAAATCCAATCTTTTTCTAAGCAGCCTTGCCATATATCTCCTTCTCCAATTAATTTAGGACTGAGGATCAGAGGCAATATATTTCTCATGCCTCTACCCGTTATTCCTTACCTTGTATCAGATTTCTTACTTTATTTCTACTGTTGCGCCCTGCTCCTCAAGTTTCGCCTTTATCGTATCTGCTTCTTCTTTCGCAATACCGGTTTTCACCGGTTTCGGAGCACCATCAACAAGATCTTTTGCCTCTTTCAGTCCGAGTCCGGTCAGTTCTCTCACAACCTTGATCACCTGTATCTTCTTGTCACCGGCAGCAGTGAGAATAACATCGAAGCTTGTCTTTTCCTCAGCTGCAGGTGCTGCGGCGCCCGGGGCTGCGGCTGCAACTGCAACAGGGGCTGCAGCCGTTACTCCATACCTTTCCTCGAACTCCTTTATAAACTTTGACATATCGAGGATTGTCATATTATCAATAAACTCAAACACCTGATCCTTTGTTACAGACATTAGTAAAACCTCCTCTATAAAATATTAGTTATTTTTTGTGCTTCTTCAGCGATTCCATAGCGTAGGCAAACGTGGTGACCGTCGCATTGAGCGCCCCTGCCAATTTGCTCAGCGGAGCCTGGAATGCACCTGCGAGCATAGAAAGCAGGATCTCTCTGGACGGCAGAGCTGCTATCTCTTTTACCTCATCCGGACCGCAGAACTTCCCTTCAACCACTGCACCCTTGACCTGAAGTTTTTCATTCGTCTTCTTGAATTCAAGAACCTTCTTCAGGACCAGTACAGGGTCGTCATAGCCGATAGCAATACCAACAGGTCCCTTTAAGAGAATCTGTCTGCCACTGCCATGCCGGTATCCTGAGATGCAATCTTTGCAAGAGTGTTTTTCACGACACTGTACTCCAGGGAAGAACTCTTGAGTAATCTTCTGAGAGTCTGGTGATTTCAGCCACTGTCATGCCCTTATAATCCGTCAAGACAACAGCACTTGCACGGGAAAACTTGTCTTTCAGGTTTGTTACGACCTGTTTTTTCTGTTCCTTATTCAGCTTTGACCTCCTTTCCCAGAGACTCTGGGAGGCGAATCAGGATTATATAAGAAATGCAAAACAGCCGGAATATTCAGAATCCCCTCCTGATGTTGCACCCTTACAATTTCTCCTTAGTTAGCCTCGGTAGGCCGGACTTGCCGTTTAAACAATCTCTCTAGTTCGTTGTGTGCACAAGTTTCTTGAGTCAGAAATATACCCGAAAACACTACAAACTCAATAAACATCGAACTAAGATTGCGCCTACTGTCTCTGACTAATATAAAATGGACATATGTCCGTACTACACTATTTTGCTGTTACTGAATTAATATCTACCCTGATGCTCGGTCCCATGGTAGATGAAATATAAAGCCCCTTTAAATATTTCCCCTTGCTGGTCGAGGGCTTTGCCTTATTCACTGATTCCACGATAGCCTTTGCATTTTCCAGGAGCTTTCTGCGCATCAAAGGAGACCTT
The DNA here is from genome assembly GCA_963746295.1 of uncultured Nitrospira sp. Classification (GTDB taxonomy): domain Bacteria; phylum Nitrospirota; class Thermodesulfovibrionia; order Thermodesulfovibrionales; family UBA6898; genus JAOUFP01. Next base: position 34,905 of record CAVVAQ010000022.1, on the reverse strand, counting down.
GCCGATCGGCACATGAACAACCCCGGCCTTTTCGGTCTTATATTCGACCTTTCCCGCCTTGATATCCTTTACCGCCTTTGCAACATCAAACGTTACGGTCCCAAGTTTCGGGTTAGGCATCAGACCCCTCGGTCCAAGTACTTTACCGAGTTTTCCGACAACACCCATAATATCAGGGGTTGCCACAACCTTATCGAAATCAAGCCAGCCCTTGGTTATCTTCTCCACCATATCTTCCGCGCCGACAAAGTCAGCTCCTGCGTCCCTGGCTTCCTTCTCTTTTTCACCCTTTGCGAAAACAAGAACCCTGAGGGTTTTGCCGGTGCCGTGAGGAAGGACAACCGTGCCCCTTACCATCTGGTCAGATTTTCTCGGATCAACCCCGAGATTAAACGCCAGATCAACTGTTTCGTCGAATTTGGTATGCGAGAGCTCCTTTACCTTGCTTATCGCCTCTTCGAGGAGGTACTCCTTGCCTTTTTCTATCTTTTCATTCGCAGCTTCAATCTTTTTTCCCATTGTTGCCTCCGATCTATTCAATCACGTCAATGCCCATGCTTCTCGCAGTGCCGGCTATGATCTTCATAGCAGCATCCACATGCATAGGCATTAAGGTCAGGCAGCTTTGTTTGGGCTATTTCCCTGACTTGTGCTGTTGTAATCTTACCCACTTTTTCCTTATTCGGAACGCTTGAACCCTTTATCACGCCGGCTGCCTTTTTGACCAGCTCAGATGCCGGCGGCGTCTTGGTAATAAAGGTAAATGACCTGTCTGCATATATGGTCATGACGATCGGGATAATCGTATCCCCCAGTGCCTGGGTCTGTGCATTAAATGCCTTGCAAAACTCCATAATATTGACGCCGTGCGGTCCGAGCGCCGGACCCACAGGCGGTGCAGGAGTTGCTTTACCTGCCGCTATCTGAAGTTTTACCTGGCCTACAACCTGTTTTTTAGCCATTACTGTCCTCCTGCCCTGTTTCTATACTGATACATTTCAGGTATTCTTTCTCAACCTGGAAAAAATTAAGTTCCACAGGCGTCTGCCTGCCGAATATACTCACCATGACACGAAGCCTGCCATGGTCCATATCCACATCTTCAACATAACCGTTAAAATTACTGAACGGTCCGTCTATAATCCTTACGCTTTCACCCTTCTGGAACTGCGTCTTGATCTGAGGCGCCGGTCCTTTCTCAACCTGCTGAATGATGATTTCGACTTCCTCCTCCGGGATCGGGACAGGATTTTTTCCCGCCCACAAAACCGGTCACCCTCGGAGTGCTCTTGACCAGATGCCATGTCTCGTCATCCAGTTCCATTTCTACAAGGATATATCCGGGATAAAATTTCTTGTCGCTTTCCTTCTTCTTGCCGGCCTTCAGCTCGATAATCCTCTCTGTAGGGATCAGGATCTTCGATATTTTTTCCTGTAATCCCCTGTTTTCTATCTTCTCCTCGAGAGAGATCTTTACCTTTTCTTCAAAGCCGGAATATGTATGTACTACATACCAATTTTTCTCCATTATTTTACCTTATCGCCATCCCGACCAATTTTGTAAGACCAAGGTCCACAACCCCGAGGAACAGCGATATAACCATCACAGTAATTATCACCACCCATGTGGAACCTATAAGCTCTTCCCTGCTCGGATAAACCACCTTTTTCATCTCGACCTTGACTTCCCTGAAAAACTGCTTGATTTTCTCTATCATTATGTATTCGACCTCCATTCAAGTGGCAGGCCAGGAGGGATTCGAACCCCCAACCCTCGGATTTGGAGTCCGATGCTCTAGCCGTTAGAGCTACTGGCCTATACCTTAAGTTATTAGTGAATAGTGAATAGTGAATAGTGAATCTTTTTTTGAATCTTCACCTTTTTTATCCTATTCACTGCTAACTTTTCACTGTTTTTTATGCCTTCGTCTCCTTGTGTGCCGTATGTTTCCTGCAATGCCTGCAGTATTTCTTCAGCTGAAGCTTTTCGGTCGTATTCTTCTTGTTCTTCATGCTTGAATAGTTTTTGTCCTTGCACTCCGTGCACTGGAAAAGAATTATATCTCTCATTCCAATCACCTCGGTAACAACACCGGCGCCAACCGTGCGGCCGCCTTCTCTGATCGCAAACCTCAGTTCCTTCTCCATCGCTATCGGCGATATCAGCTCTATCGACAGGCTTACATTGTCTCCCGGCATTACCATCTCTACTCCCTCAGGCAGCTGCGCCACTCCCGTCACGTCCGTCGTCCTGAAATAAAACTGCGGCCGGTATCCCTTGAAAAACGGCGTATGCCTGCCGCCTTCCTCTTTCGTCAATATATATACCTCTGCCTTGAACTTCGTATGCGGCGTGATGCTCCCGGGCTTCGCCAATACCTGCCCGCGCTCCACTTCTTCCTTCGCTATGCCCCTCAGCAGCACCCCTACGTTGTCTCCGGCCCTGCCTTCATCCAGCAGCTTCCGGAACATCTCTACTCCCGTCGCCACCGTCTTCCTCGTCTCGCCCAAGTCCCACTATCTCTACTTCCTCTCCTACCTTTACAATCCCTCTCTCTACCCTGCCCGTTACTACCGTGCCGCGTCCCGATATCGAAAATACGTCCTCTATCGGCATCAAAAACGGCTTGTCTATCGGCCGCTCAGGTGTCGGTATATAACTATCTACCGCATCCATCAGCTCCAGTATGCATTTGTAGTCCTCTGCCGTTGGGATCCGTGCTCGTGCTCTCCACGCCTTCAGCGCGCTGCCCCTTATTATCGGTATCTCGTCCCCAGGAAACTGATACTTGCTCAACAGCTCCCTCACTTCAAGCTCTACCAGCTCCAGAAGCTCAGGGTCATCCACCATGTCTATCTTGTTCATGAATACTACTATATACGGCACTCCTACCTGCCGCGCCAGCAGTATGTGCTCCCTCGTCTGCGGCATCGGTCCGTCTGCTGCGACTTACCACCAAGATCGCCCCGTCCATCTGCGCTGCTCCCGTGATCATGTTCTTTACGTAGTCGGCATGCCCCGGACAGTCTACATGCGCATAATGCCTGTTGGCTGTCTCATATTCAACATGCGCCGTCGCTATCGTTATCCCCCTGGCCTTCTCCTCAGGCGCATTGTCAATGCTGTCATATGCCCGGTACTGTCGCCTGTCCCGTCATCGCCAGCACCTTCGTGATCGCTGCCGTCAACGTCGTCTTGCCGTGGTCTACGTGCCCGATCGTCCCTATGTTGCAATGTGGTTTTGTCCTCTCAAATTTTGCCTTTGCCATTTTGCCTCCTGCTGTTCTTGGTCACCAGCCTCTTCCCTTTATTGAATGACTGGTCACGATGATATCTATCAGTTCATCCTTCTATGGAGCCCATGACCGGAATCGAACCGGTGACCTCATCCTTACCAAGGATGTGCTCTGCCGACTGAGCTACATGGGCCTTAGTTCAGTAGGCAGTAAGCACTGCGCGATTTGCAGTTTTACCTGCTTACTGCTTACCTCCTACTGCTTCCTGTCAAACCTGGAGCGGGAAACGGGATTCGAACCCGCGACCCTCAGCTTGGAAGGCTGACGCTCTACCACTGAGCTACTCCCGCATACCGCTATAATAGCTGATGAGTAATACGAGCACTTCTGATTTGCTGTCAAACAATTATCTCTACTAATCCCGTTCACCAGTAAAATTTGCATAGCAAATTTAACTGGTGGAGAGGGGAGGATTTGAACCTCCGTAGGCTACGCCAACGGGTTTACAGCCCGTCCCCTTTGGCCACTCGGGTACCTCTCCGTATAACTACAGGGATTTGGGATTAGAGACTTGGCTTTCTTACAAAACCCTGAAACCCAATTCCTCAACGCTGTCTAATGGAGCCACCGAAGGGAATCGAACCCCCGACCCTCTGATTACAAATCAGATGCTCTGCCAGCTGAGCTACGGTGGCGCTTTCCAGAAAAATAAAAATACATAAGACAGTGTCGCTTCACCGGTTTTACCTTACTGTCTTCTGTATTATTTAGTATCCTGGCCCAGAGCTATGTGATTGCCTCACCTGAAAAGGCAACAGTAATCCATTTGGTTTTCGAAACTAATTAATATAAAGATAAGATTATAATACAGTCAAACACAAAAAACAAGCATAAAACGGGGATTTTATATCTATATCTTTAGAATATTGCTATTTACTCATTCTTTGACGCATTATCTCAAAAATTATAATCCCGGTAGCGACCGAGACATTAAGCGAATTCACCTTGCCCTTCATCGGGAGCCTCACCAGCAGGTCGCATTGCTCCCTCACTGTCTTTCTCATACCCTCGCCCTCAGAGCCCATCACCAGGGCCAGCGGTCCTGTAAGGTCAGTGTCCCAAGGCGACAGGTCAGCTCAGCCTCTGCGCCGACAATTGTAATGCCCGATTCCTTCATGTCCCTTATAGCATTTTTAATATTCGGCACCATGGTGATCGGAATGTATTCCGAAGCGCCTGCTGATGCCTTGACAGCCTCAGGGCTGAGCGATGCAGACCGGTATGCCTGTATAACAACTCCATGGACCCCCCCGGCGTCCGCGACCCGTAAGTACCGCCCCGAAATTCCTCGGGTCCTCGACACCATCGAGCATAAGGAAAAGGGGCATTTCACTCTTTCTGCGGGAGGGAGCCTCCAGCAGATCTCATCAAATCCGCATATTCCCGTGGCGGCAACAAGGGCGGCTATCCCCTGATGGCCTTTACTGAACCTGCTGTCAAAAAAGATGTTGTCTGCCCTCGTGATCTTTATCCCGCGCGAGGATATCTCCGTCCTCGATCTCGCCAGACCTTGTCTTTCCTTGCAGAAGAGAGGAAAACCGCCTTCACTTCCCTGCCCGAGCGGACAACCTCAAGGACCGGGTTCAGGCCGTAGATCCATTCTTCCTGCTGATGCCTTTGTCTTCTTTTCATCATTTACTTAAACCTGTCTATCAGGTTATGGGTGCCGACAAAATAGAGCTTATATACGCTGCCTTCCTGTTTAAAGACGCATCGATAAAAGTCGTCCACATAAAACGCCAGAAAGTCAGAACCTTCCAGTTTATGGATTTTCAAAGAGGGATGCTTCGGATTTTCCTTAAGAAGGGATATCTGTTTTTTGAATTTCTTCCTGATTTCTTTTGGAAGTTCATCATACTGGGGCAAAAAGTCAGGTTCTATTGCTATGAGATATTTACTCAATCTCTCTTGTCCAGTTCCCCGATGAACGCTTCTATATCATATTTCTTTGATTTTCCTGCGTGAAAGTTTTTCTCAGCTTTTTTGACCTTCCTCTGTATCTCCTCTGTCCAGAACCATGCCTGGGAGCGCGGCACATTGACGGACGGCTCAAGGACGAGCCTGCCATCCTTGACCTCCAGCATAAGTTGGTCGCCTTCTTTTATGTGAAGCTTTTCGCATACATCTTTTGGTATGGCTATCTGTCTTTTCGGAGACACAGTCAATGTCTTCATATACATCATCTCCAATAACTAGTGTCCTGTCTCATAAATGAGTTTACACTATTTTGTCACTCCCGCTTGTCGGGAGTCCTTATTTTAAAGGGAAAAGATTCCGGTCAAGCCGGAATGACGCCCTAAATAAATGTATAGATCTGTTAGGGACAGCACACTAGAGAGTACCTATGTTTTAGAGTAAAATTATTTTACTTTTTTGTCAATATTCAATTTGTAACTGCTCAGGGGGTAGAAGGTGATGGAAAAAAGTGGCGCCGTGGAAGGGTAATGCCTTAACCTTCCAGCCGGTCCCGTCTTTCTTGTCTTCAAGAACAATCCCTCTTTCTTCAAGTTCTTTTCTTATCGCATCCGACGCAGCCCAATCTTTTTTCTCTCTCGCAGCCTGTCGTGCCTGAATCCTGGTCATGATAAATTCTTCTGACAGATCAGGGCATTTAAAGGCCATGAGGGATCTGCTCCATTGCTCAGGGGTACGACGGAAAATATTGAGCACCCCTCCGGCTTCTTTAAGAAAGTCTCTTGTCTTTGTTGCCAGTTCAACCGCCCTGCCACCCGCTGGCTTACTGTCAAGATATTTATTGACAACACGAAGCAATTCGAAGATATGTCCTATAGCAAGGGCTGTATTAAAATCATCGTCCATAGCCTCACCGAACTTATCATGGAATTTTCCAAGGAGGTCCGTCAGCTGTTTCTCGTCAGCTGTTGTCTTTTCACGGGAATGGTCCTGCCTGAGAAAGTCTGTGATCCTCGCACGATGTTGTGTAAAACCTGTCGATCGAAACCTCGGACTCCCTCAACTGCTCGTCGGAAAATTCGATCGGGCTTCTGTAATGCGTTGAAAGGAGAAAAAACCGTATCACCTCCGCGTCGAATTTATTCAGTATCTCCTTTATCGTGAAGAAGTTGCCGAGCGACTTAGACATTTTTTCCTTGTCAACGGTAATAAAACCGTTATGCACCCAATACTTGACAAAAGGCCTGCCGGAATAGGCCTCTGACTGCGCGATCTCATTTTCATGGTGAGGAAATATCAGGTCTGCGCCTCCTCCGTGAATATCAAAGGTGTCACCGAGATGTTTCTGTGACATGGCTGAACATTCGATATGCCAGCCGGGTCTGCCCTGGTCCCCAGGGACTTTCCCACGCAGGCTCACCCTCTTTTGATGCCTTCCAGAGGGCGAAGTCCATTGGATTCCTCTTTTTTTCGCTCACATCGACACGCGCACCCGCCATCATGTCATCGAGGTCTCTCTTTGAAAGTTTCCCGTAGTCTGAAAATTTCTCTATCTCGAAATATACATCACCCTCCACTTCATAGGCATACCCTTTATCAATAAGACCTTTTACAATATCAATAATCTCCTGGATATGCTCGGTCGCCTTCGGTTCCACATCTGCCCTGGCAACGCCGAGACTCTCCATGTCCCTGTAATATTCCTCTATATACTTTTGCGCAACCTGCGTCCCACGTTATCCCTTCCTGCTTCGCCCTGTTGATAATCTTGTCATCGATATCAGTAAAATTCTTTATGTAGGTGACCTTAAAACCCTTATACTTAAGATATCTCCTCATAACATCAAAGACAATGGCGCTCCGTGCATGTCCGATATGGCAGTGGTCGTAGACCGTTATGCCGCATACATACATCTGTACCTGACCGGGCGTCACCGGAACAAATTCTTCCTTCTTTCCGGTCATAGTATTATGTATTCTCATCCGTCCTCCTCGTTTATTAAGCTGTTCTGCAGCATCAATCCGTTTTGCTATCTCACTCAGCCTTGTCTCCAGCTCCCTCAGTTTTTCAAGCGTAGGGTCGGGGAAATAGTCCATGACCTCGACCAGCCCATCTTCTGTGGTCATGCGAATGATCTTTTTTTTCGTGACCCTTCCGGGGACACCCACGCATATAGCGTTGTCAGGCACCGGCTTCAGAATAACTGAATTGGCGCCGATCATAACATTATTGCCGATTTTAATCGCACCAAGGATTTTTGACCCGGCGCCGACAACCACATTATTGCCGAGCGTGGGATGTCTCTTCCCTTTTTCTTTGCCTGTCCCCCCCAGGGTAACCCCCTGATAGAGCAGGCAGTTCTCTCCAACCTCAGAGGTTTCACCAATAACTACGCCCATACCATGATCAATAAAGAACCCGGGGCCTATCTTTGCAGCCGGGTGGATCTCGATGCCGGTAAGAAACCTGCCGATATGCGATATCAGCCTGGGCAAGACCGGGATTCCCCAATTCCAGACTACATGGTTAATCCTGTGGATCAAGATCGCATGAAACCCCGGATAGGCGAGGACTACTTCAACCCAGTTTCTCGCAGCCGGGTCTCTCTCGAAAACAGCTTTGTAGTCGCTTCTTATATGCCTCCAAAAGCCCATGATTACTGGTTATTATACATAAAAAGCCATCCAACTGTGCTATTATTCTTGGCGATGGGAAGACAGAACGACAGTGATCAATCCCTGATATTGCTCATAGCCGATCACATGGAAGACGGCTTTCTCGAAAATATTATCGACATGTTCAGGCATGACAGCGGTCTCTATCTGCTCATCGGGAACCTGATACAGGATGAACGGGTCAGAGTCAGGATCGGCATTACCGCTTTGCTGGAAGAGCTCAAAAAAATCGACGCAGGGAACATCTCCAAAGCTGTGCCGGGCCTGCTGCCACTTCTTTCCGCCCCGGAACCCTTTGTTCGCGGGGATGCTGCAAACCTCCTGGGAATCATCGGAGACAGAAGCGCAGTGCCTTTTCTTGAGAAACTGCTGAAAGATGAAAATGAAAATGTCAGCATGACAGCAAGAGAAGCGATAGATGATATCCGGCAGTCCGCCGCGTAATAGCCTCTCATGTGTTACTGTCGCCTAAGGAAATGATTCGCCTTCAGATAAGACTTTAACGAATTCCCGCACAAAAATTCTTTTTTTGTGTTACTATTATTCAGAAACGCGAAGCCACGAAGGCCGAAGGAGACAGGAGTCTCCGTCAAAAAGCCTTGGTGGCTTTTTTAGTTCTCGAAAAAAAGCCTTTTACTTTTTCTGTAAGGATTGCTAAGGATTGCTGTTGACTTTGACCTGAAGACCGCCCTTAACAAGGGTCAGGCTGACTATGCCCTGCTTGCAGGTATAACCTGCAGTTTAAGGAGGATTTACCATGCATATGGCTGATGCGCTACTTTCACCCGCAGTCGGAGCAGCTGTTTGGGCAGGGACGTTGGGCACAATAACATTTTGTACCAGAAAGCTCAGCAAGAATATTGACGAGAAGATGATCCCGCTTATGGGTGTGCTTGGCGCTTTTATCTTTGCTGCCCAAATGATCAATTTTGCGATACCTGGGACGGGTTCAAGCGGACACCTCGGAGGTGGGATGATCCTCGCGATCATCCTCGGGCCATATGCTGCTTTCATCGTTATGGCCTCGGTCCTGACTGTGCAGGCATTTTTCTTTGCTGATGGCGGCCTGCTTGCGCTCGGCTGCAACATCTGGAACCTCGGAATATACCCTTGTTTTATCGCTTATCCCCTGATTTATAAGCCGCTCGTCAGATCCGGGAGCACCCGGAAGAGGATTACGATAGCTGCCGTAATGAGCGCATTAGTCGGCCTGCAGTTAGGAGCGCTCTCCGTAGCTATTGAGACGCTGCTGTCCGGCAGAAGCGAACTCCCCTTCAGCACGTTTGTCGTGTTGATGCAGCCTATTCATCTGGGAATCGGCCTCGTCGAGGGGTTTGTGACCGCAGGCGTAATCAATTTCGTCAGGGCTGCACGGCCTGAGATATTCGACAGTATTCCTTCAGGCCAACCGCTTTCTGCAAACATATCCATGAAAAAGGTCTTGACAGGAATATTGATTGCTGCTGCATTCACCGGCGGGACGCTGTCATGGTTTGCGTCTGCCAACCCCGATGGTCTTGAATGGTCGATAGAAAAGGTCTTTGGAAAGGCGGATTTTCCGGAAGCATCAACCGGAATAGCGCCAACACTGCAGTCAGTGCAGGAAAAAACAGCCTTTCTCCCTGACTATGGATTCAAGGAGCCGAAAGAAACTCCCGAAGGCGGTGAGACCGCGAAGGCCGGACCATCATGGCCTTCTGCAGAAACAGGCACATCTGTCTCCGGTATTCTGGGGTCTTTGATGGTATTGGCCCTTGTTCTGGCGGCAGGGTTTTTGATCAGGATATTGCGGAGGAAATCGTCTTGATCGTTAGCAGAAAGAGCGCAGGCAAGTAATCATAACATCTCTAAACAGGGGAAACTGACTTTGTTCGATAACGAATATTTCAATCTGGGATACCTCGACACACTTTCGTGCCGGGATACGATCATCCACAGACTCGACCCAAGGGCCAAACTCGTATCAACCCTTGCGTTCATCGTCACCGTAGTCTCATTTCCAAAGTATGAGATAACCGGACTACTTCCCTTTTTTCTCTTCCCTGTGCTTATCTTCTCGCTTGGGGACATACCGGTGAAATTCATTCTGAAGAAAGTACTCATGGTTTCATGGTTTGCTTTTTTCATCGGCGTCTTCAACCCCATGCTTGATCGTCAGCCCATGTACAGCTTTCCCGGACTAACAGTCTCTGCCGGATGGGTCTCATTTCTCTCAATCATGCTGAAGTTCTCCCTGACTATTACGTCAGCACTGCTCCTCATTGCCACTACCTCGTTCCCCGGCATATGCCATGCCCTCCAGAGATTCGGCGTTCCGAGTATCTTTATTTCACAGCTTCTGTTCCTCTACCGCTATATTTTTGTACTGGTGGAAGAGGCGATGAAGATCGTCAGGGCAAGGGACACGCGTTCCTTTGGAAACAGAGGACAGGGGATGAGGACATTGATCAGTATTGTGGGCACGCTTTTCCTGAGGACTGTTGAGAGGGCGGAGCGTATTTATCAGGCGATGCTTTCCCGGGGATTCAGCGGCACACTCCATTCCGTAAGGCCATACAGAATCGCCGGTGCTGATGTTTTTTTTCTTGCTGTAACTTTCAGTGCCCTGTATCTTTTCAAAGTGCATGACGTTGTCGGCGCCGCAGGAAAATTTATGGTACGAGTGTTCTGAGAAAATCATGAGTCATCATATTGTTGAATTTAAGGATGTTTATTACCATTACCCCGACGGGACCGAGGCTCTTAAAGGGTTTTCCCTCAGAATCACTCATGGCGAGGCTGTCGGCATTGTAGGTGCAAACGGCTCGGGCAAATCAACCCTTCTTATGCACACAAACGGCTATTTGCTCCCGCAGAGCGGCACCATTACTATTGGCGATTCAGAACTGGACAAACGGACAAGGAAGGAGATCAGAAAAAAAGTGGGACTGATATTCCAAAACCCGGATGATCAGCTTTTCATGCCCACCGTCTTTGACGATGTCGCCTTCGGTCCCCTTAACCTCGGATTACCTCCGGAGAGGGTACGAGAACGTGTTCTTGAGGCGCTGGCAACCGTCGGCTGTCTCGACCTAAAGGACAAGCCTCCCCATCACCTTTCAGGCGGACAGAAAAGCGCTGTTGCAATTGCAACGGTCATAGCCATGCAGCCGGATATCCTGGTCATGGACGAGCCGGCCTCTCACCTCGATCCGAAATCACGAAGGGCACTGATCAGGCTTTTGGGACATTTTCATCACACCAAGATAATTGCTTCGCATGACCTGGATCTCATCTTGGATGTATGCAAACGATGCGTTATTATAAAGGAAGGGAAAGTTGCTGCCGACGGACCTGCAGTGGAGATACTGTCCGACAGACAGCTGCTTGAAGCGAACAATCTGGAGTTGCCTTTATCACTCCAGAAAAGAATAGTATCATCAGGAGGAGCTATGGACGAGATCAGCAAATTACACCACCTGCTCGAACATTGGGCAGAGCATAATGAGGAGCATGCCAGGACATACCTTGAATGGGCCGGCAAGGCCGATTCTCTGAACAAGAAAGAACTTGCCGGGTTACTGAAAAAAATCGCTGACGAGACCACAGCCATGGGCAGCCTTTTTAAAAAGGCCATGGAAGTGTGCAAGTAATTACATGGCTGTTTTAGGCAAAAAAATCTTATGGGAAGGCAGATTCCTGCGGTCCGTGCTCCTCAAGTACCAGGTCCGCTGCAACTCAAGCAACTGTCTGGAGGAAAGGGACTGGGAAGCCCTTGAAAGAGTAAATTGTGAGGGGGTCATCGGCATTGTTCCGCTCACAGACAACGGTGAAGTGGTCCTCATCAGGCAGTTCAGACCTCCGGTAAACGGTTTTGTTGTTGAACTACCGGCAGGCCTTGTAGATAAGGGGGAGTCTTTTGAAAATGCTGTGCGCAGGGAACTGACTGAAGAGACCGGATACCAGGCAGGAGAGCTGCATTTCCTTACTGCCGGTCCCATGTCATCAGGCGCGTCTGCAGAGATTCTTACGGTCTATGTCGCAACAGGACTTATTTATGTTGGGATAGGACAAAGGGATGAGACAGAGGATATCGAGGTCATCATTGTCCCTATGGACAGCTTAAATAAGAAGCTCGAGGAGCTGAGAAATGATGGCAATCATATTGATCTGAAGATCTACGGACTCACAGAGATGGCTAAGAACCTCATGAAGAACAAGAAAGACAATGCTCACGAAAAAAATAAATCTTAGAGAGAAAGCTGCAAGGAGCGAAGGCGAATATGTCTTTGGTGCTGCGGATACAGGATCCCATGCCTGTTATATGATTTATGGCATATTGCAGGCTGGAGAAAAAGACAGGGAAATAAAACCTGGCAAGGGCCATGAGGAGATAATTACCTCACTTGGCGGCAGCCTGAAGCTGACCGGCCATCATAACTGCATTCTGGAAGAGGGCGAAGCCATTCATCTTGCAGATGAGCAGACCTGCCTTTTGGAAAACACCGGGAATTGCGAAATTTTTTATATTATCGCGGGCGGTCATTCCAGCCGCGGCCACGGACATTAACTTCTTATCTCCAGTTTCTTTGCGAACTTAAGGCCGGCCACAGCATCGAGGACCTCTTTAATGGCAGAGCTGTTGTTTGAGGAAATAGTAAATATATATTTCTTTTCCTGACCCGTGATATTTATCTCGTAATCCATTTTATTGATCCTGAATCCCCTGTTTTCAAAAATGGAGGTTATTGTTTTTTCATCTCCCGAGTTGTCCGTCAGGAGGGTCACATACTTATACGCCATCGTCGGAATCTTTATCTCCATTATCCTCAAAAACCACAGTGAGACAAAAGTGATAGCAAATCCGGTAATCCCTGCCACATACTGGCCGGCGCCGATCGCAAGTCCGATCGCGGAGACGATCCATATGCACGCGGCTGTTGTAAGTCCCTGTATGGAAACCCCTGTCTTGAGTATTACCCCGGCGCCCAGAAACCCCACCCCTGTCATCGCGCCCGCAGCTATTCTCGTCGGATCGATCCTCGCGTATTCAGGCCTGAATGAATTCTGGACATAATAGCTCTCAGAAATGATCATGATAAGAACACAGGCGACACAGACCAGAAGCTGGGTCCTGAAGCCTGCGGGGCGGCCATGGGTCTGGCGTTCAAAGCCTATGATACCGCCGAGGAGCGCTCCCAGGAGAAGTTTCAGAATTATTTCATAAGGGGTTAGCATAATGAATTATAACAGAGAGAGTGAGGATTCAGCTATCAGCCGACAGGCGGTCAGGCTGACCCGCTATCAAGCCGGCAAGCCTAAACACCTGAGCAGTTACCTATTTTATTATCACTTTGTAGAATCTTCTCTTTCCTACCTTGATAATATGTTCACCCTGATGCAATTGCATATCCGGATCGTCGACCGTAATATCATTCACTTTCACGCCACCCTGCCTGATCAACCGTATCGCTTCACCGCTCCCTTTTGCGAGACCAGTAAGTTTCATAATTTGGGGAAGCCAGGTCGCATGCTGCGCGCTGTTTTGTGTAATTTCGACAGAGGGCAGGCTGTCTTCATCAACAAGTTTTTTCTCTTCTAAAACCGCATGGTATTTATTCTCTGCGTTCACTGCTTCTTCAGAACCATGATACCTGGTAACAATCTCCGTTGCAAGTCGCTTCTTTGCGTCCCGGGGGTCAATGGAATGCTGTTCAAGACCCTCCTTCAGAGCATTGAATTCTTCCAGGGAAATATGACTCAGAAGTTCATAATACCGTTGGATCATGCTGTCCGGGATGCTCATCACTTTCTTGAACATGCCGGTCAGTTCACCGTTGACGTATTGAAAAGCGGGTTCCTCTATCCCGATGTAGTTGCCGAGGCTCTTGGACATCTTGTTCACACCGTCAAGTCCTTCAAGCAGCGGCATCATAAGGACCACCTGTTCTTCCATCTCCATCTTTCTCTGCATCGTCCGGCCCATAAGGAGGTTGAATTTCTGATCTGTACCGCCGAGTTCTATGTCAGACTGAAGAGCCACGGAATCATATGCCTGAAAGAGGGGATAGTAAAATTCAAGGATGCTGATATCCTGCTGGTTTTTGAACCTTTTTTTAAAATCATCGCGCTCGAGCATCCGGGCAACGGTCTGCATGGCTCCGAGCCTGACAATTTCCAGTCCGTCCAGCTTTCCGAGCCATTCGCTGTTGAAACGAATACTGGTCTTATCAGGGTCGAGGATCTTGAAGACCTGTGTCTTGTAGGTCTCGGCGTTTTTCATCACCTCGTCCTTGCTCAGGGGTTTACGGGTTTCACTCTTTCCGGTAGGGTCGCCGATCATACCGGTGAAGTCACCGATCAAAAAGACGACCTCGTGCCCCAATTCCTGGAACTGACGCATCTTTTCAAGCAGTACCGTATGCCCCAGATGAATATCAGGGGCTGTCGGATCGAATCCGGCCTTTACCTTCAAAGGAATATCTTCCTTATAAGACCGGGTGAGCTTCCTCAGAAGGTCTTCCTCGCTGATGATTTCGACAACGCCTCTCTTTATGATTTCGTGCTGTTTTTCAGGTGCAAGCATGGAAATTATGATAACCGCTGAGGTTGATCCCAGTCAATTTAATATGAATCGGACGAGAGCAAAGGCTCGTTTCGATGATTCTGAGCCTTATTCGAGCTGGTCTATGCCGGAGCAGTCGCTCTTGTATTTTGCCTACAGGGTTGATATTATGTAGCCTGTGAAGAGTTACCGGAAAGAACTATGGTTTGAGGTGCCGGGCAGAAAAGCGTTCATCAACATTACCCCGCAAGTCGAAACATGTCTCAGCGAGAGCGGTATTCAGGAAGGTCTTGCGCTGGTCAATGCAATGCATATCACCGCCTCTGTCTTTATCAATGATGATGAACCAGGGCTGCATCGCGACTATGATATCTGGCTCGAAAAACTCGCGCCTCATGCGCCGGTTTCGCAATACCAGCATAATGTTGGAGAAGATAACGCGGATGCTCATTTAAAACGCCAGATCATGGGAAGGGAAGTTGTGGTTGCTGTTACAAAGGGAAAGCTTGATTTCGGGACATGGGAGCAGATATTCTATGGAGAATTTGACGGCAGAAGGAGAAAACGGGTTCTCGTCAAGATTGTTGGAGAATAATATCAGGTTTTTCTTCATGCGTACTGCTTTTGTGAAAGCTCTCTTCTGCCGGTAATCGGATTCCCAAACAGTTTTTACCGTGTTACAAACATGAAAGACAAGACATCTAAAAGAAAACGCCCATCAGCTGGTCCGGCAAAAAATCCGTTCCCTCTGCCGCAACAGGAACTGTCTCATCATCTCGATAAGGGTTTTATCGAATCACGTGTCACCCTTGAAAAGGCGTTTGATACGATGCAGATCGGTGTCACCATTTCTGACGTCGATGGAGTAATTTTATATATGAACCCTGCTGATGCAAAAATGCATGGCTATAAAGTCAACGAAGTATTGGGCAAAAATATAAGGATGTTTGCCCCAAACAAGCTCTGGAATCCGATGAAGATCGAAAAAATAAAATCCCTGCAGAATTGGAAACGGGAAAGTATCAATCTGCGGAAAGACGGGAGCCTCTTTCCTGTCCAGCTGATGTCTGATCTCATTACAGACTCTGAGAGTGTACTCATCGGCATTATCACAACGTGCGAAGATATCACCGAACGAAAGGAAATCGAGGAAAAACTCAAGGAGAGTGAGGAGAAGTTCCGGTCTTTAGTGGACTCTACCGATGATTGCATCTATTTGGTTGACGGCAATTTCAACTACCTTTTTATGAACAAGAAATATTTATCGCAGATAGGAATTTCTGAAGATGAATATATAGGCAAGTCTTTCAGCGATTTTCATTCTCCTGAAGAGACACATGCGTTTATGGTGAAAGTCGAGGAGATCTTCAAAACCGGGGAATCAATCCAGAACGAATATCGGAGTTCAAAGAACAATCAATGCTTCCTGCAAACGTTAAGTCCTATCAAGGATAAATATGGGAATACGGAGGCGGTCACGGTCATATCAAAAGACATTACGAAGCATAAGAGGACCGAAGAACAGGTTCGTTTTCTCGCGTATTTCGACAGCTTGACCGGGTTGCCGAACAGGTTTTTCTTCAGGGAGCTCCTGGAGAAGGCTTTATCACACGCGCAGCACCATAAGCGAATACTGGCGATCCTGTTTCTGGACATTGATAATTTCAAGCGTATTAACGACACGCTGGGGCATGATATAGGTGATGAGCTTTTACAGGCGATCACGGTCAGACTGCTAAAGACAGTGAGGAGTTCGGACTGTATATCCCGGGGAAATGAAAATACCGTCATCAACACCTTGTCGCGTCTGGGTGGAGATGAGTTCATCGTTTTATTGAACGAGATTTCCGATGCGCAGGATGCATCCAAAGTGGCACTTCGCATACTCAATGATATATCCGAAAGCTATATTCTCAGAGGTCACAAAGTGATTATTACCTCCAGCATCGGAATCTCTCTGTTCCCCTTCGATGGAGAAGATGCGCAGAGCCTGCTCAAACATGCGGATTTGTCCATGTATCATGCCAAGGAAATGGGGAAAAATAATTATCAGTTCTACACAGAATCCATGAAAACAACTGCTTTTGAGCGCCTGACTTTGGAAGGTGAACTGAATAAGGCGCTGGAAAATGATGAGTTCTCGGTTTATTATCAGCCAACCCTGGATGTACAATCCGGAAAGATCATTGGTGCGGAAGCTTTGGTACGCTGGAAACATCCTGAAAAAGCCCTGATCTCACCGTCGGGGTTCATTCCCCTGGCCGAAGAAACCGGTCAGATCATATCAATTGATGAGTGGGTGCTGCGCACTTCCTGTGCGCAAAACAAGGCGTGGCAGCGGTCCGGTTTTTCACCGATGGTCATCGCGGTAAACCTTTCCACAACTCATTTTGAGAGTCGTAAGCTGACGAAACTGGTCACAAAGGCCCTAAAGGATGCTGACCTGGACCCCCAATACCTGGAACTGGAAATCACCGAAAGCAAAATTATGAAAAATCCCGTGACATCAATAATCGTGCTGAACGAATTGAAAGCCATGGGAGTACGCATCGCGATCGATGATTTTGGTACGGGGCACTCCTCGTTAAACTATCTGAGACAAATCCCTTTAGATTATGTAAAGATCGATCGCTCTTTTGTCATGAACATTACTACCAGTCCTCAGGACACGGCTATTATCAAGTCAATAATCACCCTGGCACACAGTCTGAACTTTAAGGTTATTGCCGAAGGCGTGGAAACAGCACAACAGCTGGCTTTTTTACGTGAGCATGAATGCGATGAGATGCAGGGATATTTTTTCAGCAAACCATTACCTCCGGATGCCTTCACTAACCTCTTAAAAGAAGGCAGAGTTCTGTAGCGATAATGTCAGCAGAAAATGCCGCGAAAGTCACAAATCTTGAGCCCACTCAAAAATCTCCTGAACCTGTCAGATAATTTCTTTCCTTGTACGATTCAACAGAGAGTTGCTAATATGTATTGAGCATGAAAGACCTAAGAAAGATCGCGGCGGGCCTGCCGGTTAAGGTGTATACGCGGGTATCTTTGCGTGATGATCATTCCGCCCAATCCGCAGATACAAATATGCTTCTTAAGTTCCGGGTTTTCCTCAGGGACAGACCGGGTTCTCTTGCCGCTTTCTCCTCGCTGATAGCAGAGTGCGGAGGCAATATCGGCTTTTTCCATTATGACCGCTCGGTTGACAGCAGCTGTGTTGTTGTTGAAGTCCAGATGAGCGGAAACAGTCATCTCGCATCTCTGTTAGAGGCGCTGAAAACAAAAAAGTACGCCTTTGAGAAGAGCGGGAATTACAAAGACGATATCCAGATAACAGCCCGGGAGAACATTTTCGAGATAAAGGTCAGACTGCTGAACATCCCGGGTGCGCTGGCTGCTTTTGCGCGATTGCTCAGGAAGCACCAGGCAAATGTCATCTATATGTTTTATGACGAGGATATCGATCCTGAATCTGCGGACATCGCAATGGCCACAGAAGACCCGGGAGAGATCGATCATCTTCTGAACGCTGTCAACACTCAAGGCTATTACTACAGGGTCTTATACCGGGGTTCTGACAAGAAGGAGATTGAGCATATCATCGGCCTGAAACTGGTCGAAAAGTTTTTTTTACGGCTGCATAAGCTCCTTTCCGATAGTGATACAAAAGAAATCAAGAAGCTTGTTGAGTCCTCACAGGAACTGTCAGACGACCTCGTAAAGTTCTATGCTGAAGCAGGAAATAATCTTGAAGCCGCAGATGTTTTTGAGAAGGTGCTGACCCTTGCGTCTCTCTCCAGGAGCAAGGTAGGCAAGAGATTTGCTGTTATAGAGATGCCTCCCTTGCAGGTGAGTGAACGGGTCCGGCTCTTTGGGTTCCGTCTCCCCACAAGTGAAAATATCTATGTGTTTCAGCATAACGGAGAATTGACGATGATAGACGGAGGGTATGGCATTTATTATGATGATATAAAAAAACTGTTCAAAAAAAAGTCGTGGAATCCCGAAGCCCTGAAGCGGATATTTGTCACCCATGCAGATGCTGACCACGCTGGTACAACAGGATATTTCGCAGCTGAGTTCCGCACAAAAGTATATATGCATCCTGCCGGCAGAGAGGTGATCGCGGGCGACAACAGAGCTTGTGGTCTTTCCGGCAAACTCTCGAATTTGAACAAATTCTACACCCGGCTTGTCAACAGGTTTACAAATTGCAGGTTCCCTGCCCAACCTGCTTATTTTTCGCTGTCTGCTGTAGACAGGGAAGGTGCTTTTGATGTAATCGATATATTTTTTATAGGAGACTTGGAATTTGAAGTGCTCGAAAGCCATGGGGGCCATATCCCCGGAAATGTCTTTTTCCTGAACAAGGAATACGGCCTGTTATTCACTGCAGATTATCTGCTCAATCTCAAGAGCCTTACCGCAGAGAATAAGGACACGCTCAATGTCTATAAATATCTCCTGATAAATCCGAACAGCAATGGTCCGGTTTTCAAAAAAGAGATGACAGAACTGCAGGCTCTTCTCGAAGGAATACATAAAAAACTGCTGAAGCAGGGAAGGGCCGCACGGATCTTCCCGGGACATGGCGAATACTATCCCCTGGAACCGAAACCATGAAAAAAATCGCGATAACAATGGGTGACCCTGGCGGGGTAGGGGCAGAGGTAATTTTAAAGGCTTTTTTCCAGCACCGTGAAGAGCTTACTCCTTGCATCCCTATTGTTATCGGTGACAGAATTGTGATGGAGGAAGCAATCCTGCTCCTTGGTCTCTCTGTAAAGCTGAACATTATCAGGGAACCTGAGGAAGCAAGGCTCTCTGCTACTTCCATTGATCTGATCGATATGGCTGCGATACAGAAATTTACGAAGAAGCTGCCGACAGCAGAAGGCGGAAGAGCTTCCGTTGCCTATATCAAAAAGGCGGTTGAACTGGCGCAGAGCAAGCAGGCAGATGCCATTGTTACAGCCCCGATTTCAAAGGAGGCATTGAAAATGGCCGGCCTGAAATGGCCCGGACATACTGAAATGATCGCTGAATTTACTGGCACAAAGCAGTACGCGATGATGCTCGTCGGGGGCCCGTTACGGGTCATTCTTGTCACGATTCATACAGCAATAAGGAATGTGCCTGATATGATCCGCTATGATTCTGTATTGAGAACTGTGCGTCTCGCACAGAGGGCATGCAGCATGCTGGGCATAGCACTCCCCAGAATCGCCGTGGCAGGCCTGAATCCTCATGCAGGAGAGGCAGGCATCTTTGGGGATGAAGAAATCAGAGAGATTATGCCGGCCATTGAGGCAGCCCGCAGGGAAGGTATTCAGGTAACAGGCCCCTATCCTCCTGACACGATATTTCATAAGGCATACCAGGGAGCGGTAGACATGGTTGTCTGCATGTATCATGACCAGGGATTGGTCCCGCTGAAGATGATAGCATTCGAGCGCGGGGTTAATGTGACAATAGGCCTGCCGATCATAAGGACATCGCCTGACCACGGGACGGCATATGATATCGCCTGGAGCGGCAAGGCAGATTCTTCAAGCATGAGAGAGGCCCTCAAACTTGCAGCTCACATGAGCCTTGTATGAGCAAAAGGCATCTCGGCCAGAATTTTCTTTCTGACCGTTCCATACTCAACCGAATAATCCAATCAGCCTGCCTTGACGAAGCAGATACCGTTGTTGAGATAGGACCCGGTCCGGGCAGCCTCACCCGGATACTCGCAGAACGGGTGCAGAGGCTGATCGCCATTGAGCTTGACCATACACTATATGAAAGGCTGAGGGGAGATTTCATCGCCTACCGGAATGTCGAGATCATTCAGGGAGATGCTCTACAGTTTCCTTTCGAGACCATCGGTCAATTCAAAGTCGTTGCCAACATCCCCTACTATATAACAACGCCCATCATCTTCAGGCTGCTTGATGCAAGGGCGCATGTAAAGAGTATGACCCTGACAATCCAGAAAGAGGTGGCTGAACGGATTGTCGCGAAACCGGGAGGCAAGGATTATGGAGTTCTGAGCATAATGATTCAATATTTTGCCGGGCCTGAATTAAAATTCATTATTCCAAGAGAGGCGTTTCATCCGGCACCAAAGGTAGACTCCGCTGTTGTGTATATGAAAATTTTAGAACGCCCTTCCGTGATAGTCAAGAATGAAGAACTGTTCTTCAGACTCGTAAAAACATCTTTTGCACAACGGAGAAAAACGCTCTCAAACTCTCTGAAGAGTTTCGGTGAAGGTATAAAAGACTTGCTGATCTCCTCGGGGATCGACCCTCAGAGAAGACCGGAGACCCTGAGCATTGAGGAGTTCGCACGATTGTCCGATGCTTGTCACGGAAAAATAAGGCTATACCTGCAAGAAACAGGTATAGCCTCACCAATGGACTTTAGCCGATTCACTACCTGTCCAGCGTTACCCTCTTTGTAACCTTCTGGATAAGTACCTTGTTGTCAGGCACCTGGATCTCATAATTCAGCTCAACAGTGACATCAGCAGTTCTTACACCCTCAGGGAGCTTTATCTCAAAGGATGCATCGTTTGACTTGTATGGCTGGAGGCTTGTATCACGGACATAGGATGTCTTGTTCTGCGCTCCATACGCCATCTTTTCATTGAGACAATTAGTCGCCTGGGTATGATAGTGTTTTTCCTCCTTGAAGAGCTCTTTACCGTCCAGACTCTTTGCGGTCACTTCCATGACCACTCTGTTATGGGACGGTCAACCATCGGGAATTCTATGGCCTGCGTCATGGGTTATCTTGGTATTGACAACTACCATAGGCCTGAGGTCCCCTGCCTTTCTCAGCCACTGGTAGCCGAGTGTCTGCACATCAAGATGAATGCTCTTGCTCAGCAATTCAGCGGTCTGCGCCTTGTCATCAAAGTTGGGGCCGATCAAATGATCAGCCTTGCCGTTGACCTTCTTCATATGACATTCCTGACAGGACTCGAACCCGCCGTTCGAGAGATAGTTATGCTGATAGCTGCCATACAGTGTTGCGCACTGCACAGGGTAGTCGAACTCAAAGTTGGGGCCTGTCCCGTGGCACTGGCCGCAGAATATCGCCTGGGTCATGATAACGCTCTTCTTCACCTTATGCGCTCCTGCATCAATATTCTTTGTGCCATAGATCATGCCGGGCTCGGGTTTGCCCTCAACAAGCCTGTGTGTAATCGCCTTTTCGTTATGGCAGACCAGACAGGTGATCTGGAGTTTCGCTACTTTTGCCTTTGCCGCAGATTTTTCCTCTGCTGATTTCTTCTCGTCTGACGCTACGAACAGCGCCTCGGTCAGTTCCTGAGCGACCGAGTCCTCTGCATGGGCGACTGCCTGCGGAAGATGACACTTGAAACAGGGGAATGTTTTCAGGGTCGCTTCTTTGGGGCTATTAACCTTGAATGCACTGGCCTTGACAACCGGCGTCATCATCAGACCGCCGGCAACACCCATCAGAGGCCTCGCATGGTGGGATTTCTCCCATTGCGCATAAATTTCTGCGTGGCATGATTTGCACTGCGATGAGTCAAACATCTTTGCAAGCTCGTCGATCGTCTTTGCCTTTTCGGCGGAAGCCGCAAAAGGCATCGTCAAAAGGACCAAAGCCAGAGCTAACGATAAGAATTTCATAACACCCTCCTTTTTTAAGGTTGTAAAAGGGGAAAATGCGTAGCATGAAAAAAGAGTCCCTGTGCAAAAACAGATTATGCATTCATAAATTAGTCATAAAATGAAACGGTCACCACCTCCCTTTCCGGACACCCTCTTATAACGGTTTGCAGGAAAAATCGCTGTAAAGAAAAAGACCTTTACAAGCATGAAAAATACTGTGCATAGAGAAAATATAATGCATGCACGTGAATAAGCTGGAACCACCACCTTTGCTGGTTCTCAGAAGATACATTTTCAGTATAGCACCTCAAGAGTCTCTGTCAAGCTGTGGAGTCCAGGGATTATTCGCATAATTACAACTTCTCAAAATCCCTCTGATAGTAGACGGAGTCCAAAGTGCTGTTGATCATATCAGTATCGAGAAGAACCGACCAGTTGATTATAATGTTGAATATATAATATCTGTACCATGTATACGAGTAAAAGAGACAATATAATTCTATAACTTATTGAATTTACTATTATTTAAGCCTCCGCTTCACTGATTTTGAAAAATTGTTGCCAGGTGGCGGGCTGCGCCGAATTGTTGTGTCCTGAGATATCTTTTTGTATGATACATATTATCTATGCGTGATAGTCGTTTGACTGACAGGATCATCGCGCAATGTAATCGAACGCATCTCAGGTTTCCTGTTATAACAGTGAATAACAATAAAAAATACGATAACCGCATCCTGATACTCTTTGCCCATCCGGCTCTGCAGAAGTCGCGGGTAAACAGGCAATTGATAAGCCGCGTCAGGGACCTTGAGGGTATTACGTTCCATGACCTGTATGAAACCTATCCTGACTTTCACATACATGTCGGAAAAGAGCAGGCCCTGTTGCAGGAGAACGATATCATCGTTTTCCAGCACCCTTTGTTCTGGTTCAGCATGCCTGCGCTCCTCAAGGAATGGCAGGACCTTGTACTCCAGCACAAGTGGGCATACGGCAGGGAAGGCGTCGCGTTAAAAGAGAAGAAACTGCTCAGCGCCGTAACTACCGGGGGCAGGGAGTCTCTGTTTCGCAAGGAGGGTTTTAACAGATTCACCATGAGGGAGTTCCTGGCCCCAGTCGACCAGTTGGCCTATCTCTGCGGGATGGAGTATCTGCCGCCATTTGTTGTTCACGGCACTCATACGTTGACTGAACATGAAATTGCCGGCCACGCTGAAGACTATCGTATGATATTAACGGCCCTGAGAGACAACAAGATCGATCTGGAAGCGGCCCATAAATTGCCGAGGCTCAATTCGCGGCTGGATGAAATAATCCTGAAGTAGTAGTACGGAAAGGACATATGCAGGGAGAAGGTTTCTTTTTTCAGGCAGTTGTTTACCTTGCTGCGGCTGTCATCTCAGTCCCGGTTGCCAAGCGTCTCGGGCTGGGGTCAGTGCTTGGATATCTCATTGCGGGCTTCATCATAGGGCCCTTCGGCTTCGGACTGATCGGTGAAGAAGGGCAGGATGTCATGCATTTTGCCGAGTTCGGTGTCATCATGATGCTCTTTCTCATCGGACTGGAACTTCAGCCTCCCCTGCTCTGGCGATTGAGAGGTCCTATCCTCGGGATGGGTGGGCTTCAGGTAGTAGTCACTACGGTATTGATAACCCTGCTCGCCATGGCCATCGGGCTTCCCTTTCAGAGCGCCCTGACAGTTGGCATGATCCTGTCTCTGTCTTCCACTGCGATAGTGCTTCAGACGCTGAACGAAAAAGGCCTGATAAAGACCGATGCCGGACAGAGTTCCTTCTCAGTACTATTATTTCAGGATATTGCCGTGATTCCGATGCTCGCACTCTTGCCTCTTTTGGCCTTAAAGGCTGCAGGCACGGATGAAGCAGCCTCCTCAATGGATCATGCTGCCAACGCAAGTGCTGCATGGGTTGCAGGGTTACCAGGCTGGGCCCATACCCTCGTGGTGCTGGGTGTGATAGCGGCGATCATAGTGGCTGGACTCTTCCTGGTAAGGCCTGTATTCCGTGCAATCGCAAAAACCCGTTTGAGAGAGATCTTTACCGCGGCCGCCCTGCTCCTTGTCATTGGCATTGCCCTTCTCATGACGAAAATCGGACTAAGCCCGGCTCTCGGAACGTTCCTGGCAGGGGTCGTCCTGGCGAACAGCGAGTACCGGCATGAACTGGAAAGTGATATCGAACCGTTCAAGGGGCTTCTTTTGGGCCTGTTCTTTATTGCTGTCGGTGCCTCCATTGATTTCAATCTCATTTCTTCGAACCCCGGGCTTATCGGGATGCTGATTTGCGGGCTTATCCTCATAAAGTTTATCATCCTCCTGTTCCTGGGCCGGCTCTTTAAGATGGGCCCTGACCAGAACATGCTCTTTGCCTTTGCCCTGGCCCAGGGCGGCGAGTTTGCCTTTGTTCTTTTTTCTTTTGCTGTCCAGAAACACGTAATGACCAGTGAAGTGGCAAATCCCTTAATCGGGACTGTTGCCCTTTCCATGGCGTTGACCCCGCTCCTGATGCTGATTAATGAAAAGGTGATACAGCCCAGGTTCGGCACCAGGGAGCCTGAAACAAGGGAGCCGGATGCTATCAATGAAGAAAACCCCGTCATCATCGCCGGGTTCGGCGGCTTCGGCAGTATTATCGGCCGCCTCCTGAGGGCAAACGGCATCGGCATTACGGTCCTGGAGCATGACTCTGACAAGGTTGATCTCCTGCGCAAGCTGGGCCTCAAGGTTTTTTACGGCGATTCATCGCGTCATGACCTTCTTCATTCCGCGGGAGCAGGCAGGGCCAGGATCCTCATCCTTGCGATCAATGATCATGAAAAGATGATCGGGATGGTTCATGCGGCAAAAAAAAACTTCCCGCACCTGTTGCTTTTTGCACGGGCGTCCGACAGGACAGAGGCATATGCACTGCTGGATGCGGGAGTGAACCATGTTTACAGGGAAACGCTCGATACCTCACTGAGGGCCGGCACAGACGCGCTGCGGAACCTCGGGTTCCGGTCTTATCAGGCGCACCGGGCAGCCAAGATCTTCCAGCAGCATGATGAGGACTCAATAAATGAACTCCGCCATCTGAGGCATGACCAAAAGAGCTACATTTCTGTGGCCCGTCAGAGGATTGAGGACCTCGAACAACTCTTACTGTCTGAACTGCATGACAAGGAGGAATACCGGGATGCAGGCTGGGACACAGAATCGATGAGAGAAGAATTCGGCAAGAAAAAGAATGAAAAGGGCCCGTCTGTAAGCAGTCCTTAATGGAAATCCCTATTTTTAAGAAAGCAATTCTTTGAAAGCCTAATCGAAATAGACAGCTGAGGTGTCGAATTCATCATGTCACAGAATTATATTATTTAGAGATGGTGCTCTTTTCGCCATCTATTTCCAGCCCAGACTCCTTGACAAGATTATCCAAAAACTCCTGACTCTTTTTCTGTCTGTTCTGCTCTTTGAGCTGGGACTGAATATATTCCTTCACTTCATCAAAGCTCGCCGTCCTCTTCTCCCGTCTCTCATCCACCCGGATAATGTGAAAGCCGAAGGGCGTTTCCACAATAGTGCTCACCTCGCCAGATTTAAGGGCAAAGGCAGCATTTTCAAATTCCTGGGAATTGGTTTGGCCCGCTGTAATATACCCGATATCACCACCTTTGGCGGCAGAATCGGCATCTTCAGAATACTCCCTGGCAATCTTGCCAAAGTCCTCACTCTTCCTGATCTGCCGGAGTACATCCTCCGCCTTTGCTCTCGCCTTGTCTTTCAATTCAGCTGTTGAATCCTTGGGAGCGGAAATGAAGATGTGACGAACTTTGACTGCTTCCGGTATCAGGTAATCCTTTTCATGTTCTGCATAATACTTTTTCATCTCTTCATCTGTCGATGTCGCATTTGCACCAACAACCTTGCTGAGGTATTCCTGGGCAAGGTACTGATCGATCAAGTAGCTGACGATTTCCCTGGTCTCCGGCTTCTTTTCAAATCCGTCTTTTCTGGCTCTCGATGCAATCGCTTTTGTCAAAAGTATCTGCCGGATAAAATTGGCCCTCTGTTCTGAACTGCTCTGAATGGATTTTTGTGCTTCTGCCGGCTGATAGCTTATCAGCCGATCCAGGTCCGCCTCCCTTAAGATAAACTGACCCACTTTTCCTACGACAGGGTTCAAATCTTCAGCATGCACATTACCCATCTGGAATAACAAAATGGCAGCCGTCAATCCAATAAGCCTGACAATCATATATCCTCCCTGATTTATTCTTCTTTCTTACGTTTCGAGTTATTTTGTCTCATTCACAATCAACATAATTAAGAAATTCTAAAAGCGGGTCTGTAGTACTTCCGGAGACAGTATTTTAAGTGTTATAACTTCACTAACGCATTGATATACATGAAAGCGTGATGGCGGAGGGGGTGAGATTCGAACTCACGGTAGAGTCACCCCTACAACGATTTTCAAGACCGTCGCCTTCAACCGCTCGGCCACCCCTCCGGGATTGATAATTATAACAGAAACGAAAATTTTTATTCATTGGTTTAATGTATTATATACGGTAGATTAAAATTCTTTCATTTGACTTTTTGGGTCAAATTAGCTAAATTCAAAAAAACTCTCAAGAGGTAATAATGAACCATTCAGCTCTTCAGTTAATTCTTCAGGCAGGTTACGTAGTAAAAGGGGTACTGCTTATACTCCTTTTTTTCTCAGTGGTTTCATGGGCGATTATTTTTTATAAACAGAGATATTTTTCGAAGGCAAAAAAAGAATCAGAAAATTTCTTGCGGTCTTACCGGGCCAACAAAACCGTCTCTGATCTCTATAAGGTAACAAAAAATCTTCACATAAGCCCGATCGCAAATGTTTTCAAGTCCGTGTATGCAGACGAGACGGGAAGGGACAAGAATGAGATAAAACGCATTCTCAGAAGATACGAGACGCTCGAATCAGTAAAACTCGAAAGATATCTGAATTTTCTTGCTACGACAGGCTCCACATCACCTTTTATCGGACTGTTCGGCACAGTCTGGGGGATCATGAATTCGTTTCAGGGTATCGGGTCTGCGGGGTCTGCATCCCTTGCTATTGTTGCGCCCGGCATCGCAGAAGCGCTTATAGCTACAGCAGTCGGTTTGGCCGCCGCGATTCCTGCCGTAATCGCATACAATTATTATCTCAGCATGGCCAGAAAGATGATCATAGACATGGAAGATTTTTCGGAAGACCTCCTGGAGTTGTTCACAAGGGAAAGTAAATGAGAACGGACAGGCACAGAACGGTACTTTCAGAGATAAATGTCACTCCTTTTGTTGATGTTATGCTCGTTTTGCTGGTTATTTTTATGGTGACGGCCCCTCTGATGCAGCAGGGAGTGGATGTTAATCTGCCGCAGGCAAAAGGCAAGGAACTGCCCCCGGAAGAAAGGAGTAGCCATTGTCATCAAAAGACCGGACTATTTATATGAATGATACCCCGGTTACGATGGCGGCGATGTAACAGAAACTCGAAGCAATAAGCAAAATGAATCCGAATATTTTTCTGAAGGCGGACAAAGATGTGCCCTATGGACTTGTTGTTGAAGTCATGGGTGAGATCAAGGAGGCAGGGATAGAGAAACTCGGAATGATAACCGAACCGAAGATCGATATGAAATGAGAGAGCCGAGCCTCCAGAAAACAGCTGCGGCTTCCCTGCTGCTGCATCTGGCTCTCCTTGTTCTTTCAGTTGTTCTTATGCAATATTCCCGCTCTGTTGTTATGCCTTCACCGTATACGGTGAGTCTGGTGAGTCCTTCACAGGGACGTAGTTCGGGAGCGAGTGTTCCAGGAATTGAAGAGTCAAAATCAAGAGTTGTTGAAAAAGCGAAAAGCCCTGAAGCAAGCAAGGCAGTGACAAAGGCGGACGAAAAAGCGGACGAAAAAAGCTTGAACGAAAAACTGTCAGCGCTCAAAGCTAAAGCGGACGCTATCAAGAAACTGGCACGAAATGACGATATCAGGAAAAGGATAGCGGAGATATCAGGAAAGGCGGGTACGGCAAAACCCACTGCCGGGTCTTCCGACAAGCAAGGGGCAGCGGGAGGCCAAAAAGGGACGCCGACAGATATATATATCGCGAAGATATCAGATGAAATATGGCGGGAATGGCGGTGGCCTGATACAGGAGAGAAGAATCTTGAGGCCATAATACTGGTGAAGATCAACAGGGATGGATCTATTACCGTGCTGGAGAAAGAGAAAGCCTCAGGTAATCTTTTTTTTGACAGGTCGGTTTTGCAAGCCATTGCAAAGGCTTCTCCGGTGTCTCCCCCGCTCCATGAGATGGAAATAGGAATACGGTTTTACCCATGAAGGAAAAATTTAAAATTCAAAATTCAAAATTTGTTTTCTTTATTCTGGCGCTTTTTATTTTTCACTGCTCACTTCCCGCTGTTGCTGAGTCAAAGATCTATATCGACATCACGTCGCCATCATCCAGGAAGCTCCCGATCGCAATTTATGACCTTCAGGGCCCGTCGGGCAGAGAGATTTCTGATATTATCCGTGATGACCTCACCTTCACCGGACTTTTTCAATACATCGATAAAGCATCGTATATAGAGGGGCCGGCTCAGCCTTTTCATCCGCAAAACTGGACGCCTCTGGGCATCGAAGCGGTTGTGAAAGGGAACGTGAGTGGCGAAAGGACTATAACAGTAACGATCAGTCTTTATAATACCCTGGAGGCCGGGCCGATTCTGAGTAAACAGTACCAGGGGGAAAAAGACCTGATGCGGCAGCTCGCTCATACTATTGCAAATGATATCTACCAGGCATTGACCGGTGTCCCGGGCGTTTTCAGGACCCGAATAGCTTTTGTCGCCGAACAGGAAGGAGAGAAAAGTATTTATCTGATGGACTGGGACGGAGAGAGGGTTAAAAAGCTGGGATTAAAGGGCACATTAATGCTGACCCCTCACTGGAAACCCGACGGCTCTCAGCTTTTCTACTCCTCTGAGCGGGGTAGACAATGGGGTTTATATCTGTTAGACTTTTTGAAAATGACCGAAAAGAAAATTTTTTCATCCAAGGGGACAAACATGGCAGGAGATTTTTTCCCCCAGGGAGATAAGGTGATATTTTCATCAAGCAAAGAAGGCACACCTGATCTTTTTGTGCTGTCGTTAAGGGACCGTACTCTAAAAAAACTCACCGCAACATACGGCATCGAAGTCTCCCCGTCGGTTTCCCCTGACGGTAACATGATCGCATTTGTCTCAGACCGCGGCGGAAGTCCCCAGATTTATCTGATGCGCAGTGACGGGAGTGACGTCAGGAGAATAACGTTTGAGGGTTCGTATAATACGTCTCCGAGCTGGTCACCAAAAGGCGACAGAATAGTTTTTTCCTGCAGGCGCGGCAAAAATCAGATCTGTATGGTCAAACCGGACGGCTCTGAACTCGTCCAGCTTACCGAGCAGGGTAACAACGAAGATCCTTCTTTTTCACCTGACGGCAGATACATATCGTTTTCCTCTGACAGGGAAAAAACAAAAGGCATCTTTATTATGAGAGCGAACGGAGAGGTTCAGCAACGGGTCAGTCCCAAAGGATTGAGGTCCACTGGTCCAAGATGGTCACCAAACTAAACTTTATATCAAGGAGGAAATTGATGAGAAAAAGTAAGACAGATGCAGTACGAGTGAACACATTTTTTATGCTGGTAACGCTGACTGTTGTCCTGGCATCTTTCATGCTCGTAACCGGGTGTCAGAAAAGAACAGCCACGCGGCCCGAAACAACGGTTCCGCCATCAGCAAAAGAGCAGCCTGCATCTGAACAAGAGAAGAAGGGATTAGACAAAATCACTGAGCAGAAGGTTGAGTCTATCGCATCAAAAGACATGGCAGCAAGCTCTGTCGAGGGAAAAGAAGGGATGTTTGAAGACATCCTGTTCGACTATGACAAATACGATGTAAAGGAAAGTTACCGGGCAGCGTTAAAAGCGGTTTCTGCATGGATGGTGAAGAACAGTTCTTCCTCTGTATCGTTAGAAGGCCATTGCGACGACCGCGGAACAAATGAATATAACCTTGCTCTTGGTGACCGCAGGGCAAAAGCCGTTAAAGACTTCCTCGTTTCCCTCGGGGTTCCTTCTACCCGCATCGAAACAATCAGCTACGGAGAAGAGAAGCCGGTATGTACCGAGCAGAGTGAAGCATGCTGGGCAAAAAACAGAAGGGCACATATAGTTATTTTAATGAAGGCCGGCAAATAATGAAGAGCGTATTGGCTGTATTGCTGCTTTGTATGTTATCCGCGTGCGTATCGAACACTGATTTCTATCGACTGCGGAGCGAGGTGAATGACCTGAGGCGGGAATCAGCCGCTGCAAAAACAGAAGTCAATACCTTGAAAGGAAAAAACAGCAGAGGCAGTCAAGGAAGATTCTTTTACTGCGGTGAGGGAAAGTCAGGCGGGAATGACTTCCCGGGTCAACGATCTCTCAAGCAGTCTTCAGGAGATGCGCGGCAGGTTTGAGGAAAACCGGTACTTTGTTGAGAAGACCTTGAAGGAATCCACAGCCGAACGTGATCTTCTGAAGACCCAGATCAGCAGCCTCGAGAATCAGGTAAAGCTATTGAAAGAAAAGATGGCTGTCCTCGAAGGTGCCACAAAACAGAAAGAACCGGTGAATGAACAGACGGGAACTTCAGCTCAGGCTGAAACTCCCGGACAAAAGGCGGACATCGCAACTCCGGACAAAACTCCTGAGAAAAAAGACTCTGTGGATAAGAAAACAAATGCCTACGATGCCGCGTATCAGTTGTTCAAGGACAAAAAATATAAGGATGCTCGAGCGGGATTCGAAGCGTTTATAAAGGATTATCCGAAAAACGACCTGACAGATAACGCGCAGTTCTGGATTGCGGAGACTTACTACGCAGAGAAATATTATGAAGATGCCATTTTGGCCTATGAGTCTCTCCTGAAAAAGTATCCTGGCAGCAAGAAGACGAGTACCGCACTGTTGAAACAGGCGTTCGCCTTTCTTGAGATCAAAGATGTAAAAACAGGCAAAATAATACTGAACAAGCTGATCGAGCAGTTCCCTGATTCTAAAGACACAGAACTCGCCAGGAAAAAACTTGCTGAAATAGACAAAAAGAACGGCAAGAAGAAATGAATCGTGTGAAAGACAGATTCTCCCGAACCATAGATTATCTGAGGATCTCTGTAACCGACAGGTGTAATCTGAGATGTCTCTACTGCATGCCGGCCGGGGGCGTGGAACCGGTAAAACACAAAGATATTCTCAGCTATGAAGAAATTATTCGGATCGCACAAAATGCCGCCAGGCTCGGGGTGCGGAAGATCAGACTGACGGGCGGAGAGCCTCTTACCAGACGAAACATCGCTTTTCTTATATCTTCTATTAGGCATATAAACGGAATACAGGATCTCAGCATGACAACAAACGGCATTCTGCTTGAAAAATATGCGCAGACGCTTGCAGACGCAGGACTTGACAGGGTCAATATCAGCCTGGATTCACTCAATGAAGAACGCTACCGGGAAATAACCCGGGGGGGAGCGTTGGCGCTTGCTTTGAGAGGAATTGATGCAGCGGGTCAGGCCGGTCTTAAGCCGATCAAGATCAATATGGTGCCGATCAGAGGTTTTAATGATGAAGAGATCCTCTGTTTCGCCAGGATGACTATGGATAGTGAATATCAGGTCAGATTCATCGAATGCATGCCTTCTGCTGATATTGATTTTTGGAGCCCTGCAAAATATATGACTACAGATGAGATCAAAAAAATTATTGAATCATTGGGCCCTTTGTCTCCGGTACACATCAGAAGAAACGGACCTTCAAAGTATTACCAATTCAAGGGCGCAAAAGGAGTTATCGGGTTTATCAGCGCGCTTACCCATCATTTTTGCAGTGATTGCAACCGCTTAAGACTTACAGCAGACGGTAAATTGCGGCCCTGTCTGTTCTCCGAAACAGAGATCGATCTTGGGACTGCAATCAGGCGCGGTGCTTCCGATAAAGAGATAGTGCGCTTGCTTTTGTTGTCAATAGCGGTAAAACCCGAAGGACACAGAATTGGCAGCCGGCAAAACCTGCCTGAGAACCATAGTGCTGATTCGGTGACAGCCGATAGCAGGGATTTACGATCAATATGCCCTGATACGATACAGAAAAGACCGATGTCGAAGATTGGCGGATGACAGGGTTTACGCACTTTACCAAGGATGGCAAAGCACGCATGGTTGATGTCTCTGACAAACCGGTGACTCAGAGAAAAGCCGTTGCTAAAGGACTTGTCTCGATGACAGACATCACCGTGGAACTGATTGAAAACCGGGAGATCTCAAAAGGTGATGTGCTTGGTGTTGCCAGGGTGGCAGGCATTATGGCAGCAAAAAAAACAGCAGAGTTGATCCCGATGTGTCATCCGTTGAATATTACCTCGGTCGAGATCGATTTCGATATCGATAGGAAAAACAGTGCAATACACATAGAATCCAGAGTAACAGTCGCCGGGAAGACTGGAGTCGAGATGGAAGCCCTTACCGCTGTTTCCGTTGCCGCCCTCACCATATATGACATGTGTAAGTCAGTCGACAGAGGCATGATTATTTCGGATATCATGCTGGTCGAAAAGCGGGGTGGCAAAAGTGGTACATTCAGGCGGTAATACTTGCCGGCCCTGAAACATAGTTGCCTGATTATTTGGTCTGTTCCAATCCTTTTTTGGCCTTATGATGGCCGGGGTCTATCTTTAAAGCCTTCTGAAAGCTCGTAACGGCCTTTTTTTTCAGGCCTCCTTTGATATAGATAAGCCCGAGATTTGTATAGAGATCTGCGTTGAAAGGCTCCAGCTTAATTGCCTGAAGGAGTACCTCTTCAGCCTCCTTCAGCTTGCCGGGGACCTTTGAGTATGCCAGGGACAAATAGCTCAAATATTTCGGGATATCCGGCTTCAGTTTTATCGCCCCGTTAAAATTTTCAATCGCATCCCAGTAATTCTTTTTTTTATATTCTGTTACTCCCCTTTTAAACTGCTCTTCTGCATCGCTGCTGTCTTCAATCCCTTTACTGTGCTTCGGAGCAGCCAGAGACTGATAATATTTCTGCCTGAGCGTGTCGTCTTTTAAGGTTTCATACGCCTTTGTGAGAGCATCGAAAATCGTCGTCAGTTTTGTCTTGGTGTCAGGGTCTGCAAAGGGAAAATGTCTGTCAGGATGATATTTCTTTGCAAGATGGTAATAGTTTTTCTTTATGATTTCACTGTCTGCACTTTTGTCTACGCCCAGGAGTTCATCATAACTCAAGCTTCGGAGCTGCGAGTAGAGCGAGTTGATCATCGTGACCAGTGTCTCTACTTCTTCAGAGAGAGGTCTCAGAATTTCATCCAGTGAAGCCTTTTCGGATTTTGTCGTCGCAGATGCGGCTTTGCTGCTTTCCATCCGGGTCGCCGGCTGCTCGATCATTCCGATGGACCAAAGGACATAGAGAATCTTCAATGCTTCAAAAGAGCCCATCCAGGATCCATCGATGACCTCTTTAATTGTTTTTCTCCCGTCGATGAGAGAGAGGATCTTCTTGTCCTGCGAACTCAGCTCTATATCCTGGAAAAGGCTGAGAGGATCGTCAGTAAGCCTGAACACGGAAGCGGTATCAGGCATTTCATTGCGTATCCTTGTCCAGTTGATAATCCTGTTCACCCCTGCGTATATCAGATTCCCCATACTCATTTTCAGAGAAATGACTTCCTGGGCAGGAATAGCCCCCTCCCGGAATTCATAAGCGGCATCTTCCATCAGAAACATGCTCTGAATAATTTCGTTCACCTGGTATTTAAGGCCCCAGAAAATTTCTTTCGGGGTAAGATATCCGAGTTCAACGAGAATGGCTCCCAGTCTCTTACCCGTTGATTTTAGGAGCACTACAGCTTTATCATACTGGTCGACCGTTATTTTGCCTGCCTTGAGAAGCATTTCGCCCAGTCGGTCATCCTCATACGTAGAAGATGCAAAAATAACATCGCCCACATTCAGATATATATTTTTCGTGACAGAAGAGGGAGAAACTGTCAGGATACCCGTTTTTCTGTTCCTGTTCAGAGAAACAAGTATTCTTACGAGACTTATGTCTTTAATATTACCTTTCAGGGGTATTTCCATGACCAACGTCTCCTGTTGTTTGCGTTGAAGAAAGGGTTGCCTTCAGCTCGTCTCGCTCATGCTTTAAGAACTGCAGCTGGACTGAAATATCCTTTAATTCATCGTTTCGTTTTTCAATTTTATCGTGTAACGCATAAATATAATACCCTTCAATGATCACGGCAGCGACTACTAAAAAAATGAGAAAAAATCTGACCCCTCTCCCTATATTGAGGTTTCTGTGAGCAATCTTTTCCCGCGTCTTATCTTCCAAAACAATCACCTGTACCGTGCAACCATAAAGCGGAATATTTCCACTTTTTCATCAGGACTGATCCAGGCCTTCATTTTCGCTATCCGCAGTTGCTCTTCCACCGAGTCCACACCCTCGAGATCAGGGAGCAGGAGCCCTTTGCGTGATCCATGCACAACGATGACCCCGTATTTTTTCGGATCAAGCTCGCGGGGATGAGAGACCTTTTCGGGAGGAGAGAGCACATCCACAGAATATTCCAGGTCGTTCAACTCATCTGCGGTAACCGGATCAAAGCGGGGGTCCTGGGTCGCTGCACATATGGCATTCTTGATTATTTCAGACGCAACATTTTCTGTACATGGCATAAACGTTCCTATACACCCTCGAAGCTTCCCCCCTTTTTTGATACTTACAAAAGCCC
>CAVVAQ010000021.1:0-7024 GCA_963746295.1 uncultured Nitrospira sp. | reverse complement strand
ATTTTGTACAGAAATGAAATCCCGGCAGCGGTGACGATCAATGAAGCTCTCGAAATAGCAAAAAAATATTCTTCCCTGGAATCCGCTTCATTTATAAACGGCCTTCTTGACAAGATTGCGCATGTCCATGGGAAATCACAGTAAGTATGCGGTCATTTCGGATGTTCACGCAAACGGAGAAGCGCTCAGGGCTGTTCTGGGAGATATCAGGCAGAGACGGATAGAGGCATATTTTTTCTCGGCGACGCTGTCGGCTACGGGCCTGAACCGAATGAAAGCGTTGGGCTTCTTGAGTCGGAATGTGAAATCATGATCGCCGGTAATCATGACCGCGGCGCAGTCGGTCTTGCTGACACGAGAACATTTAATGAATTTGCAAGGGCAGCTCTCCTATGGACCGATAATATCCTGACCGGTTACAACCAGGGAGATTCTTCGGCGTGCTCCCCTGAAATCCGAAATAACGGAGATCGACATTACCCTTGTGCACGCATCGCCCTATGAACCTGAGCGCTGGCACTATCTCCTGAAACTCGCAGACGCGGAAACAAACTTCAGGTACATGCACACCACAGCCTGTTTTGTCGGACACAGTCACAGGCCTTTTATTATCGGGATGACTCACTCCGGCGAGCTGAATATCAATAAAGCTGTAATGCAGAAACGGGAAGGCAGCAGGTATATCATCAATGTCGGCAGCATCGGCCAGCCGCGGGACGGAGACCCGAGGGCCTGCTATGTTATTGTGGATGATGACAGGATCGAGATAGTACGGGTTTCCTATGATATCGCCGTAACGCAGAAAAAAATGTCTGAAAATGATCTGCCGCTGCCGCTGATAGAACGGCTTTCATACGGATTATAGGGAGGAGCAATAGTTGAATAAGGGTTCAGGGCAACAACTCCACAAAGGTCACAGGGAACGTTTAAGGGAACGGTTTCTCAGGGAGGGGCTGGACCAACTTTGAAGACCATCAGGTGCTCGAACTGCTTCTTTTTCAGGCGATCCCCCGTATCGATACAAATCCACTTGCGCACCGGCTGATGCAGCGGTTCGGCAGTTTGTCTGCAGTGCTTGAGGCAGACCCGAAGGATTTGGCGGCTGTCGACGGTGTCGGTGCGAACGCTGCGGCATTTCTTGCGTTGGTCCCCCAGGTAACCCGCCGCTATTTCCTGGACCGCATCAGGCATACGCGGAAACCGCTGAACACCTCCGAGGCTGCTGCTGAATATCTTGTCCCGCTCATGGCAGGACGCTCTGAGGAAGTATTCTATGTCATCTGTCTTGATTCCCGGCTCAGGATCCACTATCCGGCTCTCATAAGCGAGGGAACGGTGAAGGACGCATTCGTGCATCCCCGGCACGTTGTCGAGACTGCGGTGAGGCATAAGGCGGCCGCTGTCATCCTTGCTCATAACCATCCCGCTGGGACTGTCAAACCATCGAACCACGATCATGCTCTCACCCGGCGTTTAGTCCAGGCGCTTGGCGGGATTGATATCAAAGTGGTAGACCACGTTATTGTCGCCGGAGAAGAGTTTTACAGTTTTTCCCGTGAGGGGACGCTGCCGGTATTTGAGGGGGCGAGGTAAGGGTTTATGGACTATACTGAGCGACAGCTTGAGGCAATCAATCATCTGGACGGTAATCTTCAGGTAATCGCCTGTGCGGGCTCGGGGAAAACGCAGGTCCTTGCTCAACGGATCGTAAATATACTTAAGAACAAGGCCCCCGAAGGCATCGGGCCTGCAAATATTGTTGCATTTACCTTTACTGACAAGGCTGCGGGTGAGCTAAAAGATCGCATTCATCGGCTCTGCCGGGAGCAACTCGGGCAGAGTGTCGGCCTCGCCGAGATGTTCGTTGGAACGATTCACGGTTTCTGTTTGGATCTCTTGCAGACATACCAGTACCGGTTCCTGAAATACAGGGTTCTTTAATGATGTACAGCAAAGGCTTTTGATAGATCGTCATTCAAAAGAATCTGGACTTACTGACCTTGCAACTCATGACGGAAAGCAGTTGAAGCGGTGGCAAGACTCTCGCCTTTATCAACGATGCCTTTCGGTTATCAGGGAATCATTTATCGACGACAAAGTGCTTCAAGCCCATCTTATCGGTGCAACCCTTCAAAAATACAATCAACTCCTCGATAAAAAAAGCTACCTCGACTACAGCCGAATACTTACTGAGGCAGTCATCGCTCTTCAGACCGATGCAGACCTAAAAACGAAGAGCACTGACAGAATTAAGTATCTCATTGTGGACGAATATCAGGATGTAAATCCGCTCCAGGAAGCGCTTATAGTCCTTTTGTATAAATTGGGCTCTGAAGTCTGTGTCGTCGGTGATGATGATCAAACGATCTATCAATGGAATGGAAGCGACATACAGAACATTCTCGATTTTCAAAAGAGATATAAGGCTGTTCATCAAGTTCCGCTCGGCGAGAATTTCCGAAGCAGTAAGGGCATTGTCGAAGCTGCGCGACAGGTCGCGGAGAGAAACAGTCATAGGCTTCCGAAGCGCATGGAGAGCAGAGAAAAACAGCTCTTTCAGTATGGGGATCTCCTCTGCCTACGCTTACGATCTCCACGTGCCGAGGCTGATTGGATTGTCGAAAGGATTCTTGCCATGCGAGGACTGCCTTTCACAGAAGGCGGCGAGACGAGAGGCATTACGTGGTCAGATTGCGCGATTCTTTTCCGAAGTGTTAAGAATAGTGCCGGTCCCGTCGTTGAGGCCCTCAGACGAGCAAATATCCCGTATGTGATCAAAGGCGTCACCGGTCTTTTTGATGCGGCGGAGGTGCAGGCTGCCGTAGCTATTTTCTACTACGTCAATGGAGAAGTCGATAAAGATGAACTTAGTCAGCGATGGCAGACGGCAAACCTCGGAATCAGAGTCGCGAAGCTTCGACAGGCGATTGACTGGCTGGATGCGGAAAAATCGGACTGGCAGAATCGCTTGCTCAACCGGACTTATTCCATTCAGCATACCTTTCAAGGCTTTTTGCAGGTTCTTGAACTGAGAGAAGAAATTGTGCCGGGGCAAGGTGTTCATGACCGTAATCGTGGAGAGATCATTTACTACAACTTGGGAAAGTTCAGCCAAGTGATCACGGATTTTGAAGAGATTCACTGGCAGAGCAGTCCCGAGGGTCTTTATAAGGCATTTGCTGGCTTTCTCCGCTATCAGGCAACAGATTATTACCCTGAGGGTTGGGAGGATGCGGCATTTGTGACTCCCGATGCGGTGCAGATCATGACTATCCATCAGGCCAAGGGCATGGAGTTCCCAGTCGTTTTCGTTCCAAATCTCGTTAAGAACCGATTTCCAACGCCTGGGGCGAGGGGCAGACAGTGGTGGCACGTGATCCCACCGGCTGCTGTAAAGGGAGAAGAGCGGTATCGTGGATCAGAAGAAGATGAGCGGCGGCTATTCTATGTAGCTCTCACGAGAAGCAAAAAGTACCTCTTCGGCACTTGGGCACCTGAGGCAACATCTGGCCATTATTCGCGGCAATCCCCTTTTATCGGCGAACTCACATCATCCGAATATGTGCTCACAAAGGAGCCTACGCAAGCCACAATTGCAAAGATTGCTCCGAAGCCTGGAAAGTCAGAGATCGAAATCCCTTTGACCTTTGCCGAGTTGAAGTACTACTTTCAGTGCCCCTATCAGTTCAAGCTGCGTTACCTATATGGCTTCAATCCGGGCTTCCATGAGAAACTCGGTTACGGAAAATCTCTGCACGATTGCCTGGCCGAAGTGCACCGGCGGGCTCTCGATGGCGAGTATCTCAAGTCGGAAGATGTTGCCAAGCTGCTTGATACGCATTTGCATTTGCCCTACGCATGGCCTAAGCTGCGTGAGGATATGCGGGCTCAGGCGGATGTGGTGCTGCGAAAATACCTTAAGGAAAATTCGGGCGTGCTGGATAAAATCGAATTCGCGGAGAAAACGATCGAACTCAAACTTGCCGAGGGTATTGTGGTGCATGGACGAATCGATCTCATCCGGCGGACAGATACAAAACAAGTAATCATTATCGACTTCAAATCAACAGATCGCTCCCAAGAAGAAGACGTGACAAGCACCCAATTGCATATTTATGCTATGGGCTACCAGCAGCTTGTAGGGAAGTCGGCTGACCTTGTTGAAATTTATAGTCTTGACAAAGGAGCGGGTGCGGCTGTCCGTGAGTTGGTAGATGAGAAGCTTTTGAAGGAGACAGAGGCCCAGGTTGTCAAGGCGGGCCGGGCGATTCGAGACAACGCTTTGCCCAGACTCAAGAAGTGCGATGGATGCGACTTGCAGGGGATTTGTCGTGCCGATATTGGGCAATGATTGTATAATAATCGAACGGAGATGAAGAGAAAGATATGCCGAAGATAGATATCACAAAACCTGAACTGATCTGGCCGGGGAAACTCAGTCAGTAATAATTTATAGCAGCTAAAAGGAGTTGTACAGAGGTTTTTATTTATTTCCTTTACTGTTAAAATAAATGCCTTCATCAATATATTGAAAAAATGACTTGGCTTGGACAATAGCTGCAGAACGATATAATAGACAAAGGGGTAAATCATGATAGAACGCTACACGCGCAAAGAGATGGGAAGACTCTGGGAGCCGGAGAACAGGTTCCAAAAGTGGCTTGATGTCGAGATAGCTGCCTGTGAGGCATGGGCAGACCTTGGCAAGATACCGAAAAAATCGCTGGAAGTCATCAAGCAAAAGGCCGGCTTTGATGTTGCGAGGATTGATGAGATCGAGGTTGTTGTAAAACACGATGTGATAGCCTTTCTCACCTCTGTTGCCGAGCATGTGGGACCTGATTCCCGGTACGTCCACAAGGGGCTTACCTCCTCGGATATCGTCGATACTGCGCAGTCCCTGCTTATGAAAGAGGCGGCAGGGATAATAATAAAGGATATAAAGAACCTCATCGCAGTTTTGAAGGAAAAGGCCTTTCTGTACAAGGATACTGTCTGCATAGGCAGGAGCCACGGCGTTCATGCAG
This sequence comes from uncultured Nitrospira sp., assembly GCA_963746295.1. GTDB lineage: Bacteria > Nitrospirota > Thermodesulfovibrionia > Thermodesulfovibrionales > UBA6898 > JAOUFP01. The sequence goes on along the minus strand of CAVVAQ010000021.1, from coordinate 1,997 downwards.
AGCCTATGACCTTCGGTTTGAAATTTGCCCTCTGGTATGAAGAGGCAAAGAGAAATCTTGAGCGGATGGAAAAGGCGAGAAAAACCGTAAGCATCGGAAAGTTTTCAGGCGCTGTAGGGACTTTTTCCAATATACCGGTTGACATAGAGGAGAAGGTCTGCAAAAAACTCGGACTCAAGCCTGAGCCCATAGCAACACAGGTTGTTCAAAGGGACAGACACGCTGAATATCTTTCGACACTTGCGATCATCGCAGCTTCAGTCGAAAAAATTGCTGTAGAGATAAGGCACCTCCAGAGGACCGAGGTGCTTGAGGCTGAAGAGCCGTTTGCAAAAGGACAGAAAGGCTCATCCGCAATGCCTCACAAGCGGAATCCTGTCGGCTGCGAGAACCTTTCAGGCCTTGCGAGGCTTGTCAGGGCAAATGCTGTCGCGGCCTTTGAGAATGTCGCCTTATGGCATGAAAGGGACATTTCCCATTCTTCGGTTGAGCGGGTCATCATCCCTGACAGCACCATACTTGTGGACTATATGCTCAACCGCCTGACCGGAATACTCTCAGGACTGCAGGTCTATCCTGAGCGCATGAAGGAGAATATGGCCAGGAGCTACGGCCTGTATAATTCGCAGAATGTCCTTATCAACCTGACTGAAAAGGGGATGACCAGGGAGGACGCGTATGCCCTGGTCCAGAAAAACGCGATGCTGAGCTGGAAGACAAGGAAGGATTTTAAGACCCTGCTTCATGAAAGACAGGGACGTCAGAAAATATCTTTCCCAAAAAGAGATCCAGGATATATTCGACCTTAAGCACTACTTCAGGAACATTGATTATATATTCAAAAGGGTATTTGGCAAAGCAGGATAAGGACAAAGGGGAAAACGTGTCATTAATGTACAGATATAAGAAACCGGCAGTTACGTGGCGCAAAGCAGGAGAGCTCCTGCCTTTGCAAGACAGAATATCTCTCCTGAGATAGACGACATAAAAACAGAATACTGTTTTTATGTAGAAACAACAGAAGCGCTTTCTCCCGAAGAGTAGGGACTGCTCCGCTGGCTTCTTAGCGAGACCTTTGAACCGGATAATTTTTCTTCTGAAAGTTTTTTGGCAGATCACGACTGACCCCCCCATCCCCCCTTATTAAGGGCAAGTTGAATCTTGAGGTCGGCCCCCGCATGAACTTTACAACAGCCTGGTCATCTAACGCTGTGTCAGTATGCCATGCCTGCGGCCTCTCAAAGATAACCCGCATAGAGCGGTCGAGGCGTCTTGTACTTGAGGCAACCTCCGCTATACGGAAGGAGCAGTTTGAAAAATTTGCTTCAGAGCTGCATGACCGAATGACTGAATGCGTTTACCCAGAACAGCTCAGGACCTTTGAGACAGGGGTAAGCCCGAACCGGTCTATAGTGTCCCTCTTATAGAAAATGGCAGATCAGCACTTCAAAAGATCAATGCAGAGATGGGCCTTGGTCTGGATGACTGGGACATTGATTATTACTACAACCTTTTTGTTAAGGATATAGGCAGAAATCCTACCAATGTCGAATGCTTTGACCTGAGCCAGTCAAACAGCGAACACTCCCGCCACTGGTTCTTCAAGGGAAGGCTGGTTATTGATGGCCGGGAGGTCCCTGAAAACCTCATGGAGATCATACAGCAGACCCTGACCAGTAATCCCGGCAACAGCGTCATAGCGTTCAAGGACAACTCAAGCGCGATCAGGGGATATGAAATAGATACTATAGTGCCTGAAAATCCCGGCACAGTCTCTGGTTTCAAAAAATCCAGACTTGCTTATCACATTATATTTACTGCTGAGACCCATAATTTCCCGAGCGGGGTGGCACCCTTTCCAGGCGCAGAGACAGGCACAGGCGGAAGGCTCAGGGACGTCCAGGCAACAGGCAGGGGAGCATTGTTTGTAGCAGGAACAGCAGCCTACTGTGTCGGCAACCTGCGTATCCCGGGCTATGAACTGCCGTGGGAGGATG
>CAVVAQ010000020.1:0-142158 GCA_963746295.1 uncultured Nitrospira sp. | reverse complement strand
ACCGGCAAACGGGATAAAGTGGCGGAGCCCTGTTCTCCTGAAGACATAATTGCCGGTATATACGGTTCTTGCGTTTTCTGTTTCTGTAAAATCATCCCCGTGGAAGTAATACTGTGTCCTTGTGGGATGAAGTCCGTAAAAAAAAGCCAACGTTTTTCTTGAAAAATCATCAAGGCAGTCTTTTATCGTATGATCTCCGGAGAGGCCGCAGGAGTATAGTGTGGGGTGTAATGGCTCTTTGTAACCGAACAATTGTATCATGTCATGATATTCAGCTGAGAAGTCCCCACTTGTCTGATTTCTGTGAAAGATACATGTTTTATCAGGAGCCGTAGCGGAGATGGTATCCAAAAAAAGGACGATATCTTCCAGAAAGGTTTTGACCATGACCGAGGGAGAAACAGGCGGGTCGCCCACGACTTTGCCGGTGACAACTTCGATATTCTGTTCGTCGAACAGTTTATCAAGCCGGTAAAAATAATTAATAAAAAAAACATCTTTTATCCCGGTGCTGCCGTTCACCTTTATCCGAAATTCCTCATCGCTGTCGAGAAAATAGATAAGGGCCTTTTCCCTGAACTCTCCTAAAAATGCGTGCAGCCAGAGATACGCTATGTTTCTGGAGATCGAAGCGCCTTTGTGAGGCGGCACAGGGTTTCGGTTACCGCCGAGGAGTTCCTGAAGCTGTTCCCAGTATCCGGATGGGATCTGCTTGAGCAGCTCGGTCTGTTCGTCAAGACCGACATAGCAGGTCCGGATGCCTGCCAGCGTTGTTTCCGCGCACAGGTCCTTTATCTGCAAAATGTTGTCTGCGTCTTTGCTGTCATCGATGATAATGGCACTGATTTTATTGTAAACAGGGATGCTCCGGGCAGGCACGGTGGATCCGCCATACTGGAAAATCCGGCACTGTTCGATAAGGCTTTCAAGGCAGTTGCTCAACATTGCCGGTCTGTCAGCTACCGGGATGACTACCAGAAAATAATGGCGCGCGTCTGTTTCTTCGAAGGCGAGGAGATATTCGAGTTCCCTGTACAAATTACGCTGGAGAGACAGGAGATCTTCCCGATACCCTTTGATCGGCTGCCTCATTTTCCGTAAGCCTGATGGCATCATCATATACGGATTTCAGCGAGCTTATGACATCACAGATGTTTTTGCGGCTGTTCATTCCCTGCAGACAGAGACGAAACGGTTTTTTTATAGCCTCAGTTACAGGATTGTCTTGAAATAGTCCGAAAAAAATATTCAGATTACTGAAGAGTTCGCTCTCCCTCACCTGAACACCTTATCTCCCCGATGAATATTGGGGAAACTCGTCTTTATCCAGAATCAATTCGATAAGATTTATCCTGTTTCTGAAATCGGCTGCCTGCAATACACGCTCTGCGTCCGGGAGAGAGGCCACTCTGAAGTACTCTACGCCGAACGACTCCGCGAGTTTTTCTGTAATCAGGGTTTATGAATTCGCTGGCGATAAATCTGCCGGCGTAGTTGTAAAACTGATTTTTCCTGACAAGTCCGAGAGATGCATTATTGAGGAGTACGATCGTGACCGGGATGTTGTAGTTCACCGCGGTCATGATCTCCATACAGCACATCTGGAACCCCCCATCTCCCAAAAGCGCAATAACCGGTTTCTCTGTTGCGAGTTTTGCGCCAATGGCTGCCGGGACCGCGTGACCGAGAGAGGAGAGGCCGGAATTCGGGAAGTAGCTTCTGCTCTTTAAGACATGGCAGAAACGCTGCATGTAAATGATATTGTCATCGAAAATTGATACATCACCGTTAAAGTGGTCATTCAGCATGTTCAGGAAATTACTGACGAGCATGAACCCATTGTTCCTGCATCCTGCTTCGGATATTTTGACTTATAGGCTAAGACTTCTTTTAAGTCTTTCGGTTTGATCATATAGGTGCCGGCTTTTTCTTTGAGGTGGCTAAAGACTTTTTTTACATCGGCCTCAAGAGCGATATCAGCAGTAAAAACTTTATTGAGGTGATGTCTATTATTGTCTATCTGGATAATTTTTTTACCCTTTATCAGTTCATCGTTCCAGTTGTAGCTTGTTCTCTCCCCAAAGCTCGCACCGGCGATAATCAGAAGGTCTGCTTTTTCAGTTATATATCTGAAAGGCAGTTCATGGGAAGTTATCCCCAGGACGCCCAGAGAAAGATCAGCTGTCTCCGGTAGTATCCCGCGTGCCTTCAGGGTTGTTGTGATCGGAATATGCGATCGTAGGCAAAATTCTGATATGGCCTCCTCGGCGCCCGCGGCAATGCTCCCGTAGCCTGCGATAACGACCGGATAATCTGCATGATTTATCAGACTCAATAGCTTGTCAGGAGGAAAAAACACTCCGGCAGAAGACTGATCCGCGTGAAAATCAATATGGTCCAGCAGGCTGCGGTCGACGGTCTCTTTCAGGATGTTATATGGAAAACTCAGCAGCACCGGTCCTGGGTTTTTTGAAAGAAGTATTCCGGTTGTTTTTCTGAGGACGGTCAGAAGATAATCGGTCCTCTGCACAAGGCTGTTATATTTTGTGATCCCCCTGAACAGATCATGCTGATTGATGCAGGAGCCTTCACCTGAGGTCTCCTGTAACGCCCCTTTTCCAAAGGAATACGTTGGTGTTTCTCCTGTCAGGGCAAGAACAGGCAGATTGTCCATATGGGCATTTGCCAGACCGGTCACCAGGTTGGTCGCGCCAGGTCCTGCGGTCGCGATACAGACCCCTGCTTTCCCTGATACCCGAGCGTATCCGCCGGCCATGAACGCGGCCCCCTGCTCATGCTTTACAAGGACTGATTTGACCGGTGAATTATACAATGCATCATAGACAGGAAGGATATGGGCGCCCGGGATGCCGAAGACATACTCGGTTCCAAGCCTCTCGATGTACTGAACAATCAATGCACTGACTCTGATGTCCATTTAAATTATGTCGCCGTTCAAGACTTTTTCTGTGATCCTTTCCTGTGTTTAAGCAACAGCAAGGATAACTATTATAGCAGTAATACCACTGATTTTCCGGATAAAATTATCGGGATGCAGGCGTGTTACCGGAAGGAAGCGCGCAGCATATCGAGTCATAGGTATAAAGGACTCTCTCTTCAAAAACAAGCTTTTTCTTGTTTGATGGTTTCAACGTGATGTTTTTTATATTTTCAGACAGTTCCTGACGTGTGAAGACCGATGACAATTCCATGCCGATGACTTTTTCAGAAACAGTATCAAGCAACTCGATATTCACTCCATTGGTCACAACCGCAAAGGGGACGATATACTCCTCAAGGAGTCTTGCTGTTGCAATGATCTGACGTTCCCGTGAGACAACCGAACCTGAAGCGCACTTACATACCATGAGCGTTTTATTGCCGAGTCTGATCGTGATATCGACAAGCGAACACACCTGCTGACCTTCTATCTCGAACCGGATCTGTCTGTCAAGGGAGATGTCTTCTCTCGTATAGCCTTTTTCTTCGACGAGCGCCTTCACTAATTTCTGCCGGATATTGTCCCTGTTGGAGAAGGGGATCTCTGCGCTGCTCAGGTAATCGGTCAGGGTATCAGGAAAAGCACCCTGGTTTTCCTGTTTCCGGCTTTTTGCATCCGGATTAATGATAATAAAATCCCGGTTATTGCATTTCACGGCTGAATCCCGGTGCTGCCGGAGATGCTATATAAAGCGTTCATTCAGCTTACGTACAGCCCGGATAAAGGTTTTTCTGCCTTCTCCAGAGTCGATGTCAATTCCCTGCCCCGTAAGTTCCTCCCTCAGTTTTTCGAGGGCCTGCAGGTACATGCTGTCAACCTCGAAAGAGGTCCTGATCTGATGAGCCTTTTCTTCTTCGCTCATGTTCGACATGCTTACCTCCGCGGATCAGAGAGAAAAGCCCCGGTTATTCGTCATCAGCCATGTCATGCATCGCGCTGCACTTATAGCATATCCTCTGGCCGTCATTATTTATGCCGATAGGGTCAAGTTTGACCAGAATGGCACTGCATTCCGCGCATACGCCGACGACGGCATTGAGGCAATAACTGCAGAGCATGTATTCACTGCCGTCTTCAGGATGCTTCCATACAGAAACATCTTCTGTCTCATTGCAGATATGACAAGATTTCATATGTGTCTTCCTCTAAAATGATAATTGAGTGCGTAATTATTATAACATGTCAAGCCACTTGTAATGGAAAAGACTTGGGCGGAAGGGATGATTTATATCATAGTAAGTCACGGTGAAATCTTCTATACTGAGACTATACACATTTAATCTTTTGGAGGTTTACACATGGCAGTAAGAAATATCATACATATCGACGAAGAAAAGTGTAATGGATGCGGACAGTGTATTGTTGACTGTGCAGAGGCGGCTCTGCAGATTGTGGATGGCAAGGCAAGGCTCATTAAAGAGATGTACTGCGACGGACTGGGCGCGTGTCTGGGCAGTTGTCCGACGGGAGCTCTCACCATTGAACAGAGGGAGTCTGATCCGTTTGATGAAGAGGCCACAGAAAAGCATATGGAGGAGACAAAGAAGAAGAAAGAAACGTTCTGCGGATGTCCCAGTACAAGGCCTGTTGATTTTGCCGAAACGTCTGCGACAACAGCAGGCTCCGGCTGAGACAAAACCGGAACTTACAAACTGGCCTGTTCAGCTCAAGCTTATCGCCACGAATGCGCCGTTTCTGAGTGGCTCGGACCTTTTGCTGGCAGCCGATTGCACCGCTTTTTCAGCCGTGAACTTCCACAGCAGGTTTATCAAAGGGAAGAAGCTTGTGATCGCGTGTCCGAAGCTGGATGATGCCCAATTGTATTATGAAAAACTGACTGAAATGTTCAGGACGAACACCATCAGGAGCATAACTGTTGTACGGATGGAGGTCCCCTGCTGCGGCGGATTAATATATCTGACGAAAGAGGCGGTAAAAGCCTCCGGAAAAGATATCCCGATCGAAGAGATCGTTATCGGCATTAAAGGTGATATCCTGAGTGAAGGAAAAACTCCGTTGATCCCGAAGCTGCAGGAGGTGAGGTAAGCCGAAAATAATTGGACACCAAAGATTTGCTCCATACATAACTATGCAGAGCAATTGGCAGCAGCTCCCGGTTGTCTCAAATGAAAATCTATTAAAAAATCTTATAAAATTAGCATTATGGGGGAATCTCAGGGAAGACGGCTTTACCGGGGGGGCTGTAAGAGGGTTTCTCGTTAAGGTTTATACCCTGATATCCCCCTGATGAGATTTACACGGCATCTTTTCTCCGGGGAGATTTCTTCAAGGCGCTTATCCTAAGCAGCTCTTTGTGGAGCTTCATTGTCTGGTTGTTTATCTCAGCGGAGTTAAGCTTACCGCATGCAGCGCTCAGTAGTTTCTTCTCTGGCTCTCCTTCATCTTTAGCCTTATTTCCGTCTCCTGTCATGTTATGAAAAGGTTCTGTGGTGATCATCATTTCGTGCAGATTTCTTACATGAGGCAACGATTCACTAACTGAGAAATATTTTTGATGATGCAAGGCATGCTCTTGACATTCGAGCTCAGTTTACTCAATGATATTTCCATAAGTGATTAACAGCATGAAATCGGTCGGCATATTATTCAATCAGTCTATAGATTCCCTCCGGAAACCCCCTGGTATAACAAATACCATATACGTAACAGTTCTATTTTTCATGATACTTGTCTCTTCCTCATGTTCTGAAAAAACAGATCCTGGTGCTTTGTCTAAAGACAAGGGCTCAGGGCAAAAAACTTTTACTGTCGCCCTTGTTCCTGAACAGAATGTCTTTTTGCAGAAGAGTATGTACCGCCCGCTCGCGGAATATATGTCCAAAGTTAGCGGCATGAATGTTAAGACAAAGCTTCTCGACAGCTATGAAGCGATTTACAAAGAGATGCTGGAAGACAAAGTGGACGCGGGATGTTTCGGCAGCCTGAGCTATATTGTGATGGACTCAAAGATAGCTCTTGATCCGATCGGAAGAATGTCATTTCGCGATACCGGCATGTATTACAAGGGTGTTATATTTGCCCATAAGCATGCGGGGGTCACTGCTGACATAAGGACCTGGAAAGGAAAACGTATAGCGCTCGTTGACAAACATGATACAGCAGGATATCTTTTCCCTAAATGGTATCTTCAAAAGAAAGGCATAAACGATTTTGAACACTATTTTAGAAGGGTAATGTACGCAGGGAGCCACGATGCTGTAGTCATGGCAGTAATGAGAGGTGATGCCGACATAGGCTGCGCGAATGACTGGATATTGAACAGACTTCTTTCGGAGGACCCCTCAGCGCATAAAAGTATGATTATGCTTGTGGAGTCCGCGCCTGTCCCATCCAATACCTTTTTCGTAAAGAGGACTCTGGACAACACACTGAAGAATAACCTGAAAGAAGCTCTCCTTTCAATGGACAAGGCGCCTGAGGGCAGGGAAGTGCTGTCAAAACTCGGGGCTGTCAGATTTGTCGAATCAACAAAGGCTGAATATAAGCCTGTCTATGATATGCTTAATGACCTGGGAATAGAGCCGTCGTTTTTTATTGCCCCCGGGAAATGAAAAAGAAACTTATCATCGGATTCGGTCTTCTGTTACTGCTATTTTCTCTCACCCTTTTTTTTATCGTCAGTAACCTTCATTCCATGGTCGACCTTCACGAGATCAAGGAACGGCATGGGAAGATTGAGGACGGGTATAACAGCATGCTCTATAGTATCAGGAGCGCACAATCCGAGCTTTACCGGCATAAGGCAGGTTACAGCAATAACATAGACAGCCTTGTGGAGGATGTGCTCCTTTTTGATGACATGCTTGTCAGGTCGAGAAATGATTACAGTCAGCAGGTGGATAAGGTTATCTGCAATAGTTGTCATCAGGTAAAGGAAAAAATGGATGTGCTGCAAAAAGAGCTCGATCAGATATACTACAGTCTTGACAACTACAAGAAAAAAATTAGCTATATAATTACCAATAAGGACATTTCAAAAAATGATTCTGTGGAGCACGAAGCAGCCAGGACTGGCGATGAGATAATAAAGAATATTGCTGCTCTGAAAGACGCTGCAGTCCGAATGATCCAGCAGATGGAATCATTCGAACTCGCTAAAATCCGCCGGACAGTGTATTTCATAGTAGGCGTTGTTTTATTAACTGTGGCCCTGTCTTTCATTATAGGTATTGTCACAATACGGTCTGTCATAAGCCCGCTTAAAATGCTTAGTAAGGGAATCGAACGGGTTTCCGTAGGCGACTATGCCGCAAAGGTGCCTGTCTTGTCTGATGATGAAGTGGGCTTTCTCGCAAAGAATTTTAACAGCATGATCGTCAGTCTCAATAAAGCGACAACACAAAAAGAGACACTGGTAGAAGAACTGCGCGAATTGAACGAAAACCTTGAAAAACGTATACATGAAGCAACGGAAGAGTTACGTCTGACATATCAGAATATGGCGCGCAATGAATCCCTCTCAGTTATCGGGACATTTGCTTCAAGCGTGGCCCACGAAGTCTCAACCCCCCTGTCAACAGTCTTAATGTATGTCCAGTTGCTGAAAAAACAGATAGAGATACCTGACGAATTTAAGGGAAACTGCAAAATTATAGAGGAAGAACTCATCAGATGCAAGAAAACTCTCGGCAGTATGCTAAGCTTTGCAAAGGCGCCTGAGTATGAGAAGAAAACAACTGATATTAACGAAATCATCAATGAAATGCTTATCCTTATCAAATATCAGGCCCAACATCATCAGGTGAACATTAAAAAAGAGCTGAACCCTGAACTTCCCCCCGTATTGGCTATCGCAGGTCAATTGAGACAGGTCCTGATGAATGTAATAGTGAATGCCCTCCAGTCTTTGAACAATGGAGGGGAAATCTCAATTTCTACGTTTGCCGCTGATAGCGGGAAAAAAATTGCGATAAGCATATCAGATACGGGACCGGGTATCCCTGCGAACGAGATCAGCAAAATATTCCTGCCTTTTTATACCAATAAGGCTTCAGGCACAGGGCTCGGCCTCTCAATCAGCTATGGGCTCATCAAAGGGCACGGAGGGGATATAGAGGTAAATAGTGAGGAAGGAAGGGGCACTACCTTTATTATTTACCTGCCTTTACAGGACAGCGCACAGAATGCTGAGGTCTGCGCATCCAGGAGTTTGAATACTTGAAGGGGAAACTCCTTATTGTAGATGACGAAGTAAACTTCGGGAATATACTGCAAAAGCATTTTTCAGACAAATATTCGGTTTTGTTCTTTTCTGACCCTGAAGATGCTGTACAGCATATCAGGGAAAGCTCTGCAGATGTTGTTCTTACCGACCTGCTCATGCCCAAAATAAATGGCATGGAACTTTTGAAAATAGTCAAATCAGAATCACTGAATACTGATGTGATCATGATGACCGCTTATGCAAGTATAGACACATCTGTTGAAGCAATGAGAAGAGGCGCCTATGATTACATCATCAAACCTTTTGAACTGGATGATGTGTCTTTAAGGATCGAGAATGTATTTGAGAAGAGGAGGATGTTTGAAGAAAATATTAATCTCAAGCGTATAATTAGTACAAAGTGCGGGCGCGGGGAAATTATCGGGGAAAGCGAGAGGATGCAGGAGGTATACCGGTTCATTGACCGTGTTGCGCCAAATGATGTCAAAGTTCTTATAACCGGAGAAAGTGGTGCCGGGAAAGGGCTTGTAGCAAAGGCGATACATCTTGAGAGCAGGAGAAAAGACCAGAAATTTGTATCTATTAACTGCTCTGACATACCTGAAACACTTCTTGAATCTGAACTTTTCGGACACTTGAAAGGTGCCTTTTCCGGGGCTCAAAAGGACAAAATTGGTCTTTTTGAATATGCGGATGGGGGCACTGTCTTCCTCGATGAGATAGGAGATATGAGCATGACCATGCAGGCGAAACTCCTGTGGGTGATGCAGGACCTGAAATTCAGGCCGCTAGGCGGCAATGATGAGGTCACTGTGGACGTCAGGCTGATATGCGCAACCAACAGAGACCTGAGAGAACTCGTAAAGGAGAACAAGTTCAGGGAAGACCTCTATTACAGGATTAATGTCGTTTCAATCCATATGCCACCTTTGAGGGACAGAAAGGAGGACATACCTCTGCTGGTATCACATTTTCTCAACGGCAGGAAGAAAATACATCCCAAGGCGGTCAGTTTGGTCGCGCGATATAACTGGCCAGGCAATGTGCGGGAACTGAAGAACATGATAGAACGACTCGTAACGCTTATTGATTCTGATACCATAATGCCTGATGACCTTCCGTCAGATATGTTTGAGTTTTCATGTATTCCTGATGGGGACGGCTTATCATATAATGAACAGAAGATGAGGATTATCGATGAGTTTAATCGGGCAATTATTCATAGATCACTTCGCAAGCATAATGGAAATGCAACGATCGCCGCACAGGAACTCGGGCTTGCAAGGGAAAATTTTCACAGACTGATAAAAAAATATGAAATATCAACGAGAGAATTCAGGCAGGAAATGTAATTTCGCCAAGTCTTAATAGCAACCACGAGTCTTTTCTTTCTCATCTTTTCTGACAACCCATTGAAAAATAAGTAGAAATATGGCGGCAACCAGTGTCGTATCATTTTTGATACTGCGTTGGTTATATAACCAATAAAAAAAGATTGTTTCCCCATTTGTGCTATTGAGGTGCAGGCATGATGGAGAACTGCTAGATTTCATTATGTTTTTTGACTCTAGCAACGCACGCTTTTTTTAAAATTTTTTACTCTCCGGTAATGGAAGCAATAACCTCTCATGAATCTCTGAGTAAAATATCTTTACATATCAAACAGATATTAATTTGGCACATATATTGCTCAATTTAGAAATTGAGATGATGCCATATTTTGAATTACATACCAAAATAATCTGCTATCTACAGGTTGAAAAGTTGGAGAAGGAAAAAATAACTGCGAGTTGTAGCAGAAGCAATGGGGAGGTGAGAGGCGCTAACTATTAGCACAGGGAAATAAACGGATATGGTGAGCTTTGAAAAAAGATCGCTGAAGCAACAAAGAAACAAGCAACAGTTCAGAATGTAACAACCTCAATAAGAGGGAGGGAAAGAAAATCATGAAAAAAGTTTTAGCAGTGTTTATCATGTTAGCCTTGGTTTTTACCGTAGCAATCTCCACAGTTAATGCCGCAAAGGCTACCTATTATACGTTGACGGTTGCGTCTACCAATCCGACCAGCGGTGTCAATATTACCGTCAGCCCGAACGATAGGAACGGACTGGGTAGCGGCACAACCCAGTTCACACGGTCCTATCTCAAAGGCACTGTCGTGACGCTTACCGCACCGGCAACATCAACCGGCGGTAGTTTCGTAAAGTGGCAGAAGGGCACTGCGGATTATGCCACAACCGCAACAACTACCGTTACCATGAGCGCTGCCGCAACGATGACGGCAGTATATGGAACAACCACAACTTACACCTTAACGGTCGCTTCTTCGAACCCGGCCAGCGGCGTAGCCATTACCGTCAGCCCGAACGATAACAGCGGGGCAGGCAACGGATCGACCCAGTTTACACGCACGTATAACAGCGGAACGGTTGTAACCCTGACTGCGCCTGCAACATCGACCGGCGGCAGTTTTTCAAAATGGCAGAAGGGCACAGCCGATTATGCTACTACCGCAAGCACTACCGTCACTATGACCGCAAATACCACAATGACGGCAGTATACATAGCAACGCCACCTCCAGGACATGCCGGCATAACTGGGACCTTTACTACTCCGGCACAGGTAACAGCGATGTGTTTGACATGTCATGCCAGCCAGGGCACCGATGTTGTCAATTCTCTTCACGGCATGATGCCAGTACTTTCACCGAACGTCATTAATGCCACGGGCCTCAGCCAGAAACTTGGCGAGATCAACACGTTCTGCAGTTACCCGAACCCGGATATGGCTGCTGCTGCCTGCCTCAACTGCCATCCGACTTTGGGTAAGTTCGAAAATCTGGCAGCCACAGACATCGACTGCCTGATGTGCCATAACGATGCCTATAAGAGAAGATTCACCCCTGAACCTAATTCAGCCAATTGGATCTATGTTACCGACTGGCAGGGGGCAGCAAAGACGTATGTTCCCGCATACAAGGATGCCGCTGGTAATTTCCAGATCGAATTTCTCTGGTCTTCCATGCCCGGCATAACAGCGCTTGATTTGGTACGTGGCGTAAAGAAACCTACCACGACTACCTGTCTGAACTGCCATGCAAAAGCAGGTGGCAGCGACTGGGCAAAACGCGGAGACATTGGAGTTAACAGCGCTACCGCAATAGCAGCACAGGACGTTCATCTGGCCTCAGTTGCCAATAACGGAGCAGGTCTGACCTGCGTAAGCTGCCATGTGCCCAATAAACATAAAGTCCCTGGGCGTGGTATCGATCTGCGTCCGACAGAATCAGGCGTTACCGTGAAAACGTGTGAGAACTGCCATGCCAATATGGCTACTGGCGGCGGGCACGCTGCTGCCGGCGCTCGTGTCGAGCCTGACCGGCACATTAGCCGTGTATCCTGCAAATCCTGCCATATCGCTCAGTTCGGCAAGGGCGGCCCAACAGAGATGTGGAGAAACTGGACAGCGCCTACCTGGATTTCGACCCTCTGCAATGGCCAGGGCGCATGGGCAGGAGACGAAGAGAAGGTTGGCAATGTTACCCCTGATCATGTCTTCTTTAACGGCACCAGCTATGTTTACAAGTTAGGACAGAATGTTGATCGCGTTGACCCGATCAGCGGATATAAAATGCTGGCTGATGCGGTTGGCGGCGTTAATGATGCAGCCGGTGTCAGCAAACTGGTTCCGATCAAGCGCCATCAGTCAAATATGGCCATTATGAGCTCCGGAACAAACACCGGAAAATTAATTCCATTCGATGTTGTCTGGCAGTTCATGACCGGATTCTCAGACCAGGCAGCAGAAAGAGGGAAGGCCTTCGCAGGCTATACAGGTTCACATACATGGAATTGGGTTGAGGCTGAAATGGCCATCAACCATGGCGTGGCCCCTGCTGCAAATGTGGCTGCCTGCACAACCTGCCACCAGAGCAGTAATCTTACAGTTGGCCCAGCATCAAAACTGGACAAACTCGGTTATGCCTTGAAAGACGCTGACAAAAACGGTGTTGTAAGTGAAGCTGACAGAATAATAATCTGTAGCCAGTGTCATACTGTAAAGACTCTCAGGAAGGACTGGGAAGGAATGCATTCTCATACGGCGAAAGGTTCAGGAATCGGTTGTGGTTTCTGCCATTCAATCAGCCGTCCTGAGAGAGGCCTTTGTGAGCCATGTAATGCTAATGGCACAGAAAATACAGCCTGTATCAATGAGTTTGTTGAGCCTGCGGGTTACTATAATCATTGTCAGTAACCTTAGTTAGGTAGTTCATCTGGTATCATGGGGCTGCTCCTGTATGGGGCAGCCCCTTTTTTTAGATAACAGATTGTTTTTATACAGGCTATTCATGAATGAAGAGAGAAGTAATGTGCACAAAAAGGTCTCATGGTTACATCCAGGCCTTTTGGAGGACAGTATTGAAACGCAGCAGGTTACGATGTTGAGAAGAGGGGGGATGAAGTTTGTTACCGCTACCCCCTGATTATTCCGCAGCGCACCAGTCGTCATCGCATTCAAGGGAATGCTCCAGCCAGTCATAGGCAGAGAAGATCCTTTTTTCAGTTTCTGTCTGATTCGTTGCAAGAATGCTGTAATCCGGTTTTCTTCAGATATTCTAAGGCTGAATTTTTATCCGGGATAGACACCAAGGCCTGTTCCAATTACGTCCCCGGTCGCAGTATCGAGTATCTCGGCATCTTCGCCGTTTGTTACAATTGTCAGAGGGATCACATATGGCTCCAGAATCCGTGCAGCTGCCAGGGCAGGACGTTCCCGGGTAACGATGGAGCCCGGGCCGTATCTGATTACGACAACCCCTGAGCCATTAATTTTGATAACGAAATCAACCATTGAGAGGACTTTCTTATTATCAATAGTCATCTCCAGTCTTCGTTTGACCTCAATGTCTTCTTTTGCGTATCCTTTTTCCTCCACGAGAATGCGGGCAAGCTTCTGCCGATATCTTTCATCGTCAGTGTCCGTGATTTCACGGCCTGTGATAAAATCCATGGTTTTGCCTAATATTCTCTTGTGTCCCACATCAAACCCTATTCAACCCTGACGACAATATTCCCCGGGATTCTGTCGAGGAGTTTTTCCATGGCAGCGCTTAAAGCATTTTCTGATTTTGATTCAACCGTGACAATAATTTTATATTCGGGGTTCCCGAGGATCGGATAAGAGCCGAGTGAGACTTCCCTGCTCTCTGCTACAACGGTGTTCAGGACCGCAGCGATATCAGATTCATCAGCATTGAGGAGCAGGCGCCTGAGATGGAAGGAAGGGGAGCGGAACCTTTCCCTGATCCGGGAGAATTTATTCCTGAGATATTCAGGGATTCCCGGGAATATAAAGATATTTTTGTATAAAACCAGAGGGAAACTCATATTGCCGAGATCAATGATCTCAGAGCCTTCTGGCACCTCAGCCATTTTCATCACCGCGTCATTGAGCCGCTCCTTGTACTTTGAACGAAAATAGTCTTCGAGCTGATGGTGTCGAATCAGTTTTGCAGAAAAACCCTTTGCTATGCCTTCCATCGTAACATCATCATGGGTGGGGCCTACACCGCCGGAGGTGAATACAAAGTCATACTGTTCTGAAAATTCGGCAGCCTCTCTCCCGATGACCTCTGGTTCGTCCGGTATGACAATGATACGCTTCAGGCTTACACCCAGCTGTCTCAATTCAGATGCGAGATAGAAGGAGTTTGAGTCGTGGACCTTGCCGGAGAGTATCT
Organism: uncultured Nitrospira sp.; assembly: GCA_963746295.1. GTDB lineage: Bacteria > Nitrospirota > Thermodesulfovibrionia > Thermodesulfovibrionales > UBA6898 > JAOUFP01. Next base: position 128,230 of record CAVVAQ010000020.1, on the reverse strand, counting down.
CATCTCCTATGATGATAATTCCCGCGGTCCTTGTTTGAGAATTCATAAAGATAATGTACCAGAAATCGCGCTGATATGCCTTATAATTTCATTGCAGGATGACGCATATGTGTACCGGAGCGCGATCTCTCTGCCTCTTCGGGCAAGCTCTTCCCTTTCCCTGTCATCCCGAATAAAGGTGTCGATCAACGACCGCAATTCCTGAGGAGAATGATAAGTCGGCACACTATCGTTCAGGAGAGTGTTCATTTCCGGCACGTCATCGGAAATAACAAAGCCCGCCGCTTGCCAGCACGTCAAGGACTCGCGGGTTGATAAAACCTTCTCTCCGCATATCATCATGGTGGTCATTGAGGACCACCTTCGATGCAGCATAGAGTCTCTTCAGCCGTGCATTGTCATAATATTCTCCACCGTACCATTCATCGGGTATCAGACCCTTCCATCCCCATCCCCAGATCTTCACCCGATAGGGTGAATCTCCGAGATCGGCTATGACTTTGCGTATTTTGTTCTGTCGAGTATTGCCGACAAAGACGATGTCATATTGCTTCTCGCAGCGATACCGGCGTCATATTCGTCGGAATCATGAGAAAATCTGCGCAATACCCCATGGCTGAGATTTTCCGGATAAACGGTTTTGATATGCAGTAGATTTTCCGGTAGTTTTTCAGGACAGCCGGACTGATATGGTCAGGGTGGCTGTGGATCCAGAGGATAGGGTAAGTATTGGAAGGCAACTCCTCAATCGGCTCCCCGAAGAGGTGAAGCAGAATTTTTGGTGCTCTGTTGTCCACGGGATATCCTGACCTGATAAATTCATTGATCAGGTTTTCCTTAAACCAGTAATCTCCCCAGACCCTCTGTTCCGGCTGGTCGTAAAAATCTGAATAGGCCCTGATGCCTATCGGAGGTGATGCAGAAAAATCTTTACCCATGGATGATGCATGGCGATTTCAGGCCTGTTTCACGGTTGGCTTCATGATGAGGTTCATCCATATAATATTCAGGACGTCTCCATAATCTTTCAGGAAATCCCTCATTGACCCGTCAGGTTTTACATTCTTTATGTAACGTCTGAACTGCTTGTCTACGTAAGTAAGCACAGTCTTCTTGTCGGCTATGGTATAAGGATAGACGCATCCGCTCATGCAGGTCTTACCGTCCAGCGTGAGGAGCCTTGTCGCAAAAATGTCCCCTTTGTTCAGCCCCCTTGTCAAGGCCTTGTCCCGTAACTCATGTTCGCTGTCCATGAGCAGGTCTTTGAGCATAATCCTTTTATCTTTGGCGACTGACGAGACTTCATACAGGCTTATTACCGAGTCTTTCAGACTGTTTAAGAGTGCGGCCTCATTATCTTTTACTGCATTGTTTTTCAGGTAGATGTCGATAAAGGTCTCTTCTTTTTCCGGATTTACCTTGTAGTCAAAGATCAGCCAGTCTTCAAAATTCAGAAACGCCAGAGTAAGGGCGGTACCGTTCATAAACTCATCCGGTTTATTGTTGTCCCAGAAATATTCGTATGCCTTGTCTATTGTCGCAGCGTGATTTTCCCTGACGAATTGAATGACTGAACAGACAAGGTCTGTTTTGAGGCTTTCTTCTTTTCCCATGTTTTGTTTCTCCTAATAATAATGATAAAGATTATTGCTCACAGGGTCAGGTAGTTTCTCATTGCGAAACAGCGATCTCCTGCTACCAGTATCGTATCGGGCCGGTATCGATATGCACAAAGTCAGCGTACTGTCCTACACCTCCGACAAGAAATGTTTGTGCGATTTGGGAAAGAGAACTCATGCTGAACCCCTGGATCGAAAAATCGATTGCAACGCCCTGCATGTGGTAGCTGTTTTTTGCCACGTTCCTGCCTCTGCTTCTCAGGTAGTCGTTATATTCCGGTGAACGGTACCCTGAGACTATCTGGATCTCTTTGTCAGTACCAATCCGGTTTTTAACATCGCAGAGGAGGTCCAGCACTGCTCTGTCTATCGGCTTGACCCTGTTGTTGTAATGGCATCGCAAAAGGTGGTTGATCCTGCCGAGGGCCTCGTAATCGTACCTGCCTCCTGAAAAATAGGTGATATCAAGGCGTTCGTCGGTATGGATGTTGTAAAGGCTGAGGTTTCTGTCTTCGCTGGAAGATGCAAAGACCTTTCTGAATGGATAGAAGACGGAAAGAGCAGCCATCGTCTTTAAAAAATTCCTTCTGGTGATCATAAGGTGATATCCTTGACCATGATTTTCACTCATTAAGATTATAGCGTTTTTAGGGTGGCTCTTGCAAAAAAAGCGATAGCTGCCGCATATTTACAAGAAGGAAAGATATCTATTACAGACAGAGAAGAGGAAATTGCGGTGTTGATCATAACAGGCACGGGAAGATCAGGGACAGGGACTATGGCAAAGCTGTTTGGCGGACACCATGAGTACCGGGTCAATTATATTCTGGACAAGTATTTCCTGCGTGCAGACCCTCACTCAGACCTTTTCGATACTGTTGAAAAACGGATTGTGGTTATGCTGGATCTCCATCAGGGAATTGACAGGGATGCCTTTGTCGATTCGTCGAACCTCTACCTATATTTTATCGATGCGCTTTTTCTGCTCAACCCGGGGATAAAAATTATCCTTGCGGTTCGGAACGGAAAGGACTTTGTCAGGTCCGCATTCAGCAGGCAATGGCATGAACAGAATGCATTTGGGACAGTACCTTTGCAAAATGACAGGTATTTTAAAGAGTGGGATTCTCTCACGCCAATCCAGAAAAACGCCTGGATATGGTATTACAGAAACAATAAGGCCCTTGAGGGCTTGAAGGGTGTGCCTGAAGACCAGAAGCTTGTCCTGAAGATAGAAGATATCCATAAGAAGGAGACGCTCGATATGCTTGAAGCATTTACCGGGAAAAGGGTTATGGACAGGGAACTCGCGGAAATTCGCCATAACGTCAATCCTGGCTTTTCTCTTCCCCTAAAAGAGGGATGGACAGAGCGACAGAAGGAAGAATTTGATGCTATAGCCGGTGAGATGATGAGTTTTCTTGGATATGATTAGAAAACCAGCTTGCAGCCTTGCTCCTAATACTTCATAACGATAGAGCAACAGCTTTGAAAGAACCTTGCATGACGACTTTGTTCTGTCTTGTATTCACCTGACGGAAAACTCACCGTCAATGTATTACTGTTTTCTGCTGGTGGGTCAGGATAGAAGTACTTACGGTGTCGTCCGTACTCGGGCGCATTCGCCGGGGAGAACAGGGTAAGGTTTTTTTCATAGCTTTTGCCCGTCGGTGCTGCAACGGTAAAGTTGCCGGCCAGTCAATTGTCAGCTGACGGGTCGGATGGTCTCTGTCACCCTGCCTTCTTCGTCAAAGATCAGTATATCTCCTGCCTTATATTCAATGCCCTGTATAAATGCGTCTTCAGGAAGTTTGTAATTCTCGATAACCCCGTTCCTGTGGAAGGCTGCCCACGTGCCTTCTCTGAGCAGAATCCCGTCCTTCATAGTGTCCGCGGCGACAACGCATCTTTTGAGAGAAGCATTTTCATAAAACCCGATCCATGTCCCTTCCCTGCATCCGATATTGTCGCGGCAAAAATACTCATCAAGCCTGCAGGCGGATAACGTACCGTTTTCGTGAAAGAGCACAAAGGTATCGGCGCGCGCAGGGACTCCCTGAATACGGCTGTTTTCGGAAAGATAACATTTCATCAATCTGCTGTTTCTGTGGAAATGGACCCTTGTGTTTGCGCGACACGATATGCCTTCGAATAAGGTGGCTTGTAAAAGCTCACAACTGGAGAGCGTCCCATCCCTGTAGTACCAGACCCAGGAAGCTTCATTGCAGGGTATCCCGCCGACAGATTCAGCAGACAAAAGAAGTCTCCCCCTGATCCGTCCGTCTTTATAGCGGATGGTTTTATCCTGACCTGAAATTCCGGACATGTATTACCTTTCCGTCTTCTCCGAAGACGAGCAGTCTTTCTTTCGGATGGTTTATTCCTTGCACGGCGATGTCGGTCGATGGGGTACAGCCTGCCAGTCCCCCATTTCTGTGAAACCAGACCCTCGTTCCTTTGAGGCAGGATATGCCATTGATCAGGACATTTTCAGCGATATCAAATGCAGAGAGTTTCTTGTTTTCAAAAAAGCAGAGGTCGGAACCTGTCTTCACCGGCATGCCCTGAACTTCCATGTCCCGGCCAGGTGTGCATCTGAAGAGACTCCCGTTCTCGTGAAAGAGGACCATAGTGCCTGTCATCAAAAGATACCCATCTATCAGAATTTCCTTCGAGAGCGTTCCCATGAGGAGTCTTCCTTCAGGATAAAATTCGACCTCGGTCTTTGCCTTGTACGGGATATTGCCGATGAGCGTCTCATCAGAGATATGGCAGCGCCAGAGATTTCCCTCCTCATCGAGGCCAATGATGGAACCTGCCCTGAGGTGTATTCCGCGGATAACATGGTCTTTTGAAAGAATGCATCGCTTGAGACGCTTCGTATTGGGAAATAAGATAATACTTTCTTCTCTGCAGGGGATTATGTCAATCACCTGGACTAAGCGTTCCCCGGCTTTAACCCTTTATAGAACGCCTTAATAGAGGAGTTTTTTACATCTTCGAGCATCTCGGTCTTGGCAGTATCAAGGCGTTCAGGGGATATCTTGAGCTTTGTTGCAAGGTCATCAAGAGGTATATTCTTATTGAAGTGCTCCTCGGCGATGAGCACTTTCAGCATGTCATCGATGATCTGCCTCTTCAACCCCTCGTTTTCTGCCTCTATTTCGGCGCATGCGCTGTCAAAGCCGAGTCCCCTGTCGAGCCCTTCCCGTATTTTGGCGACCGCCTTTTCATACGCCACATCGGTTTTGTTCAGGAAAGCGTCATCAGGGAGTGCGTCGTACCACTTTTCAGCCATTTCTGCTCCTTATGTAAAATGTAACTTAACCAAAAAATGAAATTATTTATGAATATCCTACCATATCAGCCAATGCTATTTGAATCTGGAACGGGCCGCATTCCTTTGATTTGACATCATAGTCCCTTACCATTTAAATTAACACTCTCAAAAAATTTACCTGATAGGGGGCTGGTTTGTTCGATAAAATCAAAGTAAAAAATCCGATTATCGAGATGGATGGCGATGAGATGACCAGGATCATCTGGCATTTCATCAAGGAGAAGCTGATATGGCCTTTTCTGGATATAGACCTCCGTTATTATGACCTCGGGATAAGACACGGGACGAGACAGACGACAAAGTGACTGTTGATGCCGCACACGCGATCAAGGAATTCGGGGTTGGAGTCAAATGCGCAACCATAACCCCTAATGCCGCCCGGGTAAAGGAGTACAACCTCAAGCAGCAGTGGAAGAGCCCGAACGGCACGATCCGTTCGATACTCGACGGGACAGTATTCAGAAAACCGATTATCATAAAGAATATCCCCCCTGCTGTCGGCAAATGGAAAAAGCCGATCATCATAGGCCGTCACGCATATGGTGATATCTATAAAAACGTCGAATATGTAGTCGACGGGCCGGGTACTCGCGGAGCTTGTATTCACCCCGCAGGGAGGTGGTGAGAAGAAGATCATCAGGGTCCATGAATTCAAGGGACCCGGCGTGGTCATGGGGATGCATAACACAGAATCCTCGATCAGGAGCTTTGCAAAGGCCTGCATCAACTATGCCCTCGAGCGAAAAGGTCGATCTCTGGTTTGGCGCAAAGGACACGATCTCGAAGCAGTATCATGGTTTTTTCAGGGACATTTTTGCTGAAGAAGTCGAAAAGGCAAAAGAACGCATTGCAGACGGCCGGGATTCAGTACCGTTACATGCTCATCGACGATGCCGTCGCCCAGGTGATCAAGTCAGAAGGCGGAATGCTCTGGGCCTGCATGAACTATGACGGAGATGTCATGTCCGATATGGTGGCAACAGGCTTCGGGAGTCTCGGGCTTATGACATCTGTGCTTGTCTCACCTGACGGGAAGTATGAGTTTGAGGCAGCGCACGGCACGGTTATGAGGCATTACTATGAACATCTGAAGGGCAATCCGACATCAACGAATTCCATAGCATCGATTTTTGCCTGGACAGGCGCGCTTGCAAAACGGGGAGAGCTGGACAATACCCCTGAGGTTGTTGAACTTCGCCCGTGTCGTTGAGTCTGTTGTTATTGAAACAGTTGAAAACGGGATCATGACAAAGGACCTGATGCTGATCGCCGAGCCGAAGGTCGAGAAATACGCTTTGACAGAAGAGTTTATCGATGCTGTTGTCGAGAGGCTGAAGGGGAAATTAGGCTGAGGTCATGGTTAACACTGAGAGTATTCCGATATCTTCTGACCGTCTGTCTTAACCTGTAACCTGCTTACTCCTCCTTCCCCCTGATCCACCAGTCGCTTTTGTCCGAAAACCACCAGAGCGACGAATCGGTATCGAGAATTGTCTTTGCCAGCTCACGGGCGATATCAGTCTTTAAACGCTTTAGCGCATATTCGAGCCATTCATCCGCGTACTTGTTGCCGAGGTCCTTATGTTCCTTCAGGGCAAGTATCAGCTCAAGCTGGTCGGCATCATGCGCCAGTTTTGCCTCAAGGGTTTGCACCTTCCGAAAACTCGGTGATCAACTCTTTCATTTCAGCTCCCGAACGGCAAAGTGTCCGTAAGGTCATCGACCGCCTTTTTTTCATCGGTCTTGACGTATTTTTTATTCACATAATTCAGGTCTCCGGTGCGCGCCTCAGGAAGATCGTGGAAGAGGCACATCTTGATGATGCGGTCGGTATCCGCGCCTTCAGCCAGTTCCCCAGAGCATATCCGATATAGACTGTCCTGAAAATATGCTCAGCAACTGATTCAGCGCCTGAGCCGAGGAACTGGAACCCTGTCCTGGGCGTGCGCTTGAGCATGCCTGCCTCGAATAAAAAATTAGCGATTCTTTTCATATTAAACTTAGCTTTCTCCTTTTCAATAAACGCATCCTTGAGCAGCCTGCTCTGTCTCTCAAATGCCTGTCTGGGATTTTTCGAGTCTTTCATCAATGCGATCTCCTGGGTGATAAGCCTCGCGAGGTTCAGGATATGGGTGTCGACCTTTGCCGATTCTCTCTTGTAAAGCGGATGGTCCCTGTTTATATAAATGGTCGTCTCTTCAGTAAAGACCTCCACTCCTTCTTCTCCGAAACTGTCCACAACGCAGGAGACGCCGGACTCTCCGAACTTCATTTTCTTAATGACAGCGTTGGGAGTCAGCCTCTTTACCTTGGGTTTTTTCTTTCTCTTTTTTTCGATCTGCTTTCCTTTGGCTTTTCCTTTCCCGTTACATCCCCAACTACCTGTTCTGAAGTTTCTCTGCCTTTTTCAGACAAAAGCCCTGCCCCTCCTATTCCCTTTGAAATTTCATCAGCAATCGGGAATGCTCCAAAGGGAGAAAGTTCAGGATTCCGGTATAACGCTTTATAGATGCGATGCAGGGCCTCATTCAGGGCGCGGCTTACGATCCTGCCCTCCTTTTTTGCGGTGAGCCTGTGGAGGACTTTTTTGACTTCCTCAAAAACTTTTTCCATTACGCCCAGGAATGTCTTATATTCAGGGGAATCCTTGATAAAACCTGTCCGGTCGCTCGTTATGGGAAGAAAATCTGCATTTACCTCACCCCTTACGCGGGCCATGATCTTCCCCCATGTCTCCATTCCGAAGAGTTCCCTCCTGACTGTGACCTGCTTCACCTTTATTTCTATGCCGAGTTCATCTGTTGATGCCAGGGTCTGGGGGAGTATTATTATCTCTCCATGTACAGGACCGAAGTCCGTGCCCTCAAGAAAAGGGATCTTCTGTCCGGTAAGACTTCTCGGTGTGATCGTATGATTATTCAGTCTTACCTTAAAATTCGGCGCCTTGAGCGGAGTCCCCTCAATAATCTTTGGCCTCGATATCAGTCAGCTCAAACCTCCTGCTCATGCCGGTCAATAAGACGGTTGTGCCGTCAACCTTTCTGAAGTCGGAAGGGAGTATTTCCAAGGGGATGCTCCAGACATTGCCCGGGCTTTCCCATTCCTTTTTGTCGAATGTGACCCTGCCGACGAATTCTCCTTTTTTTGTCAGGACCTCAAAGCGCTCGCACGCGGAAAGGCTTGCAAACTTTCCTATCCCGAACTGGCCGATCCTGTCTCTTCCGTAAATCGGGGAACGTGAGGAGTAGAGCTTTTGCTGTGAGCCGATATTGAAGTATTGTTTCAGACCTTCCCTGTCCATTCCGGCGCCATTATCCTTGATTTCGATGCTGTCTTCCGACAAGGTAATCTCCACAAGTGATCGCATCTGCATCATAGGCGTTGTTCACGATCTCGCGGACGAATTCGATGCTTTCGGCATAAAGCCGTTCACCTATCGTGATGATATGGCTCTTGTCTACGGTGACAGGGATATATTCCTTTTCCTGGTCCATAAGGAAGGTATTTTAACATACCATGACTGAAAGGAAAGATAGAGGTCTGTCATCTTCAAACAGTGGAAAGTCGGAGCCGCTTAAACACGGCTTTCCGGTTAAGGGTTCGTGTATGGGGCATTAGTTATGCAGGAGTCAATAAGAGCGGGAAATTTGATTTTGTTGTTTTCCTACAGAAGTCGTATCTCTGAGCCCTTTCTTGAAATGATGACTTTCAGGCGAAGCCATAAAATTAAGGAAGGCTTTGGAATTGCGCAGTTGACACGATCCTAAATTGAGGCGTTAACGAGCGGCAATATTAAGCCACAGCTTATGTCACAGCTTTCCCCTGGCGTCGCAAAGACCCGACTGCAAAACTTCTCACGGCCCGTTGATGTCAGGACCTGGACGCCGTAGCTTCGCAGCGTAATCTTTTCGAATTCATAACTAAAGATTCAATGGTATGGGACCTAAAAATATTTCTCTGGGCAGACGATGGGAAAAATCATTTGTCCTCGGAAATTCCTGGCATATGAGTTATAATGGTTATATCAATTGTTATGATGAAGGAGTTGAGTTATGATTAAAAAGATTTCGGCCATAAAGGCCAGACAGAATTTAGGACAGATAATGAATGAGGTCTCCCTGAGAGGGGAGGACTATATTATCGAGAGGGCAGGAAAGCCCCTGGTTGCCGTCATACCCATAGAAAAATACAAGCAGATGCAGGAAGAAAAGAAAGAATTCTTCGATTGGGTAGACGAAGTCAGGGCAAAAACAAAGGGCATAAAATTGCAGGATGTCGAAAAAAAGATAGGAGAGGCAGTGGCGGCGGTCAAAAACCCCCGGAAAAACCGCAGGCATGCTTAAAGTAGTCCTCGACGCCAACCTGTTTGTCAGCGGTATTATAACCGCACAGGGGAACCCAGCTAAAATTCTTGATCTCGTCAGGGATGACAAGCTGAAACTGCTGATCTCTCCCGCTATCCTGGAGGAAGTAAGGAAGGTATTGCTTTATCCTCATATCAGGAAGCTTCACGGCTTTGGCTCTGAACAGCTCGACAAAAAGCTCGGGAAATTGATTGCCTTTGCAAGATTCACCGAAGGTCAGTTGAAAATAGAGGCGGTCATTGATGACCCGACCGACGACAAATATATAGAATGTGCTGTAGAAGGAGGGGTGATTATATTATCTCCGGGGACCGCCACCTGACAGACCTGAAACATTATTACGGCATAAGGATAGTCGACCCGGCTTTTTTCCTGACGATATTCAAAAGTTGAGGGAATCCTCACTTAATGTCACAGCTTCACCCTGGCGTCGCAAAGACCCGGCTGCAAAACTTCTCACGGCCTGTTGATGTCCGGACCTGGACGCCGTAGTTTTCTAGTTCTTTTATGGTGAAAAATAAATTGTATCTTCCATTACTATTTTGATATTATCTTGTTAAGGAGACAGGTTATGTCGGCAACACAAACAGCACATTTGTATATCGAGAAGGACCCTTCAAAATACGAGGGCAAGGCTGTTATAAAAAATACCCGGGTACCTGTTGCCTCAATTGTCAACCATTACCGTTCCGGTATGAGCATTGAGGAAATCCTTGAAGGATACCCTTCCGTCACTCCTGCCCAGCTTTTCGATGCCCTGAGTTATTACTTTGACAATAAGGAAGAGATCGATAAAGACCTCGGGTAGATGACAAGACTGTATCTCGATGAGAATATCCACAAAAAAGTTGCTACAGCCCTGAGTGGACCAGGGATAATTCTGTAAATTAATGTAGGTTATCTGATCAGATGGCCTTCTGGAATTTCCTCAAGACGAACTGACAGTCGTAAGCTTCCAATTCTTCTTTCCCCCGATCCACCATTCGTTTTATGCCTATGGCTAAAAATAAGGGTTTTTGGCTTTCATCAAAATCTACTATTCTGTTATGATGATTTTCTCGAAATTGATAAGCAGGAGGCAAGCCATGTCAGATTTAAAGAAGATGTACAAGACGATAATGGATGACAATTTTCCTGATGAGATGGCGATACGGTTTGGAGAGCAGACGCTGATCTACCGGAAAAGGGCATGGAAGATACCTGATGAAAAAACAGGGGAGCTTATTGAAAAAGGTCTCCGCTATGGCGAAAACCCTGATCAGCAGGCAGCGCTTTATGAATTGGTGAACGGGAACCTGGTGCTCGGAGACTGCGCTTTTATTGAACCGGGAAACGGTCTGGTAAGCGGTATTACCGAGGCCGATATGCTGCAGGCAGGCAAACACCCCGGCAAGACAAACCTGACTGACCTGGACAATTCCTTGAATATATTGAAATACCTTTCTGCCCGGCCTGCCGCTGCCATCATGAAGCATAACAACCCCAGCGGCGTTGCCTGCGGTAATACTATTGCAGAAGCCTATGACAGGGCAAACATGGCTGACAGGATAGCTGCCTTCGGCGGGTGTCTTGTCGTGAACAGGGCTATGGATAAGTCTACCGCCGAGATGGTGAATGCAAATTACCTTGAAGTGGTTGGTGCGCCTGATTTTGAAGAGGGGGTATTCGGGGTCCTCTCTCAGCGGAAAAACCTCAGGATCGTGAGGATAAGCAGGATAGATCAGCTCGAACGATACCGGTCTTCCAGATTTGTTGATTTCAAGTCTCTTATTGACGGTGGCCTTATTGTTCAGCAGTCCCCGGTCAACAGGATAAAGACAAGGGAGGATTTTCTGCCTGCAAAGACGATCTATAAAGGCAAAGAGTATAGTGTTGAAAGACAGCCGACTGAAAAAGATTTTGATGATATGCTCTTTGGATGGAATGTTGAGCAGGGGATCACTTCAAATTCAGTCATTTATGTTAAGGAGGGGGCAACAGCCGGAATAGGGACCGGAGAGCAGGACCGTGTCGGCGTCGCGGAGATAGCGGTCTTCAAGGCTTACACAAAGTATGCCGATGCCCTCTGCTTCAAAAAATACGGTGTCCCTTATAAGACATTTGAACTCGAAGCCTCCCGGGGTAAAAGGGATATAGCCGCCCTCCGCGAAATTGATGAACATAACTCAAAAAGAAAAGGGAGGTCTTAGAGGGTCTACCATGGTTTCCGACGCATTTTTCCCGTTCCGGGACGGAGTAGATGTCGGTATCAAAGAGGGCATTGCCGCAATTGTTCAGCCGGGGGGGTCAGAAAGAGACTTTGAATCGATAGAGGCCTGTAACCAGGCGAACCCTCAGGTGACTATGGTATTTACCGGGCAGAGGGCTTTCAGACACTGAGCGTTGCCCATATTTTCCCTGATTTTTTGCGTAGTTGTTTTATTTTGAAAAAGCGTAAATTGCTCTGTACATAAAAGAGAAAGAAATGGTATAGTAAAAACTTCCTAAACGGTAAAAGTTTTCAGGCGGTTATATTTTGCGTGAACTGCCTAAAAAAACTTGACAAGAATAATATATCTCTGGTAAAGTTTTAAGGTTTTTTCCCAGAGCTATGGAAAACTATTTGATTTTTTAATTTTTGGAGGAAAAGTGCCTACGATCGCACAACTTGTGAAGCAAGGCCGCAAAAGTCTGGTAACAAAGACCAAGAGTCCTGCATTGAAATCATGCCCTCAGAAGAGGGGAGTTTGCATCAGGGTTTACACGACTACGCCGAAAAAACCGAACTCGGCCTTGAGGAAGGTTGCAAGGGTCAGGCTTACGAATGCGATGGAAGTCACGGCATATATCCCCGGAGTAGGGCATAACCTTCAGGAGCACTCTATCGTTATGATAAGAGGTGGAAGAATAAAGGACTTGCCGGGTGTCAGATATCATATTATAAGAGGTACCCTTGATTCCACGGGAGTGAATGACAGAAGGCGTGGAAGATCAAAATACGGAACTAAGAAACCCAAGTAATCTAAGTCAATGGAGTAAATAATGCCGAGAAGAAGAGTTGCAGAAAAAAGAGAGATATTGCCTGATCCGAAATACAACAGCAAGGTTGTAAGTAAATTTATTAGCATGATTATGGAACATGGAAAGAAATCTACGGCAGAGAATATCTGCTATGGTGCATTCGATGTCATTAAGGAAAAGACCAGCAATGATCCTTTGAAGGTTTTCAAGGCAGCCCTTGAAAATGTAAAGCCGGTCCTTGAGGTCAAGCCGAGAAGGGTCGGCGGAGCAACCTATCAGGTGCCTATCGAGATAAGGCCGTCAAGGCGCATGGCGCTGGCATTCAGGTGGCTCATTACCTATTCGAGAGGCAGAGGCGAAAAGACGATGCGGGAGAGACTTGCCGGTGAACTTCTCGATGCATTTAACAACACCGGGTCTTCAATCAAAAAGAAAGAAGATACCCATAAAATGGCTGATGCCAACAAGGCGTTTGCTCATTATAGATGGTAAGAAGAATAAGAGGAGAGAGATTTTGTCAAGGGGTCCGTTAGAAAATACACGCAATATTGGCATCATGGCGCATATCGATGCCGGAAAGACCACGACTACAGAGAGAATCCTCTATTATACGGGTGTTACCTATAAGATCGGTGAGGTCCATGAAGGCACTGCTGTCATGGACTGGATGGTGCAGGAGCAGGAAAGAGGCATTACGATCACATCTGCTGCTACGACATGTAACTGGAAGAACCACAGAATAAATATCATAGATACCCCGGGTCACGTTGATTTTACCGTTGAGGTCGAAAGATCACTGAGGGTGTTAGACGGAGCCGTGGCTGCTTTTGATTCGGTGGCCGGCGTTGAGCCCCAGTCAGAGACTGTCTGGAGGCAGGCGGACAAGTACAATGTGCCGCGAATCGCGTTTATGAATAAAATGGACAGGATGGGAGCCGATTTCTTCATGAGTGTCAACAGTATGGTAGACAGGCTGGGTGCGAATCCCGTTGCTGTCCAGATACCGATCGGCGCTGAAGAGCATTTCAGAGGACCTATCGACCTGGTGACCATGAAAGCCATGTTCTATGATGATGAGACCCTCGGGGCAAAATATGTAGAGGGAGATATCCCGGCGGAGTATCTGGAGCAGGCGAAGGAATACAGGGAGAAAATGATCGAGGCAATAGCCGATGTTGATGAAGGCATTATGGAAAAATTTCTTAGGCGGTAAAGAGGTGAGTGTTGACGCAGATAAAGGCCGCCCTCAGAAAAGGCACTGTTGAGATGAAGCTGACCCCGGTCCTCTGCGGGAGTGCTTTCAAGAACAAAGGCGTTCAGCACCTCCTTGACGCGATTATTGATTTTCTTCCTTCCCCTTATGATGTCCCCCCGATCACCGGCATAAATCCTGACGACAATTCCGAGATAATCAGAAGGCCGGATGCTCAGGACCATTTTTCGGCATTGGCCTTTAAGGTAATGACAGATCCTTTTGTTGGACAGCTCACCTTCCTGAGAGTATATTCCGGGACTCTCAGTGCCGGCTCTTATGTGTATAATTCCACAAAAGGCACCAAAGAGCGTGTAGGCAGGCTCCTCCAGATGCATGCAAACAAGAGAGAAGATATAAAAGAAGTTACTGCCGGAGATATTGCTGCGGCTGTCGGGTTAAAGAGCACGCTCACCGGCGATACCCTCTGTGATGATAAGAACCCTATTATCCTTGAATCAATGGAATTCCCCGACCCTGTTATATCTGTAGCGATCGAGCCGAAGACAAAGCCTGATCAGGAGAAGCTTTCCCAGTCACTGGCGAAGCTTGCGCAGGAAGACCCTTCATTCAGGGTATCAGTAAATGAAGAGACCGCGCAGACGATTATTTCCGGAATGGGTGAGCTGCACCTTGAGATTATTGTCGACAGGCTTCTGCGGGAATTCAAGGTCGGTGCAAATGTCGGTAAGCCGCAGGTTGCCTATAGAGAGACGATACGGGCGGCTTCAAAGGCTGAAGGCAAGTTTGTCAGGCAGAGCGGTGGTCGCGGACAGTACGGACACGTATATCTGGAGTTGCAGCCGCTTGAGCCAGGAACCGGATTCGTGTTTGAGAGCAAGGTTGTCGGCGGCACGGTCCCAAGGGAATACTGGAATGCGGTAGAAAAAGGTATAAAAGAGGCGACAGACAATGGTATCCTTGCAGGATATCCTGTTGTTGATATAAAGGCGATACTGTATGACGGCTCCTATCATGAAGTCGACTCTTCGGAGATGGCGTTTAAGATTGCAGGTTCCATGGGCTTTAAGGAGGCTGCAAAGAAGGCAAAGCCGATGATTCTTGAGCCGATTATGAACGTTGAAGTGGTCACGCCTGAAGAGTATATGGGAGATGTTATCGGAGATCTTAATTCCCGACAGGGGAAGAATACAGACGATGGACAAAAGGGGGAAGGCCCAGGTTATCAAGGCGCAGGTCCCGCTTTCTGAGATGTTCGGCTATGCTACGGATTTAAGATCTAAAACTCAGGGAAGGGCGACATATACCATGCAGTTCGCGCATTATGACGAGGTGCCGAGAGGGATATCTGAAACGATTATAGCCAAGGTAAAAGGTGAATAAGGCATTTTTATTATAAAGTCATAAACGTAGGGTGAGATACTCTCTCCCTACCTGATAAGGAAGGTGAAAAAATGGCAAAGGCAAAATTTGAGAGGACGAAACCACATTGCAACGTTGGGACGATCGGGCACGTAGACCACGGCAAGACGACCTTGACGGCGGCGATCACGAAGGTGCTGGCGATGACGGGACAGGCGCAGTACCGGGCATATGACAGCATTGACAACGCGCCTGAGGAGAAGGCCAGTGGGATAACGATAGCGACGGCGCATGTTGAATATGAGTCAGCCAACAGGCACTATGCGCATGTAGACTGTCCGGGGCATGCCGACTACGTAAAGAACATGATCACGGGAGCAGCGCAGATGGACGGGGCGATATTGGTGGTAAGCGCAGCAGACGGGCCGATGCCGCAGACGAGGGAGCACATATTGCTGGCGCGGCAGGTAGGGGTGCCGTATATAGTAGTATTCATGAACAAGACAGATATGGTGGACGACCCTGAGCTTTCTGGAGCTGGTAGAGCTTGAAGTGAGAGAGCTGTTGAGCAAGTATCAGTTTCCTGGGGACGAGATACCGATCATAAAGGGCAGCGCGCTGAAGGTGGTGGAGAGCACGAGCACGGACCCCAACGTCAGAGGACTACAAATGCATACATGGAGCTGATAGCAGCGGTAGACAGTTATATACCGACGCCTGAGCGGCCGATAGACAAGCCGTTTTTGATGCCGATAGAGGACGTATTTTCGATATCGGGCACGCGGGACGGTAGTAACGGGCAGG
Source organism: uncultured Nitrospira sp. (assembly GCA_963746295.1). Taxonomy (GTDB): domain Bacteria; phylum Nitrospirota; class Thermodesulfovibrionia; order Thermodesulfovibrionales; family UBA6898; genus JAOUFP01. The sequence continues at coordinate 112,528 of CAVVAQ010000020.1, read as the reverse complement.
GTAGAGAGAGGGATTGTAAAGGTAGGAGAGGAAGTAGAGATAGTGGGACTTGGGCGAGACGAGGAAGACGGTGGCGACGGGAGTAGAGATGTTCCGGAAGCTGCTGGATGAAGGCCGGGCAGGAGACAACGTGGGAGTGCTGCTGAGGGGCATAGCGAAGGAAGAAGTAGAGCGGGGACAGGTATTGGCGAAGCCCGGGAGCATCACGCCGCATACGAAGTTCAAGGCAGAGGCATATATATTGACGAAAGAAGAAGGCGGCAGACATACGCCGTTTTTCAAGGGATACCGGCCGCAGTTTTATTTCAGGACGACGGACGTGACCGGAGTGGCGCAGCTGCCTGAGGGGGTAGAGATGGTAATGCCGGGAGATAATGTAAGCATGTCGATAGAGCTGATATCGCCGATAGCGATGGAGAAGGAACTGAGGTTTGCGATCAGGGAAGGCGGCCGCACGGTTGGCGCCGGTGTTGTCACCGAGGTATTGGAGTAATCGTGAATCAAATAATAAGAATAAAATTAAAAGCATACGATCACAGGGTTCTTGACCAGTCTTTAAAGGAGATTGTGGACACTGCGCAGAGAACAGGAGCAAGGGTTGCAGGTCCGGTGCCTTTGCCGACACATATCAACAAGATTACGGTTCTCAGGTCTCCTCATGTAGACAAGAAGTCAAGAGAGCAGTTTGAGATAAGGACCCATAAGAGGCTGATTGATATACATGATGCGACACCGCAGACTGTAGACGCTCTCATGAAGCTGGAGCTTGCGGCCGGGGTGGATGTGGAGATAAAGCTATGACAGGGATTTTGGGTAAAAAACTTGGTATGACACAGGTTTTTGACGAAAACGGAAGGCTTTGGCCTGTTACGGTGGTTGAGGCCGGACCATGCGGTGTACTGCAGGTAAAAACCAAGGAAAATGACGGATATGAATCCGTCAAGGTGGGTTTTCAGGAGATCAAAAAGGAGAAGAGAGTTGACCGCCCGACGAAGGGTATTTACAAAAAGGCGGGGTTGAGCCCATGCAGGATTATGAAGGAATTCCCTATGGGAGACCTGAAGGTAGGCGAGACTGGTCACTGTCGAGAAGTTCCAGAAGGGAGATCTGGTTTCCGTAATCCGGAATTTCCAAGGGAAAAGGGTTTCAGGGTGTAATGAAGAGACATAATTATGCCGGCGGTCCGGCATCTCATGGCTCTACGTTTTACCGGGCACCGGGATCCATCGGTGCAAGTTCCTTCCCCTCACGGGTCTGGAAGAACAAGGGAATGCCGGGACATATGGGTTCTGAAAGGGTGAGTGTTAAGAACCTCAAGGTGATTGACGTCAGAGTTGACCAGAACCTTCTTCTTATTTTGGGAGCTGTTCCCGGAGCAAAGGGGACGTATCTCGAGATCAGAAAGGAAAGCTAAAATGCCTGAAATTGATATAAAAGATAAGAACAATACATCGGTAGGGAAAATGGATGTCCCTGAAAGTGTATTTGGCGTGAGCGCCAAGGCAGGGGTTCTGCATAATGCAGTGGTAAATTACCTTGCGAACCAGAGACAGGGGACTCATGCAACGAAGACAAAAGGTCTTGTCAGCGGCGGCGGCAAGAAGCCCTGGAAGCAGAAGTCTACGGGAAGGGCGAGGTCAGGAAGCTCCCGTTCTCCGCTATGGAGAGGCGGTGGTACGGTTTTCGGCCCGCAGCCGAGGGACTATTCCTACAGATCTTCCGAAAAAGGCCAGAAAAGCTTGCTTTGCATGCAGCAATTTCAGGAAAATTTGCAGATGACGAAATAATTGTGATAGATGGATTCGGGATAGAAAAACCAAGCACGAAAGGGATGGTTTCACTTTTGAAGAATCTCGGCCTTACAGGAAAAAGCACTCTCATTGTTCTGCCCGGGAAAAATGACGCTGTTTTCCTTTCAGCAAGGAACATCCCCGGGGTAAAGGTCACGAGAGTGACAGACCTTAATCCCTATGAAGTTGCTGCCAGCAGCAGGATATTGTTTGACAGACAGGCTGTGGAAATGTTGACAGAGGCAGGCAAAAAATGAAAAATCTTTTTACAATCATTAAGAAACCGTTATTTACAGAAAAAGGGAGCAATCTGAAAGAGGCCGAAAATAAACTTCTTATCGAGGTCGACAGAGATGCTAACAAGATTGAGATAAAAAAAGCCCTGGAAGAAATTTTTAAGGTAAAAGTAGAAAAAGTGGCGACGATCAAGTCTCATGGCAAATGGAAAAGACAGGGGAAGTCCCTGGGGAAAAAGCCTGACAGGAAAAAGGCGTTAATTACCCTTAAAAAGGGCGAAAAACTTGATTTTATTGAGGGTGCATAATGGGAATTAAGAAATATAAACCAACATCGCCGGGCAAAAGGTTTCGTACCGTGATGGATTTTGCTGAAGTTACCACGAGCGAACCCTTAAAATCTCTGGTAAGACCGCTGAAGAAATGCGGCGGAAGAAACAACCTCGGCCGCGTAACTATATGGCAAAGGGGTGGCGGAAACAGCAGAAAGTACCGGCTTATCGATTTCAAGAGAGATAAGGCAGGCGTGCCTGCAGTTATCGCCTCAATAGAATATGACCCGAACAGGTCGGCCCGTATCGCCCTGTTAAACTATAGAGACGGGGAAAAGAGATATATCATTCTCCCGGTCGGCTTGAGCATAGGGGATGAGATCGTTTCCGGCAAGGGGTCTGAGATCAAGATTGGAAACGCACTGGCCCTAAGTGATATGCCTCTTGGTACTTTTATTCATAATATAGAGTTGCAGCCCGGGCAAGGCGCGAAGATGGTGAGGAGTGCCGGGACATCAGCTCAGCTGATCGCCAAAGAAGAAAAATATGTGCAGGTGAAGCTCTCCTCCGGCGAAGTCCGGCGTGTAGCTGCCAATTGTATGGCTACGATAGGGCAAGTGAGCAATCCTGAGCACGAAAATATATCGTCCGGCAAAGCCGGCAGGACAAGATGGTTCGGGAAGAGACCTCACGTTAGAGGGGTTGTCATGAACCCGGTAGACCACCCACTCGGTGGCGGAGAAGGCAGAAGCTCAGGAGGAAGACCGCCCTGCACCCCGTGGGGAGTGCCTGAAGGGATCAAGACCAGAAACACTAAACGGACAAATATGTATATCGTGAAGAGGAGGAAGTAAATTGCCACGGTCATTGAAAAAAGGCCCGTATGTAGAAGACAAGCTCATGAAGAAAGTAAACGTAATGATTTCAACAGGGGAAAAGAAGATCATCAAAACATGGTCACGGCGCTCCATGATAGTGCCGGACTTCATCGGATATACATTCGCCGTGCATAATGGGAAAAAATTTATTCCGGTATACGTAACGGAGAATATGGTTGGACATAAGCTTGGTGAGTTTTCACCAACGAGGACTTTTAAGGGCCATTCTGGCTCGTCAAAGACTGCAAAGACTACGAGTGTAAAGGGCTGATAACATGGAGTCGAAGGCTATATTAAAATACGCAAGATGTACGCCGAGAAAGGCACGAAGGGTCACTGACCTGATCAGAGGGAAAAAAGCGGGGGATGCTCTGTTGTCTCTCAAGTTCATGCCTTACAGAGGCGCCAGGTATATAGAAAAGATCCTGAAGTCCGCGATGCATAACGCGGTACAAAAAAACAATCATGTAGACTCAGAAGGCCTGATCATCAAGGCATTTGTTGATGAGGGATCTATCATGAAGCGGGTTGAGCAGAGATCAATGGGCAGGGCTAATATGATAAAGAAGAAGACCTGCCATATTACAGTGATATTAACAGAGAAATAACCAGGAGGAAATTTTGGGCCAGAAGACGCATCCTATAGGTATAAGATTGGGCATAATAAAGACGTGGGACTCTCGGTGGTATCTGAAAAGAGGCTATGCCGATCAGTTGCTTGAGGATATCGAGATAAGAAAAGATATCAAGGCAAAATTATATCATGCAGGAGTCTCGAGAATAGAGATAGAGCGTGCTGGGCAAAAAATCCGGGTTATTATCCACACTGCAAGGCCTGGAATTATTATCGGAAAGAAAGGCTCTGAAGTGGAAAAACTCCGCAAGGACATTGAGCAGGTCAGCGGGAAACAGGTCAGCGTGGATATCAAGGAGATCAGAAAGCCCGAGATAGATGCCCAGCTTGTCGCGGAAAATATAGCGCTGCAGCTTGAAAAGAGGATAGCGTTCAGAAGGGCAATGAAAAAATCGGTTGCGTCTGCTTTGCGGTTCGGTGCCCAGGGCATCAAGATAACGTGCTCGGGGAGACTTGCCGGAGCTGAAATAGCGAGAACAGAATGGTATCGTGAGGGGAGGGTCCCTTTGCATACCTTCAGGGCTGATATTAATTATGGTTTTGCCCAGGCGAAAACTACCTTCGGGATTATCGGAGTGAAAGTCTGGGTTTATCATGGTGAAGTGCTGCCGGAGGCTGCAAAGCCTGATGTGCAGGCAGCTGCTCTATAAGGGGAATTAAGCTATGTTGATGCCAAAAAAAGTTAAGTTCAGAAAGATGCAGAAAGGCAATATGAACGGTAAGGCCTACCGCGGGTCCGAAGTCTCCTTTGGTGAATTCGGACTGAAGGCGACAGAGCCTGGGTGGATTACCAGCAGGCAGATTGAGTCTGCCAGAATTGCCATTACCCGGCATGTTAAAAGAGGCTGTAAGGTATGGATAAGGATATTTCCGGACAAACCGATAACAAAAAAGCCGGCAGAAACAAGAATGGGTAAGGGAAAGGGCGCTCCTGAATACTGGGTAGCTGTTATAAAGCCCGGCAGAGTTATCTATGAGATGTCCGGGGTGACGGAAGAAGTCGCCAAGGAAGCATTGAGGCTTGCTGCGCATAAGCTTCCCCTGTCTATGAAGTTTGTCAGAAGAGAGGAGCAGGTTATATGAAGGCTGCTGAACTGCGGGAGAGTATGGTAGAGGAGCTCGAAAGGAAAGAACAGGATCTGAGAAGAGAGCTGTTTAATCTCAGATTTCAGCAGGCAACGGGTGAAATAGAGAACCCGATGAGGATCCGGGCGATAAAAAAAGATATTGCCAGGGTCTTGACCGTCGTCAGGGAAAAGAAGAATAAATAAGAAAATTTCTATGAAAATAGTTTTTAATAACAGTCTTGGAAGGTAAAAATGATTAACAAAACTTATACGGGGAAAGTAGTCAGCAACAAGATGGATAAGACTGTGGTTGTCGCCATTACCAGGCTTTTTCAGCACCCTGTTTACAAAAAGACGGTAAAAAAGGTCTCGAAATTCAAGGCGCATGATGCTGAAAATTCCTGTAATATTGGTGACACGGTTATTATTACGGAGACTAAGCCGATGAGTAAAGATAAGAGATGGCTGGTCCTTGAGAAGGTGGGCGGCTTGGCAAGGAGTGACGCAAAATGATCCAGATGATGAGCGTACTTGAGGTGGCAGATAATTCCGGCGCTAAGAGAGTCCAGTGCATAAAAGTGCTGGGTGGTTCCAAAAGGAAGTATGCGAGACTCGGGGATGTTATCGTGGTAAGCGTGAAGGAAGCGATACCCGAAGGTACAATAAAGAAGGGCGCTGTTGCAAAGGGAGTCGTTGTCCGCACCAGGAAAGAAACGAGAAGGCCGGATGGTTCTTATATTCGTTTTGACCAGAACGCCGTTGTGCTGATAAATCCGCAGGGCGAGCCGATAGGAACGAGAATTTTTGGACCGGTTGCGAGAGAGCTGAGATGGAGAGAATATATGAAGATAATCTCCCTTGCTCCGGAAGTACTGTAGGAGGAGAGATGAGTTTGGGAATCCATAAAGAAGATACGGTTTTCGTCATAACAGGCAAGGAAAAGGGCAAAAAGGGGAGGGTTCTTTTGGTTGATAGAGAGAAGAACCGCGTGCTGGTTGAAAAGGTAAATATCATCAAGAAACATATGAAGCCGAACAAGAAGTACGCTCAGGGCGGGATCATTGAAAAAGAGGCTCCGATCAATCTTTCGAATGTTTTACTTTTCTGCCCCAAGTGCAGCAAGCCGACCAAAATAGGTGTTTCTCTTCTTGAAAGCGGAAAAAAACACAGAATGTGTAAAAAATGCAAGGAGGTCATTGACTGATAATGACTCCAAGACTAAAAGAAAAATATACGAGAGAGATTGTCCCTGCGCTGATGAAAGAGTTTTCCTATAAGAATATTATGCAGGTACCCAAAATACAAAAAATAGTCCTCAACGTCGGACTTGGAGAGGCCATCCAGAATATCAAGCTCCTTGAGGCAGCCCAGAAGGAACTGGGTAAGATTACCGGACAGAAGGCAGTGATTACAAAGGCAAAGAAATCGATCGCAACCTTCAAATTGAGAGAAGGGATGCCTATAGGTTGCAAGGTTACCCTTCGGGGCGATTCCATGTATGAATTTCTCGACAGACTTATCGGTATTGCCCTTCCGAGTATCCGGGACTTCAGGGGAATATCCGGCAAGTCATTTGACGGCAGGGGGAACTATGCCCTTGGCATCAGAGAACAGTTTATTTTTCCTGAAATAGACTACGACAAGGTTGAGATGGTACACGGACTTGATATCATTATGTGTACATCCGCAAAGACCGATAAAGAAAGCAAAGCGCTTTTGCGTCTGATCGGTATCCCTTTTAGAAATTAGCGAGGTAATGTAAAAATGGCAAAGACGTGCATGATAGAAAAGACAAAAAGAGCGCCGAAATTCAGTGTCAGGGTATATAACAGATGTAAGATATGCGGCAGGCCGAGAGGCTATCTCAGAAAATTCGGCATGTGCAGAATATGTTTCAGAACCTTCGCTCTCCGGGGGCAGATACCCGGGGTGACTAAATCAAGTTGGTAGAGGTGATTGATGTTAACTGATCCAATAGCAGATATGCTTACAAGAATAAGGAATGCTGTGCTCATAAAGGCGGAAAAAGTAGATATCCCCGCATCGAGGATGAAGCTTGACATAGCAAAGATTTTAAAAGAGGAAGGCTTTATCAGAGCATATAAAATCCTGAAAGACAAAAAACAGGGCATATTGAGAATTACGCTCAAGTACGCTGCGGACAATCAACCTGTTATTACCGGGTTGAAGAGAATCAGCAAGCCGGGCAGAAGAGTGTATGTCAGCACTGATCTGGTGCCGACTATTATGGGGGGGGTTGGCATTTCCATACTTACTACTTCAAAAGGGATTCTTACCGGCAAGATATGTAGAAGGGAAAAAGTAGGCGGGGAAGTTCTCTGCCATATTTGGTAAAGGAGAAGCAGGATGTCGAGAATCGGGAAGAAGCCAATAGATATTCCAGCCGGAGTTGACGTTAAGCTCCTGGATAATACGATAAAAGTAAAAGGGCCGAAGGGTGAACTGAAATGGAGCCTTCCGTCAGGCACGAAAGCATCCGTGTCTGAAAATAAGGTCCTTGTTGAAAGAGAAAACGATCTCAAGAAAAACAGGGCGTTGCATGGTCTGAGCAGGAACCTGATCGCAAATATGGTTACGGGCGTTACGACCGGATATCAAAGGGTCCTGGAAATTGTTGGTGTGGGTTTCAGGGCGCAGGTGCAGGGCAGCAAGATAGTCATGTCACTGGGATATTCACATCCGGTTGAGTTTAATCTTCCTGATGGCATAACTGCCGCGGTTGACCAGAAACAGACACAGATTACCCTGACCGGCATTGATAAGCAGAAGATCGGACAGATCGCAGCGAACCTGAAGTCGATCAGAAAGCCCGATATTTATAAAGGCAAGGGCGTCAGATATGCAGGTCAGCGGCTGAAACTTAAGGTAGGAAAAACAGGCAAAAAATAGTGCGGGGGCGTACGTGCGCCCTGATCGTAGAAATGTAGCAGGAGGCTATTTTGGTTAAGAGCAGGGAAGAAAACAGGAAAAGACGCCACAAACGAATCAGGAAAAAAGTGGTTGGTACGCAGGAAAGGCTGAGACTTTCCGTTTACCGGAGTTTGAACCATATATATGCTCAGATTATTGATGATACAAAAGGCAATACGCTGGTTTCAGCCTCAAGCCTTGATAGTCCCGTAAAAGAAATGCAACAGCATAAGGGGAATATCGCAACAGCGAAAGAGGTCGGCGGACTTCTGGCCAAGAGGGCACAGGAGAAAGGCATAAAGAAGATAGTATTCGATAGAGGAGGATATCTCTATCATGGAAGGGTTAAGGCATTGGCTGAGGCAGCTCGGGAAGCCGGTTTGGAGTTCTAATATGATCGAAAAAGTTGCAAGGAGGTAAGGTGGGAAGGATTGACCCGGAAGGACTGAATCTCAAAGACAAAGTGGTATTCATAAATAGGGTGGCCAAGGTTGTGAAGGGCGGCAGAAGGTTTTCCTTTGCAGCGCTGGTGGTAGTCGGAGATGGTGAGGGTACGGTGGGCATCGGCAAGGGGAAGGCAGCAGAGGTACCTGAGGCGATCCGAAAGGCCGTGGAGCAGGCAAAAAAGTCCCTTATGAAATTCCCCATAAAAGAGGGGACTATCCCCCACCGGATTGTCGGAAGATTTGGTTCGGATGCGGTTGTTATGAATCCAGCGCAGAAAGGGACCGGGTTGATCGCCGGCGGGGCTGTAAGGGCGATCCTTGAAGTCTCAGGTATACAGGATATAGTCGCAAAATGTCTCGGCAACCATAACCCTTATAACGCTGTCAAGGCAACGGTAAACGGACTGACGAATTTGAAGGACCCTGATTTTGTGGTAAAACTCAGGGGTCGCGGAGAGGAAGAAACTCAGGAGGCAGTCAGCTAAATGGTTAAGATAATTCTCAGGAGAAGCTATATAGGAACAACCCCAAAGCAACAGCTGATTTTACAGGCGCTCGGGTTGAGGAAAATCGGAAGTATCGTGAAGAAGGCTGATAACAAGGCAACGATGGGCATGATTAACAAGGTGTCTCACCTTGTATCTTTTGAAAAGGTAGACGAATAGTCTGGAGGTTTGCTTTTACTATGAGGATTGAGGACATAAGGCCTGCTGAAGGCAGCACAAAGAACAGGAAAAGAGTTGGAAGAGGCTTTGGCTCAGGCCACGGAAAGACATCGTGTAAAGGCCACAAAGGCCAGAAGGCCAGGTCCGGAGGAACAAAAGGCGCCGGCTTTGAAGGAGGCCAGATGCCTCTGCAAAGAAGGTTGCCCAAAAGGGGTTTCAATAATATCTTCAAAAAAGAATATGCTGTTGTTAATCTCGATATCATAAATGCTCTTAAGGACGATGCTGTAATCACCCCTGAACTGCTTATCGAAAGAGGAGTTATCAAGAAGATGAAAGACGGGTTGAAGGTGCTTGCGAACGGAAGTATACAGAGGCCGGTAACGGTAAAGGCCAGTGCCTTTAGTAATTCTGCTGCTGCAAAGATAGAAGCGGCAGGCGGCAAGACAGAGGTAATGTAAATTGGGGATGCTTGCGAACGTCCAGAATATTTTCAAGATTGAAGAGCTGAAGAAGCGTATTTTTTTTACCTTTGCGCTCCTGACGGTCTATCGCATAGGCTGTCATATCCCTACTCCCGGTATAAACGGAGAAGCATTAAGCAAGTTTCTGACAGAACAAGCCGGGAATATGATGATGTTTTTCGATATGTTTTCCGGTGGCGCTTTGTCAAGGGTGACGATATTTGCCCTCGGCATTATGCCCTATATCAGTTCCTCAATTATTATGCAGCTGCTTACTGTGGTTATCCCGGCAATCGGGAAGCTTGCAAAAGAAGGGGAAGCCGGAAGAAAAAAGATCACCAAGTATACACGATACGGCACAGTGCTCATCAGCGCGATACAGTCTTTCGGTATCGCAGCCGGACTCGAGAGCATGCAGAACGGCATTTTTGTGCAGAATCCGGGATTGTCGTTTAAGCTGGTAACCATGATCACCCTGACTTCCGGTACCGCTTTCATTATGTGGCTGGGGGAGCAGATTACCGAGCGGGGGATAGGTAACGGCATTTCCCTCATCATATTCGCCGGAATTGTCGCCCGGTTTCCCAATGCAATTATCAGTACCGTCAGGTTGATACAGGCAAATGAGCTTTCGATATTCTTTGTTATTTTCCTTATCATCATGATGATCGCGGTGATTGGAGCAATCATCCTGCTTGAGAGAGGACAGAGAAAGATACCGGTGCAATACGCTAAACGGGTTGTTGGGAAAAAAGTATATGGCGGACAGTCGACACATCTGCCCTTGAAAATCAATACCGCCGGCGTCATTCCTCCGATTTTTGCCTCTTCTATCATCATGTTCCCTGCCACGATAGCAGGATTTATCTCTGTGCCCTGGGTGCAGTCAATAGCAAAGCAGTTATCCCCCGGCACGGTGGTCTATACGGTCTTATACGTCAGCATGATCTTTTTCTTTGCATATTTTTATACTGCCATAGTCTTTAATCCTGTAGATATCGCTGATAATCTGAAAAAATATGGCGGGTATGTCCCCGGCATCAGACCAGGACAGAAGACCTCAGAATATCTTTACCGGGTACTTTCACGGTTGACTTTTGTCGGCGCGATATATCTCGCTGTAGTCTGTGTTATACCTGAAATCCTTATAACCAGATTCAAGGTGCCCTTTTATTTCGGTGGCACATCCCTTCTGATAGCGGTAGGCGTTGCACTCGATACAGTTTCACAGATAGAGTCTCATCTGGTGACCCGCTCTTATGAAGGTTTTCTGAAAAAAGGCAGAATAAAAGGACGGCGGAGCTAACGCAGGGTCTTTGTGGACGAGCGGTTCTTATCTCAGGGTGGTGTTCAGCCATATTACATGCGACAGATATTGTTAATTGAGAGATAACTTGATTGTATTAAAATCTCCGGAAGAAATAGAGAAAATGGCAAAAGCCGGCGGTATCGTAGGAGAAGTTCTGGAGTCACTACAGGGCATGATACAGGTGGGGATAACGACGAAAGAGATAGAAATTTATGCTGAAGAACGCATAAGGACTCTCGGAGGGAAGCCCGCCTTTAAAGGATACAGGGGCTATCCGGCCAGTATTTGTACGTCAGTGAATGATGAAGTTGTGCACGGCATTCCTTCGTCACGCAGGCTGAAGGACGGTGATATAATCAGTATGGACTTGGGGGTCTATTATGATGGTTTTTACGGTGATGGTGCCGTGACAGTGCCCGTTGGAAAGATTGATCATGAGACTGCGGCCCTCCTGCAGGTAACGGAAGAGGCTTTGAATCTGGGAATAGAAAACGCCATAGAGGGAAAACGGGTAAGCGATATTTCCCACGCGATACAGAGACACGCAGAAAAAAATGGCTTTTCAGTAGTCAGAACATTTGTCGGCCACGGGATAGGGAGGGAATTGCATGAGGAACCGCAGATCCCCAATTACGGGCCCCCGGGCAAAGGACCGAGACTGAAAAAAGGTATGACGCTTGCGATAGAACCTATGGTAAATTCCGGTACGTATGAGGTGAAAATTTTAGGAGATGGCTGGACAGCAGTGGCTTCTGACGGCAGAAAGTCTGCCCATTTCGAACATACGGTGCTGGTAACGTCTGAAAAGCCGAGAATCTTGACTAAACCCGACCGGAAAACTTATAATTAACGTTTCATGGCAAAAGAAGATAATATAGAAGTCCAGGGAACGATTGTCGAGACCCTGCCCAATGCGATGTTCAGGGTAGAGTTGGAAAACGGCCAGGTAATATTGGCATATGTCTCCGGGAAAATGAGAATGCACTTCATTAAAATTTTGCCGGGCGACAAGGTAACTATTGAGCTTTCCCCGTATGATCTCACGAGGGGAAGAATAACATACAGATTTAAATAGGCGGGTACGCCCAAGGAGTCATTATGAAGGTGCGTTCATCAGTAAAACCAATATGTGCTAAGTGCAGAGTGATAAAGAGAAAGGGCGTTATCAGGATTATCTGTGATAATCCGAGACATAAACAGCGTCAGGGATAAAAGAAGCTAAACGTTCAGGGAAACAGCTTTGCCTGAAAGTAATAAAGACCCTGGACAGACAAAGGAGGCTTACATTGGCTAGAATAGCAGGAGTTGATCTGCCGAAAAATGAACGGATAGAAATAGGGCTTACACGAATTTTCGGGGTGGGGAGATCAGTTTCTAAAAAGATACTCGAAGAAGCCCGTGTAAATCCTAATATCCGGGTGAAAGACCTTACAGACGAAGACAGTGTAAAACTGAGGGCTTTGCTGGAGAAAGACCACAGGGTTGAGGGTGATTTGCGGCGTGATATATCGATGAGTGTTAAAAGACTTACTGATATCGGCTGCTACCGGGGACTGAGGCACCGGGCCAGTCTGCCTGTGAGGGGTCAGAGGACAAAGACCAATGCCCGCACACGAAAAGGTCCGAGAAAAGCTGTTGTCGGCAAGAAGAAGGAGGCTTAGTAGATGGCTCAGAGGAAAAAAGGGGTCAAGAAGGACAAAAAGAATATTCATTCAGGGGCTGCCTATATTCAGGCCACTTTTAACAATACGATCGTAACAATTACGGATCCCACCGGGGGTGTTGTTACATGGGCAAGCGCCGGCAACATGGGATTTAAAGGGTCCCGAAAAAGCACACCGTATGCTGCACAGCTTGCTGCGGAAGCAGCAGCTAAAAAAGCAATTGATTTTGGGATGAAACAGGTAGATGTGTACGTTAAGGGACCCGGCTCAGGACGTGAGTCTGCAATCAGGGCCCTTCAGGCTGCGGGCCTGGATATAAATCTGATAAAAGACGTAACGCCTGTTCCTCATAACGGTTGCAGACCACCGAAGAGGAGGAGGGTGTAAATTGGCACGATACAGAGGAGCATTATGCAGATTATGCCGCAGGGAGTCTGAAAAGCTTTTTTTAAAGGGTGACAGATGTTTTACCGAGAAATGCGCCGTTGAAAGAAGGCAGTATCCACCCGGACAGCACGGCCAGCGCAGAGGGAAATTGTCTGATTACGGGGTTCAGCTGAGGGAAAAACAGAAGGTAAGGAGAACATACGGCGTCCTCGAAAAACAGTTCAGGATATACTTTAAGAAGGCAGCTACTGCAAAGGGGGTCACCGGTGAAGTGCTTTTACAGCTTCTGGAGACACGTCTTGATAATATTGTTTGCAGAATAGGTTTTGCCCCTAACCGTATCAGCGCCCGACAGCTCGTGACCCATGGCCATTTTCTGCTTAACGGGAAAAAGGTGAATATCCCTTCCTGCCGCCTCCGTGTCGGCGATGTTGTGGAACTCAGGGAAACAAGCCGTGAATTGGCGATTGTAAATGACAGTCTGGCGAAGATCGAGCACAGAGGAGTTCCTTCATGGCTTGAGCTGGATGCAAAGAGCTACACAGGAAAGGTTTTACAGATACCGGCGAGAGAGGATATTCAGCTGACAGCTCAGGAACAGCTTATTGTTGAACTGTATTCCAAATAGGAATACCTGTTTGTTCGGTTTGAAAATATATTCTCAATTGAATTTTTATTAAAAATGAAAAATACATTTGGCAGATGGGAGGCCTTATGAACCTTAAGAAAAAAGGCTTTCAATTACCTGAAAAAATCAGGTTTGATGAAGAGACATTAAGCAGTACTTACGGGAAGGTTATTGTTGAGCCACTGGAACGTGGTTTTGGCACAACAATAGGAAATTCATTGAGAAGGGTTTTACTCTCGTCTCTGGAAGGCGCGGCAGTAACGGCAGTAAAAATTTCGGGAGCTCTGCATGAGTTTTCGTCAATAAAGGGTATTAAGGAAGATGTCATTGATATCATTTTGAATCTGAAAAAGATGAGGATCAAGTCTCATGGCGAAGGAGATAAAGTTGCTACCTTCAGCGTAAAGGGGCCGGCCCAGGTGACGGCAGAAGATCTGAAGGCTGATTCTTCACTGGAAGTTTTAAACCCTGAACTGGCTATTGCAACACTCGATAAGGATTCTAAGTTCGAGGCAGAGTTATATATCAAAAAAGGCAAGGGCTATGTAACAACAGAGATTACGAAGGAGGAACTGCCGGTAGGAATGATCGCTGTTGACGCCGTGTTTTCCCCTGTTCAAAAGGTCAATTTCTGGATAGAAAAGACCAGGGTCGGAAGGGCAACAGATTATGACAGACTTATCATGGAAGTATGGACAGATGGCAGCATAACTCCTGAGAAGGCACTGTCAGAGTCGGCTTCCATTCTTATCGAGCACATGGATCTTTTTGTCGCAGAAGAAGAATATGAAGAGCTTATTGCGCATGAGCCAAAGGCAGCGCTTATCGGGAAAGAAGGCAGTTCATCTTTAAATAACAACCTCTTTAAGACTGTGGACGAGCTTGAACTCTCTGTTCGGTCCTATAACTGCCTGAAGAACGCTGATATAAAGACGATCGCTGAACTCGTCCAGAAGACAGAACCTGAGATGCTCAAAACAAAGAATTTCGGCAGAAAATCCCTTAACGAAATAAAAGAGATATTGGCCAGGATGGGGCTCCATCTTGGCATGAAGATCGATTTTGAAAATCTTGATAAAGAGGCAGCCATACAGACGGGAGGTGTTAGGGATAATGCGTCATAAAGTTGATGGAAGATTATTCGGCAGGACTGCAAACCAGCGGAAGGCCCTTTTGCGCGGCCTTGTTACCGCTCTGTTTGATAATCAGCGGATCGAAACAACCGTTGCAAAGGCAAAGGAAACAAAACGAATCGCCGAAAAGATGATAACCTTCGGGATAAAAGGTGATCTTCATTCGAAAAGACAGGTCTTGTCATATGTCACGGACCGGGCTTCCGCGTCGAAGCTCTTTAATGAAATCGCCCCCCGTTTTTCCGGCAGAAACGGAGGCTATCTCAGACTCGTCCAGACAAGGAACAGGCTGAAGGACTCCGCCCCCATGGCAATACTTGAATTCATAGACTATGAAAAAATAAAGCAGCCCAAGGGAAAGGCAAAGAAGGAAGAGAAACCGGAGAAGAAAGAAAAGGCATAATGGGCGATATACTGATCGGACTCGCTATCATAGCGGTCTGGATAATTTTACAGACAGTGATTTTTCCACGGCTCGGGGTTTCAACTTGAGCGGTTCCTCAAAAGGGCCCGGGCAGGCAAAACAAAAAATGTTAGCTCTCTAAAGGACTCTCTCAGGAGTCCTTTTTCATGAAGGAATACTGACCGCTTGATTACATCTGCCAGCGGTCCTGATTCCGGGCAGAAACAAAATCTTTTTTCATTACAACTGATGTATTTTTTTGCCTGAAACCTTGTCAGTAAAATTTGATATAGGCTATACTACATTGCTTTAACATTACGTTTCATCTCTTTTAAAATGCGCATCGAAAAAATCGAACTCATAGGTTTCAAGTCATTTGCGGATAAAACCACGTTTGCCCTTCATCCGGGGATAACCTGCATTGTCGGCCCCAATGGCTGCGGTAAAAGCAATATCGTGGATGCCTTCAGGTGGGTGCTGGGTGAGCAGAGCGCCAAGAGCCTCAGGGGCGAAAAAATGGAAGAGGTCATCTTTAACGGATCTGCTACGAAAAAGCCGAAGGGAATGTCGGAAGTCTCGATGGTGGTTTCCGGCATGAATGGGGCAGGTTCAAACAACGGGCAGGAACAGAGTGATCATGTGACGGTTACGAGGCGGCTGTATCGCTCCGGGGAAAGTGAATACATGATCAATAGAACCCCCTGCAGACTGAAGGACATCAGGGATGTTTTCCTTGATACGGGACTGGACTTCAAGAGTTATTCCATTCTTGAGCAGGGAAGAATCGGTGAAATCCTCAATTCGAAACCGCTCGAGCGGCGGTTTATCATAGAAGAAGTCGCCGGGGTCATGAAATACAAGGTCAGAAGGGCTGAGGCCCTTGCCAAGCTGGATTCTTCGCGTCAGAACCTCGTCAGAATCAATGATATCATAGCTGAAGTAAAGAAGCAGATCAATATACTCGACAGACTAGCCAAAAAAGCCGAACGGTACAAAAAACTTTCCTTCGAGATGCATGCAATAGAACTCAAAATCGCGAGAAAAGACTACCAGCAGCTCAAGGAGTCATTTGGCCTGGTCGTTGAAGAATCCCAAGCGTTTAAAGAAAAAGAGGCGGTGGCAAGTGCCAAGATAACGGAGATAGAAAACAGGACAGAGACCAGGCGAGTCGTACTTCTCGAAAGGGAGAAGGCTCTTGAAGCGGTACAAAACACGTTCCAGGGCATGGAGCGGGAAATCGCGGATATTGAGCGCGACATAGCGGTCGCAGTGAACGATATCAGTAATCTTGAGGAATACCATGCGAAACTCCTGCATCAGGGAGACGACATGGACCAGAGGAGCCGGGAGATATCCGCTTCGTGCGGGGATCTGCAATTGAACATTTCCCGGATATCGGAAGAGATGACGTCCCAGGCGGAGAGCCTGAAGGAAAAGTCCGAAAACCTGAGATCTATCGAGGAATCGCTTTCAGAGACTGAAGAACTGATAGAAGAAAAAAGACGGGAAATTTTCAAAGTATCAGACGAAATAAGCAGGGTGAAAAATGAACTGGGCAGGCAGGAATCATTGCTCGAATCCCTCTACAGGAGAGAAGAGGCGTCTCTGAGAGAATCAGCCGACTCACGGAGAATGCTTGAGGAGATAGAATCAGCGATCAATACGGTTGAATCCGAGGTGCTCGGCAGAAACAATGAGGCACTTTTCATGAAGGAAAAGAAAGAGGTCCTGGCAAAGGAACTTTCAGTGTCGAAGGAGAGACTCGCAGGGGTTGCCCAGACTGTTTCAGAGGCGAGAGAGGAACTTGCTTCATGCGTATCAAGGATGGATTCCCTGAAAGAGATAGTTTTTGATAAGCCGACAAGGGAACTGATCAAGGCGAATGCCAATGTGGAGCTGCTCGCGTCGTTGTCGGATATTTTTGATGTTACGGCAGAGTATGAAAAAGCCATTGAGAGCGCGCTCTCGGAGAAGGCCGAATCATTTATCCTCGAATCCCGCCATGATATAGAACAGGCTATTGCAGCATTAAAGGGCAAGAGTGTTGACAAGACCGCATTCATCACAGCGTCTCCGCTTCCCTGCTCTGTAAGGAGCGCGGTTCCTGAAGGAGTTATCGGCAGGGCCATCGATTTCGTGAAGCTCCGGGAAGGATATACTCAGGTTGTGGAGAATCTCCTCGGAAATATTATGATCGTCAAAGATCTCAAGACCGCATTCGAGCTCCAAGCCGGTGAAGGGAGCCATATTTTTTCTACCCTGGATGGTGAGGTTGTGGAGCAGTCGGGTGCTGTTGTTATAGGAGGAGAAAAGGGGATATTCAGGAGAAAAAGGGAGATACGGGAACTGGAAGAACAGATTGCCGAAAAGAAGGTGCTTGTCGAGCAGATGTCCGATGAAATAAGGACCCTGCAGCATATCATTCTTGAAAAGGAAGAGGCGATCGGGGGGGTCGATTCTTCGATACACGCATGCGAGAAGGAGATTTCACTCTCAAAGCTTACCATAGAGAAATACATGGAAGAGAAGGACCGGGTGAGCAGAAAACTTTCCTACCTGTCGATAGAACTCGAGGAGATTACACGGGAAAAAGAAGCTCTGGTCACGCTTATCATGCAGGCCGAAGAACAGGTAAAAGCGGTCGATGTGCGGAAAGCGGAGAAAGAAGCCGAGATGCTCGCACTTCAGGAAGGTATAGCCCAGAAGAAATCAGAACTCGAGGGATACCGTTCCGAGGTGACTGACTTGCGGCTTATGGCTGCATCAAACAGGGAAAGGCTCGAAGCGATCAGACATGAGGTGGAATCGTCGACAAAGCTTCTTGAAGAACTCCGGCAGAGGCGGTCGGGCCTTCAGGCCGAGGTGACTTCTGTTCTCGGACGTATTGCACAACGTAGGACAGGCATATCCGAGCAGGAGGAAAAGCTCAGAAAACTTGTTGCAGAGGCTGATCTGGTACGCCAGGATATCTCGCAGAGAAGGGAAGAGATAGAGCATGAAAATGGTGACCTCATCGTTGTTGAGCAGGAACTGAGGGGCCTGAGGCAGCAGCTTTCCCAGGTGACGACGAGGCTGTCGGAACTCGATGTCCTCAGGACCGAAAATAAAATGAGGCTTGAGAACCTGAGTGAAAATGTCAGAAACAACTACGGGACAGAGATTGAAGCTATCGAGCTTACGGACGTGACTCCGGAGGAAGAGGAGAGACTTGCTGACCTTCGGAGTAAAATACAGGAGATGGGGCCGGTGAACCTTGGTACGCTTGAAGAATATGATGAACTCAAGACACGATATGACTTCATGACAAAACAGCAGGAAGACCTCAATCAGTCCATTGCAGAGCTTGAAGAGGCCATATCAAAAATCAACAGTACAACGAAGAAAAAACTCAGGGAGGCCTTTGAGGCCCTCAAAATAAAATTTGCAGAAGTTTTTGTAACCCTCTTCGGAGGAGGGAAGGCCGAGCTGGTACTGACCGATGAGAATAATATCCTCGAGACCGGTATCGATATCGTAGCGCAGCCTCCGGGAAAGAAACTCCAGAATCTGCATCTGCTTTCCGGAGGGGAAAAAGCCCTTACTGCTCTTTCGCTGCAATTTGCCAGCTTCCTTATCAAGCCCACGCCTCTCTGCATTCTGGACGAGGCAGACGCGCCGCTTGACGAGTCCAATACCGAGAGATACTCGAAGATGCTGGAGGAACTTTCCCGGGAGACCCAGTTTATCGTTGTGACGCATAACAGAACGACGATGGCTGTTGCTCAGCATCTGTACGGTGTTACCATGGAAGAGGCGGGTGTCACAAAGGTGATATCAATGCAGCTTGCAGAGGCCTGAAGCCGGGGAAGAGAAAGTTTTAGGTTAGGAGAAACCCCTCGTGAAACGTATCAGTCTGTCAGGAAATGGATAAATTATCAGAACTGTTACCCGGGAAAACCTCAACAGATCCTGAGGATATTTTATGCTACGGGTTCGATGCCTCCGGAATTGAAGCCCCACCTGCCGCGGTTGTATGGCCGCATGATGTTCTTGATGTAATAAACGTCATGAAGTACGCATATGCGAGCGGTACGCCGGTTATACCGCGCGGCGCGGGTACGGGTATGACCGGCGGGGCTGTGCCGTCTCACGGCGCAATTATCCTGAGCATGGAAAAGATGAACAGGATACTGGAGATTGATGAGAAAAATCTTACTGCCCTGGTGGAGCCGGGGGTCCTGAACGGCAAACTCCGGAGAGAGCTTCAGCGCTCCAGACTTTTTTATCCTCCTGATCCGGCGAGTATGAATTTCTGCACCATAGGCGGTAATGTCGCAGAAAATGCAGGCGGTGCAAGCGCGGTAAAATACGGGGTAACAAAGGACTATGTATTGGGGCTGGAGGCGGTTCTCCCGGACGGAAGGCTGATAAAGACCGGTGTAAAGACAGCAAAGGGAGTTGTTGGATATGACCTCACCGGCCTTCTCGTAGGGTCCGAAGGAACCCTGGCCGTAATTACAAAGATACGGCTTAGGGTTCTGCCGCTTCCCCAGGAAGTCATAACGCTGATGGTATTTTTTAAGGAAGTCGAAAGATCCGGGGTCGCTGTCGCAGAGATTATTTCAGCCGGAATAATTCCGAGGACTCTTGAATTTCTCGATAGGGAAACAATTAAGGCGGTGGAAAACTATAAACCGGTAGGACTTCCTCAGGATATCGACGCGATGCTCTTGATCGAACTCGATGGCCCTCCGTCTGTTATAACGAGAGACGCCGAGAAGATATCCGGCATCTGCGGAAACCTCGGCGGAGAAGTGATCATGGCTGAAAATGAGATTGCCCGTGAGAAACTCTGGGAGGCAAGGCGCGCGGTATCTCCTGCGCTTTTCCATGTCAGTCCGACGAAAATCAATGAGGACATCGTTGTTCCAAGAGACCGGCTCTCTGAAATGCTCGGAATCCTTAAGGGATTTTCAGAGAGAACCGGGATCAGGATTATTAATTTCGGGCATGCCGGCGACGGGAATATCCATGTAAATCTGATGGTCGACAGAAGCAATCACGATGAATATGAAAAAGCGCAGGAACTTGTCAGGGACATATTCAGGGCCACTCTGGAGCTGGGGGGAACGATTTCCGGCGAGCACGGAGTCGGGTTGACAAAGAAAAATTATATCTCGATGGAGATACCGCCCGTTGAA
Source organism: uncultured Nitrospira sp. (assembly GCA_963746295.1). Classification (GTDB taxonomy): domain Bacteria; phylum Nitrospirota; class Thermodesulfovibrionia; order Thermodesulfovibrionales; family UBA6898; genus JAOUFP01. The sequence goes on along the minus strand of CAVVAQ010000020.1, from coordinate 92,441 downwards.
CTTGAGCTGATGAAGAAGATCAAGAAGGTCTTTGATCCGAAGAATATCCTCAACCCGGGGAAGATCTTTCCATGAGGCCTAAGGCTGGCGTATGCATATATCTCCGCTATTTATAGCAGTCCTGTCAGCCGCGCTCTATGCCTTCGGCTATTACCGGATGGCTTTTGTCTATGGAGCTTTTCTCCTTCAGTTGGTCTATATGGTCCTGCGGGGTCTGGAGCTTGGCAGGCTGCCTCTGATCGGACCCCACGACACGCTCTTTTTTCTCTCTGCGTCATTCATGCTTTTTGCTATCCCGATGTCTTTCAACCTGAAGGACAGGCAGAGATTTATGAATCCCGTGACAGCGCTGACTGTCTGTTTTATGCTTCTCTCGATGTTTGCGAAGCCCCACAGCTATCCTCTTCCACCTGTTTTGAAGACCTTCTGGTTCGAGGTCCATGTCGCTTTTTCTTTCTTTTCCTATGCCCTTTTCGGCCTTGCAGCAGTACTCGGCGTGTTATATCTGCTTGACAGGGAAGACGATACCGAGGGCCTTCAGTATAAGACGATACTGGTCGGTTATTTCCTTTTCTCTGTTGCGATGATATTCGGTGGCATCTGGGGCTATTATGCCTGGGGCACCTACTGGCTCTGGACGCCAAAGGAATTGTGGACGGTTATCCTCTGGCTCTTCTACAGCCTCTATCTCCATGCGAGGCTGAGACAGTGGTGGACAGGCAGGCCTGCTGCTGTTCTGGGGATTGCCGGATTTTTTATTGTATTATTCACCTATCTTGGCGTGAGCATGCTCATGAAGAGCTCCCATACCTTCTAGGGACAGCAGTGGGCAACCCCTGATGAATAGTGAGATGAAAAAAAGATCTTTGCTGAAAAAATTCCTTACTTTATTTCTGTCATTAAGGACAGCGATCTGGCTCCTCCTGACACTCATCTGCCTCCTCTTCTACGGGGCGGTCATAATGCCGGTGAGAGAAGAGTTCCAGGCCCTCCATACAGTCAGGCTTTTTCAATGGGTCGCCGAAAATCCGCCTGGTATAACCTGGTGGCTCTGGGCCTCACTCGGGGTTATTTCGCTCCTGACCGCAAATACGCTCCTCTGCAGCATTGAATCGATAATGAAAAAGAAAAGCGCCCGGCAATGGCTGCTCATTCTGTCTCCGCAGGTTGTACATATCGGTTTTCTTTTTATTCTCCTTGCCCACCTTCTCAGTGGCTATGGCAGTTTCAGGGGAACCGCGGTCGTGTATGAGAATGCGGGACTTACGTTGCCAAACAATAATGACGTGGTTTTTAAAAGTATTCATGTTGATACTGATCCGATGGGTTATAGCAAGGACTGGTCTGCTGATATTGAATATTTTAAGGATGGCAGATCTTTGAAAGCTGACAGGATAAGACCGAACAGACCTTCCTTTCAGGATGGTCTCGGGATATTTATTAAAACCGTCCAGTTCCGTCCCTATCCGGTAGCTGTGATCGAGGTGAGCAGGGAGCCCGGGGCTGTCTGGGCACTCATCGGCGGCATACTTTTTATGGCAGGCATGATAACCCTGCTGCTATTCAAGATAAGAAAAGAGGAAGCGAGAGACTGATGAAAAAGGCTAGGGATACAGACAGGGGTAAATTATTTGCTCTTTTATCTTCCCTGGTTTGTCCTTAACTCCATACAGTCGAGAAAGCAATGCCGATATTTGTTGTCCATGAACACCATGCAAAGAGACTTCACTTTGACCTGAGGCTTGAAATGCAGGGAGTTCTCAAGTCATGGGCTGTCCCCAAAGGTCCTTCCCTGAACCCTGCTGACAAAAGGCTCGCCGTGATGGTGGATGACCATGATCTCGACTACGCGGGTTTTGAGGGCACGATCCCCGAAGGCATGTACGGTGCGGGCGATGTCTTTATCTGGGACAGTGGTACCTATGAATTGAAGAGCGGGAGTATCGAGTCAGGGAAACTTGAGGCGGTCTTCAGAGGTAAAAAACTGAAAGGCCTGTTTGCCCTTATCAGGATGTCAGGGAAAGAAAAGGAGTGGCTCCTGATAAAGAAGAAAGATGAGTAAGCCGACAGTTCGTTTCGGCTGAGGTCGGTAAGCGGGTAGTACCTCCCGGATATTTTGACCGGACAATTCATATGACATAGATGCGTATAGTTTGTCTGTCCTCTGCACTCCGGTAAATGCCCTGTTGTTGACAAAATTTCCATACAGTCCATATAATTTTAGAACCATGACAGATCAGCCATTACAGGAACTTTATGAACTCGGGAAAAAACTTTTCGAAGAGGGAAAGCTCTATGAGGCAGAACCTGTTTTGAAAGATATTTTAGTCCTCAATCCCCGATATGCCGATATCCACAACAAGCTGGGGATTATAGAAAACCTCAACGGCAATCTCCGTGAAGCTGCCGAGCATTTTGAGAAGGCCCTTGAACTCAATCCCCGGTATACCGAGGCATCTCTGAATCTTGCCGTGACCTACAACGACCTCGGAGAGTTCAAGAAGGCGGAGGAAGTCTTCTCGATGGCTGCGCAGATAGCCCACCCTGATCCCAATGCGATTGATCCCTTTATAGCCGGGAAACTGGCAAACGAACATTACCGGGTCGGGAATATCTACCTTGAGTTCAATATGAATGTTCAGGCGATTGAGGAATACCGAAAGGCTATCGCATTGCATCCAAAACTGGCTGATGTGCATACAAAACTCGGCATAGCACTGAGGAACCAGGGGCAGACAGAAGAGGCTATTGTGCACTTTGTGAAGGCCAAGGTGATCAATCCAAACTATGGACCTGCCTGGGTACAGCTTGGCCTCAGCTATTATATGACCGGCCTTACCGGTCTTGCCTTTGAAGAATGGCAAAAAGCCCTTGAGTTCAATCCAGACCTCAAAGAGGCGCAAACCTACCTGAAGCTTCTCAAAAAAGAGGAAAAGTAACAGGCTGTGTCCCTGCTTGATGTAAGGGATCTCAATATCTATTTCAGGACAGCAGAAAATCCCGTAAAGGTCGTTTCCAATCTCAATTTTTCCATCAGAGAGTCCGAGATTTTCGGACTTGCAGGAGAGAGCGGGTGCGGCAAGAGCATTACAGCCCTTTCCATAATGGGGATACTCCCGGCAAACGCGATCGCAGACGGCGATATATTTTTCAGGGATAAAGATCTCCTGAAGCTTGACAGAGAGGCGATGAGGCAACTCAGGGGCAGAGAGATCTCGATGATATTTCAGGAGCCGATGACTTCCCTGAATCCGGTGCTCACGATAGGATACCAGATAGCTGAAGTTCTGACGACCCACCTGAAGATGTCCAGAAAAAATGCGATGGAAAAATCTGTTGAACTGCTGGGGCTGGTCAGGATACCGTCTCCGGAAATCAGGGTGAAGGAGTACCCGCATCAGATGTCCGGTGGAATGAGGCAGCGGGTGATGATAGCGATGGCGATCGCGTGTAACCCAGCCCTGCTTATCGCCGATGAGCCGACAACCGCTCTCGATGTGACTATTCAGGCACAGATACTTGAGTTGCTACAGGGGATCAGGGAGGAGCGAAAGATGTCTGTTTTGTTCATCACCCATGATCTTGGCATTATCGCGGAGAATGCCTCGCGGGTGGGCATTATGTATGCCGGCAGGCTTATGGAGCTTACGGATACCAGAGAAATATTCCAAAACCCCCGGCATCCCTATACCATAGGACTGCTTGAGTCAATCCCGAAAAAGAAAGGAACTTCGCTGCAGCCGATTCCAGGGGTAGTTCCGCGGCCGGAAGACCTCCCTGCAGGATGTACGTTTATGGATAGGTGCAGGTACGCGATAGAAGAATGCGGGAACAGGGAGCCTGAATTAAGGGATATTTCAGCAGGGCATCAGGCACGTTGCATCAGGGCAGAAGAGATCGTATGGAATTACTGAGGGTCGAGTCTCTTAGAAAATATTTTGGGACGAAAAAAGCGTTCGGTGGCAGAGGAGGCACTCTCAAGGCTGTCGACGGCATTGATCTTTTGATTCGGAAAGACAAGGTCATGGCACTGGTTGGGGAGAGCGGGTGCGGCAAGTCAACAGTGGCGAGGCTTGTGCTGGATCTGATAAAACCCACGTCCGGGAAGGTCTTATTCAAGGGCCGCGATATCTTCGGATTCAGCCGCACGGAACTGAAGGTCTTCAGAAAGTCTGTACAGATAATCTTTCAGGACCCGTTTGCATCTCTGAATCCGCGGAGGACAATCTATGATACGGTCTCCGAACCTCTGGTAATCCATAACCTGGTCCCCCGCAGCAGCTTGAGGTACACGGTTGCGGATATCCTCGGAAGGGTTGGCCTCGCACCTGACATCCTCCATCGTTATCCCCACGAATTCAGCGGCGGACAGAGGCAGAGGATATGTATCGCACGGGCGATTGCCGTCTCTCCAGAACTGATCGTTGCAGATGAGCCTCTTTCCGCGCTTGATGTTTCGATCCAGGCGCAGATTCTGAACCTCCTTCAGGATCTCAGGGAAAAGACGGGGATATCCTTTCTTTTTATCAGCCACGACCTGAGGGTTGTCAAATATTTCAGTGACTCCGTCGGGGTAATGTACCTGGGCAAGATCGTCGAATATGCAAAGACCGATGAGCTTTTTGCGATGCCGCTGCATCCGTATACAGAGGTTCTTCTTTCCTCTGTCCCTGAGATCAGGACAGGAGAGGAAGGAGTCCCGCGGAGGGTGGTCTTGAAGGGTGATGTGCCGAGTCCGATCAATATCCCGGCAGGATGCCCTTTCCATCCGAGGTGTCCGAAGAGATTCGAGCCCTGCGATAAAATAGTTCCTCTTTTAAGCGAGCAAAATGGCAGGCTTGTCTCCTGCCATCTCCGGAACCCGGTATGAAGAGCCGGGGATAATTTGCACAGTATCTCAACGCCTTGCCCGGCAGGATTTGGAAGAGCTATTCAGGTAAATCCAATTTGTCAATGATACTGTTCTGAGGGTTCATTTTTATGGCAGACAATTCATGGAAAGAGCAGGCTCCGGCTTGTACACTGAATGCTGTCTCCAAAAACAGCACAATCTTTGAAGGAAAACTGTGATCCGGCCAGGGCCAATTGTTCCTTGAGGCTATTTGCGTAATCCATGAACAAACTGTTTCGGTGACAGTAAAACAGTTCCATTTCGTAGAAATGAAGCATTTGGCGTCGGGAAAGGACAACAGAACGCCTGCTGTCTTCCTGGTTTAAAAGAGAAGACAACTGGCGATACTTATCCTCAAATTGTTCTCTTGTTATCTTCTCTTCCTCGTAAATTCTGGAAACCTTGATCATTTCATTGGCAAAAAAGAGGTAATTGTCCAAATCCGGTCTTAATTCAAGAGCTTTTCTGAAAAATAGTTTCCAATATTCGCTTTCTTTGAGAGAACCTTCGGCCAATCTGGCCTTTTCAGCAGTCGCCCAATCCATAATCTGCTTTTTCCGCACATCAAGATCTTGAGTGTAGGTGTCGCGCTTATATGTCCTGTCCCCAGCACAACCATATAAGACGACTACTAAAATCAAGGCGAAATAAAACCGTTGCTTTATATTGTCATCCATCCCGGTACTTATGCTCCTGATACATACTATAATCAGTTACTGCGGTAATCATATGTGTACTAATTGGAATTCTCGATTTTTTAAAAGTATATCATATATGAAAATATACGTAATCATTTTTATGTAATATCGAATAATTTCAGTGGAGAGTAAGGAGGCAACTGACCGACTTCTCATGCCGAGAGGGGTGGACCATGTACACTATGACAAAGAGGTCTGATAATTAACAATGGCATTAAGAGAAAAGGTGACTGCTACTGCTCTGAATATGCTTGTTTGTTGGGAGCATTGCAGACTTTGATATACTGTAGATATGAAAAATACTGAGGTAGCAGAGGTTTTCAATAATATTGCCGATCTTCTCGAGATAAAAGGGGATAACCCTTTCAGGATCAGGGCTTACCGGAAAGCCGCCTTCACCCTTACCGAGTTCGGGAAGGATGTTTCCTCCCTCACTCCCGATGAGCTGATGGAGATACCTGGCATAGGACATGATTTGGCTGCCAAAACTGAAGAATACCTCAAGACAGGACTTGTTGATTCCTATGAGAGATTGAAGCAGGAGGTGCCTGAATCCCTTATTCAGCTCCTCGCGATTCCTGGACTGGGACCGAAAACAGTCAGCCTGCTGTATAAGAAATATGGCATTAAGGATGTCGGCAGCCTCGAAGCATTGGCCCGGCAACACAGACTTTCCGGAATCCCCGGCATTAAGGACAAGACTGAGGCGGCTATTATCAAGGGGATAGAGATGCTCCGGAGCTATTCAGCAAGACAGCCTTTGGGAAAGATCCTCCCTCTGGCGAATGAAATCAGGGAGTATCTCCATTCTGTGGCCCCCGTCGAAAAATTGAGCATCGCAGGAAGTCTCAGGAGATGGAAGGACACTATCAGGGATATTGATATTATTTCCACTTCCAGGAACCCCGATGCAGTAATGAATATGTTTGTACATATGCCTGAGGTCAGCCGGGTCATCGCGAAAGGGTCTACAAAGTCGAGTATTATTCTTAAAAGCGGGATCCAGGTCGATTTGCGCGTTGTTGCTGAGGAGAGTTACGGCTCTGCGCTCGCATATTTTACCGGGAGCAAGGCGCATAATATCCGGCTCAGGGAACTCGCGGCAAAGGCCGGCCTGAAAATGAATGAGTACGGAATTTTCAGGGAAAAGGATGATAAGAAACTAGGCGGAAAGGCAGAGGAAGAAATATACCGTATCCTTGGCCTCCAGTATGTGCCCCCCGAGTTGCGCGAAGATATCGGTGAGATCGAGGCTGCGGCTGAAGGTAGACTCCCGCAACTTATTGAATCCGCTGATATAAAAGGAGACCTCCATGTTCACAGCACCTGGAGCGACGGCAATGAAGAGCTTGAGGGGCTGCTAAAGATAGCCGATGAAAAGGGGTATACATATATAGCGATTACAGACCATTCGAAAGGACTGGGGGTCGCCAGGGGACTGAGTGAAGAGAGGATCATGGAGCAGAAAAAACTCATAGATGCGATCAACCGGAAGCGCGGGGGATGCAGGCTTCTCAGTGGCGCTGAAATAAATATAAAAAATGACGGCAGCCTGGACTTTGATGATGAGATTCTGAAACAGCTCGATGTGGTGATCGCCTCGGTCCACTCAGGCTTCAAGCAGCCTGGAGAACGGATTACCGGGCGGCTAATCGCTGCCATGAAAAATCCGTTTGTCTCGATCATAGGCCATCCGAGCGGAAGATTGATCGGCGAGCGGGAGGCCTATGAGATTGATATGGATACAATACTGAAAACAGCAGCGGATACAGGGACTGCGATAGAGATCAACGCCTACCCGCTCAGACTGGACTTGAATGAATCAAACGTGAGACGTGCCAAGTCCCTCAAGGTGCCGTTGGTTATATCCACGGACTCCCATAACAAGGGTCAGTTCGATAATATGCTCTACGGCATTGCAGTAGCCAGAAGGGGTTGGCTCGAAAAAAAGGACGTGCTCAACACGTATCCGTATGGTCAATTACTGAAAAGACTCAAAAACCGCAGAGAGTAAACCCGACTGTCAGATAAGTTCCCCATCCCTGGAAAATCATCAGGACCTTTGATTTTTTGCAATCTCCGGCCTCACATTACAGGCATAGGTCCGGATATTTTCACAGCGAATCAACAACAGATGTCATTTTCAGACTGTCGATAGCCTGAAAAGCACCCATAACCCCTCTATCGTTGATTTATACAAACAAAATTGTAGTAAAGATACATAATTGTAATTCTAGTAGAATCCTATTAATCTTTTATATCAGGCAGTTACAGGTTGGCACGGTTTTGGATATAAAGAGGACATGGGAAATGTCAACGGCGATCTGAGACACAGGATCCAGGAACTGGAAATCGAGGCGATTCTGACCGCCCTTGAAGAGAGCAACTGGATCATGGCGAGGGCTGCGAAAAAGCTTGGGATTACCGAAAGGATGATCGGATACAAGGTAAAAAAATACGGTATAAGGACGAAGGAGGTGCGATGGATCAGCGTTGGGCAGGAAGCAACAAACGTCGGTGAGGAATAAATGGCTATGAGGTCAAAGCGGAACATGGTCTGTAATTATACAAAACAAAGGAGAAATGAGATGAGAAAGGCAAAAGGGATTTTTTTGGCGGTGGTAATGACATTGGGGATTTTAGCAGGGAACGTACATGCGGAAGGGACAAAGACAGCGGGATACGCTTCGGTTGATATCATGAGCAATTATGTCTGGAGGGGCCAGAAGCTGAGCAACAGCTGGGTGGTACAGCCCTCGGTAGGCATCACCTACGGCGGTTTCGGTGCGAACATATGGGGCAACTATGACAGCGACCGATATGAGGCGACCAGCAGCGACTCAGGTCACGGGGAATTCAGCGAAGTTGATCTGACTGTAAATTACAGTCATTCGATAGAGAAGCTGACCCTTACCGGCGGCTATATCTATTATTCCTTTGATGCTGCAAACGATACCCAGGAGGTTTACCTGACAGCTGCATACGATATCCTGCTGAAGCCTGCACTGTCGGTTTACTATGATTTTGACGAAGGCAATGGCGCATTTATCGTGGCTTCAGTCGGACATTCCTTTGCGCTGCCGAAGAACATGTCGCTGAACCTGGGCGCACTGGCAAGCTATAACATTAATAATAAAATCATGGGATTCGATGAGGACGGAGATGACTTCAGTAATTTCTATCATGCCGAGGTCTCCTCATCACTGACGATACCGGTGACGAAGGCAATTTCGGTAACGCCAAAGGTGGCCTATTCCTTCTCACTGAGTGATGACTCAAAGGATGCCATAAGCGGTCTTAGTGACGACAGAAGGCATGACATCATTTACGGCGGAGTGAATCTCACGCTGAGCTTCTAGTGAAGCGGAAATTTGAAAGGAGAAAGAAATGAAAAAAATTATCTGGATAATTATTACCACACTGTTATTGAGTACAGGAATGCTCTTTGCCGAAGAGCCTGCGAAACCTGCTTCACCCGGCACCTCTGCGGTTGAAGAAGCAGTTCCTCAGCCAGCACCTGCTGCAGTTCCGGCAGAAGCTCCGGCTGCTCCGCTAAGATCGACACCGGCGACACTGCCTGGATGATCGTGGCAACCGCACTGGTCATGCTCATGACCATTCCGGGGCTGGCGCTGTTTTATGGCGGACTGGCGAAACGGAAGGATTCTCTCAACACAATGGCCATGTCTTTTGTGACGTTCTGTATCGTGAGCCTGCTCTGGGTGCTCTACGGGTTCAGTTTCTCCTTTAGCGGAGATATCGGCGGGTTTATCGGAGATGGCGCAAAGCTGTTTCTGAATGGCGTCGGCCCGGACAGCATCAATGACCTGGCAAAGACGATACCGGAGTATATCTTTATTGTCTACCAGCTGACCTTTGCGGCGATCACGGTTGCGCTGGCAAGCGGTGCGTATATCGAGCGCATGAAGTTCTCAGCATGGATACTGTTTTCGATACTCTGGATGACCCTGGTCTATGTACCCGTTGCCCACTGGGTATGGGGCGGCGGCTTCCTGAGCAAGATGGGGGCCCTCGACTTCGCAGGCGGGACAGTCGTCCATATTAATGCCGGAGCAGCAGCCCTTGTCGGTGCCCTGATCCTCGGCAGGAGAAAAGAGAAGTCCCTCTTGCCCGGCAATCTGACCCTGGTGATTACCGGCGCCGGACTCCTCTGGTTCGGATGGTTCGGTTTCAATGCCGGCTCAGCGCTTGGGGCAAATGGTCTGGCAGGAGCTGCCTTTATCAATACGAACACAGCTACGGCTGTTGCGGCGCTGTCCTGGATGGTTGTGGAATGGATGCACTCAAAGAAGCCAACGGTCCTTGGTCTGGCATCAGGCGCAGTCGGCGGACTGGTCGCGATAACGCCTGCAGCAGGGTTTGTAAACATCACCGGAGCGATCTTCATCGGTATCGCAGCGGGTATCATCCCCTTCTTTGCGGTTGCGCTCCTTAAGCCGAAACTGGGGTATGACGATACACTCGACGCCTTCGGCATACATGGTGTCGGCGGTACGATCGGCGCGATACTGACCGGAGTCTTTGCAGACCCGTCGATCAATGAACTCGGCAAGGGACTTCTGTACGGTAATGCAGGCCAGCTTATGACGCAGATTGTTGCTTCAGCGATAACATTCGTCTACAGCGCCGTGGTCACTGCGATCATCTTCATGGTCATCAAATTTACAGTCGGCTTGCGTGTTGACGAAGAAGATGAGGTCATCGGACTTGACGAAAGCCAGCATGGTGAGAAGGCGTATAACTTATAAAGAGAGTAGATAGTAGATGAGTAGTGAGTAGGAATGAAGGTTCTTGGCTTTACTGATTCACTACTGACTCTCACTGACCCTAACAAAGGAGGAAGTTCCATGAAAAAGATAGAAGCGATCATAAAGCCGTTCAAGCTCGACGAAGTAAAGGATGCCCTCAATGAAATCGGCATTCAGGGCATGACGGTCACCGAGGTGAAGGGCTTCGGCAGGCAGAAGGGCCATGTTGAACTCTACCGTGGTGCTGAATACGACATAGCCTTTATCCCCAAGGTAAAGATTGAGGTCGTTGTCTCTGATGCAATTGTCGAGAAGGCTGTGAACACGATACAGGAAAAGGCGAAAACAGGCAAGATAGGGGACGGAAAGATATTTGTTTCAGGCCTCGACCAGATTATCAGGATCAGAACAGGTGAAACAGGAGAAGCCGCAATATAGTCAGCGGTGAAAGGCAGGGGTTTTCTGGCCCCTGTCTTTTTCTTTTGAACAGAAGCGCAATAACACACCTGCATCCATGGCAAGGGATTACATGCTACAATAAATCCAGCACTCCATTGAAAAGGCGACCATGCTGAGATTATTCAATACATTTGGCAGAAAGATTACACCGTTTCATCCGGTAAGAAAAAATCTGGTAACGATCTTTACCTGCGGGCCTTCGGTCTATCAGCGGGCCCATATCGGAAATTTCAGGACCTTTCTCTTCGAGGACGTCCTCGTGCGCTATCTCGAATATTCCGGCTATCAAGTCAGGAGAGGACTTAACCTCACTGATATCGAGGACAAGGCGGTCCTTGAAGCAGAAAAGAAACATACCTCCGTAAAACAGCTTGCCGATAACAATATCAGGGAGTTTTTGGGAGAGGTGGAACTCTTGCGCATGAAGGTTCCTTACTATCTCCCCCGGGCATCAGAGAGCGTAGGGGAGGCGGTGGAGATTATCGAGCGTCTCCTCGAGCGCAAGACGGCCTATTGGCATAAAGGCAATGTGTATTTTGATCCGCTGAAATTCCCGGGTTTTGGGAAGCTCTACGGGCTCGATATGTCACGATGGCCGAAGAAAAAGGTCCGCTTCCATAAAGACACCTATCCCGGAACGCAATGGAACCTCGGCGATTTTATACTCTGGCACGGGGATAAGAAAGGCGAAAAAGCCTATTGGGACACCAGGATAGGCAGGGGACGGCCTTCCTGGAACATCCAGGACCCGAGCATGATCAGCAGGTATTTCGATGAAACGCTCTCAATCTACTGCGGCGGAATCGATAACCTTTACCGTCATCATGACTATACGCTTGCGATACTCGAATCGATAAGACCATATCCGATGGCCAAGTTCATGGCTGCATTGCCATCACCTGTATGTCAACGGCCAGAAGATGTCCAAGAGCAGGGGGAATATCTATTATACCGATACGCTTGCGAGGGCAGGCTACAGCATGCAGGAGATCAGGTTTTTCCTGATTTACGCGCATTACCGGGAGAAGCTGAACTTTTCAGATAGATCCATGAAGATCGCGGTGAACAAACTGAGGGAGTTCAGGAGGCTTATAGGAGCTCTCGATGAAAGGGCAGCATCGAAGAGAGCCCGCGAAAGTTCTTACAGCAAAAAAATAAAAAAGGTTTTCTCCGAACATATGGATAATGACCTGAATCTCAAGCAGGCTTTCGACGAAATGCATAAAATAGTGTCCGGTATCAGCAGAAATTCCTTACAAGCGACGGACGCGGCGGGTATTATGAAGGCACTGAGAAAAATTGATGAGGTACTTCAGGTCTTTTTCTGACCCAAAATTCCGGAGTATGATTTACTGCGCGAACTTATAACTCAACAGTTTGTAAATAAGTTTCGCAGCAAGAAAATCCGGGGCCTTGTTATCTGACGGGGCAAGCTCGACAATATCAAAGCCTGTGATAGTGCACTTTTGAGAGACCGCTTTTAACAATTTTATGACCTGGTACCAGTCTAAGCCGCCTGGTTCAGGCGTTCCTGTGGATGGCAGGATTCCCGGGTCGAACACATCGAGATCAATGGTGATATAGACATGTTCCGGAAGTACTGCAAGGGTCTCGCTGATCCAGTCCTTTGATTCATGAATATAGTCGGCATAGAAGACAAGACTTTCATCAATCTCTTCACGTTCAGGTAAACTCATGCTTCGTATGCCTACAGAAACAACCTTGTCTGCCGTCTCTTTTATGCGCGCCACGGTACACGCATGGTTGTATCTGCTTCCTTCATATTCGTCCCGCAAGTCAGAGTGTGCATCAAGGTGCAGCACCGCCATATTCTGATAAAACGCGGCATGGGCTCGGATCGCGCCTATGGAAATTGAATGCTCGCCTCCCAAGGAAACGACAAATTTCCCCTGGTGGATCAGTGAGTCTGTCTTTGCATAAACCTCTGCAATCATGGATGCTGAGCCTGATGCCCGGACCGCCTCCGCGGTATAAATCCCTTTCCTGTATACCTCTGTGTCCGTCTCACGGTCATACAGTTCAAGGTGGCGTGAGGCTTCAATGATCGCATCCGGCCCCCTGTCAGCTCCCTTGAGCCACGTGCTTGTTTCATCAAAGGGGACAGGCAGGAGGACGACCGCTGAGTTTTTTAGGGTGGAAAACTGATCAGGGAGCCCGCAGAAATTGAAGGGCGTCTCTTCACTCATCTGAATCGATAATGAAAACAGCTGCAGCTACGACTGTTGTCCAAAGCCCGTTTTTGTCTCCCTCCGCAGACTGACAGATATGGGATGTTTTGAAGATATGACCGCTGGCCCGGTAATCCTTTTTGCGGGCGTTCCAGGCAAGGTTTGGGTCGAACGGAATACCAAGCGTTGTCGCCAGCATGGTGGCAGCTAAATCTTCTGCGTAATCACCGGAAATCTTTGACGTTTCGCCAAACGCGTGGTGTTCGGAGAGGTATCCGTAATTGACCCGCTCTTTTGGCATGGCAACGCCTACGGCAGCGGACACCAGCCTGTTCGGTTCATTTGTCTCGTTTCTGGCCATAACGCAGAAGGTCACCTCGCCGGGAGACAGGAGCTTGAGCCCCTGAGCCTTTGATATTGTTTTGCAGTGCGGGGGGAGGATGCTGGATACATATACTAAATTGCATTTTTCGATGCCTGCATTTCTGAGCGCAAGCTCAAAAGCAGAAAGCTTGTCCTTATGCATGCCGACCCCCTTTGTAAAAAAGACTTTCTTCGGGGTCATTTCTCAGGAACCTCTCTCCAGCACGCTGCTCAGTTTTCTTGCGGGCCGTTTTTTCCAGCTGCCCTGGTGATATGCGTAGCTCGCGAGAAGCGGGAATGCAAGGGTCGCCTCTGCAAAGACCATCTGTTCAAACGTATCATCGACCTTTCCCCATGAATGTGCCTCTTTAAGGGTTGAACCGGAAAGTCCTCCGTCTCTCTCATCAGCAACCGTAATCTGAACCGCGTATTTATGCATCGAGGCACTTTTCCCTATGATATCTGCCGAGACCGTCACGTCCTGGGCGAAGTTCTTCGGCACCCCTCCGCCGATCATCAGCAGCCCGGTGTTCTTTGATGCGATCTTGATCTTTGTGAGTTCAAGGAAATCTTTCACTGAATCAATTGATACTTTCGGCTTTTCCTTTCTCTCCCACTGGTGGAAAACCAGTCCGAACCCGGCGCTTGAGTCGGAAAACGCGGGCACGAATATCGGGACCTGCTTTTTGAAAGCTGCCCGGACAACAGAGTCTTTTCCCTTGTTCCGGTTATCGAGAAATTCCCCCATGACCGCAATGAACTCCCGTGAAGAATAGGGCTGCGGCTGCATGCTGTCGGCTATTTTCTTGATGGTCACATCGCATTCCCTCAGATCGTCTTCATCAATAAAGGTGTCGTAAATGCGGTCAATCCCCATTTCGAATAACTCCTTGTCATTGCCACGGGGGGATCCCTGGTAGTGCCTGAACCCGAGGGCTTCGAAAAAATCCTGATCAACCATAATGGCACCGGTCGATATGATGACGTCAACCATATTGTTCTCTACCATATCATAGACAATTTTTTTCAGTCCCGCGCTGAATAATGAGCCTGCCAGACACAATATTACAGCACAGTTCCTGTCTTTCAGCATCTTCTCATAGATTTCACAGGCACGTGAGAGATTTTTTGCCTGAAAGGCTGTTTTCTCAAATTGCGAGATAATCGGGACGGCATTGAAGGTCTTTATGTCGATATGCGTGACTGTTTTATTAAGCAGTTTCTTTTTATTCATAGTGGTAACTGTATCACGAAACGTCATTTTATGCAAAAGTAAAAATGAACAGTAAAATAAAAAAACAGTAATAAAAAAACTTGACAAGCACACACATTCGTAGTATAAATAAATCAAGAAGTAAGCCTACCAAAAGTGGTGGTCTTGCTCCTCTCTCTCAGCAGAAAGGGTTTAGAGTCGTAAGATGTAAGTTGTAAGATGTAAAAAGTCTTTGGCTGATGTCTCAGGATGTTCAAACCGCTGAAAGAAGAGAGGAAGCAAGCACCACTTTTTTATTGCCCGCAGGTCGCATACGTTAGTCTGTATCGCTCTTCTTTCCCTAATTTTGAACAGATCGATTGTTTTCTGGAATGAAGCATTTACTTTTCATAGAGATACATATATATTTTAAAGAGGTCCAGATAAAATTATCTTGTGGAACAGTTAAGTCTGAGAAAAATTGCATGCAAAAACAGATATCTTTTAATTGGAGTCTGTCTCGGCATTTTATTTTATATTTTTGACTCTTTCATAGATCCGGTTATTAACAATGAGACTACATTCATCCAGGAATTAATCAATCCGGAGCCCATTGAAATCTGGATTCGGTCGTTTGTTTTTTTTCTCTTTATCGTGTTCGGCCTTTATGTCCACGTTATGGAAAAAAAACGAAAAAAAGTTGAGGAGGAGAGAGAACAGCTCGTTAATCAGCTACAGGATACACTAGCCCACCTGAAAGTACTGAGGGGCATGCTTCCTATCTGCGCTTCATGTAAAAAGATAAGAGATGACAAGGGATATTGGAACCAGATTGAAAGCTATATACGTGAGCATTCAGAAGCAGAATTCAGCCATGGAATATGTCCGGATTGTGCTAAAAAACTATATCCGGATTATTGCAAAAATAATGAATGATACCCCATTGAACAGGTGTATTCCTGAGAGTTGTTGTTGAACAGCTATGTGTCAGAACAACCGGGAAAGGACGAAAGGCACTGCTGTTTCGACATTCAGGATGCGGCTGCCGAGATGGACAGCCTTCAACCCGCATAAAGTCAGCTTCCCGATCTCATAAGGGATAAAGCCTCCCTCAGGACCGATGACAAGGGTGACCGGCGAACTTACATTGCGGGGACATTGTTCCTGGGCAGCCGGATGAGCGACGAGAGGGATGGTATCTTTTATAAGAAGGGGGAGCTCATCTTCTACAAATGGCTTAAAAAAAGGCTTTAACGAGACCTCGGGCAGAATTGTATCACATGCCTGCTCTAGGCCCAGAATCACTTGTTTATAAATGCTGTCCGGTTGCAGGACAGGACTCTGCCAGAAGCTCTTCTCCACACGATAGGAATTCAGGAGGATAAGCCTCTTTACTCCCATCGCAGCAACGGAAAGAACGACCCTTCTCAATACCTTTGGCCTCGGGAGCGCAAGCACCAGGGTAACAGGGAGTGTGGCCGGAGGCTCATGTGCAAGACTGACGTCCATTTCCAGTGAACTGTCATGGAGAGAGGTTATATGTCCGGTGCCGATCAGTCCGTCTGCCATACCCACGCGAATCTCATCTCCTGCAAGCGCCCTGTGGACTTCAAGGATATGCCTGAAACGGCGGCCTTCCAGCCGCACTGTCCGGGTATCGATAAAGTCTTTTGAGAAGAGGAGAACGAGATTCATGTCCTATTGTAAAGAATACCCTTGCCAAAAACAATTGACGGAAAATACTGGCTATGATCTTCGTCATAGATGCATTTGCTGTTTTTTTCTATAGTTTAATTAAGCAGTGCATGAAGGTCGAGGCGAAACCGTTGAAAAAACCTTACATGACGACTTTATATTGGCCGGTATTCACCTGACGGAAGGCTTATCATCAGTGCAGTCCTGTTTTTTGCCGGTGGAGGGAGCATGGCAGATGCGCTTACGGTGTCGTCCGCGCTCAGGCGGATTCGCCGGGGAGAACAGGGTAAGGCTTTTTTCATCACTCTGCCTCTCACAGAGTAATTTTTTCACGTGGAAATTTAATTTACAAAACAAGGAGGACGAAATATGAAAAAGAGTTTTTACCTCGCGGCGGGCATGGCTTTCATAATACTTCTGATGGGTACGGGCATTCCCTCATTCTCAACAGCAGCCCATGACATGCATTTGCACGCTCACGGGGGCACGGGTGCAGGCAACAATCCGCTAATAGAAGAGATGATGATTCTGGATGATGTCTTCAGAAGAGTAGTCTCTGCTGTTTCTCTTGGCCAGGGAGAAAAGGTCAATGAGGCCCTGGAGTCTATGCATGGCACTATGGAAAAAACCCACAGGGGGGTCCATGAAGGCGCTGTCAAAATACCGAAAAACCCTGAGAGGGAAAAGGAATTTGTGGACCTGGATAAGGCTTTTCATGAGGACCTGGAGAGGCTTGCAGACGCCGGAAGAAAGAACGACCAGGACACGATGCTGCTGCTGACAAAAAAGCTGCTCGATGGCTGTGTAAATTGTCACCGCACGTTCAGGAAATAAAGAGGGTCTTCCCCCTTATTGCCATTTCTCATGAAACACGATCTCATTCAGGGCCTTTCTCGGGGGTCCTTCTTTTTTTCATCCCGTGGATAGCCCAGGGGAAAAAGTCCGACGATGCGGATATGTGATGGTATGTTCAGGAGCAGGCGGAGCTGTTCTTCCTGGAACACGCCGACAAATACCGTGCCGAGGCCCATACTATGGGCAGTGAGCATCAGGCTTTGCGCAGCGATGCCGATGTCAGCCATGTAGTAATGCTGGTCCCAGAGCTCTCCTGAGTGAGCAGGGTCTGCGCAGGCAACGATTAGAACAGGGGCTTCCGTAATCCCTTTTTTCGCAGGGTTTGCCTTATACCCCTTCGGTGCAAAAAAGGATTCGACGTAGGTCAGTTCGCTGATCTTTTCTCTGATTTTGGAATCTTTGACCGTGACAAATCTCCAGCACTGCATGTTCGCCCATGATGGCGACATGCGAACAGACTCAAACAGTGACTGCAGCATGCTGTCGGCAACTGGTCTGTCGGAAAACCTGCGGACGCTCCTCCTTGTCATGATGGCTTCAATGATATCCATTATTGTCTCCTCCTCGTGTGATAATTCGTTTATTACAGGATAGCAGAAATTGCTCAGGTTTATTTAGATGAACATGCCATTCAAAATTGTATCTCATACATTTATGTAGCAAAGCATTCCATTTGTTATTAAAGGAAAAATATTGAGAATAAGAATAACCCTACAAAATTGTATGCCTTTAGTATCGTTTATGGAGAAATTAAGCTTATATTTCAATTGGTTAGTTCTGGCATGCTTCTGGCTTAATGAATTCTGCTGCAAAAAGCGACGATTACAGGGGGATTCGGATGAAAAAAAGTACGTGGTTAATGTTTTTTCTTTTGGTTACGATCATTTACCCGCTCAGGGCTTTTGCCCAGACCACCGGGGAAATAAATTCAGGGGACACGGCCTTCATGCTCATTTCTGCCGCCCTCGTAATGCTGATGACTCCTGGTCTGGCGATGTTCTATGGCGGGATGGTCAGAAAAAAGAACGTCCTCGGGACGATTATGCACAGTTTTATAGCGATAGCACTGGTGAGTGTACAATGGGTGCTCATCGGGTACAGTCTCTCTTTTGGCCCTGACATAAGCGGCGTAATCGGAAATCTGTCGTGGATTGGGCTAACAGGCGTAGGCGTAGAGCCTAATCCGGATTATGCAGCTACCATCCCTCACATTGTCTTCATGATATATCAGGCGATGTTCGCGGTGATTACTCCCGCGCTGATCGCCGGGGCATTTGCCGAGAGGATGAAATTCTCTGCCTTTCTCGTCTTTACCCTGCTCTGGACTACGATAGTCTATGACCCGGTCGCGCATTGGGTGTGGGGCACCGGGGGTTGGCTGAGAGGCTTGGGAGTGCTTGATTTTGCAGGAGGCATCGTTGTCCATATTACGTCGGGAATATCCGCTCTTGCCGCAGCCCTGCTCGTAGGGAAGAGAAAAGGCTATCTCCGCGAGCCGATGCAGCCGCACAATCTGCCGCTGACCGTGCTTGGCGCCGGTCTTCTCTGGTTCGGCTGGTTCGGGTTTAATGCAGGCAGCGCTCTCTCATCCGGCGCGCTCAGCGCAATGGCATTTGTTGTGACACATATCGCAGCGGTATCTGCAACCCTCATCTGGGTCATCATAGAATGGCTCCACAGGGGGAAGCCCACGATGTTCGGAGCCGCGACCGGTTCGATAGCGGGACTGGCCACGATCACTCCTGCCTCAGGATTTGTCGGCCCGATGCCCGCGCTTGTCATCGGTCTGCTGGCCGGGGCTGTCTGCTATATTTCATTGAATATGAAGGGGAAACTGGGTTATGACGATTCCCTCGACGCCTTTGGTGTCCATGGTGTCGGCGGGATATTAGGCACCCTTGGCGCCGGATTGTTTGCTCAAAAACTGATCAATCCGGCAGGCGCTGACGGGCTCTTCTTCGGCAATCCCCATCAGCTGTTGGTCCAGGCAATGTCCATCGCTGTTGTAGCAGTATATTCTTTTGTCATAAGTATCGTGCTTCTGAAGCTGATCGACTGGACAATAGGTCTCAGGGTGACTGACGAAGAAGAGATGATGGGACTGGACCTCAGCCAGCATGAAGAGAGCGGCTATACGCTCTAGGAGAGCGTTGTGCTGATCTGATAAGAGACAGAAAAACTCTCTGAATTCTTATTCTCTCTGTAGTCTCTGTGAACTCTGTGGTTAATCTGCTCTATTTAGGTTAATATATCAGTCATGGAAATGACAGCGATAGCTCTCCAATCAGGCAGCAACGGCAACTGCATCTATGTTGAGTCTCGCGGGATCAAACTGCTTTTCGATGCCGGCATAAACGGCAGGCAGGCTGAAGCGCGGCTTGCCGCACATGGCCGTGATATCCGCGAGGTCGATGCCGTGATCATATCCCACGACCATGGAGACCATATCAGACATGCCGGGGTATATCAGCGAAAATTCGGGCTGCCCTTATATATTACGCGCAAGACATATGAAACAGCGGTGAAAAGACATTCGCTCGGGAAATTGGGTGATGTCCGGTTTTTTCATTCTGACGGGACCCTCTGCTTCGGGGATCTGCTTGTAGACGCGATTGCTACTCCCCATGACGCCACTGACGGTGCTGCATTCGTCATTTCTTCAGGCAGCAAAAGACTGGGGATCATGACCGACCTTGGCCATGCCTTTGACGGACTGGCCGGGGTGCTCGGCTCGCTCGACGCTGTTTTTATCGAGTCCAATTATGATGCTGATATGCTTGAGCACGGACCCTATCCGGCCTTTCTGAAAAGACGGATCAAGGGCCCTGAAGGTCACCTCTCTAATGTTGAGTCAGCAGAGTTGCTCAAGGTGATTGCAGGAAAGCGCCTCAAGTGGGCATGCCTGTCGCATCTCTCAGAGCAGAACAACAACCCTTCTGTTGTGTTGCGGACGCACCGGGAGATTCTGCAACAGGACCTGCCCTTGTATATCGCCGACCGTTATGCAAGCACGCCGCCGTTTTTTATCTGAAAGAAACAATTGTTCCGCAATTCTTGCTGCTTCCCCTGAACTTCGGTTTTTCCCCCGTGATTTTGCTTTACAATCACCAGCCCATTTATTACACTTATCCCAAAGGAACAGCATCTTTCAATAAGTTGTTTTATTTTTTCATCAATGCGGGACTCTCGCCGTCATGGAGTATAAGCGTGCTGTCAGAGTATAACTTGACAACAACCGGCGGTAGCCTGCCTGCAGGGAAGGGTCATTCGTCCAGAGGACTTCTTACTCCAAGGGAATTTTTCTTTGCCACATGAGTGCTGGCGTGACAACGAGAGAGTACAAGCACTCTCTTCCGCCGTCTGCGGTTGCCGCTCAATTCGCATCGTTATGCATCGAAATATATTCTGAGTTATGACAATATTTCAGCAAGAGATAGATAAAGTTATATTTGAATGCATTAATAATACTGCAAAAGGATATTCCAAGAATTGTGCTCGCAATGCTATATCACATTTGGAATGTGCATGGAAAATTAAAGATATTGATCCAGAAATAGCAATCTTTAGAGCAATTACAGCAGAAGAAGAGGCTGCAACAGCTATTTTTATCGCATTGAAAGAAAAGGGCTATGAAAATGCTGACAAAATTAAATTCAAAAAACATCCTTACAAACAGGCATTGGCACCGTTCATTACTGGTATTTCAAAATTTATGGCCGATGTCGCCAGACAACCCAACTTCCCGCTAGGAAAAAAATATCAATTATCCATTGAAGGTGAAGGAAAGAACAAAAGATTGATTTTATCCTTTTACCTTCAAGATAAATTGGCTCAACCTATCCCTCCTCTTCACTTTAGCATTATGATGAACGGCAAACCTTACTATTTCGAAAAGGAACTCCTTGAAATTTCCTCCGGAAAGAATAGGGACGACATTGTTAAATACATCGATGACCTCACAAAACTCAGGAATTCCTTATTATATGCAAGACCTGAAGGTATCCCAAAAATCACAGGTCAAATCGCGGGACATCTTGAAAAGCGTCGTCGAACAGTGATGACTTTCTTAAGGATTTATTCTCTTATCTATCCATATAAAGAAAAAGCACTTTTTGTAGAGCAAGCAGTAAAGGCGTATCTTTTGATGATGGGCGAAATTGAAATTATTATGGAAGATAAAGAGTAAAACTTAGCACAAGGGCATCCAGGCCGACCAGCCAATTACGCTTCTTGGTTTCGGCTTTTGTCTTCTCGCTGGCAGGCTGATGCATCTCGTTCTAAGTAAAATGCAAGTTAATAACAGCAAATCAAGGTAATGAATACAAAGGCATTAAAGACAATTAAGACAGCGGAAATAACGGCATTGGAAAATGGCGATCAAAAGGACCGTGGCATAAAGCCGCCGCATTCCTTAACTCTATCGTTGGGCGCCATTTACTCACGGGAAATCGTCCCCTAATGTTAAGCATCTCGATTCTGCGCACTTGGGTTGTTGCAGCTGTTTGCTGCACAATCACCGCCGTTCTTGTATACGCCATGATGCCTCCCAAGAGCGGCAGCCTTTTCCAACAGAGTATTTCGTTCTTTCTTTACCCCGGTGTTGGTCTCTATGTTCTACTCAACGGTTCTCTCCTCTTTGGTGGTGGCTTTGGGGATGTCGGCAATTTTCTCATTATCGGGGTGGGTTCGGCATTGGCGTGGTCAATTGTCATTCTGTTCGTGGTGAGGGGGAGCCCGTGGCTATGTCACATTTACAAGAGGGTTCATTGACTACAAGCCTAATCTATCCAGTAATGGTAGGAACTAAAGTGCGCCCTTATGTCAAACGTTCTAAGTCAAATAGAAAAGACAATAACAGCATACATCAACGAAATATAAATAAAACATTAGGAGCAAGACATTAAAGAGAATTAAGGCCGAGACGATAAAGGGATCAGTGAATAACAGATGTCGGAAAAAGGAAGAACCAATTACTGCAACAGCCAGAACAAAACGGAAATAGCGGCAACTGCAAATTAAAGACAATGCAAGCCCTTAGAACACATTGCTCCATGCGACGCGGGAAAAACCGCTTTTCGTTTTCAGTTTTAGCGTAGTTGCCTCGCACCCCAAGATAATAGAGAATAATAAATGGCAAAACAACCTCTCAACTTGAAAGTTCGTCTGCCTCGATATGAGTCTCCACGGAATGAATGGAGAAAGAAATTTCATGCCGGCATTATGACTGCATTAAAAGACAAAGGCATTGAATACACAGCCGATCAAAAACTGGAACTTCATATTACGCTTTACCTTGAAAAGCCACACATAGACTTTCATGACGTGGACAATAGGCTAAAAGACATTATGGATTCCCTTCAGGGACGCATGGGCGGGAGCAAAAAGGAACAGTTGTATAAACAACTCATACCAAATGATCGACAGATATACAAAGTCACAATTGAAAAAAAGAGGCCGCCAATCCAAAGTCACGGCTTAGGACACCTTGAAATCAGAAAATATAAAGAAGTATAGCCACCGAAATAAAAATTTGTTAAACTAACATCAAGCGAAGAAAAGGAGTTATCAGGATGAGTAAAATAGATCAAATTGAGAAAGAAGTGCAAGGATTAAAGCCTGATGAACTTCGGGCTTTTCGGAAATGGTTCTGGGATTTTGATGCAGAGGTATGGGACCGCCAGTTTGAGAAAGATGCCCAGTCGGGAAAACTTGACTCACTGGCCGAGACTGCACTTAAGTCGTTTAAGTCCGGTCACTGCTCCGAAATTTGAAGCATTTTGCTTCTCCGGAGTTTTGGGAATTATACAAACAACTACCGCAGTCTATCCAGGACCTTGCAGACAGAAGTTATGCATTGTTAAAAAATGACCCTCGTCATCCCTCGTTACATCTGAAAAAAGTTGATCGTTACTGGTCTGTCCGTGTCGGACTTCATTATCGCGCTGTCGCTGTCGAAGTTCCCGACGGGCTGCTTTGGTTTTGGATCGGCAGCCATGAAGAATACAATAAACTGATGGGTTAACAAATTTTCCAGCCGACCGGGAATAACCGCTTTTCATTTTCATTCTCAGGTCTGTGGGCCGGCGGCTGAAGTCAACGTTCGTGCGCCAAGCGTAGCTTGGCGCTTCTTGCAGGGTGGAAGTCCCTGCGGTTACCCCGTGCGCTTGAGCATGGTCGTTGGACGGATAGAATAATAATGAAAGACATAATTATAACTGCATTTGTAACTCTTCTTCTCATGGCGGCCGTGCCTGCTTTTGCGGATAATTCAAAGTCGATAAAGTCAGATTCATACACAATACCTCTAGGAAATGGCATATCAATGAAAATGACTGTCGCACACTTTGATGCCAAGAAACATAAAATTAAGAAATGTCAACTTTTCGACTGGCTAGATGTGTGTCTAATAGATGGCAAGCCTGTTTTCGGCACCGACTGGGAATTACCGAAAAGTCAACTTATCAAAGCCGGCGTCAAAATGGGCTCTCAGACAATCAATCTCGAAGTCTCCGGCATGTTCAATCCTTTTCTCGGCAAGCCTGATCAACAAAACTTTACTATCGAAACAGTTGAAGGCGGCTATCTTGTCAGAGGCAACTTTTCTGACGGAGCCGGCAGCTATGAAGCTGAATGGCTTATCATTGAAAATATCTCAATACGAACAAAGCTTCACAAAAAATTCTAATCGGTTAGCAGAGTTCCACGGGCATGCCCGTGGGTGAATGCCGCCCGGAGATATTTTGGTATATACTGATGAAGAGTGGAGAACAGATTATCAGGACATACAGTATATCGGACAGAATACCATGTGGTGTGGATAGCAAAATATCGGAGGAAAATCCTGAATCCGGGAGTGAAGGAATATCTTGAGAGGATATGGCCAAAGATATTGAAGGAGATGCCTGGGGTAGAGATCGTAGAGCAAAATATACAGGTGGACCATATACATTCGATTATGATTATTCCTCCGAAATACTCAGTAAGCGAAGTAATTGGACGGATGAAGTGTAAGAGTGCCAGCAAGCTGCGGAGGAAGTTTATATGGATGGAGGAAGTATACTGGAAAGAACATATAGTATGGTCCCCTGGATATTTTGTATCTACGATCGGGATAGATGAGAAGTCCATCATTAAATACGTGCGATGGCAGGAGAAGCAGGATTCAGGTCAAGCGAAGCTTGAACTGTAACAAGTACCACGGGCATGCCCGTGGGTATCTATAGAGACGGCCAATGCCATCGATCCGACCGGGCATAAACGTTGTTTGTTTTCAGTTTCAGGGCTGTAGCCCGGCGGCTCATCCATTTCGTTCTATCTATCGAAAAAGGAAATAAAAATGAAACGAAACATAATAGCAGTGGCCTTTGTTGCTGTAATTATAACTCTGGTCTTGTCCTGTGCAGATCAATCTAACGCTCAGGATGGAGAGAATCAAACGATTGCTGTTGTCCTCGGAAAGAAGATTACTGTCAAAGACAAAGATAAGCTCAACGGGATGATTTTCGGAGCACTTCTGGAGCAATATGCAAAGGAGAATAAAATTGAGCCAACTGAGGCTGAACTTGATGCATTTGTGGGAAAGACGGAAGAAATGAGAAAGCAGCAGCAAGCTGATTTTGAAAAAGAGAGGAAAAAGTTGACGCAAGAACTGGAGTCTTCGTCCCTAACTGAAAGAGAGAAGAAGGAAAAAACCGAACAGCTGAAAACGATAGAAAACATACTGAAGATAACCAAAGAAGCAGAGGAAAGAACTAAGGGGATGGACGAGAAGATGCTGACAATGAAGCGCAATATGGCTCAGCACTTTGTAAAAACATGGAAAATCAATAAGTCTTTATATGAGAAATACGGCGGCCGCATCATCTTTCAACAGGCGGGGATAGAGCCTTTGGATGCGTATCGCCAATTTCTGAAAGAGCAGGAGAAGAAAAAGGCATTCCAAATCCTGAATAAAGAATATGAAGCACCTTTCTGGAAATATTTTGTAGATGACTCGATGCACACGTTCTACTCAATGGATGACGGAGCAAACTTGATGAAGACGCCGTGGTGGCTTATGGACAAACCACTTAAGTAAAAAAAAAGACCGTCGCAAGTAAAGGTGCAATATCTCGGCGACAGAGAGAAAGGCCGTGATATACCGGCCCTGGACAATGAACAGGATAGCGGAGAAGGAACGACAACGACCATGAGCTGCATCTGTACCAGCATGCGCTGTATAAAATGATCAGGACGACAGCAAAGGAGGCAACAGATATGAAGATGCTGAGGATCATCCTCGCTGGGGTGAGTGCCGTGGTTATCTCCGGGACGGGTGCGCCCGGCGCAGACAAGCCGGCCGGAGGTGCAAAAGAGCTATTTGAAAAGAGATGCGGCGTCTGTCACGGTCTTGACCGGTCAACGTCGAAGAGGCAAACGGCACGGGAATGGGAACGGACGGTATTGCGTATGAAGAATTCCCTCGGGGCTCTCTTGACGGATCAAGAGGCCAGGACCATTATTGATTACTTGTCGAAGAACTACGGGAAATAGTACAAAAGTGCCCCACTCCAATAGGAGACTGAGGGGGCGTTGTGTATAAGGGGCTGGTGACGGGACGCTGTAAACGACACGACCCCGCACCGATAGGAGACAAGAGTATGAGCTTGATTTCAAAAATATTTGGCCGAAAGGGTGGCCAAAAACCAGGTGATCCTATTATCGACCGTTGTTTATCTTTTGCGCAGCAATTTCAGATCACTCTCACGGATAAAGAGTGGAATCACGTCCTGCGTAACCGGGACAAACTTGCGGAGTCGTCTCTTGACGGAGCAGACGTTCACAAAGACATATTAGATGCCCTCTGCATGCTTTGTCTTTTTGACGGTCTATTTGAAGCCGGACTTGAACTACTGCGCATTGACGATATTCAGCAGGCGAAAAATACTTTCATAAAAGCTATAAGAATTCTTCCCTGGCCTACAGTCCTCTATTCTCTGGGACTTGTTTATGCCCAATCAGGAGAAATCGATGCTGCAATCAAGATTTGGAATAAAGCCATGGGAGATTTTGACTCCCGACCATCTCTCCTTTCGGCTATAGTGCCGGATACTTTGCCTGGTCGAAGTAACTTTATTGCAATGACAACTGAGACAATTGACATTACAGGTTTGGAGTCTCTCGGATTCGCTACTAGAGAAGAATTTAAAGTCAATATATTCAAGAAGATCCAGGAATTAATGAATAAGAGACTCTCCTGACAAGACCAGCCTGCCAACCGCTTGACTGCGCGGGTTATTTTTTGTTAAAAGCACATAATTTGAAAATCTCATTTTTAATTACTGCGCTTACAATTCTGCTTTCAGGCGTATGTATGCCGGCAAACAACCAGAAAAACATTACCTATGTGCTTGACCAAAAAGAATTGGAAAAACACGTTAGATTTCTCTCAGAGTTAACTCCTGCCAGAAACTACAAAAACATTCAGTCTCTCAACGCTGCATCAGATTATATAGAACGCAATTTTATAGAGTATGGCTATTCACCCAAACAACAGATATATGAAGTAGAAGGACGGCAATACAAAAACATCATCGCTTCGTATGGAAACCCAAAGGCGCCTGTTTTTGTTATCGGCGCTCATTATGACGTATATGGTGATCAACCTGGTGCCGATGATAATGGCTCTGGCGTGGCTTCATTACTAAGTTTGGCTCATAAGTTTTTGCAAGAGAAACCCGCCCTGCCGTTTCGTATAGAGTTTGTAGCATTCACGCTGGAAGAGCCGCCCTTTTTCAGAACTAACAATATGGGCAGTTATGTACATGCAAAAAGCTTAAAAGACAAAGAGGTAAAGGTTATCGGGATGGCAAGTCTTGAAATGCTTGGGTACTTCTCCAGCAAGAAGGGGTCTCAGGATTACCCGTTCTTTCTCATGAGATTCTTTTATCCATCCAAAGGCGATTTCATAGCTATTGTCGGCAATTTTAAAAGCAGTAAACTGGTCAATCACTTTCACGATCACATAGGGCGAGCATCAATAAAAAGCGAGAAGCTGACAGCCACATCGCTCCTCCCCGGGGTAGATTTTTCTGACCACAAGAATTATTGGAAATTTGGCTATCAGGCAATAATGATCACCGACACTTCATTCTACAGGAATCATAACTATCATGAGTCATCTGATACGATCGAAACGCTGGATTTTTCAAAAATGGCTGAGGTTACCCGTGGAATATATTTCGCGATCACTCATCTAAAAACGTAATGCTGTGCAATGTTATAATGGTATCGAACTGACAGCCCGGCCCGCGGTCCCCCTCGCTTCGGCTGGCTGAAGCTTATACAGTCGTTATGAGTGGCAATAACAATGAATGATACAGGACGTTTATCACAAACAAAAGGAGGTAACATGAAGATAACCCTGTCCGTTTTCGCTATGTTGGTGCTTATTGCCAGCTCAGCCTATGCCTTAGACCTCAAGAGACTGGGTCTGGACAACGTATCAGCCATTGGAACTACAATCCAGACTGACACCCAGGTGAAGACAGAAGGCAAAGCCTCGATCAAGATCACAACCCAATGGCCAACAACAATCTGTCTGGGCGAAGTCGCAGGCCTGAATATAGAAAATGCAAAGTTAGTCTATAAGGCCAGGGTAAAGAGCGATCTTGAGGGTACCGCCTTTTTGGAGCTGTGGGCACATGTCGGCGGTGGCCAGTACTTCTCGCGGGGTATGGACGACGTTGTCAGCCAGAAGACCGATTGGAAGATAATCCATACTCCATTCCTCTTCCAAAAAGGGCAGAGGCCGGATAAAGTGACGTTAAACCTCGTCATCAACGGTAAGGGCACTGTCTGGATCGATGATATCGTGTTGTCCAGGGAACCTTTGAAATAGCTTTGCAGAACAAGTAACTCCATGCGGCCGCCAAGGGCGGCGCCTCATCCAGCCTGCAGGAATAGTTTTTTTCGCTTTCAGTATCAAAATGCCTCTTTCATCTCTCCGGCTGTTTTGCTTATTATATCGTCATGATTCATAATGGTTGAGCAGCTCCGCAGCGTTAGATAAATATGGAGAATCAGATGAAGGAAATCATTAAGCAGCAAAATCTTAGCAATGAATTCTATACCGCCGAGAAATGTTATATTACTGAATTATCCAACACGCCTGACGACCCGGATGCATCAATCGCCCGGGTGAGAGTTGAACCTGGAGTAACAACTCGTTGGCATAGGCTTAGAGGAACCGTCGAGCGCTATTACATCCTCGATGGCAGGGGGCGTATAGAGCTTGGGGATCTTCCGCCCCAGGAAGTAAGCGCTGGAGACATTGTGTTTATCCCGCCGATGTGTCATCAACGAATCAGCAACATCAACTCGCAGGATTTGGTCTTTCTCGCTATTTGCACACCCAGGTTTTCTAATGATGTTTATGAAGATATTGAGGACAACCGGTAAAGACTGAAGTGAGAACAATGTCCCTACCAGACATTTCTATTTTGGTAAAAACCGGACATTTCTACTTTGGCTTGACATGATACAATGCCTGCCCCTTCGACGTCCGAAGTTATCAACTGAAAGAGGATTTGCTATAATGAACGGGATTGCTGTGCCGGGCAAAATTGCGCTCAGCAATCCAAGGAGGAGACTATGAAAAAAGCAGCACTGGTTATTGCACTATGCGTATTGATCGCAGCTGTTGCAGGAGCGGCTGGTCCAATGGATGATGAGGAATTCAGAACAGGGCTCAAACACTACAACAGAAAAAACTATAATGCTGCCGTGACACATTTCAGGGAATATGCCGACAGACATCCTGATCCGACGGCATATTATTTCATCGGGTATTCCTTATATGAGTTGGGCAGATTCAGCGAGGCAGACGAGTATTTCAGCGAGGCATTTTTTATCGATCCGGAATTTTCGCTCGAAAAAACCGGACTTATAAATAAGGAAAGCCTCGGAAGAACAGCCAAAGTGTCTGCCGCAGGAAAACAGATTAAAGCTGAAGGTGAGGCAAAACCCGCACGGCCTCCTGCAGAGCGACCGGAAACAGCAGTGACGGAAGTGGCGCCTCCAGAGCCGGTCAAGCCCGGCCCTGCTGAACAGACGGCAAAAAAGCCGGAACCTCCTTCAGCGCCAGCAACAACACAAGGGGCTTCTGAACAGAAACAGCGGGGCGCGCCGGCGGAATTGCCTGTGTCTTCTGTTCCGAAAGCCCCTTCCATGCCGGAGTTCAAAAGGCAGATGCCATCTCAGGGTGAGGGCGCTCTTGCCGGGATTTTCGCGGCGCTTGGAGTGTTTATGATTATCATCTGGCTGGCCTTTTACGTTTACTTTTGCCTCTGTCTGTTTCTTATTGCCAAGAAGCTTCATGTGGAAGCTCCCTGGACAGCATGGATTCCGCTTGTGCAGATGTGGACCATCGTCGCCTCTGCCGGTAAGCCATGGTGGTGGGTCCTTTTGTTGTTTATACCGCTTGCCAACCTTTTTGTCGTTATCTATCTCTGGATGTGCATATCAGAGAATCTGGGCAGGGACAAGTGGCTTGGCCTTCTGATGATCGTGCCGCTCGTGAATATGATTTTCCTCGGCATCCTTGCGTTTTCACGGTCTGAAAGGCCCCAAGGACTTGGCTCAGGAGTGACATTGTCTGAATAGGGATATGTCTCCGGTTGTTTTATTGTTCATCCAGGTGGTGTGTTTACAATCATGGAGCGCCATGCTGAACCGAACAAACAATATGTCATATGGATAAATACCGAGAGACACAGGAATTTCAGGGATAGAGATGGAAATCCTGTGGAGCCATTCAAGCTGACCTTCAAAACCGGAATGAAAAGATAAGCTTTGCGGATCTGCAGGATATGCATCTGCTCAACGGTCAAACACTTCTGAATCAGGCAAAGGAGAATATCCGTATCATGCATGGCATGTACCGGCAGCCGACCTTATTGAAAAGAGTTGACCAGGTCTGTAAATTTGTTCAGAGTAAACCGGGGAGAAAAAAAATTATTTGTGGTTCGGAAACCTGATGTAATTTTCCCAGACTGAAAGGAGTTCAGCGGTAGCCTTCAGGTCCCCTGCGCAATATTTTGCTATTTCAAGACCTCTGCCGCTCCGGTAGAGGTCTTTGACATCGTATCCGGTAATCCCGCTCTCCTTCGGGCTCTTGATGCCGAAAGTCCGGCACCACATGTCGAGACTGAATTTTCTGCGCACCGCGCCGTAGAAGGTAAGCTGGTCCAGGAGATCGATATGGGTCTCACCGTATCTGTTTGGAAGGAGATCCCGCACCGGTTTTATTTTATGGACTGCGGACCGGACCAGAATGAACGGGCAGTCAAAACTCCTCCCGTTGAAGGTGATGAACTGGCTGTAGCTTTTTATCGTGTTCCAGAAACTTCGGAGGATTTCCTGTTCGTTTCCTGCTTCATACCGGATACCTTCCTCTTCAAAGGGGGGGAGGGCAACGCCGTTGTTCTGAAAGAAGACGGCGCCCTTGCCGGTATCGGGATTGAGCATTCCGATGCTTACAATTTCACCGGTGAGGGGGTAGAACGAGAGGCTTTCCCTGACGCCGGTTTTTTCATCCTCGGTCTCAGCCCATCTCAGCAAATATTCGCGCACAGGTTCTTCGAGTGATTCGAAGTCAAACCCGGCTGTCTCTATGTCGAATAGTATACGTGCCATTTATAAACGTGAATAGTGAAAAGTGAATGGTGAATAGTGAACAGCACCAAAAGATTTTTGTCTTTTTTACTATTCACTTTTCACACTTCACTATTCATTATCTTTTACGATGCTTTTGGCAGGGCCTTGAAGACATCCCATGTCTTGAGAATATCCATAGCCCGCTGGAGCTGTATGTCGTCTTTCTCGTCGACTTCGAGCGGAGCGGTCTCCACTTCATCAGGAACCGCCTCATTCTGCTCATTTTTCAGATGGCCCTCAAGGTCTTTTTCCCTGAGCACGCGATGCTCTTTCATGCCGTTCTTCGCAGCAATCTTCACGACAATATCCGGTGTAATGCCGGTATTCTGTATCGAGGTGCCTTTCGGTGTGTAGTACTTCGCGGTGGTCAGCCTCAGTCCGGCGCCACCACTGAGCGGGATCACGGTCTGCACAGAACCCTTCCCGAAAGTCTGGGTGCCGAGGACGACGGCCCTGTTCCAGTCCTTGAGTGCCCCTGCTACGATCTCGGAAGCGCTCGCGCTCC
This sequence comes from uncultured Nitrospira sp., assembly GCA_963746295.1. Taxonomy (GTDB): domain Bacteria; phylum Nitrospirota; class Thermodesulfovibrionia; order Thermodesulfovibrionales; family UBA6898; genus JAOUFP01. The sequence continues at coordinate 61,130 of CAVVAQ010000020.1, read as the reverse complement.
CCTGGTTCACCAGGACTATCATCGGCGGGGTAAAGGAATCATCACCGCTGGTATAAAACTCGGACTTCTCACCGGTTTTTGTTTTTGTGTAAACAACAAGCTTGCCCTTGGGCAGGAACTGGCTGGTAACGTCGATAGCGCTGTTTAACAAACCGCCGGGATCGTTTCTGAGGTCCAGGATAAGCGAGGTAACTTTGGCATCATTGAGCTGTTTGATCGCAGCGGCCAGGTCGTCTGCTGTCTGTTCCTGGAACTGGCTCAGCTTTATGTAGCCGATATTATCTTCCAGCACCTTTGATTTTACGCTTTTTATTTTGATGATCTCCCTCACGATCGTGAAGTCTTTTGTATCCTTCCATCCCTCCCTGAAGATGCCTATGGTGACCGAAGTTTTCGGGGCGCCACGCATCTTTGTCACCGCGTCCTGAAGACTCATATCCTTGGTGGATTCGTTGTCGATCCTGAATATTTTATCTCCGGCTTTTATCCCGGCCTTGAACGCGGGTGTGTCTTCAATGGGCGCTATAACGGTGAGCATATTGTCTTTCATCCCGATCTGTATCCCAAGCCCCCCGAATTCTCCCTTTGTATCGACCTGCATTTCCTTGTAGGCGTCAGGGGACATAAAGCTCGAATGCGGGTCAAGCGAGTTCAGCATGCCCTTGATTGCCCCGTTAACAAGGTCTTTTGTCTTTACGTCTTCAACATAGTACTTCTTTACCATAGACATGACTTCCGTAAATATCCTGAGTTCTTCATATCCTTCCCCTTCAGCGCTTACGGTGGTAACGGACAATCTTCCGATAAAGATCCCGGCAGAGGCTACGATGAATATGAAAAGCCAGACCAGCAATATCCTTTTTCTTGCCATTTTTATATGACCTCCTGAATTACCGCTTTTTTCTTTTTAACCACTGGACAGGATCAAGAGGCTTGCCTTTGTACCTGATCTCAAAATAGAGTCCAGGGGCGTTCAGGATGCCTGATGTCCCAACCTTGCCGATTATCTGGTTATCTTTTATTATATCTCCAACACGAGAAAAAATCTCTGAAAGATTCCCGTACAGCGTATGGTACCCGCTGCCGTGGTTCACGATCACCAGCTGACCGAAACCCTTGAACCACTCAGCGAAGATGACCTTGCCGGCGTACACAGACCGCGCATCTGCGGATGCGTCCGTCTGGATATGGATGCCGTTTCTGAATACCGGGGTGTCGAACTGCGGGTCTTTCTGTGAGCCGTACGGTATGGCGATTTTGCCATCAGAGGGCCAGGACAGCTTTCCCTTCAAACGGCCAAACCCTTTTGCCGAATAATCGTCTGTTCGTGATGATTCACGAATAATATCGAGCAGTTTTTGGGCGGCCTCGTTCAGTTCCGCGATCATTTTTCTGCGGGAGCTTTTTTCGGTCCGTACCGAGGAGAGAATAAGCTCTTTCTCCCGCTTTTTCTCGCCCATCTCATTTTCTTTCGCCATTATTCTTTCGGTATTTCTTTCGAGCTCAGCCTTCAGCGTACGGAGTTTTTCCGATTTTTCATCGAGAGATTTGAGGTTGGCCCGGTATGCCGCGAGGATGCTATGTTCGTGACGCGTCAGATTCTCCAGGTACTTCCATACCCTCATCATCTGTGAAACATCTTCAGCGCTCATCAGGAGCATCACCATATCTCCGGCATATCCATAGCGCTGCATGATCCTGAGTTTTCTCGCGAGCCAGTCTTTTTGGCGCTCAAGATTTTCCCTGGTTTTGCCGATCTCCCTGTTTACCGTTTCTATCTCCGATTCAGTATGTCTCATAATCTTCCGGTATTTTCTCAGGTCTGCCTCGACTTTGCTCAGGTGTACATTGACGGTATCGAGTTCGTCCAGGACAGATGATTCCCGCAACAGGGTTTCACTCAACTTCTTTTTCTGTTCCCTGATCTGTTCCTGTATTTTTTTGAATTCTTCATCAGGGTTTGCGGTGCTCGAAACAGAGGGAAAAAGCAGGAGAAGAACGACCGCCATGGCGAAGAACATCAGTAGCGCAACCTTCCAAGCGCCAGGGCAGCTCCGGTTATCCCGAGGAATATGCCGAGGACCGGCAGCGGAAGAAAAAGGTTTGCCGGAAAGAGTATGGTCTTGAATACCGGCATCGAAACGCTGAGTCGCAGGAAGATCACATAGTAAAGGAGAAAACAGCCGACAAGACTGAGCAAGCCTCCGCAGAAACCGATAACGGCCCCTTCAATCAGAAAAGGTGTTCTGATAAAACCTTTTGTGGCGCCCAGCAGTTTGAAGGTTTCGATCTCTTCGGTTCTTCTGTAGAAGAGGATCTTCACCGTGCTGTAGCAGACGAAGATAATGCCGGTCGAAAGGACCGCAACAAAAACCAGTCCTATCGCCTGAAAGCCCTTCTTGATAGCGTTCAGGGTGGAGAGAAATTTTTCGCCGTAGTCCACCTCTGAAACCCCTTTTATGCTCAGGGCCTCAAGGGCAAGCCGCCGGGCTGTTTCTGCTTCAGCCTTGTCCTTCCTGAGTTTTATTTCGAGTGAGTCCGGCAGAGGATTTTCTTCCAGGCCCTCCAGAATATAATCGGAATTCTTGAGGGATGCTTTCAGCTCTTTCATCGCCTCGTCTTTTGAAATATATCTGACAGACAGGACCTCCTTATGTTTCCTGAATGAATCCATGAGAGGACCGAGCCGGTCTGCCTGAAGGCTGTTGTCGAGATAGACGGTCATCGAAAATTTTTCCGGCAGCTTCTTCGTAGCGATGTCGATATTATAAAGGGCAAAAAAACTGATGCTGATGATGAGCAGCCCGGCTGCTATGGTCAGGACCGAAAGGAGGTTTATCCATTTTTCTTTTAACAGACTCTGGAGGGCGAGTTTCAATGCGTACGGTGCGATCATCAGCCGCGTTCCTCCCCGACCAGGACTCCCGAGTCAAGCCGCAAAACCCTTTTGCCCGTGTTCCGGTAGAGCGCCCTGTTATGAGTGGCGATCAGGATCGTGGTGCCTTTGGCATGGATGCCTTTAAATATCCGCGCGACCCCTTCCGCGGTGTCCGCGTCAAGATTGCCCGTGGGCTCGTCAGCAAGCAGTATAGTCGGTTCAGCTACGATCGCCCGTGCTATGACCACGCGTTGCTGCTCCCCTCCCGAGAGCGTCTTCGGGTAACTGTCTGATTTATGTCTGAGGTTGACTGTCTTGAGCGCGTCATAGGCCCTGATCTTTGTCTCTTTTTCCCCGATACCCCTGATTCGCAGGGCAAGCGCTACATTTTCGAATACGGTCCTGTTTTCCAGGAGCCTGAAATCCTGGAAGACGATCCCGATATTGCGTCTGACAAAGGGTATACTGGATTCTTTCAGGCCGGAAGTCTCCCACCCTTCAATTATGATATCGCCGTTGTCGGGTTTTTCGGCAAGGTATATGAGTTTCAGGAGCGTGCTTTTCCCGGAGCCGCTTGGCCCGGTAATAAAAATCATCTCACCTTTATCGACTGAAAAACTGATGTCTTTGATCGCGGTCTGGTTGTCATAATCTTTTGTGACGTTTTGAAAATGGATCAAGGGGCAATCATCCTCTTATTCGTTCCTCTTGATGATATAGTCGAGCAATATGTCATCAAGACTCTTTGCTATCTGGGTCTTTGGTTCGGACTGTTCTTCAGATGCGGCTGTTTCATCTCCGGGGACAGGGGGTGGGCCTTCTCCCCTGGTGTGTTTGCCCGCGATAAGCTCTTTTATCATGTTCTTGTGCTGCTCTTTCATGAGTTCCCTGACTTTTTCCTTGAAGTCAGGGCTGGAAGCGATATGGGAGTAATTGGTCTTTTTTGAGGCCAGTATCGTGCCTTTCAGGTAGAGAAGCGTGATGATAACAGGATTTTTTACGCCGCTGTCCTCTGTCTGGACATGGTATATGGTGCCTTTATAGGGCACGTTGGTGTTATAACCTACGAGCATGGTCAGTCCCTGCGGTGATATAATGCATGTTTCCTATTATAAGAACTTGAAGGTAAAAAAGTGAAGGGAATACGATAGCTTAAGCTTTGGACACGATATCAATCAGTTTGGAGGTTTCCTGCATCTGCTCGGTGAGGACTTCGCGCATCAATGTACAGGCCTCAATGACTTTATCGTTGGCAACACGATAATAGATGTTTACGCCTTCTCTGCGCGAATCCAGTATGCCCTTGTGTCTCATGACGGCAAGGTGCTGGGACACGTTGGCCTTCGGTACGCCGAGTATTTCGACCAGTTCGCTGACAGTTTTTTCGCCTTCCTTAAGCGCATTGAGTATTTCAAGCCTCTTGGGGCTTGCAAGCGTCTTGCACACCTCGGATTGCAGTTCGAATAAGGTTTTGTTTTTTGCCATTAAATATATTATGGATTCTCTGAAGAAAACGTCAAGCAAAATTTTTGAGCGCGCCGGTATTCTTTACTCCAAAGAAGAGTTTGTGATAAAATTCAAGACTTCAACAGATCCCCAACGATAACGATAATGTCAAAGAACTATGCAATAGGAATTGATCTCGGAGGGACCAACCTGAGGGTTGCTCTTGTTTCCGAAGAAGGTGAGATAGCGAGGAAGATCAAGAAACCTTCCTCCGAAGAGGTGTTCAGCTCTCTCACGGAATCGATAGAAGAGGTCATGAACAGCGATGTTGTCGGGATAGGACTTAGGGGTTGCCGGGATCATTGACAGAAAGCACGGAAGGGTTTTCAGTTCTCCCAATCTGCATGCTGTTGAGGGGATTGACCTCATCCAAGGGATACACCGGAAATTTCAGCTCCCGGTATTTCTGGAAAACGATGCGAATGCCGCCGCCCTCGGCGAAAAGGTGAGCGGGGCAGGGAAAAACTTCGAAAACTTTGTTCTCCTGACACTGGGGACCGGTATCGGCGGCGGTATTATTCATAAGGGAGAGCTGCTCGATGCTTCTGCTGAGGTAGGACATATGAGTATTAACTCTGAAGCGGAAAAATGCCCCTGTGGAAATACCGGCTGCCTTGAAAATTATGCTTCTGCACGGGCAATGATCGCCAGGGCAATAGCTGCTCTCGAAAAGGGGACCAGCAGTATTCTGAAAGAGTGCTGCAAGGGGAGTATCTATAAGATAACCCCTGAGGACATCTACAACTCTGCGCTTGAGGGGGACACGCTCTCAAGGGAGATATTGAGGGACGCCGGGAGGGCCCTCGGGATCGGACTTGCCACTGTGATAAATATTTTGAGTCCCGAAGCTATCATACTGGCCGGAGGCCTTGTCGGAGCCTGGAACATATATGTCCAGGAAGCGATCAGGGAGGCTTCGAGGAGGGCATTTAAGGATCTCTTTGATACCGTGAAGATTATCCCTTCTTCCCTCGGAGATGAGGCAGGAGTAGTCGGAGCCGCAAGCCTTGTTTTTATGAAAATAGACAATAACACCCCGCCAAGATTTTAAATGTCAAAAAAGATCCGTAATTTTTCGATCATAGCGCATATAGACCATGGAAAATCCACGCTCGCCGACAGACTTCTTGAATATACGGGCGCTTTGAGCGCCAGGGAGATGACCGAACAGGTCCTGGATTCCATGGATCTTGAGAAGGAAAGAGGTATTACCATAAAGGCCCATGCAGTGAGACTCCTCTACAAGGCTGATGACGGGCATGAGTATATTCTTAACCTGATAGATACGCCGGGGCATGTTGATTTTTCGTACGAAGTCTCCCGAAGTCTTGCCTCCTGTGAAGGTGCGTTGCTCGTGGTCGACGCGACACAGGGTGTTGAGGCCCAAACGCTCGCAAACGCCTATCTTGCGGTGGAGCATGACCTTGAGATCATACCGGTCATAAACAAAATAGACCTTGCCAGCGCCGAACCCGAGAAGGTCAAGGAGCAGATAGAGGACGCCATAGGTATTGACTGCTCCGAGGCTATTCTTGCAAGCGCGAAGGAAGGCATAGGGACGAAGGAGATTCTTGAGGCTATTGTAAAGAAGGTGCCTCCGCCTTCAGGTGACGAGAACAAGCCGCTCAAGGCGTTGCTCTTTGATTCATGGTTTGATAACTATCAGGGGGTCATTGTCCTGGTAAGGGTTTTTGACGGTAAGATAAAGGCCGGACAGAAGATCAAGCTGCTTGCAACCGACTTTGTATTTGAAGTCTCGCAGGTGGGGGTTTTTTCTCCCAAGATGGGACCTGCGGACGAACTCTCGGCAGGAGAGGTCGGATATGTCATAGCCGGGATAAAGAGCGTGACCGAAACGAAGATCGGGGATACCATCATCGATCCCGCAAACCCTGTAAGCGAGCCGTGTCCCGGTTATAAGGATATAAAACCCCTGGTTTTTTGCGGGTTTTACCCTACAGCTACGCATCAGTACGAAAATCTCAGGGACGCGCTCAATAAGCTGCGACTGAATGATTCCTCTTTTAACTATGAACCTGAGACCTCGCTCGCACTCGGTTTTGGCTTCAGGTGCGGGTTCCTTGGACTGCTGCATATGGAGATCATTCAGGAAAGGCTTGAGCGTGAGTTCGACCTGTCACTCTTAAGCACCGCCCCCACGGTTGTTTACCGGGTAACAAAGACGGACGGAAGCGTCATTCTCATAGAAAACCCCTCATTACTTCCTGAAAAATACGAGATGATCGAAGAACCCTTTGTTGTGGCGACTATTTTTGTCCCAAAGGATTTTATCGGCCCCATTCTGGACCTCTGCCAGGAGAAGAGAGGCACCCAGAAGAGCTTTCATTTTATCGGCAAAGACCGGATAAAGGTTGAGTATGAGCTGCCCCTGAACGAGATACTCTGGGATTTTTATGACAGGCTGAAGTCCCTGTCAAAAGGATATGCCTCCATGGATTACGATTTCCTCGGTTTCAGGAAATCGAACCTTGAGAAGTTAAATATACTCCTCAACGGGGAATTGGTCGATGCCCTTTCCTTGATAGTTCACAAAGACAAGGCGTATTATAAGGGCAGGCAACTGACCGAGGAATTGAGAAAGATCATTCCCAGGCAGATGTATGAAGTCGCGATCCAGGCGGCGATCGGGGGCAAAATCATCGCCCGGGAGTCGGTAAAGGCCATACGAAAAGATGTTCTGGCCAAGTGTTATGGCGGTGATATAACGCGGAAGCGCAAGCTGCTCGAAAAACAGAAGGAGGGCAAGAAAAGAATGAAGCAGGTCGGAAGGGTCGAAATTCCGCAGGAGGCCTTTCTCGCGGTTCTGAAATTAAAATGAAAAAACAGAGAAAATCCAGTTTCAGAGAGACGCTAGAGGCTATTGTCGTTGCCTTTGCGATAGCGCTTGTCATACGGACGTTTGTTATCCAGGCTTTCAAGATCCCTTCAGGCTCGATGATCCCTACGCTCCAGATAGGAGACCATCTCCTGGTGAACAAGTTCCTGCTGGGGACCCCTGTTGATGTGCCTTTCACCAATATCCATCTTTTCAGGATGCCGGGACTGAGAAACCCCCAGAGAGGGGACATCATCGTCTTTAAGTATCCGGAGGACCCAACCCGGGATTTTATCAAGCGGGTAATCGGCATTGAGGGAGACACCATCGAGTCAAAGGACAAGACCTTGTTTGTGAACGGACGCAGGCTCGTGGAGCCTCATGTCCAGCATGTGGACAGTTTCATAAAGCCTGCCGACATGGACAGGAGGGACAATTTCGGGCCTGTTATCGTGCCAAAGGACAGCGTCTTTGCCATGGGAGACAACAGGGACCAGAGCTATGACAGCAGGTTTTGGGGGTTTGTCGATCTGGACAAGATAAAAGGAAAGGCGATCATAATCTACTGGTCGTGGGACAGCGACAGGACATGGGTTCGGTTTAATCGCATAGGGAGGCTGATCCGATGATAAAAAATATTGGCAACAGAGGCTATGTGACAGGGATTTTGTTATTATTAGTTCTTGCGGCAATCGTTTTTGTGGGGATATCCTTCGGAAAGCCTTACTACCGTTCGTATATGCTCGGCTCGCATACAAGGGATTTCCTGAAGACTGATATCGGCAATATCGAGGCCATCAGAAAGAATGTCATGAAAGATGCAGAGGAACTGAACGTGCCGCTTGACGAAGCAGATCTGGAAGTCTTTCGTGTAAATAAAGTCATGAAGGTCAAGGCGACCTGGTCCGAGACCGTGGATTTCTGGGGATATTATCAGAAGCAATTCGATTTTGTCATGGAAGAGGAGTATTGATTGTTTACCGGCCTGATTGTCGAGATGGGAGAGATCGTCTCTCTGGTTAAGAAAGAAAGCGGAGCCCGTCTCGCGCTGCAGGCAAAGACGATTGTCCCCGGCACAGCATTAGGAGACAGTATTTCAATAAACGGCACGTGCCTGACGGTTGTAGAGATAAAGGGAAACGTACTCTCCTTTGATCTTTCCGATGAGACGCTCCGGTCGACGAACATAGGTCAGCTCAAGACGAGAGACCGGGTGAACCTGGAACCTGCCTTGAGGCTGGACGCGAAACTGGGGGGCCATTTCGTTACCGGGCATATAGATGGCGTTGGAAAAATAAAATCAAAGAATCTTATGGGAGATGTTTACCGGATTGTTGTCGGGACTGAAAGTCGTATTGCTGATTATCTCGTTGAAAAAGGGTCTGTTGCGGTCGACGGCATAAGCCTTACGGTAGTCGATGTATTGAAGGATGGGTTCTCGATCGTCATTATCCCCCATACCGCGCACCTGACAACGATCGGGTTTAAGACCGCCGGAGATGCGGTGAATATTGAAGTTGATATTTTGGGCAAATATGTCTCAAAATTTTTGAGCAAAGGAAAGGATGCCCGTTTTATGGACACCCTTCTCCGGGAAGGGTTTGCTTCATAAAGGACGGTCGCGCATAAACACAGTTTTCCCAAGGAGTGATGAAAATGCAGAAAAATAAATTTAATACCATAGATGAAGCGATTGAGGATATGCTGAAGGGCAAGATGGTGATCCTTGTTGATGACGAGGACCGTGAAAACGAGGGTGATCTCTGCATGGCAGCGGAGAAAGTCACCCCGGCAGCGATCAACTTTATGGCAAAATACGGCAGGGGGCTTATCTGTCTTTCCCTGACGCCCGAACGGACTTTGGAACTCAACCTGCCGATGATGACGGATGATAATACTTCGTCTTTCGGCACTGCCTTTACGGTTTCGATCGAGGCCAAAAAAGGGGTCACAACCGGTATCTCGGCTGCCGACAGGGCGACCACCATCCTGACCGCGATCAATCCCGATACAAAGGCAGAGGACATCGCTAGGCCGGGACATATCTTTCCCCTGCGGGCAAAGCCGGGCGGTGTATTGCAGAGGGCGGGACAGACAGAGGGGTCTGTGGATCTTGCGAGGCTGTCAGGGCTCAATCCATCGGGTGTCATCTGCGAGATCATGAACGATGACGGCACGATGGCCAGGGTGCCCGAACTTTTGGAGTTTTCTAAGACACATAATATAAAAATTGTTACGATAAAAGACCTTATCCAGTACAGGATAAGGACCGAACGCTTTGTCCACCGTGTTTCTACAACGAAACTGCCTACTGAATACGGCGGGGAATTTACCGCCATAGCATATTCAAATGAAGCTGACAACAATGTGCATATCGCGCTGATAAAGGGGGAGATTAAGCCTGGAGACGCGGTTCTGGTGCGGGTGCACTCAGAGTGTCTGACCGGGGATGTCTTTGGCTCCCGGAGGTGTGACTGCGGTGAACAGCTGCACAAGGCGATGAAGATTATCGAGGAAAACGGGCAGGGGGTCATATTGTATATGCGGCAGGAAGGCCGCGGCATCGGGCTGGTGAATAAGCTGAAGGCCTATGAACTCCAGGACAAGGGGCTTGATACGGTCGAAGCGAATATCAAGCTGGGCTTTAAGGCCGACCTGAGAGATTACGGTATCGGCGCGCAGATGCTGGTCGATCTGGGCATACGAAATATGCGTCTGATGACCAATAACCCCAAGAAGATTGTCGGCCTTGAGGGCTATGGGCTGAAGGTCGTTGAACGGGTTCCGATGGAAATCAATCCGCATGAGAAAAATCTGCTGTATCTGAAGACAAAGAAAAAGAAGATGGGCCATATTCTTAATAAGGTATAAGCTGAGAAAAAGGGGGCAGACATGAAAATTATTCAGGGAGAGCTTCAGGCAAAAGGGCTGAAATTTGCGATTATCGTAAGCAGGTTTAATGATTTTATCACAGGCAAGCTGCTTGAAGGCGCTGTTGACGGTTTGTTGCGGCACGGGGCCAAAGAAGAAGATATCGACGTGATCAAAGTTCCCGGAGCTTTTGAAATACCCCTGACCGCCAAGAAAGTTGCCTCAAAAGGGTCGTATAACGCGGTCATATGTCTCGGTACGGTCATACGTGGCGCTACCCCCCATTTCGATTATGTGGCAGCGGAGGTTTCAAAGGGGATTGCGTCAGCTTCACTCGATACAGGTGTGCCGATCGCCTTCGGCGTTTTGACGACCGATACTATTGAACAGGCTGTCGAAAGGGCCGGGACCAAGAGCGGGAATAAGGGATTTGATGCTGCGATGACCGCTATTGAAATGGCCCAGGTCTTTAAAAAATTGTGATTCGTAATTGGGGATTGGTTATCGGCGGGAAGAAATTACCTTCCGGAAGGGGGTTTGGTATTCTCTGGCTCTTTTTTGTATGCGGGGTATTCGCCAATGACTATTCCCTAATCCCCAGTTGCCAGCTATGAACCGCCGCAAGGCACGTGAATACGCCCTGCAGATGTTATTTCGGCATGATTTTGTCGGAGACAGGCCCGGTGTTTTTGCAGAAGACCAGTTGCCTGATAAGAAACCCGACAAAGAGATACAACAGTTTTCCCGTGAACTCGTCTCCGGCACATTACAACATCTTGAAGAAATCGACCGGGTAGTCCAGGAAGCGGCTGAAAACTGGAAGATGGACAGAATGGCTGCCGTGGACAGAAATATCCTGCGATGTGCTGTCTATGAAATTTTGTACAGGAATGAAATCCCGGCAGCGGTGACGATCAATGAAGCTCTCGAAATAGCAAAAAAATATTCCTCCCTGGAATCCGCTTCATTTATAAACGGCCTTCTTGACAAGATTGCGCATGTCCATGGGAAATCAAAGTAAGTATGCGGTCATCTCGGATGTTCATGCAAACGGAGAAGCGCTCAGGGCTGTTCTGGGAGATATCAGGCAGAGACGGATAGAGAGCATATTTTTTCTCGGCGACGCTGTCGGCTACGGACCTGAACCGAATGAAAGCGTTGGGCTTCTTGAGTCGGAATGTGAAATCATGATCGCCGGTAATCATGACCGCGGCGCAGTCGGTCTTGCTGACACGAGAACATTTAATGAATTTGCAAGGGCAGCTCTCGCATGGACCGATGGGGTCCTGACCGGTGACAACAGGGAGATTCTCCGGCGTGCTCCCCTGAAATCCGAAATAACGGAGATCGACATTACCCTTGTGCACGCATCGCCCTATGAACCTGAGCGCTGGCACTATCTCCTGAAACTCGCAGACGCGGAAACAAACTTCAGGTACATGCATACTACTGCCTGTTTTGTCGGACACAGTCACAGGCCTTTTATCATCGAGATGTCTCACTCCGGCGAGCTGAATATCAATAAAGCTGTAATGCAGAAACGGGAAGGCAGCAGGTATATCATCAATGCCGGCAGCATCGGCCAGCCGAGGGACGGAGACCCGAGGGCCTGCTATGTTATGGTGGATGATGACAGGATCGAGATAGTACGGGTTTCCTATGATATCGCTGCAACGCAGAAAAAAATGTCTGAAAATGGTCTGCCGCTGCCGCTGATAGAACGGCTTTCATACGGATTATAGGGAGGAGCAATAGTTGAATAAGGGTTCAGGGCAACAACTCCACAAAGGTCACAGGGAACGTTTGAGGGAACGGTTTCTCAGGGAGGGGCTGGACAACTTTGAAGACCATCAGGTGCTCGAACTGCTTCTCTTTCAGGCGATCCCCCGTATCGATACAAATCCACTTGCGCACCGGCTGATGCAGCGGTTCGGCAGTTTGTCGGCTGTGCTTGAGGCAGACCCAAAGGATTTGGCGGCTGTCGACGGCGTCGGAGCGAACGCTGCGGCATTTCTTGCATTACTCCCCAGGTGACCCGCCGCTATTTCCTGGACCGCATCAGGCATACGCGTAAACCGCTGAACACCTCCGAGGCTGCTGCTGAATATCTTGTCCCTCTCATGGCAGGACGCTCCGAGGAAGTATTCTATGTCATCTGCCTTGATTCCCGGCTCAGGATTCTCTATCCGGCTCTCATAAGCGAGGGAACGGTGAAGGACGCATTCGTGCATCCCCGGCACGTTGTCGAGGCTGCGGTCAGACATAAAGCAGCCGTTGTCATCCTTGCGCATAACCATCCCGCTGGGACTGTGAAACCATCGAATCACGATCATGCTCTCACCAGACGTCTCGTCCAGGCGCTTGGCGGTATTGATATCAAAGTGGTGGACCACGTCATTGTTGCCGGAGAACAGTTTTACAGTTTCTCCCGGGAGGGGACGTTGCCGGTATTTGAGGGGGCGAGGTGAAATGTTTGAACGACTCGAATTGGGGCTTATTCCAAAGCGAGATTTCGATATTGATGAGAAGTTTTTCGAAGAGTACAAAAAATGAGTACCTCCGGCGGGTCGAGAGGGCGTTTCGCCCTTAACCCGTGCGGTAATCCTCTTGTAAATTTAGTTGTTGATTGTCGGAAAAGCTGGCAGTCAACAATGCGGATATTATTTGCCAAAGGAAATATGGCAGAATTAAGCTCTGTTTTCGCCGGAGAAAGGCAAAAGCAGCGAGCACCACGTAAAAATGACATAGCACAGACCAGACTTGAAACAGAGTCGTACATAAAGTGGGATGGTCAAGATTGCCATAGAGCAAAATGAAGACGCGGCTCTCAAGTGGCTGGAACTACAAACAAAAGAGGTAAGAGTTTGAAGGGCTGACTACAAAATGGAGAGTTGTGAGATAATAGAACAAAGGTCAAATCTTGAAAAGGAGGACATATGAAGATGAGTTATAAAGAAAAAATAATGCAGGAAATTGAAAAAGTCCCCGAGAACAAGCTGGCGAATATGTACAGGATTATTCATTTGCTGACTGATGAGATTGCATCAGGGACTCAGAAAACAGGCAAAAGAGTTTCTTTAAAGGGTATTTGGAAAGGCAGCCAAATTGATGATTCCCTGTTTACCGAGGCCAGGAAATCACTTTTCCCGTATGAGAAAAGCAGAGGTATCTGATGGACTATGTAACTGATACCCACTCCCTTGTTTGGTTCTTTACTGACGATGACAAATTGAGCACTGCCGCAAACCAGGCTTTTCAGGCTTCTGGAGGAATCAATCATAGTGCCCGCTGTTGTTCTCGCAATTATTTTATAGCAAAAAAGGGCAGAATTTTGCTTTCGTTGGGATAGCCTGAGGCGGATTGAAGAAGCGAAAACTCTGAAATCGCTCCATTGAATGCGAGATGTTGAAAACTGCCACAAAATTAAAGCTGATCCTGGAAATCCATGACAAGTTATCGCTGCAACGGCCTTGTATGACGAGTCTTTGATTACCAAAAGATCAAAATTGATTACCACTCAGGTGTTGTACAACTGTTTGGTAACAACTTAGTGTAATAGATTTATTTCTGCCTGCGGCAGAGACCGGGGCTTGAAAAAGAATGGCTAAAGCAAACCAGTGACGACGGCCCTAAAAAGGAGCCGAGCAGAAGTTTTTATTTATTCCCGATATTGTTAAAATAGATGCCTTCATCAATATATGTGAAAAAATGACTTGGCATGGACAATAGCTGCAGAACGATATAAAAGACAAAGGGGTACATTATGATAGAACGATACACGCGCAAAGAGATGGGAAGACTCTGGGAGCCGGAGAACAGGTTCCAAAAGTGGCTTGATGTGGAGATAGCTGCCTGTGAGGCATGGGCAGACCTCGGAAAGATACCGAAAAAATCCCTGGAAGTAATCAAACAGAAGGCAGGCTTCGATGTTGCGAGGATTGAGGATCGAGGCTGTTGTAAAACACGATGTGATCGCCTTTCTTACCTCTGTAGCCGAGCATGTCGGGCCTGATTCCCGGTATGTTCACAAGGGGCTTACCTCCTCTGATATTGTGGATACGGCCCAGTCCCTGCTCATGAAAGAGGCGGCAGGGATTATCATTAAGGATATAAAGAACCTCAGGGCGGTTTTGAAGGAGAAGGCCTTTGCCTATAAAGATACGGTCTGCATCGGCAGAAGCCACGGCGTTCATGCAGAGCCGATGACCTTCGGATTGAAATTCGCCCTCTGGTATGAAGAGGCAAAGAGAAATCTTGAGCGGATGGAAAAGGCGAAAAAGATGATAAGCATCGGAAAGTTTTCCGGCGCTGTAGGGACTTTTTCGAATATCCCGGTGGAGATAGAGGAAAAGGTCTGCAAGAAGCTCGGGCTAAGGCCTGAACCGATAGCAACGCAGGTTGTTCAAAGGGACAGGCACGCGGAATATCTTTCAACACTTGCGATCATCGCGGCTTCAGTCGAAAAAATAGCAGTAGAGATACGGCACCTCCAGAGGACGGAGGTGCTTGAGGCTGAAGAGCCGTTCGCAAAAGGGCAGAAAGGCTCTTCTGCGATGCCTCACAAGCGGAACCCTGTCGGCTGCGAGAACCTTTCAGGCCTTGCGCGGCTGGTCAGGGCAAATGCGCTGGCTGCCTATGAGAATGTCGCGTTATGGCATGAAAGAGACATCTCCCATTCTTCGGTCGAGCGGGTGATCATCCCTGACAGCACCATCCTGGTCGATTATATGCTGAACCGTCTGACCGGAATCCTCTCAGGATTGCAGGTCTACCCTGAGCGCATGAAGGAGAATATGGGAAAGAGCTACGGGCTGTATAATTCGCAGAATGTCCTTCTGAACCTGACTGAAAAGGGGATGACCAGGGAAGATGCCTATGCGCTCGTCCAGAAAAACGCGATGATGAGCTGGAAGAAAAAGAAGGATTTCAAGGCACTGTTGCAGAAAGACCGGGAGATCAGAAAATATCTTTCTCAAAGGGATATTCAGGATATTTTCGACCTGAAGCATTATTTCAGAAATATTGACTACCTCTTCAAAAGGGTCTTCGGTAAAACACGATAAGTACAAAGGGGAAAACGTGTCATTAGTGTACAGATATAAGAAGCCGGCAGTAAGTGGCGCGAAGCAGGAGAGCCTCCAGGCTCTCGCAAAACAGATTATCTCCCCTGAGATAGGCGAGATAAAAACAGAATACTGTTTTTATGTGGAAACAGGGGAACCGCTCACCCCCGAAGAGTCGGAATTGCTGCGCTGGCTTATCAGCGAGACCTTTGAGCCAGAGGATTTTTCTTCAGAGAGTTTTTTGACTGATCACGGATCACGGGGCACGGCCCACGGCATCATTGAGGTCGGTCCCCGCATGAACTTCACCACTGCCTGGTCGTCAAACGCGGTCTCAGTATGCCATGCGTGCGGTCTCTCAAAGATAACCCGCATAGAGTGTTCACGGCGTCTGAAACTTGTCCCCTTGACCGGCTTTAATAACGGGCAGATCGAAAAATTTGCTTCAGTGCTCCATGACAGAATGACGGAATGCATTTATCCTGAGCAGCTCAGCACCTTTGAGACGGGAATCCAGCCGGAACCTGTCTATAGCGTCCCCCTGATAGAAGGAGGCAGACCGGCCCTCGAAAAGATCAACCGGGAAATGGGACTGGGTCTGGATGACTGGGACATTGATTATTACTACAACCTTTTTGTAAAGGAGATCAGGAGAAATCCAACGAATGTCGAATGTTTTGATCTCAGCCAGTCCAACAGCGAACACTCCCGCCACTGGTTCTTCAAGGGGAAGCTGATTATCGACGGCAAAGAGATCCCTGAAAACCTCATGGAGATCATACGACAGACGCTCGACAGGAATCCGAATAACAGCGTGATAGCGTTCAGGGACAACTCAAGCGCGATTCAGGGATATACAATCGAGACGATTGTCCCCGACAATCCCGGGCACAGCTTCCAGGTTCAAAAAATCCAGTCTTGAATATCATCATTATTTTTACCGCGGAGACCCATAATTTCCCGAGCGGTGTGGCGCCTTTCCCTGGTGCAGAGACAGGCACCGGCGGAAGAATCAGGGATGTTCAGGCAACCGGCAGGGGTGCGCTTGTAGTTGCCGGGACTGCTGCCTACTGTGTCGGCAATCTCCATATTCCCGGCTATGCGCTTCCCTGGGAGGATGCGTCCTTCGCATATCCTTCGAACCTCGCCCGTCCCCTGACAATAGAAATCGAGGCGAGCAACGGGGCTTCGGATTATGGCAACAAATTTGGAGAGCCGGTGATACAGGGCTTTACGCGGTCATTCGGCCTCAGGCTGCCTGACGGCGAACGGAGGGAATGGCTGAAACCGATCATGTTTACCGGGGGGATCGGCCAGATGGACTCACGACACAGAGAAAAGAAAGAACCTGCCAAAGGCATGCTCGTGACAAAGATCGGCGGGCCGGCATACCGGATAGGCATGGGCGGAGGGGCAGCCTCAAGCATGATCCAGGGACAGAATATCGCCGAACTCGATTTTAATGCTGTCCAGCGCGGCGATGCCGAGATGGAGCAGAAGATGAACAGGGTGATACGGGCCTGTGTTGAAATGGGGGAAAGAAACCCGATCGTGAGTATCCATGATCAGGGGGCAGGGGGGAACTGCAATGTTGTGAAAGAGATCATCTATCCTGCGGGCGCAAAAATAGAGATACGAAAGATCCAGCTCGGAGACAATACGCTTTCGGTGCTCGAAATATGGGGCGCTGAATATCAGGAACAGAACGCGCTCCTGATTCACCCTGAAAGCGTCCGATGAATTTCTCAGTCTTTGCAGGAGGGAGAAGGTGCCTTCTGCCTTTATCGGAGAGATCACCGGAGACGGATATATTGTTCTCCATGATGAAACTGACGGAAGTACTCCGGTAAATCTCGAGCTCGAAAAAGTGCTCGGACATATGCCGCAAAAGATATTCAGACTCGAAAGGGTAAGGCGTGAACGCTCGCCTCTGGAACTCCCGGCAGGGCTTACCGTGAGGGAGGCCCTCGATCGTGTTCTCAGGCTCCTTTCGGTCGGCTCAAAGAGGTTTCTGGCGAACAAGGTGGACAGGAGTGTTACCGGACTTATCGCGCAACAGCAGTGCGTTGGACCGCTCCAGCTTACGGTGTCCGATGTCGCGGTAGTCGGACAGAGCCATTTCGGGCTGACCGGCGCTGCGATATCCATCGGCGAGCAGCCGGTCAAGGGGCTGATAAATCCCGCAGCAATGGCACGGATGAGTGTTGCCGAGGCGATCACGAATATTGTATGGGCGAAGGTCAGCGGACTTGAAGATATTAAATGCTCGGGCAACTGGATGTGGGCCCCGAAGCTTCCCGGCGAAGGCGCTGAACTCTATGACGCTGCGGTGGCGATGCGCGATATCATGATAGAACTGGGCATAGCTGTGGACGGCGGAAAGGACAGCCTCTCCATGGCGGCACGGGTAACCGATACCTCAGGACAGACAGAGGTAGTAAAATCTCCCGGAACGTCTCGTTATTTCCGCATACGTGACCTGCCCTGATATTACGAAGGTCATTACCCCTGATATCAAGAGACCGGGAAAAGCAGGCTCATGTTTATTGATCTGGGAATGGGGAAAAACCGGATGGGTGGTTCTGCCCTCGCGCAATGTTACGGCCAGATCGGGGACGAATCTCCGGATGTGGAGGATGCCGGCCTGTTGAAGGAGAGCTTTTATGTCATGCAGGAGTTCATATCGAGAAGACCTGATCTTGTCCGGCCATGACAGGAGTGACGGCGGACTGGCAACAACACTCCTTGAAATGGCATTTGCCGGAAACTGCGGGATTGAGATAGAAATGAACAGTCAGCAGTCAGCTATCAGCGATCAGCACGCAGAGCGTGAGGCCATTCAACGTTTATTTTCCGAGGAACTCGGTATGGTGATCGAGTACCTTCCAGAGAATGAAGATAGAATAGTTGTTTCCCTGAAAGAGAAAGGAATACTGTTTCAGATTCTCGGCAGGACTACGTATAGAGCAAAGGATCAAAATTTCGCTATCTACTATTGACCATTCACCATTCACTGTTCTGGACGAAGATATGAAGGTCCTCAGGTCGACATGGGAAGAAACAAGCTATCAACTCGACAGGCTCCAGAGAGACCCTTCCTGTGCAGAGGCGGAAAAAAGAGAACATATTCTGACAGAAAAGGGCCTTCCTTCAGCCTTTCGTTTGTCCCTGAGCCGACTTCACCGGAGATTCTCAAGACGATTGCCAAGCCAAAGGTCGCAATTATACGGGAAGAGGGAAGCAATGGCGACAGGGAGATGACTTCGGCCTTCTTTGAGGCCGGGTTTGAGCCCTGGGATGTTACCATGACAGATCTTCTTCAATCCAGGATTACGCTTGAACTGTTCGGGGAGTGGTCTTTGTCGGAGGGTTCAGTTACGCGGATGTCCTCGATTCCGCAAAAGGATGGGCAGGGGTCATAAAATATAACAGGGATATATGGCAACAGTTCCAGGCCTTTTATCATCGTACTGATACCTTCAGCCTTGGCGTATGCAATGGGTGCCAGCTTGCGGCCCTGCTGGGCTGGGTCCCATGGCAGGGGATATCCGATACGAGCCAGCCGAGATTTATTCATAATAAATCAGGCAGATTCGAGTCCCGTTTTCTGTCGTTAAAAATTCTCGAAAGCCCTTCGGTCATGCTGAAAGACATGCAGGGCTCTGTGCTGGGGGTCTGGGTGGCCCATGGCGAAGGACATGCATATTTCCCTGATGAAAAAATAAAGGTGAAGGTGCTTGCTGAGGGTCTTGCGCCTGCGCGGTATGCAGATGATGAGGGGAACCCAACTGAAAAGTATCCCTTCAACCCGAACGGCTCTCCTGAGGGGATCTGCTGCGCTCTGCTCTTCTGACGGAAGACATCTTGCGATGATGCCGCATCCTGAGCGTTCTTTTCTGAAATGGCAGTGGGGATGGATGCCCGAGGAATGGAATAAGGCGCTCAAGGCCTCGCCCTGGCTGAGGATGTTCCAGAATGCCAGGGCATGGTGCGAAGGGAAATAAGGTCCCGGAATCAACAGATGGGATTAGTTGTGCTAAAATAAATTATGCCTTATCAGAGACGACACAAAAGAGTACCGATCGCTGCCTCGGCGACATTGAGATACAAAAAGGAATATGGCAGTCCGTCTGTTGATGCGATGGTTGCCAATATCTCGATTTCGGGTATAGGGTTATATACTGACAAGCATATTGAAAAACAAGATGTTGTTTTTCTTGAAATCAAGTTCATCTCTGTTGACGGGAATCTATATAAAGATACCGCAAGCGGCAGGATTGTCTATGTGAACACTATAGATGAAATCAACTACACCGGCATTGAGTTCGATGAGCTGATTAATCCTATCGGTCAACCTCACCTGTATAAACACCTCTTTTCCGTCATGAAATCGTCTTTTAACGAGCCATAAAAGGACTATTAAGCGATGAAGCTTGCCGCCTGTCAGCTTGTCGCCCCATTTCCCTCAGGGACTTCCGGAGAGTATCTGAATTCTTTCTGTGTGAATGCCTGGTAGCTGAAGATAATGAGAGAAACAAGTCCCCATCCCAGACCGACAACAACGCCGGCATCAATAATTCCACGCCAGGGCTGAGCGAGGAAACGGACCAGAATAATGAGGATAATGATGCCGAAGGTCACGGAAAAAGAAGTAATCTTTCTCCTCCTGGTCGCGTGGAAGAAGCCCATGCAAAAAAACGGGCCGAGCAACGCGTGGAGAAGACGGGGGTTATTCTTTATATAGAGCGCCCGCGCAGCGACGCGGGGAGAGAAGGCTTTCTGGAACCCGCGGTAGCCTTCTGCGTACGCCATAAAGAAGAGGATGAGAAAAAGGGACAGCCAATGATACCAGGAAAAATTATAGGAAAACGCATCGATGGCCAAAGGGGTGAGCCGATATATAGCGCTGCCGAGAAGTAATGAAACCCCTGTCAATCCCCATATCGCTCCACATATTCCCATATCTTTTTTCCCGCTTCATTATAGCAAATTCCAGGCGGTGAAATGAAAGTGAGCTGACATACTCAGGCAGGTAATGTGCCCTGAACTTTCAATGTGCATTGACTCAGTATGAGACTGCTTGATATATTAACCTCACTTCGATTTGGAGGTGAGGGATTGAAAGGGCAATCAGAAGGACTTTCACAGACGGATTCAAAATAAGCATGTCTTACATTTCCAATCACTCCAAATATTTTTTCTCCCCTGACAGCATTTTCATATTGCACCATAATATCTTTAGTTTTATTGCACGTTGCGTATTAAACAGAAAACTCGCTAATACGCCAAATGGAATATTAGTCAACAGGACTAATGCAATTAATTCAGGTACTTATGACAAATAGTTTTTCTTGGCGATTTAACGAGATGAAAAATTCCGGAGTTAGCGAGTTAACTGCTCAATAACTGGTTAGCCGCAAGATAATATAAAAAATATGATTAAAGGCAAATTGATAACCAAATACTGGATCGAGGCATTTGTCGGACTGACAATTCTTACTGTCTGTCTTCGCGCGTTTTCACTTCCGCTGTATCTTATTACAGGAAAAGGCATTCTACAGCAGCTACTGCAACTTCTGGTGCTCGGTTTCGCTATCATTTTCTCAGGCTTGATAACATATAAAGGTGTGCGATACATTCACAAATGGTTGGAAATCCTTTTTGATAAAAACGGCTAACACGAGGCTCGATCCGACCGGGATTAAGCCCGGTCGGTTTTGGCTCTGGCTGGTTCCCCCGGCGGCTCAGCCATTTCGTTGGTTTTAGGAAAACATCATGGTCCAATTGAAATATTTCGGTGACAGTAGGGATTTCTTCAAGTACGACCTGATCACTTCAATTTTAGAAGGCATGAAAATTGATAATTACGTTTTCATTCCGATGCTCACAAATCACCGGATTGACAAGGAAGGCAATAAAACTCCGACGATGATTGGCGGCAAATCACAAGACCTTCTTTCCTTTATATTTAACTGTAATTCAAAGAGCCTTTGTCACTGGAAACAGTGGTTATACAAATATACGAAGAACTATAAAACGATCGAACCAGTGGATAATATTGTCTTTGATGACACAACCCGTGCTGAATACTGGGCTTCTTTTACTGAACATCTCAAAGAAAATAGTGCCTTTATTTTTTTAGATCCAGATACCGGTCTGGAAAGCGGTTCCAATTCCTACTTACGGAAAATGGGGCGTGAGAAATACATTCTTAATCACGAAGTCGAACTACTATATCACCATCTTAGACCTTCCTCGGTCTTGATGATCTATCAGCACCTGCCAAACAACAAACATATTCATGAAGAAGCCGTAAACAATAAATTGAAGCAACTACGAACAGCAAGTGGAGGCCGCTTTGTTTGCGCCTATCGTGAGGATGACTTAGCATTTCTCTTTTTGACGAGGGATCAAGTGATCTTCCATCGCCTGAGCAAGCTATTGTCTGCTTATCACGACAAGAGTCAGCACAAATATAAATCGCTGCACATAACCAACCTGCCGGTCCACAGCGACGCGCCAAAGGACGTGACCGGTGTGTTCGGTATAAAATAAGACATGGATTTGATAGATCTTGGGTTTAACTCGTGGTTTCAGGACTGCGTAACAGAACTGCATCAACCGGAGTACCAAATTGCTCGAGTTACAGCGGTTGATCGAGGTGGCGGTCTTATTCGAAATGAAAATGGTGAGGTGCCTTCCGAGTTAGCTGGGAAACTACGGTTCTCATCCCAGGCGTTTGCTGACTTGCCTTGCGTCGGGGATTGGGTATTCGTGCAATATCATAACGCTGGTGCGTTAGCGATTATACATGGGGTTTTTCCACGCAAGACATTCCTGAGTCGTAAGTGCGCCGGTAAAACTGTGGACTTTCAGATGATTGCAGCAAATATCGACATTGCCTTCATCGTCCAATCATGTCATTACGATTTTAATTTGCGCAGATTCGAGCGTTACCTTGTGATGGCCAATGAAGGTCATATTGAGCCAATCCTTGTGTTGACCAAGACGGATTTGATCACTAATGATGAGTTGGATCAGAAAGTTACAGCAATCAGGGAATCGGGCATCACCACCAAAGTTCTCACACTCAGCAATACCACCGGGGCTGGGCTCGATGACCTTCGTCAATTCTTGGTTTCCAGAAAGACATACTGCTTGCTTGGGTCATCTGGTGTTGGCAAGACAACGATTATTAACAGCCTCATCGGGCGGAATAAATTCGAAACAAGGACAGTCAGCGGAACCGGAGAGGGCATTCACACAACTGCACGACGTCAACTTATTATCCTTGATAAGGGTGCAATGTTTATCGACACGCCTGGAATGAGAGAGTTAGGTGTCTTGGCTTCCAGCGATGCCATTGAAGATAGTTTTGCTGACATTCATGATATGGCCACGAATTGTCAATATACCAATTGCAGCCATATCCGAGAGAAAGGCTGTTCAGTTCTTGAGGCAGTTGAAAACGGGAGCTTGAGTGAAGACCGCTATAAAAGCTATCTCAAGTTAAAAAAAGAATCCGAGTTTCATGAACTGTCCTACGTGGAGAAGCGCAAGAAGGATAAGGCCTTCGGGAAATTTATCAAATTGGCAAAGGCGCAACTAAAAAAATAACCGAAAAAAGGGGCAACTTGACCGCGGGAAGCTCGGCGGCGCTGCCCGGTAAGGTAATTGGCGTGGCAAGTTACCCTTGGCGTTATGTGTTAAATTTAAGAAAGGTCTTGCTATGAATGAAAAAAAGTTTGATTCCAAAAAATTGCAGAAATTGAATGATCCACAAAGATTGATAGATATCCCTCCTGCGGCCGGGGTCGGACCAAGCTAACTGATTGAATTTATGGATGAAAACCAAAAAGAGTGGGCTTTTTTTAATCTTAGAAGGGCATTTTCGTGATCAAAATAGGTCTTCTAAGGAGGATAGGTGGCCAGGGAAGAACAGGCATTACATTCCGGGCTGCGCGTGGCACATCACCCATCGATGTCACAAAAAAGAGTTCTTTCTCAGATTCGCACGAGACCGGCGATTGTGGCTGCAATAGCTTTTCGAGGTAAGCGGTTCTGGACACCTAATCTATCTCCAGGAAACCGACAGAGGGCAAATGAAAGCCCATTTGATTTTCCCTTCTATTTTTTATGTGCGAGAGAGTGGACAGGCATGTTAAAATGAAGTCAACAAGGAGGGCATTCAATGACAACACGATTTATTCTGAGTGAGTATGTTCTTGCATGTCAATTCCTTTAACCCCAGTTTTCCTGCCTATGCTGTCAGTTTACAAAGCGGCCAATAACATGGAATAATAAAAAAAAATGAGGAGGCCCTAAAATGGCCACAAATGCCCAGCAGATATTGAAAGAGGTATTAACTCTTCCATTGAAGGACAGGGCAACGCTTGTTAATGACATTCTTGCAAGCATTGACCAGCCGGACGAACAGATAGACCGTCAATGGCGTAAAGAAATTGATGATAGGATTGCGGCATTTCGTGCCGGCAAGATCAGAGCTGTCCCACTTGAAGAAGTTCTGTCAAAGTATCGTAGATAATGCAGATAAGTCTCCTTGAAATAGCTCAAATCGAACTTGATGACTCTATTGATTACTATAATTCTGAGTCTGATGGGTTGGGTGCTGAGTTTTTAGTCGAGGCGCTTCATGCATTGGATCGGATTAAGAATTTCCCGCAGGCATGGCACCCATTCACAGACATCACTCGCCGATGTCAGCTTCGTCGTTTTCCTTACGGGATCATTTACCAGATATTGGATACAGAGATTATCGTCGTTGCAGTTGCGAATTTGCATAGAAACCCCGACTATTGGAAAGATAGAATAAAAGCGTAATAGGAACAGCAACTCTTAAGTAAGGCTATCAAATGAGCCGGATTTCCAACCAGTCAACCCATTTCCGCTTCGCTCCATGGGTTAATTCATTGTTGAATTTAAGAAAGGTCTTACTATGAATGAAAAAAAGTTTGATCCCAAAAAATTGCAGAAATTGAATGATCCGCAAAGATTGATAGATATCCCTCCTGATTATGTTTGGGAAAAATTGCATATGGAAAAACCGGGCGTATTTGTAGAAATAGGTGCTGGAACTGCATTTTTTAGTGTTGCGTTTCTTGAAAAATTTGAACCTTCGACATTATATGCTTGTGACTTATCCGAAGTAATGATCAACTGGGTAAAGGAAAATGTGTCTTCGAAGTATCCCAATATTATTCCTGTAAAGACTGAAGAACATACTGTGCCACTTGATGATGGAATTGCAGACTTGGTGTTTATGATTGAGCTGCATCATGAATTAGATAACCCATCTCTGTCACTTGAAGAAGCGTATAGAATCTTGAAACCTGATGGAAATATTTTTGTTGTTGATTGGAAAAAGAAAGATATGCCTGAAGGGCCTCCTACAAAAATCAGATGTTTGCCTGAACAAGTTGAGGAACAGATGGTAAATGCAGGTTTTAAAGATGTGGAAATTTATAATGAATTAAAAAAACATTTTTTGGTTGTCGGAAAAAAGGACTATCTTTACACATGACAAGGCAAATTGACTCGGCCAGCGAAGAGAGCGCCGCGTGTTACGGGCCGGCATTGCCCACCTTTGGTTCGTAACCATCCATCCTTTTGAAGACGGCAACGGCCGCATCGCGCGTGCTCTCGCCGACATGATGCTGGCCCGCTCAGAGAAGAGCCCTCAACGTTTCTACAGCATGTTCGCGCAAATACGCGTTGAACGGGACGCCTACTATGGCGGTCTGGAAGAGACACAAAAAGGAACTCTGGATATCACGGCACGGCTGGAGTGGTTCCTGGACTGCCTGGATCGCGCGCTCGACAGCTCTGAGAGTACGCTTGCGGTAGTACTGAGGAAGGCCCGTTTTTGGGAATCTTACACCGGCGTTCTGTTTAATGAACGACAGCGCCTGCTTCTCAACAAGATGCTCGACGGTTTCGACGGAAAGCTGACCTCCTCAAAATGGGCCAGGATAGCGAAGTGCTCGCAGGACACTGCGCAACGCGACATCCTTGACCTTGTGGCGCGCGACATTCTGACGAAAGACCCCGCCGGAGGCCGCAGCACCAGCTATTCGCTGACAGAGACCTCATAACTTACTTATAAAACAGGAAAAACCAGCGTTTCATTGACTTGAAAATCCCCATAAGTTAATATTTCTGTATGCATTCACACGCAGATTATGTTTCCCTCCATCTGCATACAGAATACAGTCTCCTTGATGGTGCGATCAGAATAAAAGAGCTGGTGGAGCGGGCAAAAGAGTTTAAGATGCCTGCCATTACCATGACCGATCACGGGAGCCTGTTTGGTGCAGTTGATTTTTATAAGCAGGCGACGAAGGCCGGGCTCAAACCGATCATCGGTTGTGAGCTCTATGTTGCTCCG
This sequence comes from uncultured Nitrospira sp., assembly GCA_963746295.1. Lineage (GTDB taxonomy): Bacteria > Nitrospirota > Thermodesulfovibrionia > Thermodesulfovibrionales > UBA6898 > JAOUFP01. The sequence continues at coordinate 35,571 of CAVVAQ010000020.1, read as the reverse complement.
GGAAGCCGCCATGACCGGGGGAATTCCGGGCATGAAGAAGTCTCTTTTCATCTCGTTCTCCTTGCGCGGGACAATGCGGGGTATAAGAACCTTGTTGCCCTGGTCACCAGGGCCTACCTAGAGGGTTTTTATTACAAGCCGCGGGTGGACATGGACCTCCTTGAGCAATACAGCGGCGGGCTGATAGCACTCTCCGCGTGCATGAAAGGAGAGATTCCCTACTGTCTCCAGCGCGGACTGCTGGACCGTGCACGGGAGCGGGCGCTCCACTTCAAGCATATCTTTGGACCGGACAATTTTTTCTTCGAGATCCAGGCGAACGGACTGCCGGAGCAGCTTGAAATAAACAGGCAATTGATAGAACTCGGCAGGGAACTGCATATCGGACTTGTCGCCACGAATGACTGTCATTACCTGAAAAAGGAGGACGCGAAGGCCCATGAGGTCCTCCTCTGTATCCAGACCGGCAAAACACTCAAGGACGCAAGCAGGATGAAGTTCAGCTCTACGGAGTTTTATCTGAAATCGCCTGCTGAAATGAAGGAGACATTCAGGGATGTGCCTGAGGCCATCTCCAATACGATACAGATCGCCGAACGGTGCAATGTCGATTTTGAGCTGGGGAGAAGCTTACTCCCCCAATACAAGACAGATGATGGTGAGGACCCTTTCGCCCTGTTACGGAGGCTGGCGGATGAGGGACTGGATAGAAAACTCGGGCCTGCTGTTGCCGATATATACCATGCAAGATTGCGGACTGAACTCGATGTCATAAAGAAGATGGGGTATGCCTCGTATTTCCTTATCGTCTGGGATTTCATCAGATATGCCAGGAGCAAGGACATCCCGGTAGGCCCGGGAAGGGGATCTGCTGCGGGGAGTCTCGTCTCTTACTGCCTTGATATAACCGAGATAGATCCGATCAAATACAACCTGCTCTTTGAACGTTTCCTGAACCCTGAAAGAATAAGCATGCCTGATATCGACGTTGATTTTTGCCAGGACAGGAGAGGGGAAGTCATAACCTATGTCTCTGAAAAATACGGCAAGGACCATGTTGCCCAGATAATAACCTTTGGTACCATGGCTGCGAAGGCCGCGATCAGGGACGTCGGCCGGGCAATGGACATACCGTATGCAGAGGTCGACAAGATAGCGAAACTGGTCCCGAATACACCCAAGATCACCATTGAAGCGGCCATGAAGCAGGAGCCGCAGCTGAAGGAATTATACGATACGAATGACCAGGTAAAGGAACTGCTGGATATTGCCATGAGGCTTGAAGGGCTCAACAGACATGCGTCGACGCATGCAGCCGGTGTTGTCATCTCGCCGGTGCCGCTGACCGAATATACCCCGCTGTATAAAAGCCCTTCTGATGAAAGCATCATGACGCAGTTCGACATGGGTTCGGTCGAAGGGATCGGGCTTCTCAAGTTCGATTTTCTCGGTCTCAAGACGCTTACGGTCATTCAGAAAACGCTCAGTTATATAAAACAGGACGGGAAAGAGATTTTTCTGGAGAATATCCCCCTTGATGACGAAGAGACCTATGACCTTCTCAGTTCCGGCCAGACCACCGGCATATTCCAGCTCGAAAGCGCGGGCATGAGAGATATCCTGGTGAAGATGACACCGAACAGGATAGAGGACCTGATCGCACTCGTGGCGCTCTACCGGCCGGGACCGATCGGCAGCGGCATGATCGACGATTTTATCAAGAGAAAAAAGGGGAAGGTAGCAGTGAAGTACGACCTGCCCCAGTTAAAAGAAATTCTCGATGAGACCTACGGTGTTATCCTCTATCAGGAGCAGGTCATGAGGATAGCGAACAAGCTCGCCAATTTCTCGCTCGGTCAGGCCGATATACTGAGAAAGGCGATGGGAAAGAAGAACATCGAGGTAATGGGAAAGCAGAAAGAGCACTTTGTCAATGGGGCTGTGGCAAACGGTATCAACGAAAAGAAGGCCTCGAAGATATTTGACCTTCTGGCGAACTTCGCTGAATACGGCTTTAATAAATCGCATTCTGCGGCCTATGCGTTTGTTTCCTATCAGACTGCGTACCTCAAGGCCCATTATCCCGGTAGAATTCATGGCAGCGACGCTGAGCATGGACATCCATGATACGGACAAGATCGTCAAGTCCATTAATGAATGCAGGCAGATGAAGATAGATATCCTTCCTCCTGACATAAATCTTTCAGGAAGCGAGTTCAGGGTGGTGGGCAATTCCATACGCTTCGGTCTTGCGGCGGTCAAGGGCGTGGGAGCTGCTGCCATAGAATCGATTCTGGAGTCCAGGGATGACGGAAGGCCCGTTTGCATCCATCGCTGATTTTGTCGAGAGGGCGGATACCCGGAAGGTGAACAAGAAAGTGCTCGAGAGCCTTGTAAAGGCAGGGGCCTTTGATTCTCTGGGGATAACACGGGCTGCGGCAATGGAGTCGGTGACCTACTATCCTGAACGGAGCAGGCAGCAGAAATACCGGACAGCAGAGCATCTTCGGCGAGGAGAGTGTTTGAGCCGGAATGCCCGTTGAGGAATGGGACGAGGCTGAATTGCTGCGGAATGAGAAAGAATCCCTCGGCTTTTACATAACCGGGCATCCGCTTACAAAATATGATATGATGCTCACGAAGTTCAGGGCGCGAAAGACTCCGGAGCTTGAACACCTTCCCGACCGTTCTGATATAACCATCGGCGGGATATTGAGGGGTCTGAAGAAGAAGAATGTCAAGTCATCGGGCGACCTGATGGCTTATCTTACCCTGGAGGACGAAGAAGGGAGTGTTGAGGTTATCGTTTTCCCCGAGCTGTACAAAAACAGCGTCCATGTTCTGAAGAAGGACATGATTCTTTTGGTAAAAGGCACGATCGATAAAGACGAGAAAGGTGTCAGGGTAAGGGCACGGGAGGTCTCGAACCTTGAAGACGCGGGCAGGGTCAGTCTGAGGCGAATGGATATCCATATCGGTGATACCCTGGGCAGCAGCGAAAACCTCAGGAATATCAGGGATCTGGTTGCCCAGTACCCCGGTGATTGTCAGCTTTTTCTCAAGATACAACTGGAAAAATCTCAGACAGTGATAGCAACGGGCCTGAACATAAAACCCGATGCTATTCTGTTGAGCAGGCTTGAGGATATGGTCGGCAGGGGGGCGGTGACTTTTTCATGATAAAGTACTATCTGGAGTTTGAAAAACCGATAGAGGAACTGGAATTAAAGATCGATGAGATGAAAAGGATCTCTGACGGCAAGGACGTAAACTTGTCGGGAGAGATAAAAAAACTCGAAAAAAAGGTGAAAGACCTGCGGACGGAAATATTCTCGAAGCTTACCCCATGGCATAAGACGCTGCTCGCGAGACATCCGGACAGACCCTACACCCTTGATTATATCAATCTGATAACAGAGGAATTCCTGCAGCTCCACGGGGACAGAAGGTTCGCTGACGATAAGGCAATTATCGGCGGTCTTGCACGGATAAAAGGCATACCGGTTGTTATCATAGGCCATCAGAAAGGCCGCGGCACCAAGGAGAGGATATGGCGTAATTTCGGACAGCCGCATCCGGAAGGCTACCGGAAGGCATTGCGGCTTATGCAGATGGCGGAAAAGTTCAAAAGGCCTGTTGTTAACCTTATCGACACTCCCGGCGCATATCCGGGCATAGGGTCCGAGGAGCGGGGTCAGGGTGAGGCGATCGCCTCCAATCTCATGCATATGTCGAGACTGAGGACTCCAATCGTGTCCGTTGTCATCGGTGAAGGGGGAAGCGGCGGAGCCCTTGCGCTCAGCGTTGCGGACAGGCTGTATATGCTGGAACATTCGGTATATTCCGTAATTTCACCGGAAGGATGTGCCGCGATACTCTGGAGAAAGAACAGTGAACTGGGTACCGAGGATTTCTCAAGGGCTTCCGATGCTCTCAAACTGACTGCGCAGGATCTTCTGAATTTCAAGATCATAGACGATATTATTCCCGAACCTTCCGGCGGCGCGCATATGGATATCGAACAGACCGCTCGGAATATTTCGGATAGAGTCGTGGCGACGATCGAGGAACTGAAAATGAAGACGCCCGGAAAGCTCGTTGAAGAACGCTATAAACGGCTCAAGAAGATCGGGAGCTTTGTCGAAGGAACGTAGTTGTTTCTTCCCACGCAGCGGAACCTGACGGCAAAAGCGCCCTTCGGAAAGGAGTTTTTATGCAGATTTTTCTCTTTCTGGCATTACTGATCAGTATTGCGATCGTTCTGTTCGCTGTGCAGAACGCATCACTTGTCACAATCACCTTTCTTACCTTTCATTTTGAGGGTTCTCTTGCTTTTATCCTTGTCATTGTTTTTGCCCTGGGAGTTCTTTCAGGAATGCTTATGGTGGTCCCTTCTTTCTGGAGAAAAAGTTCAACGGTAAGGGAACAAAGAAAAAAAATAAAGCAGCTGGAGCAAAGCGCTGCGATGAAAGACGTTCCCCGCCCCCCTGCGGGCCAGGAATTGGACATGAAAAAGTAAATGCCCGATGCTTTCCAAGGCCCGGCTATTTTGTTACAATAATAAAAAAATGAACGAGGAGAGAAAATGAAAAAACTCTTACTAGCAGGAGCGTTTCTAGTTTTTGCAATCGCCGGTTGTCAGCAGAAGGAAGAACCGAAGCCCCAGTATCAGTTCCCTACAGCGCCTGTGGTAAATGTGCAGTCAGGGGAACAGGAAAAAATGTTGAGAGAGGTGATCGCGAAAGACCCGAAGAATGTGAACGCATGGGTAAGCCTCGGCAATATGATGATGGACACGTCGCGTTTCAGCGAGGCGGTCGAGGCCTATCAAAAAGCATTGGATATCGATCCGAAGAATGTTGACGTCAGGGTTGATATGGGAACATGCTACAGAAATCTGCGAAAACCGGATATGGCTGTCAAGGAATACCGCAAGGCATTGGAGCTCAATCCGCAGCATCTCTTCGCGCTTAAGAATATGGGGATTGTTCTCGCTTATGATCTCCGGGACGCTGACCAGGCGGTGAAAGCATTCGAGATGGCGCTCTGCAATAGCCCCGAACGCGCCTGACGCGGAGCAGATTGAAGCAGGAGATACAGAAACTCAAGGCAGCGAAATAACAGTCTGTTAAGAGAGGCAGTATTTTTGGCGTTTCGTTGTCATCCGGTCTGGCCGGACAGCGACCCGCAGAAAATATTTCTCATGGACTGAAAAATCGTTCCCCGGGGGCCCTGCATGGGGAGAGAGCATTTTCATGATATGTTTCACCTGAATGTCTGAAGAACAGAAAGACAGCGATACCGGGGAGATGCGAAAGAAACTCGTGTCGGTCCCTGGAAAAGCCGGGCGTGTACCTTTTTCAGGACGGGTTGCGTAAGGTCCTCTATGTGGGGAAGGCCAAGGAATTACGGAACCGCCTCAGGAGTTATTTCCAGAAATCTTCAGCTCTTGATCCGCGAAAGACAGCGATGATGAGGGAGGTCAGAGGATTTGAATATACGGTAACAGAGAATGAACTCGAGGCCCTTGTCCTGGAAGCCAACCTCATCAAGCAATACAGACCGCGCTATAATATTGTGCTGCGGGATGACAAGAGTTATCCCTATCTGAAGCTCACCCTGAATGAAAAATGGCCCCGTCTTCTGGTAGTACGGAGGATACAGAAGGACGGTGCGCGGTATTTTGGACCCTATGTGCCCTCAGGGGCTATGTGGAGCACCCTTTCTTTTATAAGAAATAATTTCCCTGTGCCGACCTGTAAATATTCTCTCGAAACGAGGATGAGGCCGTGTATCCAGTATCAGATCAAGCGGTGCGTTGCCCCCTGCACCGGCGGAACAGACGCCAAAGAGTACCTCAAAATGATCCATGAGATAAGACTTTTGCTTGAAGGCAAAAATAAAGGGCTTCTGGCGTTGTTCGAAAAGAAGATGCGGAGGCTTTCCGATGAGATGAAATATGAAGAGGCAGCGCTGGTGAGAGACCGCATAAAGGCCATTCAGCAAATATCCGAAACGCAAAAAGTGGTGGCCCAGGGGCTTGGAGACGTTGATGTAATCGGGTTTTTCAGGGCAGGAGAAATGGTCACCTTCAAAATACTCTTCTCACGGAACGGCATCATGATCGGCTCCAGAGACTTTTATTTCAAAGATATAACCGGAGAGTCGGATCAGCTTTCTGATAAAGAACTTCATCGAGCAGTTTTACGGGAAAGAGATCATTCCACCCTCCGAAATAATATGCCCGCTGATGCCTGAAGATGCCGCTTTGTTGTCTGCATGGCTGTCGGAGAAAAGAGGAGCAAAGGTGAGTATCGTGGTCCCGAAACGGGGCATTAAGAAAAAGCTCCTCGGAATGGCCTGGGAAAACGCGAAGATCCATTCCCGGGACATGCAGGATACGGGAAAGAGCCAGGTGCTTGAAGAGCTTGCATCAAGATTTCATTTCAAGAAAATACCATATTCCATTGGCGCCTTTGATATCTCGAATATGGGTGGCAGTGACGCGGTGGGGGCTTTTGTATACTGGGAGAACGGAGAGTTTAAAAAACAGCATTACCGGCATATCAAAATGGATGCCGTCCAAGGCCCTGATGACTACGCAATGATGAGAGAGATGGTGAAGAGAACGATCGATAACCTGCGCGGTGATTTGCCGGACGTGGTGATAATCGACGGGGGCAGGGAGCATCTCGAAGCCGCGCTTTCTGTTTTCCGTGAAAAGCATGTCAGAGACAAAAATATTGTCGGGCTTGCGAAAGATCCGGACCGGATATTCTTGGAGGGGAAGGAAGGTTCTGTCGTTATTGAAGACGGAAAGCAGTCGTCTCTGCTGCTAAAGAAGATCAGGGATGAGGTACACCGTTTCGCCATCAGCTACCACAAGAAACTCCGTTCCAGAAAGGCGCTGGAGTCGCCTCTCGAAAAGATTTATGGAGTCGGCAGAAAAAGGCGTTTTGCATTGCTGAAATATTTTGGTAGTATAGATGCCATACGCAGTGCGTCAGTTGAAGACATAGCGGCAATGCGGGGGTTTAACAGGAAGATAGCCGGTGATATCCTTTCTGCACTGAAGAAATAGAGAACAGGAGACACAATGAATATTTACTTATCAGGTTCGATTGCCTATGACAGGATCATGGACTTTCCGGGATCTTTTGCAGACTATATTCTTCCGGACAAGATCCACGTCCTGAATGTCTGTTTCAATGTCACAAGCCTGCAGGAGAAGTTCGGCGGTACTGCAGGGAATATAGCCTACTCACTTGGACTGCTCGGTCTGAGGCCGGTCATCATCGCGACCATCGGCAAGGATCACGGCCCCTATTTCTGCTGGCTCGAGGAAAACGGGCTCACAAAGGAAGCTATAGAGATCATACCTGATGAGTTTACTGCCGGCGCTTATATTACGACGGACAAGTCTGACAACCAGATCACCGGATTCAATCCCGGTGCAATGAAGAGACCCACCCGGTATGATTTCAGCAGCGTTGATCCGAAGGACTCCATCGTCCTGATCGCGCCCGGGAATCTCGAGGATATGATCGGCTATGCTTCGCAGTGCCGGCAGATGGGGATCCCCTATATCTGCGATCCCGGACAATCGCTCACTCTCTGGACCGGAGAACAGCTCAGGGAATGGATCGAGGGTTCGACAATGCTCATCTCCAACGACTATGAACTCGAGGTGATCATGAAGATGACCGGATTGAAGAAGGCTCAGCTGCTCAGCCTTACCCGCATGATCATTACGACACTTGGAGAGCAGGGATCACTGATAACGGCTGAAGGAAGGGACACGCAGGTGCCTGCTGCAAAGGTCGATAACATTCTCGACCCGACAGGGGCAGGCGATGCGTATCGCGCAGGACTGGTGAAAGGACTGTCCCTGAAAAAGGGAATTGAAGAAGCGGCGAAGATGGGCGCAGTAGCAGCAGCCTATGCGGTCGAGCAATACGGCACCCAGGAGCATACCTATACCTATGAGGATTTCGCCGAAAGATACAGAATGAATTTCGGGGAGCTGTAGCATACGGTGAACGCCGCCTAAAACTCCACTATACATACCCTCCGGAAGCTGATACGATTTGTGTATGATCAATGAAGAAGCGCTCAAGGCATATCTCTTTCTTCGGTTCAAAGACATTGAGCAGATAGAGATAACAAAGCTCGGCTCAGGGGTCCAGGGCTCGGGTTTTCTTGTGCGGATGAAAACTGCGGAAGGAGAAAAATCCTATGTGGTAAAGACCCTGCTGCCGGAAGGTTTCGGACATGATTATCCTTCAGACAGGGCAGGGGTGTTTCTCCTTGATCTCGACGAATACGGAAATCTGCCAGGGCATGTGCAGGCTGTAGATGTGCTTGCGGAGTTGGCGGACGGTTCGGTCAAGTCAGTGGGCGGGGGAATTGAGTATTACCTCCTCATGGAACGGGTTGAAGGCAGAAATTATTTTTATGATTTGAACGCTTTCGCTTCCCGGGAACGTCTCGACAAGAAGGCTGTTGACAGGATACGGGCCATGGCCTCATATCTTGCAGGGATACATGGGGCCAAAAAAGCTTCGAAGACGCTCTACTGGAGAAAGCTCAGGGACACCGTGGGTCACGGAGAATGTCTTATGGGAGTTTTTGATATCTACCCTGATGGGGTTGTGCCCTATGAGGTGATGACGAATATTATAAAAAAGTCTGTAGACTGGATTTATAAACTGAAACCACGTTATTCCAGGCTCTCACAGATACACGGCGATTTCCATCCCGGCAATATCTGGTTTCAGAATGAGAATCATTTTGTCCTGCTCGACAGGAGCAGGGGGCCATGGGGGGAACCGGCAGATGATGTTACCGCATTGGCGATAAATTATATATTCTTCTCACTAAAGAGTCACGGCGCAGTACAGGGGGCATACCTGCACGGGCTCGAACTTTTTTTTGAAGAATATATCAGGGCATCTGGCGATAAGGAGATAACCGAAGTGGTCGCACCCTTTTTTGCATTCAGGGCCGCGGTTGTCGCCAATCCGATATTTTATCCTGAACTGGGTTCAGAGGAACGGCAGAAGATCTTTCGGTTTGCAGACAGTGTTTTGTCAGAGGATACATTCTCTGTCCGGAGGGTTAACGAGTATCTTTGATTAAGGATTGTATGCTGCTGTCTCTGCCGCAGTGATTTCTCCCCTGCTTCTTCTGATATGTCATGAGATGCTGAATTGCTTCCCCTTCTTTTTCAGGAGGCCTTCCTTAGTCAGCAGAGCAAGATTCATTTCTATTTTTTCCGGGTCCAGACCCAACTCTTCCATAAGTTTCTTTTTTGAGATGCCCGGGTTTCTGATAAGGGTTTTAAGGATCATTCCCCTGAGTTGTCTGTTCGAGCCATGGAACGCCGACTGTTTCTGGTAGTGGGCACTTTTTCTGTTTGGGTTCTCCCCTGTTTTCTTAAGCATCACCCCGTAGTCCATCAACGCGTAGTACCATTTCCCCGGGTTTGCCCTGTCAAGTGTTTTGTCAATGAGCGGCAATATCTCCGCATCAGATATCGTATCCCTGTCCTGAAAAAAAAGACGGATGAATACCCTTCTGATGTTTGTCTCGATAAAGACATGCGGTTGCTTGCGGGTGAAGGTCAGTATTGCAGCTGCAGTGTATTTCCCTATCCCCGGAAACTGCAGCAGCTCTTCATACCTGCGCGGCAGACTGCCCCTGTATTTCCCCATGACAATACGAGCGATTGTCTGGAGCGCAAGTGCACGACGGTTATAGCCGAGTCCCTGCCAGGCTCCCAGGATATCGACGAGAGGAGCTGTTGCAAGAGATGAAAAGTCCGGGAATGCCCTGATGAATGCAATATATTTATCCCTTACCCGTTCAACCTGGGTCTGCTGGAGCATGATTTCGGATACGAGGATGCGATAGGGGTTCCGGGTTTTCCTCCAGGGAAGATCGCGGGGGTTCCTCTCCGCGTGTCCGTAGATAAGTTTATGAAAGATTCGGATTATTCGCGGACTTGCCCTGTTCAGCCGGAGGGTGTCTGCGAATCGTGATACGCGGCGTTCTTCGATAGTCTGCATTCAGTCCCCCTTTTTGATGCACCTCTGCCAGAGGATGCATGGTGATGAGCATACGATCTTAAAATACCATGAGAAAGGCACAGTAATGAAGAGATCTTATGACAGAAGTACGGACGCTGTCAGCAAAAAACCCTGAACAGCCAAATGACTGTTCAGGGTCCGTAAAATCCGATGCGGATCTTTCTGCCTAGGCTTCTGCGGTTTTAGAAAGGGCGTTTACCTTCCTGGTCAGTCTCGAAATTTTTCTCGCAGCATTATTTCTATGAATGATCCCTTTTGATTTTGCACTGCTGATGGTTTTTATCGCCTTCTGAAGAGCGCCCGCGGATGTGTCTTTTTCACCAGCTTTTACCGATGCCTCTACAGTCTTGACCACGCCCCTAATTTTCGTGCGTTCAATTCTGTTACGCTCATTCCTTTTTTTTGACTGCCTGTCTCTTTTGATTGCTGATAGGTTTTTTTTAGGTGCTGATTTTGCCGCCAAAGTGGATTTCCTCCTTTTAAAAAGTCTTATTTTATACCATAAAAAGCCCTTTTAAAGCAATAAATGGATAGCGAATAATATTCCCCGTGGTCTTGAAACCGGGTGAGCGTTGGAAGCAGGTGCATTTAACAAGCGAATACCAGGTAACTATTTCTTGTGCAATAAGCTTCCCAGCGGCATTGCAGCAGGAGTCTATTATTTGATTTTACGGCTTTTTATTCAAAATTGGGGTTTCTGTGGTAAAATCTATCCTATGAAAAAATACCGGCCGCTTTCCCTGAAATCCGTCAAGACCTATTCACTGTGCAAGCGACACAGCAAGGTATCGGTAACATCATTTGCGGACATCCCGGGGAAAGGCGATACATTTTCAACGTTTCTGGAGAAACTCCCTGAAGCCTTTGCGGTGAAAGATTTCAGGTCTGTAGTGAGCGCTGTTGTTCTGGCAAGAAAGGAGAACAGGCCGGTTGTTCTCGGTATGGGGGCCCACCCGATCAAACTTGGTCTTTCACCTCTTATCATAGAACTGATGAGAAGGAGAATCCTGACTGCGATAGCAATGAACGGGGCCTGCGCAATCCATGATTTTGAAGTGGCGCTGGCAGGACAGACATCGGAAGATGTTGCGCGTGAGTTATGTGCCGGCACATTCGGTATGTCAAAAGACACCGGAAAAGGCGTGAATACGGCCATTAGCAGGGGCGTAAAAAAAGGTTCCGGCATTGGGAACGCTCTCGGGGAATATATCAGCAAGGGGAAATTCAGGTACAAAGACAAAAGTATCTTTGCCGCAGCCTATGCTTTGTCTGTGCCCTTGACGGTCCATGTTGCGATCGGCACTGATATCGTGCATATGCATCCTGAAGCAGATGGTGCGGCTATTGGAAAAGGCAGCATGAATGACTTCAGATTGCTTGCCTCGGTGCTTGCCGATCTGGAGGGAGGGGTGTATATAAATCTCGGGTCTGCCGTCATATTGCCGGAGGTTTTTCTGAAAGCCCTGAACATTGCAAGAAACCTCGGCAACAAGGTGGAAAATATCACTACGGTAAATATGGATTTTATCCAGCATTACCGGCCGCGGGAAAACGTCCTGAAGAGGCCTACGCTGAAATCAGGCAAAAACTATGCGCTGACAGGCCATCATGAGATCATGTTCCCTCTGCTGGCTGCTGCGATAATTGAGGAGCTGCCATGAAGGTAACTGTTGATCAGGATCTCTGCATAAGCTGTGGCGCCTGTGAGGAGATATGCCCTGCTGTTTTCCATCTGAGTGAAGTAACGGGCAAGTCAGAGGTCATAGACGCTGAGGCATGCGAATATGCCGGTTGCTGCGAGGCTGCGGAAGAAAACTGTCCGGTTGAGGCTATAACGGTCGAGGCATAAATTCTAACGCGATTGTCTGCCTGGCGGGAACTGCCGGCAGGGGAGAACCAGTTGCGTCATAGTAAAATGTTACCGAAGGATCGTTGTCCCGGTGTTAATTTTGATAGCATAGCTCAAAGATCTTTTTGAGTTTCTTCTCCATGGCCTTTCTCAGATGAAAAGGGTTAAGAGTTGCAAACAGATCAGAGAGCTTTTTCTTAACCTCAGCTTTGATATACGGTGATTCTATAATTCTCTGATAAGGCGTCTTTGGACTATCATAACGTTTAATTGTTTTGGAGGCAATTCTCTTTTTTTCTATGAGTTTCACAGATGGGCAGAAGAAGTTGTGAAAGAGTCGCCACTCTGTTTTGTAAAGCTCATTGAGTAGCGGAACTATCTCTGGGTTATCGAATCTGTGATAGCCAAGCCACTGCCTTACATGGGTCCAGTTTTTCTGTTCGACATGGGCGTTGTCATCCTTGTGGTAGGCCCTGCTTCGGGTAAACTGCACAGGATGTTTCCTCTCAGTAAAGTGTCTCAGAAGATGATAGTTGAGGAACTCAGAGCCGTTATCGCTATCAAACCCCAGCAGGAGAAAAGGCAATGATGCCTCGATATCTTTGATCTGCTCCATTACTGCTGTTTCTCCTTTGCCCCAGACCGCCCTCTGCTCTGTCCAGCCAGTGGCTATATCTACACAGTCGATAGTAAAGGCAAACATGCCTGCCATGGATGTGCCGCAATGAGCAACAGTATCAGCCTCCAGAAATCCTGGCTGGCTCTCATCCCACTGGTTTGTCTTTATCGGTATTTGTTTCCTTAATAGCGTTCCGGGTTTTGTTGTGGACTTGCCGCGTCCTTTGTACTTTACTCTGACAGGTTTCAACAGCCTGTCAATGCTTGACGGGGAGATCCTCTGGAGGGCTTTAATCACTTCTTCTGTAAGATCGCCATACTGCTGTGCATATCCGGGCAACCAAAGCGGTAATACTGCCTTGAGCCGCTTGGAACACGGTAGGTTTGCCGCCAGCCATATCCGCTTGATAGGGACAAGGATTTCCTCTGTCTGGTATACCGGAACTCTGCCTTTCTTTTTCTGCTTGGGCTTGATAAATCGTCTGAACTTCTTCAGCAGTCGTATGGCATGTTTTCGATGGTATCCGCAGGCAGAACAGAATTCGTCCAGTATAAGCTTCTTCTGCTTACGGGTACCTGCCTTGTACCTTTGATAAATTGCCTCAAGATACTCTCGCTTCGATCGTGAACTCATTAAAACTGCCCCTTTCAATGCATGTCTTTTCGGTAACATGCATTATGAGTCAACGATCCTCTTTGTTTACTCCTTTCGGTAACATTTTTTGTGAGTCAATTCGAGAAATGCTCGGAGCATGAGTACGGTCTGTAAGGCAGTGTATTATTACGGTCCGCTTTTCCGCATCCTCTCCAGGCGCCCTTCGCCGCTCCATCCCCAAGAACAGGGGTCAGTAATTTTTGCAGGCTGCATATTTTTCACGAGACGAGCTGGAGTCCTACCTTGAAGACATCCTGATCCAGTTTCTTTACCCAGCAGACGAGTGCGGGATTTGATACGTTGGGCCCCTGCTCGATCCGTATCTGCTGTCCTTCATTAAGTTGATGAAACGCAAGCATGCACAGCCCCGATCTGCTGAGGTTCATGGTAACACCCTTCAGGGCACTTACGCTGGTATTCCGCTCAGCGACAAATTTTATCGCCTGAAGAGATCTGGTGCGCGGTTCTTCACGGTCGTCGATGTCCGACCTTGGGCTGCATCGCTGAATGCGCTCCAGAAGCACCAGAAAGGTATCCGAAAGCTCCTGCCTTGTGATAACAACATCCGGTGAAACAATCCAGCCGATGCCATGCTTTTGGTTCAAAACCGGTGAAAAGATACAAGTATCAACACCCTTTTGTTTTTTTGCCGCATTCAGTTGCATTTTTTCGAATACCTGCTCTGTTTCTCTGACCAACTGTTGAGTCTCGGGAGGTAAAAGAGAGCGATCATGCCTCACACACTCTTCAATGGTGCGGAGTACCTTGTCTGCCTCAAGGACCCAGAGATAGGATAGGGTGTAATGATCAGAAAAACGGAGCATTTCAACGTGTGATGCCCTGGCCTGCATGCTCAGGTCCAAAAATCTGCGGTCTTCATCACTATGCTGTATGTCCAGACGTCCTAACCATTGTATCGTGGCAACAAGGGATGGGGCGATCTTCCCCAGTGCACGCGAGGTACGTTTCCATCTTGCATAACGGTCTGGTTTCATCGCGCTGCCAGGGAAGGCCGGTTATTATAAAACATGGACAATTTTCTGATAGTCATGGCTTATAGAAAAGGAACATCTAGGACGCTCATATATTATTATCCTTCAAAAGCGTGTTTCAGATTACTCTCTGTGCCGTTCGAAAATTATTGATTTCATGCCTTCTCTGCGAAGCAGGATCGTGGCAAATTCAAGAGCTTCAGCCCTGTCCTGAAATCTTCCCGCAAGAACCCTGAAGTAGATCTTATTGTCTCCGCTGCCATGCTTGACGACGAAGACATCATATCCCTTTGTTTTCAGCTTTGCAGATAATGAGTGCGCATTCTTTTCATTTCCAAAAAACCCCAGTTGGACCGAATAGAAAGACCCCTTCGGTGTGTCCGGCAGCGGAAGTTTTTCCACGGAAGCAGCAGTATCTGCGGCAGCGACGGTCTTTGCGACAGCGGCAGTCTCCACAACAGGATTTTCCGGAGTAAGGATTTTCAGTGAGGTATCTCCGCTCAGGGCATTGACTTTGACTTCAGCTGTCAGAGGTGCCTTCTGAGGCGGGTCTATTGTCTGTACTCTGTTCAGCGGGCGTCCGTTTAATCCCTGTGTCTGCATATTCTGTGATAATCCGGTGATTTCTTCCAATCTGTTTCTTGCCGGTGTGCTCTCAGGGGAATTAGGAAAGTAAAAAATAATGATATTGTATCCCTTTCTGGCCTCGTCCCTGTCCCCGAGGTGAAATTTGGCTTCAGCATACAGAAACATGTCCCGCGGTCTTATAACATTCCATAACTCTACAAAACGCTTAATAGAAGTCGTATAGAGTTTTATGAGCTTAGTCCATTCCCCATTCCTGTGATACGCGTCAGCCAGTGTATCATCAAGAAGATTCCCCGCACTTGAGCCGGCATACTTTTTTACAAATCGTTCGCGAACCGCCTCAGCTTTATCAAACGCCGGGGGGGCATACTCCGTGAGATAGATGAGCATCAGTCTGTTATAGCATTCATACGCCCACTGCGAGTCAGGATACTTATTGATGAGGTCGATATACGCAGCTTCCCGGGCACGCATGGTTTTGCGGGGGTCCCCGGATAGTCGTGAAAGTTCCTGAAGCGCATCAAGCGTCTTTACATTCTGTTCCTCGCCGCTCAATGTCTGGTTTCGGCTCAGGGGGTCTTTCGCAGGTGAAGCGCAGGAAATAAGGGAGAGCCAGGTGAGCAGAAGGCAGAAAATCAGGGGATTTCGGGAAGTGACCATAATGCTTAAATAAAAGTCTCGGGAATGATACGGTGTCAAGAACGTCTGCAGATTGCCCACGAATTTCTCAACAGAATGAAGGTCAATGACGTGAGTCAGTAATGAACAGTGGGTTGAGTCATTCAATACAACCCCGTCCAGCGCATTTCCCGTTTATTTTACCTGCATTCCTGTATTGATGTTACAGCAACTGTCTTTCGGGTCATGCTATGTTGTACGCAACACTGATTTGCGGTGAACGGGACAATGTTTGATAAACAACACAGTAGCGTTCTGTGAGTTTAATCAAGGTGTCCAATTGTTCTTTCTCCGCGTGAGTTTTTAACTCAAACCTGAGGCGGATATTTTTAAAACCCACCGGAGCTTCCTTTGTTACAGCGAGTGTGCCACGGAAATCAAGGTCTCCTTCTGCATAAATGGTTGCATCATGCAGTTCAACAGCAAGGGCGGTCGCTACCGCCTTCAGCGTGACGCCGGCGCAGGCAGCCAGGGCCTCAAGCAGCATGTTCCCCGGACATGCGGAAAGCCCGTCACCGCCTGTGGCCGGATGAAGTCCTGCCTCAACTATGGACTTTCCCGTTTCCACCGCGCAGGTCATTCCCTCACCGAAACGGGAAGTTGCTCTCAGTGTCACGATAGCTGATTCCGGCTGTTCTTTATATTTCTGTTTTAACGGGGCCTGCAGCGCCCGTATTTCATCTGCATTCATGTTTCCCTCCTGAAGGTAACGGGATAAGATGATCTTCGTTGAAGCAGCTGTTATTCCTCCAGTCCTATGGAAAACATGGCATCCAGATCATATTTTGAAAAGGCCTTGAAGGCGAGCATGGTCTCTGTTTTCAGTATCGCGTTGATCTTGAGCAGATGGTTTGTTACCAGGTCTGAAAGTTCCTCATTGCTGGAGACCCGGGCGATTGCGACCAGATCATATTTGCCGCTTACAGAATACACCTCTGATATTCCCTTGATTACTGCAAGCTGTTCAGCAACCTCGTTGATCTTTGACCGCTCAACTCTGATGAGGATGATTGAAGTTACCATTTTTCCTCCTTTTTCTGTTTCTTGTGTCCGGCCCAGTATTCACCGGAAATTTGTCTGAAGATTGCTGAAGAGAAAATTACAGCAGTTTCTCTATCTTGCCTTTTGTCTCAGGCTCTGACCAGTTGTATTCACCGTAGAACTTTTCGACTATCGTCCCGTTTCTGTCTATGAGAAAGGTCGTTGGCATTGAAAAGACCCTGTACAGTTTTGCCGCGGTGCGGTCGCCGTCAAAGAGAACAGGGAACGATACCTTGTTCTTTTCGAGGAAGTCTTTGACACTGCTGACAGACCTGTCTGTCGAAATGGCGATGACTTCAAACCCACGACTTTTCTGCTCGTTATACAATTTGTTGAAGGCAGGCATCTCTGCCCTGCAGGGCGGACACCAGGTTGCCCAGAAGTTCAGGAGCACAACTTTCCCCTTAAAGGCTGAGAGTGAAACATTTTTGCCGGCCATATCCTTCAGGGTAAAATCAGGAGCCCGGGAGTTTATCAGGGTATCGCTATCCAGGGGTGATATTGGGCCGCCTGATGTATTTCCCGGCAAACTCGGTCCCATTGCCGTTAGCAGGAACAGACAACATATGAATGTTAATTTTTTCATGAGGCGCTTTTTCATGTTATTTTACGTTTTTGTTTCTGAAATTATCAATCTGCCAACGACCGTGAATAGTGAATAGTGAGACCTTCTCAATTTATTGACCATACATCCAGTTTATTTTCACGTCTGGTGTGATTCTATAAATTTTTCTATGGTCGCGAGCGCTCCTGCAATCTCCTCTGTCTGCGGTAACGTTGCCGCGATCTTTTGTATCAGGCCTCTTTCAGCTGTCAGCCTGAAGGCATGTCTGAAATGAAGCCCGTACACCCAGGAAATCTGCAACAGCTTGAAATCGTTCAGGGTTTTCAGACTTGCAAGGGTTACAATTCTTCTTTCATACAGGCAATTCAGGACAGACTCTGAATAATCAGGCAGATCAGGCAAGCCCAGACCAACAGCAGAGGGTTTTTCGTCTTCGGTGCTCTGGTAGTATTCTGCGAATACCCTCCAGATATCCAGTTTGTCGGCGTCCCGTATCAGGCGTAAAAAGAGGACATACCGCTGATCTTCGAAGGAAGGGACCTCAAACGCATTATGGAATTTAACAGTATTGATGATCAGTTCCTGTTCATCGAAGGGGAGCTGTGAGAGGACCTGTTTTTCCAGAAGGACCTCTGCCCCAAGTCTTCCGTGGTTTACCGAGATGCTGTCGAGGAATGTTTTGTGCCGTGAGTATTGCAAAAATCTGCCTACATCATGGAAGAGGGCCGCTGTTTCAGCGATCATAGTTTCGTTATCGCCCCACTGTTCATCCCGTGCGATCCGGACTGCGTTTTCACAGACAAAGAATGTATGCCGGACCTTCAGGTCGATGTTCCTGCTGTCTTCAATGGAATCGGTATAAAAAGTCCGTGAATATTCAGTGATCCAGTCTTTAAAGGCGTCCAGGTCTTTGCGGCGCATGAATCAGGGGGTGGGTGGGTTTTTGGATTCTGTCGGAAACCCGGCCTTAAGCCATTGTCTCCAGCCCCCCATGAGGGCGTATACTTTGGAGAACCCCTCTCTGATAAGCGTTTGTGCCATCCAGACACTCGTATGTTCGTTCGGTCAATCGCAATAGAGGACTACTGTCTTGTCTTTGGGATATTTTTTTGCCCAGGTATCTGCTTCTCTAAAATCTTCCCAGACAGCCCCCGGGATTTTCGACGTGCTTGACTTCCAGTCACGTTCGATCCTCACGTCGATAATGATTAGGTCAGGATTGCCAAGCATTGCCCTGAGTTCTTCAACAGAAATTCTGGGAACATTTGCTGCAGAAACAGCCGGTGCTGTTATGCCCGCCAGGAGGAAGACCAGGGACAGCATGAGAATGACTGAGAGGCATGTGCGTTTTAGGTGTCCAAACATCACTCATTATAAATCATTTTGAGGTTATTTTAAAGAAAAGATGCTTTCCCTCCTTATGGTATAATGTGCATTCATGGAAGGCAGCAAACCCCATATCTTGCCGAACTATGTTGTCTACGGCTTTTTTCTGGTCGGTCTTGTTTCCGCTGTCGCCTTCAGGGCGATCATTATATTCCAGCATCTGGAACCCTCCTGGGTGAGGCCGGTCTGGTATATCGGCACCGCAGGGTATCTCCTCTTCTTTCTCTACCGCTACCGGATTTCCCGGAAGAGAAAAGCAGCGATAGAAGATTTTCAGTTAATAGAAAAGATCAGGGCAAATGCCTGTCTGCAGGATGCAGACCGGGATGTTCTGCTGTATCTCCTCTCTTCTCTCAAACGTTCCCTTGAAGACATCAATTATGCCCTTATTTTTTTTCTGTCTGTGCTGGCAGTTGTAGCTGATCTTTTTCTCAGCGCGATGAAGTAAACGGATTGCCTGGAACCAAAATTTACCGCAGAGGGCACCGGGCACATAGAGAAAAAGAAAAATATTATTTTTAAAATCAGCTCGGAAAATAACGGGGATGCGTGATCTGCTTTAACAGATCGGATACGTACCCACTGCGAGCTTGTCACAGAAGCTGGAAATATTTGAAAGTTCTTTCCCGATGACCTCAGTGACATCCTGCGATACGTCTTTAAGCCTCGTCCCTTTCCTGAGAAGGACCTGCGCAGTTGCCATATGCGGCATATTGATCGGTGAGCCGATCCTGCTAAGGAGAAGCACATATGCTTCCTGAATTCCATCTATCTGTTTGCATATTTTTTCCGCTGTTTTGTGGGCAAGGAGGTTATATATCTTGCCGACATGGCTCACCGGGTTCTTCCCGGCAGCAGCCTCGGTCCCCATCGGCCTGTTTACTGAGATCAGTCCATTTACGCGGTTTCCCCGGCCAACCTGTCCTGAGTCTGCCCCCTCTGCCGAAGTTCCGAGCAAAGACAGGTAAATTCCGCCGAGACCCCTCCCCTTCTCATCAAGGGTATTCAGGCTGACTGTAATCTCCCTGAACATCCGGTACCGCCTGAGGAATTTTTTAATTGCTTTCTGCACGATCTCTTTTCTGCTGAAATAGTCTTCTTCTGACTTTATGAAAAAAGATATGAGGGGCATAGCAACGGTGAGATCAAGAACTTCACCTCTTCTGAGTCCCATCACTTTAATATCTTCTCCTGTCTCAGGATAACTTTCCTTGAATGTCTTTCCATTGAGATATCGTTCGAGACCCAGCACAACTTCCTCGGTTGGGGAGAGGGGGTAATACCCGATCAATGCTGAAGTATCGTTCGCGCCGTGGACTTCGCCCGGCCTCAGGAAAATATCGGTGAGCTCTTCAGATCCCGGCGCGAGTACAGGCCGGTACCTGACATGGATGTCAGGGTCTACGAACCTCAGATTTTCCCTTATCCATTTCCTGGCAGCCTCCACAGCTATTTCCTTTACCGGAATTCTTTTCCCCCCCGCTATAAAGGTCGCCCTGTCTCCGATGATGAGTTCCATCGGCTTTATGAGTCTGCCGCCCCCGAAGTCGATAAGCGTCTTGCCTGCTGCGAGCAGCCCTTTGTCGATGTTGTGGTGAAGTATCGTCCCGAGGGTCTTCTTGTATTCCCTGCTGAGAGCTATAGAAATGGCTTCCATCAGCGCGTCGCACATAAAATCAGGGTGGCCGGTCCCTTTTCTTTCGACGATCTCGACCCGGTGGCCGGTGACGGACTTGCCCTTGAATGTCTCGACGACTATCATACCAGCAATTGTATCAGGAAAGGCCGTGGAGGACAATAACCAAATCGTTACATAACCAAATCGATCTGCCCTGACTGCTCATGGACCAAAAGCTGCTCTATCCCGTGGTACAATAATACGCTTTGAATAAAATATTAGGAAAAATAGTTATGATGACTGTATTATCTCTTTTGGCTTTTTTACTGCTTTTCTCCGTCTTATTGTATTACCGGCAGGAGCGGATGCTCTTTTTTCCTGAAAGGGAGATCCGCCAGACTCCAGGGGATATCGGCCTTGCGTATGAGGAAGTCAGCTTTACGTCGCAGGACGGTGTTGTTATCACCGGCTGGTATATTCCGGCAGATGATGAAAAAGGGGTGCTCCTTTTCTGTCATGGCAATGCAGGGAATGTGTCTGACAGGCTGGACTCGATAAAAATCTTTCATGAACTGGGCCAGAGCGTCCTTATTTTTGATTACAGGGGATATGGAAGGAGCGGAGGTTCGATCTCCGAACAGGGGACCTATCTTGATGCTGAAGCAGCCTGGGATTACCTGGTACGGACAAAGCATAAATCATCCACTGACATTGTTGTCTTCGGTCGTTCACTGGGGGGTGCAGTAGCTGCGGAGACGGCCTTGAGAAAAGGCCCCGCCTGTCTTATTATAGAATCAACCTTTGAGTCTGTTCCTGCTATCGCCAGGGGAGTATTATCCATGGCTGCCCGTAAAATACATTGCGAAATACCGGTATGCAACAGTTGACAAGGTAGGTGTCATCACGTCTCCCAAGCTGATTATTCACAGCCGTGAGGATGAGATAATCCCTTTTGAGCATGGCAGGAAAATCTATGAAAAGGCCGCACCTCCCAAGGAGTTTCTGGAGATCAGGGGAAGTCATAACGAGGGATTTTTGCTCTCCGGGTATACCTACAGAGAAGGGCTGGGGAGGTTTCTGGGGGACTGCCGGAAACGCGCTGCAGTTCCCTGAGAAAACACCTACATGAACCATTTTGCGATAATCGACAATTTCAGCATACAATAAATAAGAATGAAACATCAGTTCATGCCAAGGCACTATTGTGAGACAACGAGGAAACTGCATGTCCCATGTCCTCACAGTGAGAAGACGGGTATCACTGTCCATGTGGTGGTGAAGGACGGTTACTGCTACCGCTCAGAGCACTGCATGGTTATCTGGTGCAAGTATAACAGACTCCAGGCGGACATCAAGACACTCCTTTCCATAACCTGGTAATGATTTCGCGGAAAAGGCTTCTTCTATTAATGAAGACGATTCTCCGGGAAATCTTGTGTGAAAAAATGTGACTTCAGGCAAAAGCTTGTAAATACTATGCTGAGAGCCGAAAATTGAGAAATATTTTTTAAGACCTTATTCTGACTATGTAACATATTGAATTAATTGATAAAATTGTCTGCTATATTATTAGGCAAACAGGAGAGTAACCTGTTATTTGTCGGTTTGCCGCGTTTATCGATAAAGTTACTGACATGTAGCTAACTTCTGTTGGTAAATATACAGGTTTCGCTATTTATTAACTGAAAATAAGAGATATTTAGCGGATAATAGACTCGATAAGTTGCAGGATGCGAGCAGCATCTATAAGGACCTGGAAATTGTCGTATACGAAAGAGGCATGATTCTGCTGCCCGACATTTGTGATATGAATAACTGGATCGGGAGAAATAATAGTCAATTCACTTTTTGATATTGAAAACTGTAAGAATCATTCAGCAAAAAGCGGCTAATTTTTGAAGGTAAGGCAAGGAATCCTTTATTCATGCGGATTGGAAGTTGTTAAAAGCAGGACATTACAAAAGGGCTGATGAATTTTGTAGTACTCATTGATATTATTTAATTATCTTGTTGCCTAATTATTAGGCAAAATGTAGAAGGTTCTTAATTTTAGCCCATCTGTTCATGAAAAGAACACGTTTATTAACAGGTTTTTAACTCATGTTGATTAAACGTATAACCTATTGAAAATAAGTGATAATTTTATTTTGAAAACTTATTTTTTTGGCATGGGCGTTGCTTTACTTGATTTACATTAAAATATGCCATTGGTATACTTAAATCATGCACCCCGATGAACTTATAACCTGGCGGAAGAGTAAAGGATTTACTCAGGCAGAATTAGGGGAGATTCTCGGGGTAAAAAAGACTACGGTATACCGTTGGGAAAAAAATATGAGAATAATACCTCCATTTTTACATCTGGCCCTTGAGTGTCTGGAAAAGAAAAGAGATGAGTTTAAGGATAAGGGGATGAAAGTGAAAAAGGAAAAGGAAGTCGAGGATTGAAGACTCTCTGCGGCAAGTCAGGGTCGTGCCGAAAGATTCAGTTTGTTTGCGCGAAAGGAATGTAAAAAGGCAGGTGACGAAATTTCACCTGCCTTCTACAGAAAGAATTACCTGTTTGCGGTAAAGTTTACGTTTGTTACGTTGCCGGCTGATGCATTTGTCGGTTGATCGACAAAAGACAGGCCCGACTTTACTGCTCTTACCATGTATACATCGGGAAGCACATCATTCAGTATGTATGTCCCGTCTGCCTGTGTCGCTGCCATCTTTACAACAGATGTTCCCTTCATAAGGCGGATCGATACACTTGACACAGGTGTTGTGGCGTCAAGTCTCACAGCCTTGCCGCTTATCTTGAACTTCGTCGGTACGATTGCCTGTGCATTTCCAGCATAGACCTTCTTGCCACCTGCGTCTGTAATGCTCATCTTGACGATGTATGAGCCCTGGCGTGCGTAAGTATGGGAAACTGCTCCTCCAGCATTGCCAACTGCGGAGGCGCCGTCGCCCCATTGTACTTTTACCGCATTTACAGGGAATGCTGCATCGTCAATAGAGGTGTCGGTGACTGTTACTGTCCAGCCGCTGACGCTGATATTAAAGGATGCAGCAGGGGCAGCATTCCTAGAGTCAGGAAGCACCTGCTTTGAAGTTGGCGCGGATGCCATACCGAAGGTGGAGTCCATGATAACCAGTGAAACAGTCATCACGGAACTGTCAGCATAGGTATGTGATGTGGTCGCAGTTCCTCCAGTCTCGATGTCCCCATCTCCGAAGTCCCAGTCATAGGTGCAGGTGTGGCTGTCCGGGCAGCCAGAGGCTGTGAAGTTGATCTTGAAGCTGGTTGTTGGGTCAGTTGTCCAGCTGAAGTTTGCCACCGGGGCCGGCGAAGTGGATAGCGGATAACCCACAGCGAATAATGAAAACGATGGCGTCTGTGCGCAGAGTGTGTGGTCTGTCGGATTATGAATTGTGGTGAGAGCGGTAAATGAGCCTGAGTTCAGAGGCGATTCGTGCCAAATCTGCCACGTCGGGTCATAAGGGTATGGATCGTAATTCAGGCAAATTGTCACAGGAGGTTGCATAGTCGATGGGCCGGAGACCGAAATATCATAGACCAAAATGGCAGTGGAGCCATTACTGGCAATTTGGAAGTTGGGCTGACTCAGATTTACCGCGGTCGTCTGCACTGCGGTAATAATATTTTGATACCCGATATCTCCTGTTACTGAAACACCCGGGATCGGGTTTACGGTGACGCTCCCTGACCCTGCGACAGCAAGGGCCTGCTCAGCGTTCCCGCTGACCGTGCTTCCGGTTATTGTAGATTCAAGGGTCCCGAAGACCATTCCCTCCGACACTCCATTGGCATAGCAAGTGCCGCCCGCACAAGAAATGAACTGGTGAAAGTCAAAAGTGCCTGTCGGGTTGCTGAGGGAGTCCGTGTACATCCCAATGTGAATCCCTTCATTAAGCGCCGGAAAATATAAGAGCGTAAGATCAGGGTAAAGCGTTCCGGGAAAGTAGCCGATCCAATTAAGAATAAAAGTCGGAGACGGTATCTGAGCGACCTCCAATGTTCGAGACTGTTGTGGGTTTGCAGTGCAATTGTTCGAAGGGTCCGGAACCAGATCAAAATGCCCGTGAGCGTAACCCCCATTTACGTATGTCATGTAGAATTTGTTAAATGGCAAGAAACCGCCCCCCCCTGCGCCCAGTATCACGCCCTTATAGCTGTTGAGGTTGCCGCCGGTGGTGTTGCCTGGGGCGTTGTCGTCAAGCATGCCCCATATCTTAAATACACCCGCAACTGTGCTGCCGACAGCATAAATATTTCCGTAATAGCCTTGTGCTGTGGTATAAGTGCCTGTTCCATACCCCCATGACCCTATGCCTACGGTGCGATAAGACATATTTATTGTATCTACAAGCGGCGAAGTCGTCCCCTCGTGATACATATAGAACCTCGCAGTGCATGTATCTTCCTGTGTAGTCACAGTTGAAAATGACGAGCTTGCAGACGGAATTGTTCCACTGAAAGTTGATGTTGTGTTTACTGCAAAACTATATGCAGGCAAAGCAACAGATACAATTACGGCAAATATCATGAGAACATTTTTCAACTTTCGCATCCTAGAAATTTCCATTCTCATTTCAAACCCTCCCTTTTGTTGTTTGTTTATGAACAACCTCCTCCGCTTATCAAGGCCTATTAGTGGCCCATGTCTCCCACCTTCTTTTTGGTCGTTATATAATCGTCAGAAACCTCCTTCATTGCTCTTTCCCTCTAAGACAATAAAAAAGCCGTGCTGCAGATTCTCGTTTCGGCAACCCGGCTGTCTGGAGTTTGGTAATAAGACCCGTTGTTTTCCGTCCCCTTCTTTCGAAGGGTTCGGCTTTATCGTAAACTTATTGATTTTTAAGCAAATTATATGCCCTTAAAATACACTTTATAATTACCATAATATGTAAAAATGTAATTATAAGGGTCTCTAGGCGGTTTTTAAGTCTGTTACATATTAATAATTTTATTTTAACTGGCACGTTTTCGGTGAAATAACCGATTCTGTAAGTGTTATGACCAACCTGATCGTAGTAAGAATTGTAACATCAATCCAGAAGATCACAGAGATCCGGAAGGCGATTGATGAGGTTTATGAAGATGTGGAACGAGAGACTATCTCAATGCGTTGAATGGAATCGACTAACTAATTGAATTTATTGGTGCTGATGGAGAGAATCGAACTCTCACGGGGTTGCCCCCACCGGATTTTGAGAGCTGAAAAGCGTCTTTCAGCTACCGGTCCAAGACCTCTCTCACGGCTTTCAGAAGCGCCGCAGGTGAAATCGGCTTAAAGAGCACCGCCTCTTTTTCAAAAAATATTTTCTCCTGTATGATGTCGGGAGAATGGCCAGTCATAAATATTGCTTTTACATCAGTTCGTATCTTCCTGATTTGGTCATATGCTTTTTTACCGCTTCTCCTGGGCATAACGAGATCAGACAGGAAAAGTTGTATCTCATTTTTGTTGTCCATAAATTTCTTAATGGCGTCTTCACCGTCAATCGCTTCGATAACTTTATATCCAGACTCGTACAAAATGGTCTTTGCCAGGTTTCTTAATGTCTCGTCATCCTCTGCAAGAAGTATCGTCTCTGTGCCGCCCTGGAGGAATTGTGTCTCTGCCGCTATTTCTTCTTTAGCCACTGGAGAGGCAATAAGCGGCAGATAGATCCTGAAAGTCGTGCCTTTGCCGGGTTCACTGTACACGTTAATGTATCCGTCATGCTGCTTGATGATACCGTACACCACTGCAAGGCCAAGCCCCGTGCCCTTTCCCACCTCTTTTGTCGTGAAAAATGGATCAAATATCTTCTCCTTTGTCTCTTCATCCATACCCGTGCCTGTGTCCGAGGCGGTTATGATAGCGTATGTCCCCGGTTTTCCAAATCCATGAAGGTGTATAAATTCTTCATCAAGCTTTGCTTTCTTTGATGATATAGTGAATGCGCCTCCCTCAGACATGGCATCCCGTGCATTTGTGGCGAGGTTCATCAAAACCTGTTCCAACTGTCCGGCATCAGCAATGACATGTAACGTTTCTTCTCTGATGATTGTTTTGAACGCTATATGTTCGCCAATAATCCGCACCAACAGTTTCTCTATCTTCTTTATTATCCCGTTAAGCTCCGTCGGTTTTCTGTCTATGACCTGCTTCCTGCTGAAGGCAAGCAGGCTTTGGATAAGATGCACAGCTTTGTCCGCGCCCTCAAGTATATATTGAATATTAGGCCGCAACGGGTCGTCATGTGGTATTTTTATCAGTGCCATTTCCCCGTAGCCGATTATTGCCGTGAGGATATTGTTAAAGTCATGGGCCACTCCGCCGGCGAGCTGTCCGATTGCTTCCATCTTTTGTGAAGTACGGAGCTGCTCTTCAAGTTTCTTTCTCGCCGAGACGTCCCTCATTATCGAGGCATAGACGCTATATTTCTCTTCAGCGCCCCTTATGGTCACTGCAGTCATTTCAACGGGAATTCTTTTCCCGCTCTTCGCTATCCTCACCGACTCATATCCTGTAAAATATCCCTCCGTATTAAGTATGTTCATGCAATGATCAAGCTCGGCCTGAGCCAATTCCGGAGGAATAAGCATGGTGATTGGTTTGCCCAAAACTTCTTCTGTTGTATAACCAAGCATCCGTGTCGCGCCTTCATTCCATGTATTAATGTTTCCTTCCAAATCAATTGAGCAAACTGCGTCGGGGAGAGACTTAATGATGGATGCAAAAAAGTTAATTTTCTCTTCCGCCTTCTTGCGTTCGGTAATATCGCGAGCTATCGCCCCCAAATAGTTCCCTTTCTCATCTTCTATATATTTGACACTTACTTCAACGAGTAATGAGGTGCCGTCCTTTTTCTTTTGCCGATCTTCGAACACCATATGTCTTCTTTTTTTTATTTCATTTACATGGGCTTCCCATGAAAATTTGTCCGGGATAGCTTCAGCAATGTCTTGAGGTCCCATGGTGAGCATCTCTTCCCGTGTGTAACCAAGGGAACTGCATGTATGGTTATTGACATCCAAAAATATGCCGGTTTCTGGATTTACGATAAATATGGAATCATTCGATTGATTGACCAGCCCTTTAAATAAGCGCAGAGATTCCTCAGCTTTTTTACGCTCCTGGAGCTCATGTGACAGTTCCCGGTTACTTTCCGCAATGCTTGCTAAGGCATCATTGATAACCCCCCCGAGCATATCAAACTCATTTACGCCAACCTGACGCACATCTCTGCCCATCCGCACGTCTTCAACCATGACTGATATCGGTTTCTGTAATTTTCTGTGCAGCAGGATAAAGAGAGCCGTGATAATAAGGAGCGAACTGAAAATTGCCAAGGGAATCAGATAGAAAACCCCTCTCCGCGCGATATCGTGCATCGGGGTCCTCGTAGCAACATAAAGACGCCATTCCCATGCAGGATAAGAGAACATCTGTCCGAATAAATGACTCTTTTCGACGTCTATTTGGAACTGGCCGGCGTTATTCAATCGTGACGAAAGCAGACCTGCTGTTATCTCAGGCGGCAACGGAGAAGCGAGGACGCTGCCATCCTTACCGACAATCATCCCCATAACATCGTTCCTCTGCCACTTCAACAAGATCGCTTCAAGAACCAATTTCTTTTTTGCCTCTACTACAGAAGGATTGTCCAAAAGGCGTGCAGTGGTCAGATCTGCCTGTGCTATGTCAATAATCAGCCGGGTTTCTCTGATGTGGCCGGTCAGGGAGTGCCCCCAAAATCCTTCAATGATGTCCTTTGTGATCCAGCTGACCGAGAAGACAAGAGCTGCTAAGATAATGATAACCGTGAAAAAAACCGGAAAGACCAAATGGAAAGAAAGGGACTTTCTACTAATTGGCATTCATTACTTCCAGGTAAACAGAAAGCAGGTTCATTACCGATGAATAAAACGACTTGGGAGGAGCGACGAACCCGTTCTTTATCTCATCGTCCCAGTCTTGCATCAGGCGTCTGTGGTCCTTGTTCTTCTGCGGCTTTAATCCGAGAAGCGTCTTTACAATAAGTTTCTTTGTATTGCTGCTAAGCTTTGGAGTTGTAGCAAAAGCAAAGTTAGGCAAAGGCTCAGATGTTTTGAGCACACGGAGACGGCTGTCAGAGAATCTGTTGAATAAAACATCTTTCATGCCGGCTGCATTCACTTCACCGTTTAAGAGGGCGTTCATGATTTTGTCCTGGCCTTCAAAAAAAACAGGGTTGATGTCGCCTTTCTTTAATCCTGCGGCGCTGAGCATCTTGAGCGGAACCACATGGGCCGCAGTTGACCCCTTGAATAACCCGATGGATTTACCCTTTAATTGGGAGAGGGATGCAATTGACGGATCAATCGTTACGATAACGGAGTGGTAGAAAAGCGTTTTATTCATCCCTATGGCGACTGCCACAGTCCCAACGCCACATTTTTCAATACTCCTGCCAAGCGGTACAGGACCGAAGATAGCTACGGACACCTCACCCTTGCAGATAGCATCGATTGTTGCATCATGAGTAGGATACAGCTTCAACTCCCAGGGTTTTCCGGTCGCCTTTCTCAGATATTCCACGAATGGTGAAAACTTGGCCCAGAGCTTTTCGGGGCCATAATACGGAGTGACCGTAATTGTGTATTCTGACAACTCGTCCTTTTTGGGAATGCCTTCCTCTTCTGCAGAAACTGGCCATGCAAAACATCCCAAAATGACCAAGAATAAACATGTGCACAGTGCCTTATACATACTTCAAAGCTATCCCAAAGGCATAATACCTGTCAATTGTTATTTTCTTTTACACTTCCACTGAATACTATGTGTAACATACCACACCCAAATAGTCTCACTGTGTATGTTCCAAGGGTTTATAATTAAAACAGGGATACGGGTAATAAGGCGGCAATCAACAAAAAGCGGAACTCTAATTTCTTTCTTTTATTTCTTTCACTTGTTTGTATATCCTATTGGCTGAATGCTTAAAGCTTATTTAAAGCAAATAGCAGATACGAGCAACAGGGGAGATGCACGGGAAGAAAGCTATTATTCGATCCTTGCGGACCTGTTTAGCGGATACTGCGATTCAACCGGCAAGAAAAAGATCCATATTACCACACTCCCCAAAAAGACAGAAGCAGGAAACCCTGATTTCAGGATATGGGACGGAAAGCAGCATATAACAGGATACATCGAAGCAAAAGACCCTTCCATTGAAAACCTTGACCGCATAGAGGATTCAGCACAGCTTAAAAGATACCTGCATACCTTCCCGAATCTGATATTAACTAATTTCCTTGAATTCAGGCTTTACCGTAACGGAGAGATGACGGATAAGGTCTTAATAGGTAGACCCGTTATATTAAACAAGCTGAAGACCGCCCCTCCTGTTGAGAAGGAAGCCGAACTATTGCAGCTTTTGGAGAAGTTCTTTTCATTTTCCATTCCGAAAGTCTATAACGCAAAGACCCTTGCAATAGAGCTTGCCAAAAGAACACGGTTCCTGAAGGATGAAGTTATAGCGCAGGAGTTGAGGGAAGAGGAAGAGAAAGGCAAGGGCTTTATTCAGGGATTCTATGAAGCTTTCAAGGAATACCTTATCAGCAGTCTTACAGAGGATGAATTTTCAGACCTGTATGCACAGACCATAACCTATGGACTGTTTGCAGCCCGTACCCGGTCAGAAGGAAAGTTTAACAGGAAGCTTGCCTATGATAATATCCCACTAACAATCGGCATCCTGAGAGATGTATTTCAGTTTGTTTCTTTAGGCTCCCTCCCTCAACAGATGGAATGGATTATTGATGACATTTCAGAAATCCTGTCTGTCACGGATATAAATAATATCCTTCATCAATACTTCCATGAGGGCAAGGGCAAAGACCCTATCATACATTTCTACGAAACCTTTCTTTCAGAGTATGACCCGAAGACAAGGGAGATGAGGGGCGTATATTACACGCCTGAACCTGTGGTTTCTTATATAGTCCGTTCCCTGCATAGTATCCTGAAAGAGCAGTTCAGTAAACCTGATGGATTTGCAGATAAGAACGTAACAGTATTAGACCCGGCAGCAGGGACACTAACCTTTTTAGCTGAGACAGCAAAGCTTGCAGTTGATGAATTTGTTTCAAAGTACGGAAAGGGAGGCAGAAAGAACTTTATAAAAGACCATATCCTGAAAAATTTCTACGCCTTTGAATTAATGATGGCTCCCTATGCTATCGGACATTTAAAAATGTCTTTCCTGCTTGAGGAATTAGGATACAGGTTGCAGAAGGATGACAGGGTAAAGCTATATCTTACCAATACCCTTGAGATGGAAGAGCTACCAGAAACAAAGCTCCCTGGAATGGCTTCACTGTCTGAAGAATCGCACCTTGCAGGGAAGGTAAAGAAAGAACAGCCTATATTAGTAATATTAGGAAACCCGCCTTATTCAGGACATTCATCCAATATCGGAGAATGGATTTCAGCAGAGATTAAGACATATCATCAGGTTGACGGTAAACCCCTGAATGAGAAAAACCCGAAATGGCTTCAGGATGACTATGTAAAGTTCATTCGATTTGCACAATGGAAGATAGACCATACAGGGGAGGGAGTATTAGGACTGATAACTAATCACAGCTATCTTGACAATCCTACATTCAGAGGGATGAGACAATCCCTGATGACTACCTTTAGTGAGATGCACATATTAACCTTCACGGTAACAGCCTGAAAAAAGAAAAGTGTCCTGATGGTTCAAAAGATGAAAATGTATTTGATATTCAACAGGGCGTTGCTATTGCCTTGTTTATCAAGAAGAAGGGAAAGAAGAAATCAGTTCATTATGCTGAATTATGGGGATAAAGAGAATCTAAATATTCATGGCTTCAGAAGAATGATATTAATACAACAGAATGGAATAGTATTACCCCAAAGCCTGAATATTATTTGTTCATGCCGAGAGAAGACAAGCTATACTGCTATCTATGACAACATACCTGAAGATAACCGAGATTTTCCCTATCAATAGTGTTGGCATTGTTACTTCAAGAGATGACTTTGAATTGATATGGACAAGGATAAGGTTAAAAGAAGGATACAGCTACATTCACAGGATAATAACGTTGCCTGATGAAATAATACAGCAGACCTATCAATTGAAGAATAAAACAAATTGGTCAACCTCAGAAGCAAGGGAAAAAATCAGACAAGAAGATAATTGGGAGGAATATCTTATTAAGAGCTATTACTATCCATTTGATACAAGATGGATATATTTTCATGATGCAGTTATTGAACGTGCAAGAAAAGAAATAATGAATCATATGCTTACAGATAAATATAGGACTAATAGCAAACATACAATACGTGCCAGGACTATTCAACACATGTTTATCAACAAATACTGTTGCTGATTTTCATGTGCTTGAAACTGCACATGCTAACCCTTATATATTTCCTCTTTATCTGTATCATTCAAAAGAGAAGAAGGGATTATTCCATGCAGAGGGAGAGACAAAAGAGCCGAACATAAAGCCCGAAATTATGAAAGCCTTATCGAAGGCATATAATAAAGACATATCCCCTGAAGTAATCTTCTATTACATTTATGCTGTCCTTTACTCAGAGACATACAGGACAAAATATGCAGAGTTCCTGAAGATAGACTTTCCGAGAGTGCCATTTACTAAGGACTATAAGCTATTCAAGAAAATGTCTGAATACGGAAACAGGCTTGTTGACCTTCACCTATTGAAATCACATGAGCTTGATTTACCGATAGCACGGTTTCAGGGTGATGGAGATAACAGGGTGGAAAAACCGAAGTATGATGATAATGCAGGGCGTGTATATATCAACAAAGAGCAATACTTTGAAGGCATATCAGGGGAGCATGGAGCTATCAAATCGGCGGTTATCAAGTCTGTGACAAATGGCTGAAGGACAGAAAGGACCGGGTTCTATCCCTTGATGAGATTCAGACCTATTGCAGGATAGTCACGGCAATTACATAAAGACCATAGAGATACAGAAGGCGATTGATGAGGGATATCCTGAATTAGAGACTTCTATTCTGTATCAATAGCGTGATGTTACAACTAAGCAAAGGGGGCTTCAATCATGGCAACCATAAACAGCAATAAAATGCCGATAATAAAGAACATCGGATATTTATGGCACAGAAAATATGTCAACTGGCAAAGTGGAAGAGACCTAATCGGTAATCCTGATGGATTTCCGGGTACGTCTGTGAATTTTGCGGATCAGGCCGGTATCTACGTGCTTTACGACAGAAACTTGCAGCCCATTTATATTGGACAGGCTGGCAAGGGGAATTCAAAGGGGTTATATGACAGGCTCAAGGACCATACAGAAGATTATTTATTCTGTGCTTGGGAAAGATTTTCGTGGTATGGATTTTATTCCCGGAAAGTTCTTGAAGACGTGAGGACTGGGAAATTAGATGCTTTTAACGCTGAATATGAAATAGAAACGAATGCCGAAGAACTGGTTAACGTTATGGAATCAATACTTATACGTATTTGCAGACCGTCGTTCAATATGGCCAGTGGAACTTTATGTGACGGGAGAGGCAATAATATTATTGAATGGTACTATCAGGAAGCAGAATGGGAAGAACAACAAGAAGAATTTGACAAACTGAAGAATCGAAAGTTATCAAAGAAACTATAAGATGGCTATGGCTCCGGTCCTTTTGACGGCTTTTCATGTAATCAATTATTTCTTAGAACATTGTAAACGAAGACGATCTTAGAAACGCATCCGAGAGGGTCACTGCCTTTCACCAAGAAGTCAAACGGGGGGGAAAGCATTTCTCACGGGCACAATCGTGAATATGGGGGAGTTGACACATGGGCCGGAAAGGGCTATGGCATTGATTTTATTGGTGCCGATGGAGAGAATCGAACTCTCACGGGGTTGCCCCCACCGGATTTTGAGT
The DNA here is from genome assembly GCA_963746295.1 of uncultured Nitrospira sp. GTDB lineage: Bacteria > Nitrospirota > Thermodesulfovibrionia > Thermodesulfovibrionales > UBA6898 > JAOUFP01. Next base: position 2,542 of record CAVVAQ010000020.1, on the reverse strand, counting down.
CCGGCGCGTCTGCCAGTTCCACCACATCGGCACTGATTGTTAAAGGTTAATTTTAAAGTATTTTTTAGTTATTCTGCAACTTATCGTCAGGGTCTCAAAATCGAAATGTTTCCCTGAGATGGAATGCCTCCTTGTTTAGAATCTTTCTATTATGCCGACACTCTCATTACAAGTGGCACTTTTTTCGGAGGGCAGGCCTCATCAACGTCTCTCAGGCTTATCCGCTTTCCGAAGCAGCCTGAGGGTCGCTTCATATATCGTCTTCCGCGGGCCTAAAGCCGCAATCTCTATTATTTCTTTCTTGACTCTGTAGACTATCCTGAAATTACCGACCCTGAAGCTTCTGAGTCCGGCAAGTTCATCCCTTAAGGCCTTGCTGGCATGTGGGGCATTAAGCACCATCTGCAGCGCTGCTTTTATCTTCCGTTTCAGCTCAGGATGCAGTGAGCGGATCAGTTCCGCAGCATCGTCTTCAACTCGAAGCCTTCGCGCAGGCATTTATTCAAAAAGCTCTTCAAGTGTATATAATTTTGCATTTCCCTTCTTTAGGGAGGCAATCCCTTTCCTGATCTCCGACATAAAGTCGGCATCAGAGCGAATTGCAGTAGTCTCTTTCCAGCCTTCAAACTCATCGGGGCTGATCAGCACGGCGGCAGGAGAGCCGTTTTTCGTGATTATGACCTCTTCGTCGGTATTATGAACAACATCCACAAGGCTGCTTAACTTCATCTTTGCCTCAGAAAGTGAAAGGGTCTTCATTCTGGTTGACCTCCTTTTTAGATGACCTTTATTCTGACTATTATATCAGATAGTCCATCGATCACTCCAATATCTCCTTCAGCATCCCGTCGGTGGTGAAGGGAACTTTGCTTATTAAAAGAATTCCGGCTGGACGGTCCGCATCACCCCTGTCCAGCCATGCTCAGGACCTGGCCTATGGCAGGAATAAAATCTTTTTTTCTCGACATGACCCGGGGGAGAATGCAGGAGCCTTCTTCTACCCTGACATGAAAGGCCTTCTCAACCATCCAGGTCTCTCCCTTGACAAGGACACGCTCATGAGACGCGCTGAGTGGATTTGTCACGAGCAAAACGGCAAGGTCGTAATTATTAGCTGATCTCGGCTTCGAGTTCCGCAAGGATCTCTTCTTCCCTTATGTCAATGTCCTTGCAGTCCAGCACCATCATCTGGCTCACTCCGAGTTTCCTTCCGCTTATGAGGAACTCTTTGAAGTCAGCGGTCATAAGCTCCGCGGCTGTCTTGTTTTCGATATTGATGCTCGCATGGAGGAGCTCTTTCCCGTATTCCTTCAGGGAAACGCCTGCGGAGTTCTGCAAGCCTCTCCGCTGTCTGGCGGTCACGCTCTGTTGTGGTCGAGAGGGTAAGCAAAAGGGTATCGGAAAGTACGCCCGAGAGGAGCAGACCGGCTATTTCCCGCGGGATATGGATCTGGTAGAGGAACATGGTTCCTGCCACGACCGTGCAGGTGCTCCCTACAGGGTCGTTGTAAACATAGATCGGGGCCACCGTGGATATATCGCCAACGCGGTGATGATCGATGATCTCAAGGATCTCGGCATCTTCTATGCTGTCGACCGCCTGCGAAACCTCGTTATGGTCTACGAGTATCGTTTTCTTTTTGACAGGGACGAGGAGGTCTGTCTGAAATATTCAGATTTTTCAACTACCACTGACCGGTATTCGGATTCAATGATCTTTTTCCTCAGTTCTGCGATGGGGGTGTAGAGCCCCACTGCCTATATTCCCTCTGCATGATCGCCTCAACAGGCTCGGACATGGTCATGAGCTGGACCGTTGCAAAGGTCGGATGAGGGGAAGACAGAGTAAGGGTCCCCTGCTTTTCGGCTGCAGCCAGCACATCACTATTGACCGGCATACCGTGGACCACGATAAGGGCTGAACAGCCTGCATGGATGAGCTTCATCCAATGTCGTACGCCGGTCTCCGAGGATGACAACATCCCCTTCTCTGATCCTGTTTATGATTGTCCCCTTTTTGCATTGAGGCGATATATACCTTGCCTGTCAGGAACCCGATCTTCCGGCTGTTGCTGATCACCCTGCCGTCGAGTGTCTTGACAAGGATATTCAGGTCGATCGGCGCCTTTGAAAAGATCGGAAAATCCGACGCTCTCAATATAATGTCTCGCTATGTCCTTAAGGCCTACGATGCCGGCCACCCGACCGGAATCATCCACCACGGGAAGGGGCAGCGGACCCCCTTTTCCCGCATAAGGAGGGCAAGCGCCTGCACGGAATCCCGCAGATGGACAGAGATCGGCCTTTTCATATCAAGGTCGCTCACCGTGGCAGCGAGGCCCCCCCATCCACTCGGCACCGGCACGCCGAACCGTTCGAGTACAAAGCGTGTCTCTTCATTGATCTTTCCTGCCCTGGCAGGCGTAAAGAGGAACCTCTTGTCCGTCACATTCTTGAAGTGCGCATAGCCGATAGCGGAGCAGACGGAATCAGTATCAGGGTTCTTATGCCCGATGACATGAACTATTCTGACATTCTGTGT
>CAVVAQ010000019.1:0-38623 GCA_963746295.1 uncultured Nitrospira sp. | reverse complement strand
GAAAAAGGTCAGAAAGGCGCATGAGTTCATTGGACCGAAATTCATGAATGTCCTTTCCCCATGCAACCGCGGATGGCGTTCCCAGACAAATGATTCTATCACCCTCTGCAAACTCGCGGTAGCCTCATGCTACTGGCCGCTGTACGAGATCGAAGAAGGAGTCACAAAGATCACCCATACACCAAAAGAGATAATCCCGGTAGCGGATTTCATGAAACCCCAGGGCAGATTCAAGCATCTTTTCGCACCCGCGAACGAGTGGCTGCTGAAAAAAGTCCAGGAAGAAGTTGACAAAGAATGGGAGAAATTGAAAAAACAGGCAGAATGCGGTTGCTAAACAGCCGTCACTTATGATATTTTTTAAGCAATCATGAGTAGTTCAGATCTTGTCATGTACGAAGAGGAGTTCCGCAAAATCGATGCGGAACTCCAGAAACTGCATCAGCAGACAAACGCCATGGTTGTCTTTTTGGTAGATAAGAACGGACAACTGATCGCCTCTGCCGGCGAAACGCGCGATATCGACACAACATCGCTTGCGTCACTGACTGCCGGGAACATTGCCGCAACAGGCGGAATCGCGCGGCTGCTTGGCGAAAAAGAGTTCACCATACTTTTCCATGAAGGGGAAAAGGACAATATTCATATTTCGCTTATCGGCCAGAGGGTGATCCTTGTTGTCATCTTTGACAAACGTTCCTCTCTGGGGCTTGTTCGCTTGCGGGTGAAGAAGGCCTCTGAAGCGCTCGTATCGATATTCGGTGAAATTACCAGCAAGGCAGAACATGACAAAACCGAGGGCAAACTGGATGAATCGCCTTTTGCGGAAATCAGCGATGAAGACATCGATAATCTTTTCAGGTAGGTATCCTGTCACGTGTCTTTTATAAATTACTCCTCGCGCGAAATAAACTGCAAGATTGTCTATTATGGACCGGGACTGTGCGGGAAGACAACGAACCTGCAGTTTGTATTTAAAAGGACAAACCCCGACCAGAAAGGCAAACTCATATCTCTTGCTACCGAGACAGAACGGACACTCTTCTTTGACTTCCTTCCCCTTGCCCTCGGCGACATAAAAGGCTTTAAAATCAGGTTTCATCTCTACACGGTCCCCGGCCAGGTCTTCTACGCGGCAAGCAGAAAGCTCATTCTGAAAGGTGTGGACGGTGTGGTGTTCGTTGCAGACAGTCAGATCGAAAGGATGGAGGCGAACATCGAGAGTCTCGATGACCTGAGAATCAATCTTGCCGAGCAGGGATACGATCTTGATAAACTGCCGTACACAGTCCAGTACAACAAGAGAGACCTGCCCAATGTAGCGCCGCTTGATAGCATGAACAAACTGCTGAATCCAAGAAATGTGCCTTCTTTTGAAGCTGTTGCCGTAACAGGCCCCGGTGTATTTGAGACCTTGAAGAATGTGGCGAAACAGGTCCTGACCGAGCTGAAGAAGCACTATTAGTAGCTGACAGTCACCTCGTTTAAGTTCAAATATTAACCAGAGTTTTCACCCCCGCTCTTTCATTGAAGACGGCTGGAGAGTGCATGGCGATTTCCCCTCGAAAAACGAGTCAGAAGTCTCTTTTTCTTTTCCCTTGAAATGCCATTGTCTGCCCTAGTCAGTATTGCAGAATCGGGTTAATATCTATATTCCATAATGGGTCTTCGCCCCAAACCCCAGTTACCTTTCTCGAATGCGCAATAAAGGTAACCCAAAGAACTCACCCGGCGCAAATCTCTTAACGGCCTGCTCGTTCGTCCGCGCTAAATTTGGGAAACTCGCCCCGAACTAAGTCGAAGTCCCCGCCTTGATCCATAGTAAGCGCAATTTCATAAGAGATTTTCTACATGAACAGCGGAACAATAAGAATTGAGGCAAAAACTGATATTATCCTAATCCCTTTGCAATCTGTTCCGCAAGCTCAGAGAGGGTATCATCCCGCGCGCCGAGCACAACATAGGTGTCCCATAAGCCAACCTTTTTCAGGACATCGGAACGGTCCCCAATGACCTCTGCCGGTCTGCCCGAGGCCGCAATACCTTCGGCAAGGTCCCTGCTTGAAATGTCTTTTGCAGCCGTCCCGCCCGCATAATAAATCGGTAAAAGCATAAGATGATCCGTGCCCCGCAATCCCTTTGCAAAGGTCTCGATATAACCATCTTTCATAAGCCGTGTCGGCCCATATCCATGCGGCTGGAATATATAACAGACGCTGCCGCTGATCTTTTTCATCGCCTCCATCAGGTTATAAATCTTGTGCGGATTGTGGGCATAATCGTCTATAACCAGATATCTGCCGTCCTTCCGGTGGATATCGAATCTTCGTTCAATACCCGAGAACTCAGGGAGCACCGCGGCGATATCCTTTGCTGATACCCCGAGTTCCGAAAGGAATGAGATACACGCGAGCGCGTTATAGAGGTTGTACTCCCCGGGCAGAGAAAGTTCGTACGGCTGCCCGTTGACCGTAAAAACCGTACTGAGCGGAAAGAAGGAAATATCCTTTGCCTGATATGCTGATTTCTTCCGGATAGAAAAACTGATCGCATTTCTGATAGCGCACGCCTCCAGATTATTATCATCAGCAGAAACAAACACACGTTTTGAAGTATTTTCTGAAAGTTTTTCGAACATACGGGCTGTCTGGTCAATCGAATGGTGGTCCAGATCAAGGTTTAAGATTATCGACCAGGCCGGCTTATAATTGACAATAGTACCGTCGGACTCGCAGGCTTCAATAATCAGGGTATCGGAACTGCCGGAGTAATAGTTTCCCGAATTCCGGCCGGTCCTGAACTGTTTTACCCTTCCCCCTCCGATAAAATTCGGAGACATCCCGAGCCTCTCCATAAGAAAAGCCAGCATACCCGAGGTAGTAGACTTGCCGCTTGTCCCTGCGACCGCTACTGACCGGTACTCAGAAACGATCTCAGCCAGATATTCAGGCCGGGTTTTCAGGGGGATTCCGAGCATTTCAGCTCTTTTGAAATCGGCGTTCGTCTTTTCGACCGAAGTGCTGAATACCGCAAAGTCAAAAGATCCGTCAAGCCCCTGCCCATTCTGTGGAAATATGACAATACCGTTATCTTCGAGCCTTGCGCGGATCGGGTGAGCTGCAGACAGGTCAAAAAGCCGGTCTGAACCCGCGATAAAATGGCCCTTGGCGGCCATAAAGCCTGCTATGGCTGAAACCCCGCTGCCTCCTATTCCTGAAAAAAATATTCTCACTCGTGATCGGGACAGAGCTCACTCTTTATAGAGAATAGCTTTCATTCCTTCTTTACGAAGAATGTCCGCTGCCTGCTCCGCAGCTTCCTTTCTGCTGCTGAATTTTCCGACTACGACCCGGTAGGACGTTTTACCGCCAACATTTTCTTCCTTTTTAAGAGATACCGGGTATCCCTTTTGCTTCATCTTTTCAGCAAGGGATTCGGCATTTTTCAGGTTTCCGAAAAAACCTATCTGTACTGAAAATGCTGTCTTTGTCTGCCTCTCCGAGACTTTTGCCTCTTCTGGAACAGTACTCTTTTTCGCCACAACATCATGGTCTTTTTCTTTCAGGACTTTTTCTTTCTCCACCTTTTTCTCAGGCGCCGGAACAGCAGGCTTCCCGGCTTTCTCATCAACAGGCTGCCGGGCAGCTTCACCGGCCAAAGACTCCGCTGTTGTTTGCTGAGAGTCCGGTATGTCTCTTACCAGACTCTCCCGTGCGACAGGCGGGACAACACTCCTGTTTTTAGCAGAGGAGAAAAACCTCAGACCCATATATGTTATGACACTTGCAGCGATAAGGAGCAGCAGGGATACCACCAGAGCCATTTTCTTTTTCGAGCTCTTCCGGGGAGGCAGAACAAAAGACCTGGTTCTGTCTTCTCTCTGACTTTTCGGAGCTTTAATCTCATCCTGAACTTCATCCTGCATAACTTCCCGGGGAGATTCCTCCGTATCTCTCTGTTCATCGTTCTGACCGGCAACACGTTCACTCCCCAGGTCAACCAGGAGGTTCGCCGCCAAGCGTAAGCGTTTCGCCGGCGCTCGCTGCGTCATCAAACGCATGGATAGGTTCCTCTATCTGTGGCTTTTCATCATCAGTCGTCTCAGGGACAGCATAATTCTCCTCCTCCCTGTTGAAAACATCCCCGGCCGTCTGAGCGGCAAGATTATAAACGTATTCTTCTTCCGGTCCGGCCGCCTCTGCGGTAGTTTCACTATTGTCTGTGACAGACATTGTCTCTTCTTCTCTGTCAGTAAATTCAGAAGGGCCAAGAACAGCCTCTGTTTTTACAATAATATCGCTCTCCTTCAGCGGTTTGATGAGCACATCAACAATCCCTATGGCACGGGTATACTTCGGGTCAAGCTCCCCCTGATAGGAAATGATCATCACTACAGGGACCTTTCTCAATTCCTCCAGCGCATGGATCTGCTTGCTCACCTTTAAGCCGTTGCTGGTATTAAGAAGGAGGCCTATGAATATGAGGTCCGGGAGGATTTCCCCTGCTTTTTCGATACCCTTCTGATGCTGCGTTTCAGCATATACTTCATATCCCCTGCCGCTGAGAGTCCGGGAGATGCTATCGCAAACAGCCTGGTCATCATCGATCACGAGTATTGTTCTTTTTGTGCCCATAGGTACCTCAGTCATCTCCTGACCTCGATATTTCTGATCTCAGCCTCAAGCTCTGAGATGTTATTCCTCTGATTATACTGAACAAAGTAAAAAAGCAGGTAACCCAAAACAGCGATGATGCCGATATAGAGCAAGCTGTCCTTCAGAAAACTGAATTCCAGAAATTCAGCCATATCTTCCAGCCCTGTTCTCAGCACGATAAAAAAAACAGCAAATACCAGGAAGAGAAACTGGAGGAGCCTGAGAAATCCTTTCAGGTTCCGTTCCTGTTCCCTGAGCGCAAGAAGTTCCTTCTTCCTTCGATCAAAGACACAGCTCGCGCATTCCCGTGATCCCGCAATTTTATGTTTGTCGCATAAGGGGCCTCTCTTACAGGTAACACAGATAAACCCTGCTGTTTTTTTCAGGTAAACTTCACAGACCGGGCATTTGACCAGATCTTCGGGAACTTCTCCTGATCTCATTATCATCTCTTACCCCCTCATTTGTCCTGCCGAACGTTTCCTAAAGGGCCTTTCTGAGAAGCGCCCTCGCCTTCCACGCCCACTTCCTGTCCATTTTTCGCTTGAAGCGGGGAGAGGCCTTGAATGCCCTGATCGCTTTTTTCAGGTACTCTGTCCCTTCCCCCTTCTCGCCTAGCTTCAATTTTACCAGACCCATCTGGTAAAATCCCCTTGAACTTGAAGAATGTATCTTCTCAAAACTCTCCAGGAGGGGAAGGGCGCTGTTGAAATCACCATTATCAATATACACCTCGGCGAACAGAAGAAATGGTTCGCCGTATTTCAGTCCGGGCGCGTCCTTTAAGGCGGCATCAAGCAGTTCCCTGCCTTTCCGGATATCTCCGGACCTTGCCAGGGAGAGGCCATAATAATAGTTGAACTCAGGGTCATCAGCGAGTTTGCCTGCAGTCATCTGGAAATAATCTCTTGCCTTCCGGAAGTCTTTCTTTTCGATCATGCAGATGCCGAGTTCCTTCAACGACCGGGCATCATGGGGATTTATCGTAACAATTTTCTGCAGCTCCCTGATCCTTCCGGCCTTCCTGAACGCGGCGAACGGGTCAGGGATAAACCCCAGAAAAGCCCTGTCAACCGTAACGTAGACTATGAGGATGATCAGGAGAGCCACGAAAGGATTTCCCCATATCCAGTAGACAAGATAAAAAAGGAAAAACTTGCTCAGCACGGTATGTCTCCGGCAGCCTCGACTGCCTTCCCGCTCCCCCTGAAAGCCTTGTCCCGCCTTATCAGGTCATTTTTCCTCACACCCTCAGGGACCTGCAGGGAAATCGTCTCTTCATTTCTCGCTGAAAAAACAGAAAACCCATCCGTATCCTGCATTCCCTCAATCCTGAATCTTTTCCCTTCGAGACCGGGGGAAAGAAATTCTACCTCATCCCCCCTGTCCAGCCTGTTTCTCAACGCGACCCTTGCCGTGTTATTGTAAACCTCAAGGACGATCCCCACCAGTTCATGGCTCATCCGGTAGCTCTCACCGTCAAAATTATAATCGCTGTCCGCCTGTTTGCCAAAAAACATGCCTGTCGTGTAGCCCCGGCTGCTGAACATGGAAAGCTCCCGCAGCCACTGTGCGTGGTGAAGTTCCGGCGTTTCTTTTTTCCCGATGGCATCGACCGCCTCCCGATACGTCTTGACAACACCGGCAACATAGTTCACCCCCTTCATACGGCCCTCAATCTTAAAGCTGTCTATCCCTGCCTCCGCGAGGAGGGGCAGATGCTCTATCATACAGAGGTCCCTGGAACTCATAAGATACGTCCCCCTCTCATCTTCAAAGACCGGGAGGTATTCACCCTGTCTTTTCTCCTCCATAAGGGTATAATTCCATCTGCATGAATTGGTGCATTCCCCGGTATTGGCGCTTCTAGAGGCAAGGAAGCTGCTGATATAGCATCTTCCGGAATAGGATATGCATATTGAACCATGGACAAACACTTCGAGTTCTACTCCGGTACTTTGCCGAATTTCCCGTATCTCGTCAATCGAAAGCTCCCGTGCGAGTATGATCCTCCTGGCGCCGAGGCCCTCCCAGAACTTCACTGCCTCAGCGTTGGTGACATTCGCCTGTGTACTGATATGCACGTCAATCTCAGGCGCGATTCTCCTGCATATGCTGAATATGCCGGGGTCTGAGACGATCACCGCATCAGGCCTGATATCTTTCAGCCTCCGGACATGCTCCTCCACCGCCTTAAGGTCCCTGTTATGGGCAAAGATATTCGCGGTCACATATGCCCTTGCCTTCCGGGCATGCGCGTACTCGACAGCATCCCGTAATTCCTCAGGTTGAAAATTTCCGGCCTTCCCCCGCAGGCTGAACCTCGAGTCACCAATATAGACCGCATCTGCTCCGTAGTGGAGCGCTGTCCTCAGTTTCTCAAAGTCTCCAGCAGGCGCAAGGAGCTCAGGCTTCCTCATCGGTCGTCCCCTTCCCGCATTTCTTTATGGCCTCCCTGGCAAGCTGATCGCACCGCTCATTTTCAGCGTGACCGTTATGCCCCTTTATCCATTCCCATGTTATCTCATGGCCCTCTGAGGCCTTTAACAGTCTTTCCCATAAATCCCTGTTCAGCACCTCTTTTTTCTGGGAATTTTTCCAGTTATTTGCTCTCCATCCCCTGATCCATTCCGTCATCCCCTTCACAATATAGGTCGAATCTGTCGTGATTTTCACGGTACAGGGTCTTTTCAGCGCCTCGAGGGCAGCGATAACAGCCATCATCTCCATCCTGTTGTTCGTTGTCAGCAGCTCGCACCCGGACAATTCAATACATTTTCTCCCTGATCTGAGTATCGCCCCAAATCCTCCCCTGCCCGGATTTCCGCTGCAGGCACCGTCAGCGTAGAGCTCAACAACAGGTTTGCAATCTTCATTTTTCATCCGTTTATATTAACTCTTTCGTACCATGAATGCCAAACTCACAGTCCCTGTCATCGCCTGTTGCTCCTGTGATTTTTGACTTATCACGTATGATCATATTATGCTCTTCAAAGAAATGTGCTATGTTTGGGCGGGGCGTTTCCCTATACGTTTGTAGAAAGGGGACAAGAGTGTGGCAGAGAATCTGATTAACCTGAAGAAACATGTTTTCTTTGAACTCCTTGATCTGGCCGGAAGGGTCTTTATACTCGTAAAATACGCTGATGATGTTTTTATCGGGGAACGGGGCTTTCTCCCTGAAGAAAAAGAAAAGGGTCTGATACTGGTATTCAACCGGCAAATGAACTTTGCGTGGAACAGCCACGGCATTGAGGCAACACTCGGCTTCGGCACAAAGACAGAAACATGTTCCATCCCGCATGAAAGCATTATCTCGGTCTTTTCCCCGGAACTAAACGCCCAGTTTTCAGTCTCCCCTGTCGCAGAGAAAACCCGAGAAGAAAAGAAGCACGAAAAAAAAGCGTCTGCTCCATCAAAAGAAAAAGTCGTCAAGGTCGACTTCAGGAAAAAAAGTTAACCTTACCGTTGCATTAAAAACAGGTAATGAGTGCAAAGGAGATGAAAAAAGCCTTACCCTGAGACACCTTAAGAGCGTCTTCTATAATCCATAGGCGCAAAAAAGGAGTACAGTGACTGCGAGCTTGCCGGCAGGTGAATACAGATCTAAAGAAAGTCGTCATGTAAGGTTTTTTCAGCGCCTTTGCCACGATTATTGCAACAACAGAATTAAATAGATTATTCCTGGTCAGCAAAACAACCGTCCAGCTAAGCCCTCGGATGATATGTCTTAAAGACCTTTTTGATACGGTCAGTCGTAACCTTGGTATAGATCTGCGTCGTCGATATATCGGAATGTCCCAGCATCTTCTGAACAGACCTGAGATCAGCCCCCCCTTCAAGGAGATGCGTCGCGAAACAATGGCGAATCGTATGAGGAGAAATCTCGAGTCCTGCCTGTTTTCCAATCGCCTTGAGGGTCTGCCAGAAACGCTGCCTGCTCATCGGCTTCCCCCTTTTTGTCACGAACAGATATGGGGATTGCCTCTTTCCGAGTGTTTCCGTTCTCTCCTGAGCGATATAGTTCTTCATCTTCCCCAGTGCCCTCATATTGACCGGCACAACACGCTCCTTTGCCCCTTTTCCGAAAACCCTTACAAACCCCGCGTCAAAATGGACATCGCCCAGCTTTATCTTCACCAGTTCGCTGACACGCAGCCCTGATGAATAGAGGAGTTCGAGCATTGAGGAATCTCTCATGATAGTCTTGGCGGAGAAACTGCCCTGGAGCAGATCCATGACCTCGGATATGCTTAAGGCCTTGGGAAGGCGATCCCACTTCTTCGGCATATGGATATTTTCAGACGGATCATTATCAAGCGCCTTCTCTATAAGCAGATATTTATAGAGCGCCTTGATGGATGACAGATATCTGCAGACGCTCGGAGTGGAATAGCCGTTGTTTCTTAAACTTTCGACAAAATCTACAATATCGCCCCTGAGTGCGGCAGTGACCTCTTTCCCTCTTTCCTCCAGAAAATTCTTATATTTCCTGAGGTCAGTGGCATAGGAACTCAGAGTATTTTTTGAAAGCCCTTTTTCTACAGAGACGTAGGTAAAAAATCCCTCAAGCAACTCCACAGGACAGGTATTCCTCTATTCCGGTTGAATGTTTCAGTCTCTCATAGAGTATGGCAGCGATCTGCATAAGGTTCACCGTATCTTCCCTGTTATATTTAATAAGCCTCTCCAGGGCTTCTGTAGAACCTTTTCTCGCAGATTCCCAGAGTTTCACGGCGTCGTAGCCGTCGAGTCCGACTACCGCCTCATCGCGCTCGATACCGAGATCATGCTCAAGCTTTTTCAAGCCTCCCTGAAAGCCGAGCCTCTTTACCCCGAAACAGAGATCAAAGTGGGGCATATTGAACTCAATGCCGCTGAAAGAACGCAGCAAAAACGGGATGTCAAAGGCCGCCCCGTAAAATGTGATAAGGCATTTATACGGTTCCAGTTCTTTTCTGATGTTCTCAGCGGTGAGATTTTCACCTCTGACGAGACATTTGTAATCATAGCCGTCGTAAAGACCTACGACCGTTACATAGCCCCCGCTGTTCGGCTGATAGCCGTTCGTTTCGATGTCAAGACAGACAGCATCTCCTTTGAAAAAATCGTAGAGACGCCAGTGTTCACGGCGTTTCAGTTTTTTGCTGAAATATCCGGCATTTCCTGCATCGAGTTCGCAGGCGTTACGGGAAAGGACTTCATTAAAAAGGCCCTTCCTCTCACTGCTGAAGCCGAGCAGTTGATTCGCCTTCGTAAAGTCTTCCCAGGTTAAAATGCCTTCTCTCCAGAGCCGTTTCTCCAGCTTTTCACCAATTCCTTCAAGAATGCAGAAAGTATTTCTTATCATCAGGTATTCATTTCTTTTTCTGGAACTGAACATACAAACACGGAAGGGCCGATGGAAACCACCCTGGAAAATCGCAAAACCCTCATTACAGCCCCACTTAAAAATTTATTTTGTGTACTGAACAATGTCACTATCATATATAAATCAGTAAACAAATTACAATTTCAGACAGATACCCAGAAGAAACCCTGCCTGTGTAACGATGAATCCTAGGTTCGTTTGCCGCTGGAAAAGCCGATAAAGCATAGGGCTACATGGTATCGTGAGCTCCGGATCCTGAGTAGTCGCCAGCCTGATATCTTATTATCTTCCCGGTTTATTGTCGCTATATTGCTTCAGGGCAGATAAAGGAAAATCTCTCCTCCGATAATCTCCTTGGAGCATTACGTTCCTGAGAAACTGGCCTTAACGGGTCTCCGCTCCGCTGCCGCATCGTCAAGCGAGAAAAATTCCTCAGGAGTGAATGAAAAGGCGGAGGCCACGACATTCGTCGGAAAAACATCGGTTGCGATATTGTAATCCCGAACAGTAGCGTTATAAAACCTGCGCGCGTGCTCGATGTTGTCATCAATCTCTTTCATGTTGGCCATGATTTCCCTGTAGTGCGCATCGGCCTTCAGTGCCGGATAGGCCTCGGCAACCGCAAAAAGACTCTTGAGTGTCTCGGTCAGCAGGTTGTCCGCCCTGGCCTTTTGAAGCGGCGTTTGCGCTCTCATTGCAGTCGACCGCAACTGCGCTACCTTTGCAAATGTATCGTTTTCGTGCGCTGCGTAGCCTTTGACCGCCTCGACAAGGTTCGGCAGCAGTTCATATCTTTTTTTCAAATGCACATCGATATCGGACCATGAGTTCCTGACAGCATAGCGCAGGCGCACGAGCTTGTTATAGATATAGATGACAACTACAAGAAAAAGCACACTTCCGGCAATGCCTGCAATTATCCTGAAGCTCATAACAGAGATCCTCCTTTTATATGCAGCCTATTCTTAAGGCCATTCGCCCTTTTTTCGCCTGATGGCTGCATCTGCCGGGCTTACACCCTTTTTCTTCCAGTCGTCCGCAACCGTATAATGAAATCCCATCTCATTCCACTCCGCAGCCTCATCCGGGGCAAATCCAGCTTTTCCCCATGAAATTGCTTCATGCGGCCAAAACCCCCTGCTGTTCCACACTCCGGCATTCTCCGGCTCAAAGCCTTCCAGTATCCAGATCGAGGCATGGGGCGGCTTAAATCCCGCGCTACGCCACCTCACCGCCATGTGCCTGCTGATTTTTTCGCGCTTCCACTCGTCTATTTCCGCTCCGCTCAACCCGGTCTTTGACCACTCTCTGTTGTCATACGCTTCCTTGAGAAAAACAACGCCGTAAGGAACTCCAAAGGAGGCTGTCAGACACAAAACAAGGATAAAACCTGCCAGTCCAGCCGACATCCTCCGGGCGGAAACTTCCCGCAAAACCCTTTGGCCGGAACTTGATCGGTTCATTGTACTCCTCCGCTGCGCTTGGCCCTGACAGCAGCGGTCGGGCTCATACCTCTATCTCTCCACGCAGCTGCTTCGTCTGCTTCAAAACCGTGCTTCCTCCATGCGATCGCATCGCCGATACTGAACTGAAAGCGCATCCAATCCGCTGCTCTGCCGGGGGTAAAGGCATACCTTCTCCATTCAACAGCAGCATCTACATCTGCCCTGGCATCCCTCCACTCACTCGCCTCCTCAGGCGCAATATCCATAGCCTTCCATTGCCTGATCTCCGAGGCCGCAAATCCATTGCTGCGCCAGTTGATTGCGGTTTTCATGGAAAGGACACCGTTATCCCACCACAGGAGGGTCTCCTCCGGAGCAAAGCCGTATTTCTCCCATCGGGCGATAAGAGCCTTTTCGGCAAGCACCGTCCCTGAGTAGGGAACCAGAAATGAAAGCGTCAGGCAAAGAACGATTAACAGCCTCGATGACCATGGATTTATCGAACCTGTCACCCGCATGCGATTACGCTCCTTACAATGACCTTTTTACTGTCAAAATAAAGTCCCCGCATTGAAATCCTCCGGAATTGCCTTTGTACCATTTCACTTCCCCGCTGCGTATCAGCAGGCCATCAACAGCGATTCCCGCTGCAATCGCATAAGGTAGATGTTCCTGCAAAAAAGGCGGGATGTAAACCCGCGCTTTAAGGTCAGTAAAGTTTCGCTTTAAGAAATCGACGTATGCATGGAGCCGCTCCAGCAGATCCACATACTCTTTGGTCGGCTGACGGAAAAGCCGCTTAAACAGGAGCGTAAGAAGTCCGAAACCGGCTGCGAGAACAGAAGCATATGCGGTCAGGACCGCTGCTGCATTGCCTCTTTCGATCAGCTCGCTTTTGTCGATTATTGCGAGGGAAGCCCCGAGGAACAGAACAGACATGATGATGCCCGGCCACAGATAACGCATGTTCTGTTCGGTCTGCTTACCGTACTCTCTTTTCACTGAGCTCTTCAGCTGCTGAGTGGCCAGTGAAAGGTGCTTTTTCTCCGAACGGCCTGTCAGTATCACGGTATTTTTTTCATGAAAAAGCCGTGTCAGGAAAGCTTTTTCCCAATCCGGCAGTTGTGTGAGAATTCCGTCCGTCTTTTCTATTTTATAGATCCCTTCTGATTCGAAGATCCTGATAAATCCCCGCTCGGCCAGATAGAGCAGCTCGGCTGCCGCGCTCAGATGATCTGTTTTTCCCTTTCTGATGAGCCCCCTCATCCTCGGAGGTTCGATATCCCCGGGCGGCGAGGACTCCGTTACCGCGGCGTCTCGCCCCTTAGGGTCGCGGCCGACCCTGGACCAGACAATCGAGTAATAGATACAGCAGACAGCGAGGCCGGAAACAAAAATTAGCAGGCTGGACAGGAAGCGCTTTGACCGTCTATCGATCAAAACCATTTTTTGCAGCCACGACGCATGAACAGACCCTTTGACAAATCCGAGATCGATTGAAAAGGCCATGCCCTCCCTCAGCGGCCTGGTCACGTCATACCGTACAATATCACCCTGTTCAGTCTCTTCGATCTTCGAAACAATGTCCTTTCGGTCTCGCAAGCCCGCATTTCCACCGGCAAAGATAATATGCGCGCCTTTCGGAAGCCTGACTGTTGCCGAGGCATTTCTTATGTAATTTCCCCTGCGAATACCTCCGACAATGACGAAGCATAATTCATCGTGGTATGGTTCATCCAGGACCGTGCTGTCTGTCGAATACGCCAGAGTTATCCGATGTTCGCCCTCAGGCAGCGGAGCGCCATATTTTTTAAAATACAGAACGTCGTCTACCATGGCATATTCGCCGGGACGGCCGTCCAATTCGACTGATTTAACATACAAGCGCGGGCTGGTAAACGTAATTGCCGAATTCGACAATTTGCACTCCAGGGCCGGGGCAGCCTTATAGTATCCATCCTTGTAATCACCGCCAGGCCTGTCGATGATCGTGATCGATTCAATAACATCGAGCGTGCCGTCTTCTTTTATTGTAATGTCCGCAGAGAGATCCGTTATTTCGTCTTCCCTGACGGATGCCTCATACTGCCTGAGTTCGGCGTCTGTCGCGCTCAAGCCAGCGCATCTGCCCGTCACAGCCTCTTCCAGTGTAAACCCCGAATCCTTCCAAAGAACGCTTTCGTTGAAAGAGAATCCGGCATCCTTCCATTTTTTTGCTTCAACGAGCTCAAATCCATAGGTGATGGCCAGATGCGCTTCCCCTGCTGTAAAGCCCGCTCCCCTCCAGTTCCTGGCAAATCCGACATCATATACTGCCTGCGAATAACGGGAGCCCTTTGTAAAATAAAATTCGCTCATCCTCGGTCCATAGCGCCACTTCAGCATTGCTTCGGCATTGAACCCGGCATTTTTCCATTCTCTTGCTTCATCGGGATAAAGCCCTTTCTTCCAAAAGGTCCCTGCCTCCCTCGCATCGAGCCCGGCGGCCAGATATTCCCCAGCCCGAAGGCCGGATTTAATGCCATGGTCCATCCATTCTTTTGCCTCTTCAGGGCCAAAGCCGTTCTTTAAAAAATCCCCGGCGGTATATACATTCGCTATTTTATGCCATCTGCCTGCGGATTCTGCGCTGAATCCCTCGCCCTTCCACTGCGCTGCCCATGCAGCGAATATGATGCCCTCCTCTATCCATTTCTTCGATTCTGCCGCACTTATTCCATGATAATTCCACTCCGAAATGTCAGACGGCGGCACCCCTATCAGGTTATCGTCAAGATGCGCTGTTGCATCCGCCGGTAACAATCCAATGACTATGGCTGATGAAAAGGCGATAAGAATAATCAAGCCCGGCAGCAGAGACAATTTTTCCTGCTTCCTTGCATTACCTTCCATACATCTCATTCACCTCGGCTGTATAGCCCCCGCCTTCCTCATACATGAAGAGCGGCTTTTCCACCCTGATCCCGGCCCGACCCTCCTTTACCGCCTCTATGAGAACTATTTTGGATGTCGCCTTTTTGTCATTATGCACAAACCTTATCCGTTTCGGCTCCAGCCGGTTTTCCCTGAGGGTATCAATGGCTTCGACAAGCCTTTCAGGATGAAATATCAGTGAGAATCTCCCCCGCGCCTTCAGAAGATATGAAGCAGCCTCTGCCAGCTCCGCAAACTTCAGTTTTAATTCATGCCTTGCCACGGCCTTTTCCTCCCCAACACTTAGGCGGCCTGATGCCGGCTTCCTGAACGGCGGGTTGGAAACTACGAGATCAAATGACATCTGCGGTATCTGCTTTCTCATATCCCGTATATCGGAATGCACTACCGCAACCCGGTCTTCCAGACTGTTCAGGGCGATATTCCTTTCAGCGAGTGTATACAAAGATTTCTGCAGCTCCACAAGCAGGACCTTTGCCCCGCTGTATTTCCTCGCAAGGAGCAGACCGATAATCCCTGACCCTGCCCCCAGATCAGCAATGCTCTCCACCTGTTTCATGTCTGCAAAAGAAGAGAGCAGAACAGCATCTGCCGAGAAGCGATAGCCGTTTCTGTTCTGGTATATCTTGATGTCCAGGATACCGTCGAGGGTCGTTTCAGTTTCACTGCGCATTGAAGGTGTCCAGTCTGGAGATCAAATCTGTCATACTGTCTATGATAAAATCCGCGTCCTTCAGGAGAGAAACATCCCGATAGCCGTAGGAGACAGCAACTGTCCTGACCCCTGCTGCCCTCCCTGCCTCTATATCATAATTGCTGTCTCCGACGATGACCGCCTCAGCAGGCGCGCAGGAGAATTTCCTGAGCATCTCCTGAACAGGCACGGGTGAAGGTTTTTTTTCCGGGACGCTGTCGCTCCCCCAAATGATGTCAAAATATCCGGCAAGTCCGAGATTTTCAAGCAAACGCCGTGAGAGGTCCTCTCTCTTGTTTGAGATCACGGCCTTCCGAAAAGCTCCCAGCAACGCAAGGGTTTCGCGAACTCCCGGATAGGCAGCAGTATTGTCAGTCAGATGCTCACCGTAGTATTCCAGGAACCTCTCCAGCACAATGTCCCTGATACCGGTCAATCCCTCACCAAGCACTTTTTCGATCAGCCTCGTAATGCCTTCTCCCACCAGGCTGATCGTTCTCTCGACCGTCAGTTTTTCAAGACCGTACGGTTCAATCGCGTAATTGAGGGCGTTCGTTATGTCAATACTCGAATTCACGAGCGTGCCGTCAAGATCAAAAATTATCAGCTTTATTGACATAGATCTGAATTTTACCATGGACAGCCGTATTCATACATAACCATGCTGCAGCGAGCAGACTAAACTTCCGGCAGATCTTTGCAGCTGACAGAAAGGGTTGCCTGAGAGTGAGCTGCATTGAGCTTGAATTCGGAGATCAGTTCGAGCATCTCTTCTTCGGACTTTGCCCTGAAGGCCCTGTCCTTCAATGGCTTCACATTACGGAACCCCTTGGTGTACCAGACAAAGAGTTTCCGGAACAATACCGGCGCCGTCACCGGGCCGTGATATTCAGCAATGGATCTCAGGTGAGCTGCCATGACCTCAGCCACCTCATGTATGTCCGGCCTTGTGCGAGACCATTCCGGTTTGAAAAAACTCCTCAGTCTCCTGAAATATCCAGGGATTACCGAGCGCTCCCCGTGCTATGGCTACGCCATCGCATCCTGTCTCATCAAACATCTTCTTCACCTGCAGGGGAGAAAAAACATCTCCGCTGCCGATGACCGGGATATCGAGCGCTTCCTTCACCTGCCTGATCACCTGATAATCCACACTGCCGCTGTATCCCTGTGCCCTTGTCCTTCCATGGATGAAGAGACCTTTTATTCCGGCATCCCGGGCATAGAGGGCAACCTCCCTTGCGTTCACAGAGTTTTCATCCCATCCAGCGCGGATCTTTACTGTCACCGGAAGGTCGGTATGATCGACAATCGCCTTCAGCAGCTGTCCGAGTCTGCGGGGCTCTTTCATCAGGCCCGAGCCCTCGCCCTTGGACGTCACCTTTGTAACAGGGCATGCAGCGTTAAAATCTATGAGGTCGTATCCATATTTACCGACAATATCCAGCGCTTTCAGGACAAACTCATGGTCCCTGCCCAAGAGTTGTATGCCCAGGGGCCTGTCCCCGGGCTGCGTCCTGATCATCTTGTCCGTCTTCGTATTCTCGTAGACAAGCGCCCGCGCGCTGATCATCTCGACAAAGGCGAGTTCGCAGCCGTACCTGCGGCAGATCATCCGGAACGGCAGGTCAGTGATCCCTGCCATGGGAGCAAGCAGAAATGGGTATTTGAGAGTCAATGGGCCGATCTTCAGCATAGAGTATTTTATATGGAATGCAGGGAATTTGTCTGGATTATTGCCTTGACTATTACCCAAAATGCCGTGCGATCGACCGAGCAGACCGTTATAAGATTTTCGTTGGGGCGCCCTTCTTTGGGTTACCTTGGAAAACTCCTGACGGAAGTTTTCAATGTAAGGAAAATTTGAGTTATCTTATTTCGCTGTGCATGGCACAGACGATCCCATTACCTTGGGCGTCAAGAAAGGTAACTAGGGCTTGGGGCGAAACACCATAAAGAAAGTAATAATATAATTGTTATTCCTTGTTTCCCGTCCCCATAAGCGCCTGGACCGGTTCGAGGCCATAGGGGCTGCCCTGTTCTATCGCTGTGAGCACTGTGCCGCCGCCGGTAAAGAAATAATAATTGGCATTGTCCATCACCGAAAGGTAGAGACCCGGACAGAGGCTTTTGAACTCCTGGAGCGTATCGCCTCCGCCATACATCTTCATGGCCGTACTATTGCGGTCTATCGTATGATCCAGCGCCTGTGAGCCTTCTGCAAAATGGGGGGTATAGCCCATTACCGCATTCACGAATATCGTCCTGGCAGTGCCGATCGCGTCAGCCACCTGCCCGGCCTCAAACGATGCCGGGTCTATATCAAGGATATAACCGTATTCCTTGCCGGGACTGAAATCCCTGATCGAAATTGTCCTGTACCTGCCCCCGATCCGTTCTTCGAGGATATCAGATTCAACGATATAGGGAAGTTCCACGATCTTGTTATATACCCTGTCCTTCTCAACGAGTTCTTTTGCCAGCCGGATATCATCATCAGAAACTCCCCGTATCCTGACGTCATATTTCGCGCAGAGGAAGGTGTTGTAGATCACCCCGCCAAGGATGAGGCGGTCGACCTTTTCATAGATGGCAGAGAGGGGTTTTATCTTCGTGTCATACTTTGCTCCCGCAACCACAGCTATAAACGGCCTTTCCGGATTGAGCACCCTGCTGAGGTTCAGGATCTCCTGCTGCATCAGGAAACCGGCGAAGGACGGAAGGTGTCTGGTGATATCATACGTAGAGGCATGCGGCTGCCAGGAACCGAAGGCGTCATTGACATAAATATCAGCCAGTCCCGCGAGCTGGAGCGCGAAATCCTCCCTGGTGCTCCCCTTGCCCTCTTCTCCCTGGAACCATCTCGTATTCGGGAGATAGATGCCGCCTATCCGCCTCTCCTTCAGTCCCCTGATCGCGAGATTGACAGAGGTATCGATCCCGGAGATGCCATTTTCAGGATCAATGGGAAACGCCGGGACATGGATCTTCATATGGAGCTTCTGTTCAAGATACCGGATGATCGGCCCTACGGATTCATCATCCCTGCAGAATATTTTTCCGGTCTTTTTATCTTTTGGCCTGCCTACGTGGGTCATCATGATCGGCCTGCCGCCGCGTTCCACGATATGAAAGAGCGTTCCTATGGTGCGGTCGATCCGGTAAGGGTCCCGAATCTCTCCGGCCTTTACAACATTATGGTCGAACCTGACCAGCACGATCTTGCCGTTCAGGTCAGCGTTCTGGATCAGGGAAAGGTCAGGGTGCAACTCCTTGGTCTGCATCGGGAACCTCCGGTATTTTCTTATTCTAGACAAAGTGTAGTATCAGCAGCGTTCAATGTCAAACATGAAATGGACGCAGCAGAACTAAGCAGAAAAAAGCTGTTTCTGGTAAAATATTGCGGTTTCTGGGTTATCGCACTAAGGGATAATCAGTTAATCGCTAAGATTCGTGATTTCTAAAAAAAATCTTGCGATAATAGTCTGAACACGTAATAATAATGGCAATACGGGAGTGAATCAGGCTTTTGTTGAAGCATTACTTTAATAATTAATAGCAGGAGGCCACATTATCTCAAAAGATAAAGAACAGGGAAGAGGAATCTCAGAACACCTCTCTCTTGATCTCATACCTGATCCCTTCATTATCCTTGGTCCTGACGGGAGCATATACGACCTTAATGAAAGCTGTTGCCTTCTGCTGAAGGAAAAGAAACCTCTCTTATTAAAGAGAAACTTTAAAGAACTGAACCAATTCAGCAGGTTGCAGAAAATGACAGACCGGGCGATTTCGGAAAAAAAAGAGTTTATCGAGCGCCTGTCATTCAACGGCCAGCAACTTTGAAGTATACATTCTGCCCTTTGAAACAGAGCAGAAAGAAAATCTGGTACGAATTATATTCAAGGATATAACAAATTTTTTAAAACTCGAGACAGAACTGCTCAAAAAGAACAAGGAACTCATCATCATAAACAACCTTTCGAGCACCTTTATCTCCTCCGACAATCTTGATCTTGTCATGGAAGACCTTATGGACAAAGTACTCCTCATTACCGATTTCCATACAGGCTGGATCGTACTGGAAGAAGACGAAAAATTAGCCCTGAAAATCAGCAAGGGCATATCGCCTGAAATCAGGAAAAAGATACAGGAGGGCGCTCTGGATTCCTTATGCAGCAATACCATCAAATTAAAAGAACCCCTCAGCATCATAGAATCGGATGAAATCCGGCGGATCCCGTTCCTGCGTGATGAAGGCATTGTCTTCCTGGTCGCGGTCCCCCTGGTAAGCGAAGGCGGCGTTACCGGAATGCTCTTTCTTGCAAGCAGAGCGGAAAAGGTTGTTGATTTTGAGTTCGTCTCTGTCATGACGCTCGTAGGCAACCATGTAACACATATCATAGGCAAGGTAAGGCTCTTCCTGGAGACCAAGCGGCTCTCCATTACCGATGCCCTTACCGGTCTTTATAACACGAGATATTTTTATAAGACGCTTGACCTTGAGATCGCGCGTACAAACCGATATGACAATCCGTTTTCCCTAATATTGTTTGACATTGATAATTTCAAAAATTTAAATGACACGTACGGCCACCAGGCAGGCGACGAGATTCTCCAGGAACTGGCCCGTATTCTGAAATCGATCTCACGGGAAACAGACACGATTGTGCGTTATGGCGGTGAGGAATTTATTTTCATCCTCCCGAACACCCCTGAGGAAGAAACGATTTTTCTGGCCAACAGGATAAGGAACATCATACAGGACCACCATTTCCGTACCAGCAACCTTGAAAATATACGTATTACCCTGAGCGGAGGCATAGCGTCTTATCCAAAGAACGCCAATAGCGCGAAATATTTGCTGAACGCGGCAGACACAGCGCTCTATGCGGCAAAGGCGTCCGGCAAAAATATTATTCTCTGCTATGAGGGTGTTAAGAAGTGAAAAGAGTATTCAGCAGGCCAAAGGCTCTCAAGCCGGCGCCCTTTCGCTACTGTCCGGGCTGCGGCCACAGCCTGGTCCACCGGCTTATCGCCGAATCTGTCGATGCGCTGCGGATCCGCACCAGAGTCATAGGCATCGCTCCGGTCGGCTGCGCTGTCTTTGCCTATGACTATTTCAATTTTGATATCCTTGAGGCTGCGCACGGGAGACCGCCTGCTGTAGCAACCGCCTTAAAGAGGGTCATGCCGGACAGGATCATTTTTTCCTATCAGGGAGACGGCGACCTTGCTGCGATCGGAACATCTGAAATTGTACATGCCGCGAACCGCGGAGAAAACCTCACGGTCTTTTTCATTAATAATGCCACTTACGGCATGACCGGAGGGCAGATGGCCCCCACGACCATTCCCGGACAGAAAACAACAACAACACCTTCAGGCAGGGACATAAAGACATCAGGCCATCCTCTGCGGGTTTCCGAACTCCTCGCAACCATCGAGGGGGTCTCTTTTGTCCAGCGTGTGTCCGTCGACTCGTACAGGAACCTTCTCACGGCAAAAAAAGCTGTTGAGAGGGCGTTTCTCAATCAGATTGAGGGAAAGGGATTCAGCTTCGTTGAGATCCTCTCTCCCTGTCCTACCGACTGGGGAATGACTCCGAAAAAAGCCCTCGAGTGGATGAGGGAAACGCTCATACCGGTCTTTCCTTTAGGCACGATAAAAGACCTCACCGGGGGAAATAGCTGATTGGAATCCAGGATCATCATTGCAGGGGCAGGAGGACAGGGAATCCTGTTTCTGGGGAAAGTCCTTGCACAGGCCGGCATGATCGAGGGAAAACAGGTAACGTGGTTCCCTTCCTACGGTGCTGAAATGCGCGGGGGCACGGCAAACTGCACGGTAATAGTATCTGATGAGATGATCGGCTCTCCCGTAGTACTGACGCCAGACATTCTGATAGCGATGAACAGGATATCGGCCGAGAGATTCCAGGCACAGCTTGAAGAAACGTGGCCTTCTTCTCTTTGATTCATCTCTGGTAAACAATGTCCCCTTCAGGGAAAACATCTGCCCTGTCGGTGTCCCTGCCACAAAGATAGCAGGTTCTCTGGGAAACACGAGGGCGGCGAATATGGTCATGCTCGGAGCGCTGATAGCGGAAACAGCCCTGGTCAAGAAGTCTTCTTTCGACCGGCTGTTTTCTCTTACGCACGCTGCGGGCAGCAACGCGGCAGCTATTAATAAAAATTTAATTCTGGAAGGGATGAAATATCTTGAAAACAAGAAAAGCTGTTATTGCTGACACCAGGGAAATACAAAAACTGGTCAATGAATTCGCGCGCAAGGAACAGATGATCCCGAGGGCGATCAATGAGCTCTACGAAAATATCAGGGACTTTGTTGTTGCCGAAGAAAAAAAAACGATCACCGGCGTATGCGCCCTCCATGTGCTCTGGGAAGACCTTGCGGAGGTCCGTTCCCTCGCGGTAAGAAAAGAATACCAGATGCTGGGGATAGGGAAACAGATGGTCAAACGCTGTCTGCGTGAAGCAAAGGCCCTCGGCATCAAACGGGTCTTCGTGCTCACCTATCAGCCCCTTTTCTTCAAGAAGCTGGGCTTTACTGACACTGACAAGGCTGCCCTCCCCCAGAAGATATGGGGTGACTGCATCAGATGCCCGAAGTTCCCTGAGTGCGATGAGCACGCGTCTGATCCTTCATCTGTAGACACCTCAATCCTCCGGAAGCAATGTTCGTTCAAGTACGAACTTAATACACCTCCGCCAAACACAGTTTTCAGCCTAAACCCTTGTTCTTCACTCTGAAAAAACAAGCAGCACAAGCTCAATGAACGCACTGGCTCCGGCCTAAAGGCCAGAGTTTCGGAGATGGCATAATCCGACTCATGGCCTCTCACGCTGGTCCCGTATATACTTCTTAACTATATCTTCGCTAACTTGTCCAATACTCTCAGCAAAATAGCCGTCAGCCCAAAAACTATCGCCCCAGAGAAATTCCTCCAGCTCTGGAAACTCCTTTCTGATCACACGGCTTGTACCACCTTTCAGAATCTGTACAACTTCCGATACGCTATCACTTGGCTTAATCTGAACAATCACGTGGATATGGTCCGCTTGGATACTCATCTCTCTGATTTGCCATCTATTTACTTCGCACGCTTCATTCAGCAATTGTCTCACACGTATAGCTATTTTGCCTCTGAGCACTCTCCGGCGGTATTTCGGTATCCATACCAGATGCATCTGTATCCGATGCTTTGTATGTGCGCCTGTCCAATATCTGGCCATGGCCAGATTATGCCAGATATTCCTACGCTACGCCAGCTTCGCTCCGGGCGGCCATTCATCCCCGAGCTTAAAAGCTCGGGGTTTTCTGGCCGTTTTTGATAAATATTGCAGAGGGAGGCATTTTCATATACGATGTAGAAATATTCTGTATGAATGGAGGTTACGTATGGCAAAGTCATCGAAAAAGGGTATGACCCGAAGGGAGTTTATCAAAGCTGCAGCCGTAAGCACAGCTGCTCTCGGCATTGCTCCGTCAATCTTTGTTCCCACGCAGAGCAGTGCTGCTTCACGGGAGTTAAAGATTCTTGTCTGGTCTCACTTTGTTCCCCGTTTTGACAAGGAGTGGTTCGACAACTTCGCTAAAAAATGGGGGGCGGCTAATAATGTCACGGTGACGGTGGACCATATCGGCCTTGCCGAAATCCCGTCCAGGACTGCTGCGGAAGTCTCGGCCAAACAGGGGCATGACCTCATCGAGTGGATCTCCCCGCCTTCACAGTTCGAACCGAGCGTGCTTGACCTCTCGGACGTAGTCAAAGAGGCGGAGAAACGGTTCGGCAAACAACATATCCTCTGCCACAAGAGCTCATATAATCCCCGGACAAAAAAGTACTACAGCTTCTGTCCCGGCTGGACCATTGATCCCGGGTGCTACAGAAAGAGCCTTTGGGAAAAGGCCGGCAAGCCGGACCGGTCCGGAGACATGGGAGGACCTCATCACCTACGGCGGCAAGATCAAAAAAGACCAGGGGATCCAGCTTGGTATCGGCCTGTCCCAGGAACTGGACTCGAACATGGCCGGCAGGGCCCTCCTCTGGTCATACGACAGCAGTATTCAGGACGAAAAGGAGAACGTGGTCCTGAACAACAAAAGGACCGTCGAAGCAGTCGAATACATGGCAAGACTCTTCAAGGAAGCGATGGTCCCCGAGGTCTTTGCGTGGACCGCTGTCTCGAACAACCAGGCGCTCATCGCGGGAAGGGCCTCATACATCCTCAACTCAATCTCCGCGTACCGCTCCGCGCAGAAAGAGGTCCCAGAAATCGCGAAGGACATCAATTTCTCGCCTGCTCTCAAGGGACCGCGCGGGACACACTGGCACTCCGAACACGTTATCTACAACTACATCATCCCGAAACATTCGAAGAATGTTGATACAGCAAAGAAGTTCCTTCTCGACCTCGTTGCGAATTACGACCAGGCCATGTACTACAGCGAACTCTATAATTCCCCTGCCTTTTTTGACGCGCCGATTCCATCCGGCGACAGGGGCTATACAGCCATAAAAGGGGCCAGGAAACTCCGTGACCTGCACAATGGATGGTTTGATAACGATCCCTTTGCTATTGCCGGGGAGGCCAAAGGAAAACTCGCGGTGCTGAAGGACGCGGAAAAGTGGTCCACCAACATCGGACATCCCGGGCCCGCAAACCCCGCAATCGGCGAGGTGTTCGCTACCTTTGTGATCCCGAACATGTTCGCCAACGCAGCGCGCGGGATGAAGGCAGAGACAGCGGTAGACCAGGCCGAACTCCTGGTCAAGTCCATATTCTCCAAATGGCGGAAAAAGGGCCTTGTGGGCGGTACAAAATAATCAGGCCGGACAGCGGAACATCTGTCCGACCAGAGGAGATTATGGCGCTTTTAGAGATACAGAAGGTCACAAAGCTTTTTGGTGAGGTAAAGGCCCTCGACAATGTGGACCTCCAGACTGCGGAGGGAGAATTTCTCGTGCTCCTGGGCCCCTCGGGTTGCGGCAAGACTACCCTGTTAAGAATGATTGCGGGAATCGAGGCCCCGAGCTCCGGCGAAATAATCATTAACGGACAGACAGTCACACATCTGCCGCCGCGGGTCAGGAACATCGCCATGGTGTTCCAGAGCTATGCCCTTTACCCTCACATGACTGTCTTCAAAAACATCGCCTTTCCCCTCCGTACCCGGGGCGTGGACAAGGCAACGATCAGGGACAAAGTCGAGTGGGCTGCCGGAATGTTCGGGATCGAGCGCCTGCTCGACCGCAAGCCCCGCGAGCTTTCCGGCGGAGAACGGCAGCGTGTTGCCCTTGCGCGCGCCATTGTGAGGGAACCAAGCGTCTTTCTCCTCGACGAGCCCTTATCGAACCTTGACGCGATCCTCCGGGCCTCGGCCCGCGAGGAGTTGCGGCAGTTCCAGAAGCGGCTCGGGGTAACAACCGTCTATGTCACTCACGATCAGGTGGAGGCCATGGGCCTCGGAGACCGGATCGTTGTCATGAATCAGGGGAGGGTCCGTCAGATCGGGACCCCTGCCGATATATACCAGTGGCCTGCCGACACATTCGTTGCCACGTTTGTGGGCTCACCGCCGATGAATTTGATTGAACAGGGTGACCTCCTTGTCGGCTTTCGGCCGGAGACCTTCCTGCCGGCCGGATCTTTTGCAGACAGCAATGGAATCGTTACCTACCCTTTTGAGGTCACCTGGCTTGAATACCTCGGAGCAGAACGTCTGGTATACGGCAATATAGGAGAAAAGTGCTGCGCCCGCCATGTTGTTTCCCGTCTTCCGGGCAACATCAGCCTGCCGGTCGAGGCAGGGCAGACATACCCTTTTGCGGTTTCAAGGCAGGATATCCGGTATTTCGACCGGCTGAGCGGACTTCGCACAGACAAGGATAAGAAATGAGCGTGGACAGCAACATCACACGCGCCGGTATTCGGGACCGCGCAGACCTGCTCGCCAGGATCATGATCACTCCCGCAATCCTGTACATCGCGGTGATGATCGGGTTCCCCTTCGTCCTTGCCATCCTTTACAGCCTGAGCAACGCGACCACAGGAGATCCGACCCTCCATCTGATCGGTTTTGATAACTTCAGGGCGGTTTTTGCTGACCCGGTCTTCAGGATTTCCCTGAAGAACACGTTCGTGTTCGCGCTCGTTTCCCAGTCCCTGGTCATCATCCTGTCAAGGATCCTGGCCACAGCCCTGATGGAAGATTTCCGGGGAAAGTGGGTCATCCGGTTCCTCATCATGCTCCCCTGGACAGCGCCGATCTCCCTCGGAACAATAGGCTGGCTCTGGATGTTCGACTCGATCTTCAGCCCTATCGACTGGATACTCCGGAGCCTTGGCCTGCTGGGCACCCCCGGCGCGCTCCTGGGACCGATGCAGAACCTCTACTGGCTCGGAGAACCGGGCTTCGCAATGTCATCAGTCATCATCGTCCACATCTGGCGGCTGCTCCCTCTGGCAACGGTCATCCAGATGGCAGGGCTCTCATCCATTCCGCGGGACCTTCTCGAGGCTGCCGAGGTAGACGGCGCGAGGGCATGGCGCCGGACCGTCGAGATCACCATACCACTCACCATGCCCATTATCAGCATCGCGTTCCTGTTCGGTCTCGTCTTCACCTTCACGGACATGACCGTCGTCTACGTGCTGACGAGGGGCGGCCCGATCCATATGACACAGGTGCTTGCTACCTGGACCTTTTTCAAGGGGATCGAGGGCGGCGACCTTGCCCAGGGCGCGGCTGTTTCCCTCTTTATGTTCCCTGTTCTGGCCGGCATAGCAGCACTGGTGCTGCGCATGGCCAAACGCGCGGAGGTGGTGTGATGACAGACGCACGGTCGCTTGTCCGCAGGGGAGGACTCTATACGCTCCTGGGCGTATTCTGCATCTTCAGCGCCTTCCCCTTCTACTGGATGGTCATTGCCACGTTCAAACGTGACCACGACCTTTTCGCTCCGTTGAACAATCCCTTTCTCTTTAACGAGCCGCCGACCATGGACCATCTCCGCCTGCTGTTCTACGATACACACTTCCTGACCTATCTCCTGAACACCTTCATCGTCGGGATGGCTGTTGTCGCGATCACGCTTGTTATTGCTGTTCCGGCGGCGTACAGTCTTGCCCGGTGGGCCCGCGGCTGGGGAGAACTGCTCGGCATCGGCATATTTCTGACGTACCTTGTGCCGCCCACGATCCTGTTCATCCCGCTGTCGAGGTTCGCGTCCCTTATGGGGCTGCAGGAGTCTCTCTGGTCGCTCATCCTCATCTACCCGACCTTCACGATACCCTTCTGTACCTGGCTCCTGATGGGGTTCTTCAAGACAATACCCCGCGACATCGAGGAGCAGGCCATGATCGACGGGCTGTCCAGGGTCGGGGCCATGTTCAAGGTGGTGTTTCCCCTGGCGATCTCGGGCATACTGACGATTGTCGTCTTTGCCTTCACCCTTACGATGCATGAATTCATCTATGCCCTCACCTTCATTTCGGTCTCCGCGAATAAAACCGTTTCGATCGGTGTGCCGACAGAGCTGGTGCGCGGGGACGTCTTTCAGTGGGGTCCTCTCATGGCCGGGGCCCTGATCGCAAGCATCCCGGTGGCCGTGGTCTACACCTTCTTTCTGGACCGGTTTATCGCGGGCTTCACCATGGGGGCGGTCAAGTAGTTTTGTTTTTCCCGTTCCTGCCGGAGTCTGCACCTGTGATATACTTTATCTGACTGAAATTACGTAGAGCTGTCTCGGCACTGTTTTATGACACCGCATTTTCGAAGGATGGTTTTTTTATAATATGCTTCAGCCGCAGGGCAGGCGGAACAGCAAACGGCGGTAGCCTGCCGGCAGGCAGGTCAAAAAGCAGGTTAACAGGTGATGCTATTTATCCGCAGGGCTTTTTACAGCAATACCTGGGCGGTTCAACACATGGGTATAAATCATCGTGGTTCTCACATCGCTATGTCCAAGCAATTCCTGTGCCGTGCGGATGTCGTATCCGCTTTCAAGGAGATGAGTGGCAAAGGAGTGACGGAGCACATGACAGCCCACCTGTTTGTGCAGTCCTGCCTTTTTCGCGGCTTCTTTCACCGCGTCTTGCAGGACGCTTTCATGCAGATGATGACGCCTTATTTTTCTGGACCGGGGGTCGGCCGAAAACCTCTCAGAGGGAAACACATACTGCCAGCCCCATTTTCTACTCTTCGTGAAGTGGGATTTTCAACGGCCCAAGTTGATCAACTGGCAGATACCTTCGGCATGGCACATTTCCCATGTTCAAAAGGTGAGTTCGTAGAGTTTTTCGATTGGTTTTTAAATTCTTCAACACTATTCGAGGAAGCTTTACATAAATGTTTCAAGACGACTTTGTCCAGCCAAATTGAAGAGGCTGAAGAGGAAGAATAAATCACAAAGATAATAAGGAGGAAAAAAGTATGGCGATCCAGAAGAAAAAAAAGAGAGAAATGAAACCTATTCGATATAAAGTCTTCAGAAGTGACGCATCAATCGAATCAGCACAGCGTACAATTGAAACCAAATTTGGACTGCCACGTGACTCAGTGAAACTCGTTTACCCTAGTGGCAGAAAGGCACGCTCAGACAGCACGGTCGGAACGCTGGTTGGTAATTGGGAAAAGAACGGATAACCGCTCTAACAAAATGCTCAACCAGACTCGCAATAAACGCGGTTTGGTTTTCATCTTTGGCCTCTGCGCTCGCTGGTTAGCATGGTCGTTCTCTGTAAAAATATAAATTAAAGGCATACAAATGACAGACGACAAATTTAAGCCCCATAAGTCAAGCCATGTTGATAAGGAACCCTTTATTAATTGGCTACGGAAAACCCATGACGAGATCCCGAAAGACAAATCAACACAGTCTGAAGCCGAAATCATAACAGATCGTGACCTTGATAAGCCCATTGAACAACTCCTCTGTGACATTGAAGAAACACATGTCAAATGGGGAAGAATAAGAGAAGAATTATTAAATAAAGACCTATCGGAAGCAAAAATGGAAACCAAAAAAGAAGAGGCAAAGGATAAGGCTGTCGAACTTATCTTGTATGCCCTTACAAGAAGTTCAAGTATGAATGCCGTCGTTGCGCTTGAAAATAGAAAAACCCAAGACAAAATTACTGCCATGACCGACACGCTAAAAATGCTTACGAAAGTTCTTGTTGCTATTGGCGTTGTTACGTTAGCGGTCATGCTTGTCCCCATGATATTTCCTCGTCAGACACCTCAACCTCCAATTTACATACAATGCCCCAAAGATAATAAAGAGACTACCAATAATTCCAACAACACGGAGAATCTGCTCAAGAAGGGGCATATTCAAAAAAACAGCCCAAGCCTCGGAAGGTGAATTAATGACAATACCTCACAGAACAAAAGCGTCCACACCGATGCATGGTAAGCGCGTCGTGTTTTCAACTTTTGTCTGTTCATGCGCGGGTGACGCACTGCGTTGGGCATAGAATAAGATGAAATTAGCACACCTAAGAACGGCATGTTACTTATACAATCAGTTTTCTGATTACGACGCCAAGTATCTGTCCTTATCGACAAAATACCCTAACCTCCAATTGAACAGCAAGGATCAAGTCATTGCTCTAATTGAATGGCTTCGTTCATGGGGTTGCCGTCAGTTTAAGAAGACTGATGAGGAAATATCGATCAACGGCTTCATGAAGTGGTACGGAATTCATGAATCGAAACTCCCGTCCCCAGACGACTGCCTGATAGACCATGATTTGTCGGCAAGCGGAAGAATGATTGTTAGCCTTTTTGATGACTTAGCGCGTCAACGAGCAGCAAGAAAGGAACGCGATGGTCAGGGTATTGATGTCCGTATTGGTCCAGTCGGAGCTGCGAAAACGCTATTTGCTCTTCGGCCAAATCTCTTTTCGCCTTGGGATACGCCTATCTACCAGACGTTGGATCTGGAAGGCGATGGCTCTGGCTATGTAGGTTATCTTTTAAAAATTCAGGACGAATTGAAAGAAGTCAAAGCTGAATTATTAAACTCTGGAAGAGAGTGGGACAGCTTATCTAGGATTCTCCAAAAGAGGCACAAAGCATATCCCAAAGTGATAGACGAGTATTTCTGGATTACTATAACTCGAGGCTGTGATCCGGCGGTGATTGAAACATTCTTTAAGGAATAGACTAAGGCCCAACGAGGCGGTCCACCGGATCGCCGATAAATCTGGCTCCCGGTGACCTCGTTGTTAGGGGCAAATAAATAATGGCATAATGAAAATACAACGGACTTCTCAAGACAAATGCTATTTCGCATTTCAAAAGGTAAAGGAAAGGATTATTTATGGAAGGACGTAGCTACAAAACAGCATTTACTATTGCAAAAATCGGAGAGGTTCTTAGTTGGGCCATAATCATTATAGGTGTTTTAATAGGTTTTGCATTGATGAATGATTATGGCGTGAAAGCAGGAATTGCTGTGATGATTATCACTGCTATTCCCGGATTTATCCTTGTATATCTTGCTCAGCTTACACTTATCTTCATTGATACCGAGAACAATACTCGCCAAGCCATGTCTGAAATCTGCAAGACAAATGCTATGCTTGCGGAAACTCTCGCAGCATGGCTAATAATTTAAACGAATTAGCTAAAAGAGGAGGGAAATTATAATGAACTGTGTAAAATGTAGTACCTCTATTCCAGAAGGAAAATCATTTTGCCCTAGCTGTGGCCATTTACAGGATGCTGCAAAATCTTCTGATGACAAATCGGGCTTTGGCCTTGCGTACAAACGAAATTTTGTTACACCTGTTGCAACCCTTATTGGAGCCTTATTGATCACTACCGTGATCGTTCTTTTTGCCAAACAGAACGCAGCCATTGTAACGATGTCCTTTTATTCCTTCCATTTTGAAGGTTCTTTAGCCACTGTCCTGGACGGCGTTTTTGTCCTTGGCGCTTTTGCAGGAATGCTTGCAGGATTGTTTGTGTCATACCTTCGGTCTTGATAAGAGCTTGCTTTGCGGAAATCAAGACTACAAACAGGAAAAAACAATTAAGAAAAAGCCCCTAACACCTGGCTCGATCCGACCGGGGAGCACACTGGTTTGGTTTTGGCTCATGGCGGGGTCATGCCGGGGTCTATAATAGAAAAATAAGAGAATAGGGAGTAAAGGAAGTAGCCTTCTTTATGTAATAAGATAAAAGGATGGTAGCGGGAGCATCTGTGGCTAGCGGGGTCCGTCAAAGTGACTCAGCCTGAACTGCCGGATGCTCCCGGCCAGTACCCTGTCCAATGGGAAGATGCCATTTGAGTGGCTATTATAGACAGGACAAACGGTATTGGCAAAGCCATAGACTATCTAACGCAAAAAGGAGGATAGGAGGATGAAGAGTTTGTTCGGGGGAATTGACGTAGGAAGCGAAAGCCATCACGTGATAATCCTGGATGGTGACGGTAAGGTTTTATATGACCGGACGGTAACGCACAGCTTCAGGGAATTTAGAGACGTGATTGGAAAATTCAGGGAGCTCGAAGAAAAAGAGCAGGGTGAAATAGCCTTTGCGATAGAGGGGAAGAACGGATATGGAGCGCCCTTTGACAGGATACTTTTAGAGAGCGGGTTTAAGCTGTACAATGTGGACAATCTGAAATTAAGACGGTTTCGCGATGTGTTCGGAGCGGAATGGCGTAACGACCGGAGAGACGCAAAAATGCTGGCAAAGATGTTGAAATTGAAAGATCATATGGATGTGGAAGAAAAGGCGTTTATAGAAGTAGAGAAGACTTCTGCAGTCAATGAAAAACTCAGGATACTTTCAAGGCATCAACAGAGTCTGATAGATGAGAACACCAGGATACAGAACCGGCTGAGAAAGAGATTGCTGGAGGTATGTCCGGACATATTGGAGTTTGGAGATACAAACAGCAAAAAGCTGTTACGGCTTCTGAAGAAATACCCCGATTTCCGGGGGTATAAAAAGATCACTCATGGGGCGTTACTGAAAATAGATTCAATAGGGAAACAAACAGCTGCCTCGATGGTTGAAGGGCTCCGTGATATACAGTACGTGGAGGAGTTGGCAGGGATTTACAAACCGATTATATCATCATGTTGCCGGCGTCTATTGGAGCTCAAAGAAGAGATTGAGATGTTGGATAAGGAACTGGAAGAAACAGGGCAAAAGAGTGCAGAGGTGATGCAATTAAAGAGTATTATGGGCGTAGGGACAAAACTCTCAAGCAGACTGATGGGAGAGATCGGAGACATCAAAAGATTCGACAGGGAAAGCCAGCTCGCGGTTTACTGTGGAATAGCCTGCATAGATGACGACTCCGGGAAAAGTAAGAAAACGAAGGCCGTATATAAAGCAAACAGGATATGCAAAACAACGATGATCGATATAGCGGGCTGCACAATACGATATGTGCCAGAATCCAAAACCTATTACGATAAAAAAAAGGCTGAGGGAAAAGATCATAACCATGCTCTGCGGTGCCTTGCAAGACAATTGATAAAAGTGATATTCAAGATGTTAACAGAGGGCCGTGAATATATTTGCAAGGAGGAACTGAAGAAGGCTGCCTGAAAAATATTCTCTATTTTTGACTTGACATTTTAAATGGGAAGTTCAGGCTTTGCATTATTGAATTTGGAATGATTGCGTGAAAAAAAGTGCTGCTCAGAAGAGAACTGCGAAATAAAAAAAGATTCATCAGAAAAAGTTTCCATAAATACAACAATACAAAGCCTGACCCATGATTTTGCTTGCCAGGCAGATTATGCCCACAGTGCAATAGACTAATACGAAATATCGCTCTCTAAATGGGAAACGAGCATGACAAGTCACGACTCGGACAACCCAAAACAATCAATTGACAATCAATAAAAACAAGCAGTATGATATAAAGTAATACCGGAGGTGTTTATATGGGCAAGGCAAAAATTGCAATTACA
Source organism: uncultured Nitrospira sp. (assembly GCA_963746295.1). Classification (GTDB taxonomy): domain Bacteria; phylum Nitrospirota; class Thermodesulfovibrionia; order Thermodesulfovibrionales; family UBA6898; genus JAOUFP01. Next base: position 6,554 of record CAVVAQ010000019.1, on the reverse strand, counting down.
TTGGATGAACAGTACATTGATCAACTGGATGCCTTTGTCAGTAAGCATGTTTTTCAGAATCGCAGCCAGGCTATTCAGGAGGCAGTAAAGGAGAAACTTGCACGGATAAGACGCACCCGTCTGGCCAAAGAATGTGCAAAGCTAGATCCGGCTCTTGAAAAGGCAATGGCTGATGAAGGATTAAGCGAGGATTTGAGCCAATGGCCCGAATACTGAGGGGCGAAATTAGATGGGCTGATTTAAACCCCGTGCGAGGCCATGAGCAAGCCGGCTTGCGGCCCGTTTTGATTTTAAGCCATGATATTTTCAATGAACGGTCGGGAACAGTTATTGCCGTCGCACTAACCAGTCAACCTCAGCAGGCAGGGTTCCCTCTCACCCTTGAATTAAGCATCTCAAATTTACCCAAACGGTCATGGGTAAAAATAAGCCAGATTCGGACGCTTTCCGTTAAGCGAATTGGCAAGACAATTGGAAGAGTTTCTCCCGAGGAAATAGAACAGGTTATTGACGGATTGAATGAGATAATCGGGGCATAACAAATCAATCATGCGTGGCGGGGCAGGCTTTGGATTATTGAATTTGGAATGATTGCGTGAAAAAGTTGATGCTCAGAAGAGAACTGCGAAATAAAAAAAGATTCATCAGAAAAAGGTTCCATAAATACAACAGTACAAAGCCTGACCCAACCAACCAAATAAAAACCTATAAGGAGGCATTGCCATGTTCGAGAATCAAGCTATCGACCTGACCTGTACGAAGTGCAATACAAAGCATTCTAAGAAGATCGGCTGGATCAAATCGCACAATCAATTCACCTGCTCTTGCGGCACCATCATCAGAGTTGATTCTAAGGATCTTCATAAGAAAATCGGAGACATTGAAAGGTCCTTTAAAAATATTCTTAAATAGTTTAGAGTCATTGTGGAAACTTTCTATCGTTTCAGAAAGTAGCTAAGAAAACTTACCAGTGACGAAAACAATAATTATGGAGTTCGCCCCATCATGGGAGCTGAGCTGGAGCTCACTGCTCCCGCGTCTCCAAGCTTTACAGGCTTTCCCTCTCCGTCGCAGTCGCTCAGCGGCCCCTGTTCGCTTAAAGAAGGAAAAATCCTTTCCATTAAAGATAAAGAGCTTACCATTTGGGTAGTAAAAGTGGGGCATCGAAAAGACCGGCGGGTTATGCTCCTCACGAGCCGTCATAAAAAAAATATGGAGTTTTAAATGATTATAAGGAATGAAACAATTTCAGATATAGCAGCAATAAACGAGGTCACGATAGCCGCCTTCAAGAATCTTGCAATTAGTAATCATACAGAACAATTTATAATAAATGCATTACGTGAGGCCAACGCTCTTACGGTATCGCTGGTTGCAGAAATGGATGACCGAGTGATAGGGCATATTGCTTTCTCTCCCGTGACCATTTCCGACGGCACGCCGAACTGGTATGGCCTTGGACCTGTTTCCGTTTTGCCGGAGCACCAGCGGAAGGGCGTCGGCAAGGCACTGATAAAAGAAGGATTGTCACGCCTGAAAGATATGCATGCTCAAGGATGTTGTCTCGTGGGACATCCGGATTACTACAGGAAATTCGGGTTCAAGAACATGTCCGGACTTGTGCTTGAGGGGGTGCCACCGGAGGTCTTCTTCGCGCTGTCTTTCGACGGGCATACTCCGCAGGGCACTGTCACGTTCCACGAAGCATTCAAAGCGGATGGCCAACAAGAGGGGGCAGGCGAAGCTTTGCAGCGCACCTGACATCGTTGTTGGGCATACGAAACGAAAGGCACAAATGAAAATTCAATGGTTAATCCTGTCGGTGGTAGTTTTAACTTTTACAGCGTTTCTCTCCCTTAGTGCTGCACAAAAGCCTGGGGTTACGGCCCACATTGATTCTTCAGAACTCGTCGTTACCAACCACACTTCCGAGGACATTTACTACGCCATATACGAAAGCGAGTCCTTAAAATTAATCGAATGGGCTCCTGTCTGTACAGATGACAATCGACTTTTGCCCCATCGTAGTGTGCGCCTTCCGATCACACCAACCTCCTACCAGCCAAGTGGTAAGGCGATGGTTTTTTGGTGGAGTAAGGGCAAAAAGGCCCTGAGAAAGTTCAGTCTCTTCAGGTACAGGTCCGGTAGCAAGGCCATCCGTTAAGACGGCGGCAAACCGGAAAGTATAGGAGCGCAAGATAAATGGACATGAGCGACCAGCAACATAAAGATCCTCTTCATGGCGTCACCCTGGAAATGATGCTTAACCGTCTGGTGGAGCATCATGGGTGGGAGAAATTGGGGCAGATCATCAAAATACGATGCTTCACGAATGACCCGAGCATCAAGTCCAGCCTGCAGTTCCTAAGGAAGACCCCATGGGCGAGAAAGAAGGTAGAAGACCTTTACCTGAAATACAGCAGGACTGTTCTGAAAAAGACGCAACGAAGTTAACGCTTGGGCGGGTTCAGGCTGCCAAATCGAACCGATAGGCCTCGCCCAGTGAAGATATCTGGCATAACACGTGAGGCTCACCTCAGCGTTCAACGCTGCCATGCAATTAAAAACAAAAAAAAGACTTTATTTCGTTTTCATCCTCCTTGCTGCGCTGCTTCTCGTGCCTGGATGGTTCGGTTATCAGCTCGGCATCATCCCCCGCGTCGATCGTATCGAGACCTTCCATGCCCCGGTCTTCGGGCCTGACGGACGAGACGTTCATTACCTGACACGCAAAGCCTGGGGCGTTTCGTGGGGACCTGGCATCGAGTTTTTTACCCCGCCGGCCGCAATTATTGTGCTCAGGGACCGGTTCCTGCTCCAGAGAACCAGCCGTAAAACAGGAGATACATCGACCATACACACCTGGCGGGTTCCCCACCAGCTCAAACCGAAAACGCACTACCGCAATTATCTCTTCGGTCTGCCCGACTGCGAACTCAAATGGGAAGACAGGACTCTGCACTACAAGATCGGGCTCGATTTTCTTCCGAATGAGCCGCCTTACCTGACGGTCAAGGAATGGGCCATCGGATCCTGGAGCGCTGATACGAACACCCTCGCCGAACTGGAGACCTGGAAGTCGGGATATCATTCAACGGACCGCTGGAGCGAGCAGATACTCTCAGGTCCCTTTGAGATCATAGATTACAAGAGCCAGGCGCTCATTCTCCTGGATTTCAACACACAAACGCGGAGACCTCTTCGTGTTTCCCATTCCGCCGGATCAAAGCTGGGGGAGGAGATTCTGACAGCAGATCTCAGTGACTACATCCATCGGGCACAATTGGAGCGAAGCAGGACCATTCGTGAAACCTACGCGGCCACGGTGGAAGGCCTGCGAGCGCAGGGTCTGCCGGAAGGCGAGGCAATGCTTCAGGCCAACGATGAGATGGAGAAAGAGGGGTACTTCCCGAAGACGCCCAGGCTGGTGGCCGCGAAGGTCGATGCTGCCCCTCAGGGCGTCAGGGTCTTCGAGATCACGAACAACGAGTTCCGTTTCGGTCTGTTTCAGGACATCGAAGAGGCGATCGCACGACCGGGGACAGAGGTGCATTTTCATGGAAAGTACATCACGCATCGCGATTTCGATACGAGCCGGAAACTGAATGAGCATCTGGATGCAGGCAACAGGACTTTTATTGTGAAGCGCGATAACGGGTTATTCCTCCTCACCATCCAATAGAAAGTTTCGTGCGTCGGGCAAGGAGCATCGAAACCCGACACGCTGTCCAGCCAGATGCTCGACACCGCCCGCGCAAACAGCGTCCCGCGGGTCAGCCGCGGCGAAGCGGGATTAGCCGTCATTTATTCATGCTTGCCTTTGTGCTCCAGCGCCCCTTTTGCCCAGCGTTCTGCAAGGCGATAATAATCGAATTAAAATAATTTTTCGACTGCTTTCATAATACTTTTTAAGACAATTTGCCGTCTTTACATTATTACCCATATTCGATATCCTTATACAATTCAATTACAAGGAGGCAATAATATGAAAAATAGCATGAGGGTAATCTTCAGTCTGTTCTTTGTGCTGGCAGGTTTTGGTTTTTCTATGGCCGCCGACCAGGATGTAAAAGGGAGCAAGGACCACCCCCTGCTTTCGAGGATGCCCGACTTCCACATATCGGAATATAAGGACACCGAGTTCGACAGCCATAGATTCATCGGCCAGGACAAAAAGCCGGTCAGCATCGAAGGCCACAAGTACTACATCGAATACCGCCTGAACAAGGGCGCGGCAGAGCCCGGAGAATTAAAAATACGCAGAAACATCCAGGACGCTTTAAAGAAGATCGGCGGAAAGGTCGTCTTCGACGATAACTTCAACAAGACCTCCACCATCGTACTCCAAAAGGAGGGCAAAGAGACGTGGGTCGAGGTCAGGTCCTACAATAACATGTACCGGCTGTCGATAGTGGAAAAGGAGATCATGAAGCAGGAGGTCGTGGCCAACGCCGAGGCGATGGGCAACGACATCAATACGACCGGCCACGTTTCGATATACGGCATATACTTCGACACCGGGAAGTCGGAGATAAAGCCCGAATCCGACGCTGCTATCTCGGAGATCGCAAAGCTCCTTAAGAACAACGGCACACTGAAGCTGTATGTCGTCGGCCATACGGACAACGCGGGCTCCTTCGATTCCAACATGAAACTGTCGAAAGACCGCGCGGACGCAGTGGCAAAGGCCCTGTCCGGCAAACACGGGATAGCCGCAGCGCGCTTGAAGCCTTATGGTGTGGCTTCCCTTTCACCCGTCGCATCGAACGACACAGAGGATGGAAAGGCGAAGAACCGACGGGTGGAATTGGTCAAACAGTGATAACAGGAAAACAGTGAATTTTGGGACGTTGTTACGCAGGGGCGCGGGGCTGTCAGGCACAACAAGACGCAAGGGTGAGCAATCGCGCTGCTGAGTTCCCCGTTGGGTCAAGAACAGGAGGAAAGAGAAATGGGTTATAGAATTGTGTGTCTAATCATAGCTGGATTGATTCTGTCTGGCGGCACTGCCATATCGGGTGATGCCGGAAAAGAAGCGGCTGCTGTTTCCGCAGCCAAAAAATGGCTCGCACTTGTTGATGCAGGGGAATATGCCTCAAGCTGGAAGGAAGCCGCTGAGTTGTTCAGGAATGCCGTAAAACCGGAGCAATGGGAGCAATCAATGCAGGCGGTTCGTAAGCCTCTCGGTAAACTCATATCAAGAAAAGTGCAGACGAAGATCTATGAGACCTCACTGCCTGGCGCTCCCGATGGTGAGTATGTTGTCATCCAGTTCGCGACGTCCTACGAGAATAAGAAAACAGCAATAGAAACAGTCACCCCCATGATGGACAAAGACGGGAAGTGGCGGGTCTCCGGTTACTATATAAAATAGCCGGGCAGGCAGGGTAGCGCAGAGATGAAGGATCGTGGAAAACATCGGAAACGTAGATAGTGCCTGGATATTATTCGGCATTCTGAGCGGATTTGGAGCTTTTGTAGGGGCGGCCGTCTATCTGTTGCTGACGTCAAACAAATATAGACGAAGCGACTATTTCGGCAGGGAACTAAGCAAAAAAACTGCAATCACCGTCATGGCTGTAATAATCGTGCTGTTTATCGGCATGGCTTATTATATGTGCTGGGACAGGTTCTATAGGATCGGCGTTGCAGACAACGAAATTGTCCTGCATTATCTCTATCCAGCCAGAACAATCCTCATCAGTTACAGCGACCTGGACCAAATATATTCCGGAGTCTACAACCCAAAAACTGACGATTACGAATTAATTATAAAAACAAAAAATGGTGCTTTCTACCAAAGCGGAGTCGCCAGGCGTACGTACATAGAAAAGTTCGTTATTAAATATAGAACTATTCCATGAATATTTTACTCACTCCGTCCGCTGAGCGGCATGTGAGCTGTCCCGCCCCTCCGCCCGGTGAGATGCGGATTGACAAAAACCGCACGCTTTATTTATGATTTTTTCTCACACTGGAGGTTTGTTTTGTATTTTCAGGACCTTATTTTATCGTTACAGAATTTCTGGGCCAAGAAAGGGTGCGTACTGCTCCAGCCCTATGATATCGAGGTCGGCGCCGGCACCTTTCATACCGCGACCTTTTTGCGGGTCCTCGGGCCTGAGCCATGGAAGACCGCGTATGTTGAGCCTTCCCGCAGGCCGACTGACGGAAGATACGGAGAAAATCCGAACCGGCTGCAGCACTATTATCAATATCAGGTGATCATAAAACCCTCACCGGATGACAGCCAGGGGCTTTACCTCGAAAGCCTTTCAGCGCTCGGCGTAGACCAGACAAAGCACGATATCAGGTTCGTGGAAGACGACTGGGAATCCCCCACCCTCGGGGCCTGGGGTCTCGGCTGGGAGGTCTGGCTTGATGGTATGGAGGTGACGCAGTTCACCTATTTCCAGCAGGTGGGGGGAATCGACCTCAAACCAGTGACCCTGGAGATTACCTACGGCCTTGAACGCATAGCAATGTATCTGCAGGGCGTCGACAATGTATATGAGCTGAAATGGAACAAGGACCTGAAATACGGGGACATCCAC
>CAVVAQ010000018.1:0-17065 GCA_963746295.1 uncultured Nitrospira sp. | reverse complement strand
CGGCGGGGATACCGGGGGTATCCCGCTCCAGATAATCCACGGCGTCAATGGTTTCCTGGTTTCATCGGAGGAAGGCGCTGCATTCAGGATTCGGCAACTCCTCAATAACCCGGAAATGGCAAGAAAGATGGGGGAGAGCGCAAAAAGGAGTATGTCAGGACAAATTTTCTTATGACAAGACAGATCAGGGACTATCTCTCTGTCTGGTATTCCATCGAAAACAAAGGCCAGAGCGCCTTTGAGTTGTGATAGACAATGGACAACCCAGAACAAGGCTGGCGGCTGGAACTGGGGGCTGACATCGTTCCCGGCAAAGGGGTCTTCTTCAGGGTCTGGGCGCCGGGGGCAGACGAGGTTTCGGTAAAAGTATTATCGGACAACAGGAAAGGGGACATCAGTCTGGTAAGAGGACCCGGCGGTTATTTTGCATGCCAGGCTGAGGGCATCGGAAGGGGTGACCGATATCTGTATTGCCTTGCTAACAAGGACCACTTTCCCGACCCGGCATCGCGATTCCAGCCCGAGGGTGTCCACGGACCCTCAGAGGTAGTTGACCCCCGGGGTTTTCAGTGGGAAGACAAAGAATGGGAAAGCGATAGCCCTCGAGGATTTTCGTTATCTACGAAGTCCACGTGGGCGCTTGCACGGTGGAGGGGACCTTTGAATCGCTTATCTCCCATTTGGATACTGTCAAAGAGTTAGGCATATCCGCTATTGAGCTGATGCCTGTCGCTCAGTTCCCGGGAAAGAGAAACTGGGGATACGACGGCGTCTATCCCTTTGCGCCTCAGAACAGTTACGGAGGTCCTGAGGGACTGAAGAGGCTTGTACGCCTGCCCCACAAAAAGGGGCTGTGCGTTATTCTGGACGTGGTATATAACCACCTGGGACCGGAGGGGAATTACCTGCACCGGTTTGGACCGTACTTTACGGACAGGTACAAAACCCCCTGGGCGATGCGGTTAATTTTGACGGACCTTACAGTGACGGTGTCAGGCATTTTTTTATCAGTAATGCCCTTTACTGGATAAGCGAGTACCATATCGATGCGTTGCGAATCGATGCCGTCCATGGGATGTTCGACTTCGGAGCCCGGCATTTTCTCTCGGAGTTGCGTGAGGCTGTGGGTGCCGAGGCAAAGAGATCCGGGAAAAACTTGTTTGTGATTGCCGAGAGCGACCTCAATGATGTGAGGATCATTAATCCTCAGGATATCGGCGGCTATGGTTTGGACTCGCAATGGAACGATGATTTTCACCACTCCCTCCATGCCATACTGACCGGCGAACACAATGGGTATTACGAAGATTTCGGAAAAGTGAAACACCTTGTGAAGGCATTCAGGGAAGGCTTTGTCTATTCCGGTGAGTACTCGGCATTCAGGAAACGACAGCATGGAAACAGCTCGAAAGACTGCCCAGCCTTCAGGTTTGTCGTCTTCTCTCAGAGTCATGACCAGGTCGGCAACAGGACGCAGGGCGACCGCCTGAGCCAGACCCAGTCTTTTGAAAAACTTAAGCTCGCAGCTGGTGTTGTTTTTCTCTCGCCCTATATTCCTCAAATATTTATGGGAGAAGAGTATGCTGAAATTGCGCCCTTTCATTATTTTATAGATCATTCTGATGATGCGCTTGTACAGGCCGTCAGGGAGGGCAGAAAGAAAGAGCTGGCCTCGTTTGGATGGGAAGGAGACCCACGCGATCCCGCGGCAGAAGATACTTTTATCGTTTCCAGACTCGCAAGAGATCTCCGTAAGGAGGGCAAACATAAAATCCTCTTCGATTTTTACCGCGAATTGATAAGGCTGCGAAGGGAGATGCCTGCCTTGCGCTCTCGCAGCAAGGAGTCGATGGAGGTTGGATCCTTCGAGGAGGACACGGTGATGTTCGTCAGAAGATGGGCCGACGGTGATGAGGTCTTTAGTCTGTTCCATTTTGGCGAGGACAGCAAGAGCGTCAGGCTTAAACTTCCTGAAGGGAGATGGGACAGGATACTCGAATCATCTTCATCTCGCTGGGGCGGAGACAGGAATTATGGGCCGGAGAAAATAGACTCTCATGCCTCAGAAGTTACAATCAGTTGCGGTCCAGAGGGCTTCGTCCTTTACCGGATGTGCGGACGGAGCTAGATGGAGCGCTTTCTCTGCATCCACGCTCATTTCTACCAGCCGCCCAGGGAAAACCCCTGGCTTGAGAGGATAGAGATACAGGACTCTGCTTATCCCTACCATGATTGGAACGAGCGGGTCTCCGCTGAGTGTTACGCGCCCAATTCAGCTTCACGGCTTCTCGACGGAGAAAGCCGCATAATAGACATCGTGAACAACTATGAAAGGATAAGCTTCAATTTCGGATCCACGCTGCTTTCCTGGATGGAGAAACATTCAGCAGAGATTTACAATGCTATCCTCGATGCAGACAGGCGAAGTGTAGGCTTGCGCTCCGGCCACGGCAATGCCCTTGCTCAGGTTTACAACCATATTATAATGCCCCTTGCGAATTCCCGTGACAAACGGACGCAGATACATTGGGGCATCAAAGACTTCGAACATCGGTTCAGTCGGCGACCTGAGGGTATGTGGCTCCCGGAAACAGCAGTAGACCTCGATACGCTTGAAATCCTTGCGGAAGCCGGGATTGCTTTCACTGTTCTTGCTCCTCATCAGGCTGCAAAGGTAAGAAGCATCAATACTGATGAATGGTCCGATGTAAGCGGGGGACGGATTGATCCTGCAAGGGCATACCTGTGCATACTCCCGTCAGGAAGGCGCATAAACCTTTTTTTCTATGACGGACCGATCGCGCAGGCTGTGGCCTTTGAAGGACTTCTGGCAAAAGGTGAGGATTTCGCAGGCCGCCTTTTGACGGGCTTTTCAGATTTCAGAGAGTGGCCCCAGGTCCTCACGATAGCCACTGACGGCGAGTCGTATGGGCATCACCACAAATTCGGAGACATGGCCCTGGCCTACGCCCTGCACCATATCGAATCCAATGGCCTGGCAAAACTCACGAATTATGGAGAATACCTTGAAAATAATCCACCAACGATGGAGGTGCAGATATATGAAGACACCTCCTGGAGCTGTGTCCATGGCATCGAACGATGGAGAGGTAATTGCGGCTGCAATACAGGCGGAAATCACGGTTGGCCCCAGCAATGGCGCGCCCCGCTCCGCGAGGCCCTCGACTGGCTGAGGGACGAGATATCTTCTCTCTGCGAAGAAAGGACGAAAGAGTATCTGAAGCACCTCTGGAGGGCAAGGGATGAATATATCGGGGTGGTCCTTGACCGGTCAGAGGAAAGGATTGCGGAGTTTCTCTCGAAATATGCGGTCGAGGGCGCAGCCGGTCCTGAGACGACCTCTATTATGAAAGTGATGGAGGCGCTGAGGCATGAGATGCTCATGTATACGAGCTGCGGCTGGTTCTTTGACGAGCTCTCAGGAATGGAGACCGTCCAGGTAATACAATATGCAGGCAGGACGGTACAACTCGCGCGGGAACTCTTCGGCGTCGATCTCGAAAATTCCTTTCTGGAAAGACTCTCAAAGGCAAGCTCTAACATAGCGGAACACAAAGACGGCGCCCATATCTATGAGAAATTCGTAAAGCCAGCTGTCGTTGATCTCAAGAGAGTTGCGGCCCACTACGCCATTAGCTCCCTCATCAAAGACTACGGCGATGTTGAAGCCGTCTTCAGCTACTCGATAAAGAAAGAGGACTATTGGCGCACCCAGTCAGGCGTGACAAAAATGGCCCTTGGGATGATTACCGTTACCTCGGATATTACCCTTGATACAGAGACGTTGTGCTTCTGCGCCCTTTACCTTGGCGGTCATGTCTTTAGCGCAGGAATAAAGACGTTTCCCGGAGAAGATGCATATGATCTTATGAAAAAGGAGATCATACCCATTTTTGAAAGCGGAGAGATAGCGAACGTACTCAGGGTACTGGATAGTCATTTCGGTCTGAATACGTATTCTCTTATACACCTCTTCAGGGACGAACAACGCAGGATCTTAAACCTAGTTCTCGAGGAGACTATGGAGAATTTTAAACACACATACAGTCTCCTTTACGAAAACAACCGAACGCTGATGGCCTTCCTGCATGAGACCGGAATGCCGGTTCCTGCGTCCTTCAGCGCTGCAGCCGCTTTCACCCTTAACCTCGAGATGAAAAAAGCCTTTTCTGAAAAAACCATAGATAGCGAAAAGGTGATGGCGCTCATTGAGGAAATCAGGAGATGGGATGTCCCGCTGAAGTCAATAGATCTTGAATTTGCTCTGAGGCGCAGGGGCGAAGCTCTGATGGCGGAACTGCAGAGTGCGCCGTCGGACCTTGCGCGCCTGACCAATGTTCAGGTGATGGTCGGACTCCTGCGGTCAGTTCCCTTTGAAGTAAATTTCTGGCAGATCCAGAATACATACTTTAAAATTGCACAGATCGTCTATAAAGGATTTGCGCCGAATGCTCTGAACGGCAATACAGCGGCAGCAGAGTGGTTGGAAGCTTTTACACGAACGGGAGATCTGCTCTTCTTCAACACTGCTGCATTACTGTCTGGAGAATGATAGGAGGAGATTATGGAAGGACAAGACGTTCCTGTCCCGCAAATTCCGATTTCAATGTACAGGCTTCAGTTCAATCATGGTTTCGGCTTTTCAGATGCCTCATCAATTGTCGCCTATCTTCATGAACTCGGCATCTCTCACATTTATGCGTCTCCCTACCTTAGGGCGCGAAGCGGGAGCCTCCACGGATATGACATTGTCGATCCCTCGACGCTGAACCCGGAGGTGGGAACAGAAGAAGAATACGACGCATTTATTGGGGAGCTCTGGAAACACAGCATGGGCCAGATCATCGACATCGTTCCGAACCACATGAGCTGCGAAACTGAAAACCCCTGGTGGATGGACATCCTCGAGAACGGCCCGAGTTCTCCCTATGCCGGGTTTTTTGACATAAACTGGAACCCGGCAGCAGGAAAGCTGTCCGGCAAGCTTCTTATGCCGATTCTTGGCGACCAGTACGGAAAGGTTCTCGAAAATCGGGAACTGAAGCTGATCTTCGAAGAAGGCGCATTCTTCATTCATCATTATGAGCAAAAGTTACCCATTCTGCCGGAGACATACATTTTCATATTGCAGCACCGGCTCGATGACTTTCAGAATCTCGTCTCCGGTGACAATCTCCATATCAGCGAACTTCTGAGCATAATCACTGCCCTGAATCACTTGCCTCCAGTTACCGAGAACGATAGGGGAAAAATCGACGAACGATACCGCGAGAAGGAGATCATAAAAAAGCGTCTTTTGTCTCTATACCTTGAAAATACGGAAATAAGGACCTTTCTAGACGAAAATATTCACATATTTAACGGCAGCAAGGGTGACCCGAAGAGTTTCAACCTTCTGGACGGACTCCTTGCCGGGCAAGTGTGGAGACTTTCCTACTGGCGCGTTGCCATGGACGAGATAAATTACCGGAGGTTCTTTGATATCAATAATATCGCGGCGATCCGCATCGAAGACCCGGTGGTGTTCAGGGAAACGCACAAGTTGATACTCAGACTTGTTGAAGAAAAAAAGGTCACCGGTCTGAGGGTCGATCATCCGGACGGGCTCTATAACCCTTCAGAGTATTTCACAAGGCTTCAGCGCAATTGTTTTGCACGGATTGCTCCCGCTGATACCCTGGAAGTCCAGGCTTATGAAGAGGCTGATTTTGTCCCGGAAGTGGTGAAGCGTTATGAGGGACTCCTGTCATCAGACCCCCAGTATAAACCATTTTACATTGTGGGTGAAAAGATCCTTACAAAAGGTGAAAAGATGCCGGAAGATTGGCCTATTCTTGGAACAACAGGCTATATCTTTCTGAACTCTCTTAATGGGATTTTTGTCGATTCGAGGAACGCAAGGGCGTTCGACAGCCTATTTATCAGGTTTACAGGTGTCAATAATAATTTTTCCGACGTGGTTTACGAAAGAAAGAAACTCCTGATGCAGGTAGCAATGGCGAGCGAGATCAACACCCTCGGACATTACCTGAACAGGATTTCCGAGAAAAACAGGCACACAAGGGATTTTACTCTCAACAGCCTCACAAAGGCCATAACCGAGGTCATTGCCCTTTTTCCGGTTTATCGGGTGTACATAAACTCATTCACCGTTTCCGACAGAGACCGCCAATATGTGGAGGCTGCGGTGACGAAAGCAAAAAGAAAGAACCCTGCTATCAGCTCATCGATATTCAATTTTCTTGGTGATGTCCTTTTGCTCAGGTTTCCAGACGACTTTAACGAAGACGATAAGAAGGAATGGCTTGATTTCGTAATGAGGTTCCAGCAGATGACGGCGCCTGTTATGGCGAAGGGTGTTGAAGACACAGCCTTATACATTTATACCCGTCTCCTCTCGCTCAATGAAGTCGGGGGAAGCCCTGACAGGTTCGGGCTGTCCCTGGACGCGTTTCACGGCCAGAATCTTGACAGGCTCAAGTTCTGGCCTCACGCTGTTACCGCCACCTCGACCCATGACACCAAACGCAGCGAAGACGTAAGGGCGAGAATAAATGTCCTCTCTGAGGTCCCGGCACAGTGGAGACGATGTCTCACGAGATGGAGCTCTCTCAACAAGAGGAAGAAGGCTACTGTAGAAGGACAGACAGCGCCGGACAGAAATGAAGAGTATCTGCTTTATCAGACTCTTATTGGAGCATGGCCTGCCAGTCACCCTGAGGAGGCAGAGTACGATGTCTTCAAATTGAGGATCAGGGATTATATGGTGAAGGCCCTGAGGGAGGCCAAGATCCATACGAGCTGGATAAACCCTGATATGGATTATGAAACCGCGGTAGCATCTTTTATCGATGCTGTTTTGGATAGAGCGCCGGGCAATAAGTTTCTTCATGAGTTTTCTCTGTTTCAAGAGACAATCGCCCACTTCGGGATGCTGAATTCCCTTTCCCAGGCGCTCCTTAAAATAGCCTCTCCAGGCGTCCCTGATTTCTATCAGGGAACGGAGATTTGGGACCTGAGCCTAGTTGATCCCGATAATCGCAGGCCCGTCGATTTCGCCCGCAGGAGCGCAATGCTTTTTTTTCTGAAAGAGAAAACGGGAAAGGGCGGGACAGAGCTTGACGGATTCCTGAGAGGGCTTCTTCAGGAGTGGGAAGACGGTTCCATAAAACTGTACATGATATGGAAAGCCCTCAGTTGCCGGAGGGAAAACCACTCTCTCTTTATGGAAGGCGTCTATATACCCTTAACATGTGACGGAGAATTTAAGGAGCATGTCTGTGCCTTTGCGCGGCAGAAAGATAATAAAGTCATCATGGTAATTGTTCCAAGGTTTGTGGTTACCCTTCTGGGCTTCAGACCTGAATTGCCTCTTGGTGAGGAAGTATGGAAAACGACGGCGCTTGTCATTCCCGAGGAAATATCAGATGATACGTTCAACAATGTTCTCACCGGTGAAAGGGTGGAAGTAGTCCGTATGGCTGAAAGGCGGACATTGCCTCTCGGAAAGGTATTTTCCTGTTTGCCGGCGGCCATGCTCGAAATGAACAAGGCATTCTGATGCATTTCCGAGATGCCATGATGTATTCGAGCTTCGGGTGCGGCAGCTCTTCGTCCCGAAAGAAAAGAGCTGCAGGGCAGGACTACTTCTGAATATACCCTTCGATCAGGATATCTTCCCCGACCTGTCTTGTTTTCATGTCCCTGAGACGGAATGCGTCTTTTAGATTTCTGAACGACTTTCCGCCTACAGCAGGGAATGAATCCCTTCCGCCCATGATTTTGGGGGCGATAAAGAACATGACTTTATCAACTATCCCTGCCTCAAGCGAGTAAGAACTGAGTGAAGAGCCCCCCTCAACAAGGACAGACGTTAAGGCCCGTTTTCCCAGTTCGCCTAATAACCAGTGCAGATCGAGCGTTTCACCTTCGAAATCCATAAAAGAGATCCCCTTTTCCTGAAAGGCGCTCAGGTCAGAGCCGCAAAGAGTATTTTTCGAAGCCACAATTATTGTCTCAGGCGGGCACGCTGCCACCTGAGCGTCCGGTCGGGTCTCAAGCCGGGGGTCTATGATAATGCGAACAGGATTTTTGTAGCCTGAGACCCTGCAGGTCAGCTGTGGATTGTCGGCCTTGACAGTCCCGATGGCAGTCATGACAGCGTCGACACTCCCCCTGAGCCTGTGTACCATTTTCCTGGCCTTCTCGCCAGTGATCCACTTTGATTCACCGGCAGGAGTGGCGATCTTTCCGTCTAATGTCATCGCCACTTTGAGGATGACAAAGGGTATACCTGTTGTTATATATTTTATATAGGGCTCATTCAGTTTCCTGGCCCTTTCCTCTAAAATCCCGGATCTTACCAATACCCCGGCCTTTTGTAATAACGCGATTCCCTTTCCCGCAACCTTTGGGTTAGGGTCCTTCATGGCAACAACCACCTCTTTAACGCCTGAAGATATGATTTTATCTGTGCAGGGAGGGGTCCGCTTGTCTTTATGGCAGCAGGGTTCAAGACTCACATAAAGGGTCGAGCCAGGGGTCTTTTCCCCGGCTTTTTCTATGGCGATCACCTCCGCGTGGGGGGTTCCGGCCTTCTTGTGATACCCTTCGGCAAGAATGCGGTTGTTTTTTACAAGGAGAGCTCCGACCAGAGGATTTGGACTGGTTTTGCCTTTGGCGCGTTCTGCAAGCGCAAGGGTCCTTTTTATGTAAAAAAAATCGTCCACAGCTATGAAAGAATAACATAATTTCCTTTACTTGTAATACAGCAAACACTAAAATCTATATTAGCTTTCAGCGCTGCATTCAGCGAAAGGTATGATATAATCATTACAGGAGGCGGGATGAATACTCTTTTATTAGTTATTCTGGTGGTCTTTCTTGTTGTAATAGCGGGTTTTCTGATACCTCTGCTTTTGGAATTGAAAAAGACGGTTGTTGCCTTGCGAATTACTACGGAAAGGAAACTCAATCCAGCGCTGGAAGAGCTTCATCTCGCGCTGAAAAGCGTGCGGGGCATATCCAATACCGTGAATGACATTACTGATAATGTGCGGGGCTTGACCGATTCTCTTACTGAAGTCAGCAGCAGGATACATGCGGTCAACCAGTTGGTCGGCGGTATAGGTTCTTCTGCTTCTGTCAGGGCATTGAGCTTAAAGGCAGGCGTAACTGCTGCATTGACCTATTTAATAACCAATTTACTGAGGAAAGGAGACAGACAATGAAGGACGAAGGATACAGTTCAGGTTCAGTGCTTTTATCGTTTCTTTTGGGTGGTGTTGTTGGAGCTGGTCTCGCTCTGTTGTTTGCGCCACAGTCGGGGCGTGAAACAAGAGAGAAGATCAGGGAATTGGCAGATGATGTTAAGGGGAAGGCAACTGATTACGCGCAACAGGCAAAAGAGAAAGTTTCTTCTCTGGTTGACGACGGGAAGGGCTATTATGACGAGAAGAAATCTATTATCAAATCAGCTGTAGAAGCAGGCAAAGAGGCATACGAGAAAGAGAAGGAGAAATACTCAAAAGGGTAAGATGCATGAGCTTTCGATTGCGCAAAACCTTCTCGATATAGTCTCTGAGCAGTGTTTGAAAAAAGGTTTTACGGAGATTGAATCCGTAAATATCAGGGTAGGCAAGGCATCAGGTATTATGCCTGATGCCTTAATTTTTGCCTTCAACGCGATAAAGACAGATACGATTGCCGCAAAGGCGACTCTGGATATTCTGGAGGTCCCGGTATCCGGTCTCTGCAGTGATTGCAAGCTTGAGTTTATTGTCGAAGAAGAATACATTCTCTCCTGCCCTTTATGCGACAGTTCTTCGTTTGTGATAACCTCGGGGCGGGAGCTTGATATTATTGATATGGAAGTATCGTAAGCGGTTTCAAAATAGATTCTAAAGGAGGCACTACAGGGTGAAGGTAAAAGTTGCAACAAAGATACTGGAAGCGAATGATCGTATCGCGCTCGAAAACCGGAGGCTTTTTGATAAGGCAGGACTCTTTGTCATCAATCTGATGAGCGGGCCCGGCGCGGGAAAGACTTCTCTCCTTGAGAAGACGCTCTTGTCTGCCGGCGGTCTGAAGATGGGTGTGATAGAGGGTGATATCGCCGGCAGCGACGATGCCGAACGGATAGAAAAACTCGGCGTTCCTGTGGTGCAGATAAATACCGGGGGGGCGTGCCATCTGGATGCTAATATGATTTATGAAGTATTGTCTGACCTACCGCTCGATGAAATCGACCTGCTTTTTATCGAAAATGTAGGCAATCTCGTCTGCCCTGCTGAATTCAAGGTCGGAGAAGACCTCAAGGTCATGCTCCTCAGCATAGCGGAAGGCCATGATAAACCCCTCAAGTACCCGCTTATGTTCCAGGAATCTGCCGCCCTGGTGCTGAACAAGATGGACCTGGCGCCGCATCTTGATGTTGACATCGATAAGATCAGAAAGGATTCCCTGTCTCTCAACCCACGTCTGAAGATATTTGAGGTTTCCTGCAAGACAGGGCAGGGGATACCTGAATGGGTCGAATGGCTCAGGAACCAGCTCAGAAAGTAAAGAAACAGATCCCCTTCCGCGAAGGGGAAGAGGTCATGCTGCTCGTCGAGGAATTTACCGACATCGGCATCAAGGTGATCATTGACGGCCGGTATGAGGGAATGCTCTACAAGAATGAGGTCTTTCGGAAACTCTCGATCGGTGAGCAGGTCGAAGGTTACATAAAGAAGATACGGGATGACAACAAGATCGATGTCACCCTGAGAAAAGGCGGCTTTGACGATGTCAAAGACGCCCGGACTGTCATCATTGAAAAACTCAATGAGCATACTGGTTTTTTACCGTTGTCTGATAACAGCCCTCCCGGCCTGATAAAAGAACAGCTTGAGATGAGCAAGAAGCTATTCAAGAAGGCGATTGGCGGGCTCTATAAAGACGAGATCATAGAAATAAAGCAGGACGGGATATATCTGAGGAAGAAATAAGGGAACGGCCTCGCCTATTGAGTCGATTTTTTTCTCGTATTTTTTGGTCAAAAAAAAGACGTTTTGTTGATACAATATAGTTCTGATACTGATTTCAGGGATGGAGGAATTGATGTGAAGAATCTAAAAATCGCACTAACAGTCTGTGCTGTTCTTTTACTTTGCTGTTTTGTTACGCTTTCTGAGGCCTTCAAACTCCCTGACACAGGGCAGACCAAGTGCTATGATACAGAGGGAACAGAAATTACCTGCGCAGGCACAGGGCAGGACGGGGCTTATACTATCAGCCCGATGAGTTTTACCGACAACGGCAATGGCACGGTAACGGACAACAACACCGGCCTGATGTGGCAGAAACAGGATGACGGCTTGATATACAACTGGTATCAGGCGAGCGGGACATACGATGCGACATATAACCCGTCTTCACAGAGTGTCTGCGGCTCTTTTGATCTCGGTGGTCATTCAGACTGGCGGCTGCCTTCGCACAAAGAACTTATCACTATTATCAGTTATGCGATACCTGATCCCGGACCGACCATAGATTTGACGTATTTCCCGAACACAAAAGCAGCCATCTATTGGTCGTATACTACGCTCACTAGTGATCCGCTCAAAGCTTGGAGCGTTTATTTCGGCGGTGGTGAAGCCGGTCGCAGTGCTAAGGATTACGACGGCTATGTCAGGTGCGTGCGTGGCGAAGAGGAGTTTTCCCAAAGTTTAACGGACAATGGTAACGGTACAGTGACTGATAATAAAACAGGTCTTGTCTGGCAGCAGGAAGAGCCGGGGAATATGACGTGGCAGGCTGCCCTGGATTATTGCGAGGGCCTGAATCTGGTGAATAAGTCGGACTGGCGACTACCGACTATCAAGGAGCTTGAATCACTGACAGATGAGTCTAGGTATAATCCTGCGATTGATACGACTTTCTTCCCGGATGTGAATACGTTTTTGTCTTTTTATTGGTCCTCTACCAGTACCACATATGACGGCAATATGAGCGATGCGTTGGGCGTGTTGTCTGTTAGTGGTGACGTCTTACGTCTCAATAAGAGCTTGCCTTACGATTTCTACGTCCGTTGCGTACGTGGCGGACAAGCCGGGTCATCTAAACTTCCAGACACGGGTCAGACTAGGTGCTATGATACAGAAGGTACGGAAGTCCCCTGTGCAGGCACAGGGCAGGACGGGGCTTACACTATTAGTCCGATGAGTTATACCGACAACGGCAATGGCACGGTGACAGACAATAACACCGGCCTGACGTGGCAGAAACAGGATGACGGCCTGACATACAACTGGTATCAGGCGAGCGGAACATACGATGCGACATATAACCCGTCTTCACAGAGTGTCTGCGGCTCTTTTGATCTCGGTGGTCATTCAGACTGGCGGCTGCCCTCTAAGAAGGAACTGGTGGGTCTTATCTACTACCAGCTACCATTATATCCAAGGTTTGCCATAAATACTGTCTATTTCCCGATCTCGAATGTGTTCGACTACTGGTCGTCTACTGCGTACGCTTTGAATTTTGACTCGGCGTGGGATGTTGGCTTCCACTATTATGGTGTTTTCTGGCCGGATAGTAAGTCACAGAATAGAGGTGTCCGGTGTGTTCGCAGTGACGATGAATTTACTCAAAGTTTTACGGACAATGGTAACGGCACAGTGACTGATAATAAATCAGGTCTTGACTGGCAGCAGGATGAGCCGGAGAATATGACGTGGCAGACTGCTTTGGCTTATTGCGAGGGCCTGAATCTGGCGAATATGACGGACTGGCGCTTGCCGAATATCAAGGAGCTTGAATCCCTGATAGATGATACGAGATATTTCCCTGCAATTGATACAAATTTTTTCTCTAATGACTATGCGTCCGACTGCTGGTCGTCTACGACTTATCCCAGTCCTGGGGACGTCCTGATAGCAGACCTTACCGACGGCTATGTCTATTTGAAAGATAAGGACGACAGCAGTTACGTCCGTTGCGTTCGTGGCGGACAAGCCAATAATACTCCGCCTGTTGCATCTTTTAATCTCTGCATCAGCGGGTGGGTAGTGACTGTGACCGACACCTCTACTGACGGTGATCTTACCGGTGCTGCCTTCAGAGTCGATTGGGGCGACGGCCACTATGACTCGGGAATAGCTGCCGGAACAGCAGTCTCACATAGTTACGCACGTCAGGCCTCATACATCATCAGGATGAGCATAACAGACGCAGGCGGCAAAAAGTCTTATGCCGGAAACGCGCAGGCGAGAGTGCCTCAGAAGTATATGATAGGCGGCAAGGTGGTGAGACTTGACGGAACAACACCAGTTGCAGGGGCGTCGATCCGACTTATGAAGGATGGGAGAATCATGAAGATGTCTGCTACACAGGCTGACGGGACATACGTAATAAATGATGTGCTTCCATATGATTACACGGTAAGAGCTTTTAAACCAGGTCTGACCTTCGTTGACCAGCCGGCAAATGCATCCTCCGGAAACGTAACAGACGTAAACTTTACAGCGAACAGGTAGCAAGTACTTTCTGTTATGAAGTAGTGAGGGGAAGGACTTGAAAAACCTTCCCCTTTGACATGCCTTGATCTCAAAAATGGCGTCTTAAAGGCTTTTAAAATTCATTGGATTTTGTTTCAGGCGTTTTTTCCTTCTATCCGGGAAAATTATCAAAAAAAAGAAAAACCGCACCAGTTCCCGGAGACTTTTTTCATCAATGGCTATGATCGCAATATCCGGATCAGGCCTCTCTTGTCCCCCCATTCCGAACATCAGATCCAGTGCGCTCCCTTCGGGCTTTTCGAAGAACGGATGACCGGAAGAGCGCAGGCGGTGTATAATAGAAGCGTTATTTTTAAGGAGGATGCCGCGTGAAGGCTGTGATGTGGAGAGGATTTGGAGCGGCCCTGGTTTTTTTTCTTCTATGCGCTGGTCTTGTTTTGGGCGCTGAAGATGAAAAAATACAGATATCGCCCGCAGGAAAAGAGGAGATTGATTCGTGCAAGGCGCTGTGTATCACGCGCTGCGAAGCAGTAGCGTCTGCAGGAAAAGGGGAGACTGAGGCGCCGGTCGCATCGTCCGGTAAATATTACGCCATTATCATCGGCAATAACAATTATAAGTATCCCCTGTCGAGGCTGAAGACCTCTTTAAACGATGCGGAAGCTGTAGGAAAGATCCTCAGGGACAAATACGGTTTTATTACCGAGGTCCTTATAAACGCGACACGAAGAGATATTTATGATGCATTTGAAAGGAAGAAGGAACCGCAGTTCGCAGACCAGAGTCTTCTTATTTACTATGCAGGACACGGAGAATATGATGACAAAATTGACAAGGCTTACTGGTTGCCTGTGGACGCTAAGAAGAACAAGAAGGCGGATTGGATCAGTTCAGACGACATGACTGCCGGCATAAAGGGCCTGCCTTTCAGACATGTGCTCGTTGTGTCTGACAGCTGCTATTCCGGCGGGATGCTCTGGGAAGGGAAATCCAAATTTTATGACGAGGACAAGCGTGCCGATTATCTCAATGATATGATCGTGCGCCCCTCGCGCACACTTATGGCAAGCGGCTCGAAGGACGAGCCAGTTGCCGATGGCGGCTCCGGCGGGAACTCTGTTTTTGCGTCTACCTTTATTAAGGCCCTGAGCGAAATGAAAGAGACTGTCTTTACCGCTGAAGAACTCTTCGGACGGGGCGGTGTGCAGGAGGGTGTTATCGGGAAGTCTAAACAGACGCCGTATTACTCTTTCCTCCAAAACTCCGGCCATGAGAGGGGTGACTTTGTTTTCAGAAGAGTCATTAAAGAAGAGGCTTCTCCCTCAGCAGCTGGAAACATAGGCAGCATAACCGTCAGGAGCACCGCGAACAGTGCCAGGGTTTATATAGACGGTAAATTCGCCGGCGAAACCCCTTACACCATGGAGCGTGTAAAACCCGGCAGCTATGAGATAAAGGTAAAGAAGGCCGGGTTTTCCGACTTCACTGCAACGATCAACGCTGCAGAGGGTCAGGAAGTTGAGGTGTATGCTAAACTTGAGCAGCTGGCGACAGCCCCGGAAATCACAGAGCCAGTGACCGGAATGCGATTTGTCTTTGTCGGAGGCGGGACCTTCCAGATGGGTGATACTGATAGAGATGGGTTTAACGATGAGAGGCCGCTCCATGAGGTCCGTCTGGATGATTTTTACCTGGGGAAATATGAAGTGACCCAGGGGCAGTGGAAGGCGTTGATGGAGACTAATCCCTCGGCCTTCGGCAGCGGAGACAGCTATCCTGTTGAAAATGTGAGCTGGAACGATGCCCAGGAGTTTATCGCCAGGTTGAACCAGAAGAGTGGGCGGAACAAATACCGGTTGCCGACCGAGGCTGAATGGGAATATGCTGCAAAGAGCGGTGGGAAAGAGGAGAAATACGCAGGTTTTTCAGACGAAAATGAAATCTTTCAATACGGTAATTTTTGCGATCTCAACTGTGAGCGTGACTGGAAGGAGACGGGTCAGAATGATCGCTATAAGAATACGGCGCCTGTGGGCAGTTACACCCCCAACGGTCTGGGGCTTTATGATATGACCGGAAATGTCTGGGAATGGGTGTCGGACATCTACTATGCGTTCGCGTACAACGTATACGCCAAAGAGGGAATCAGCGTTGTCAATCCTTTGTATGAAGGTTCCGGTGTGAACCGTGTGCTCCGCGGCGGCAGTTGTGCGAGTCCTCTCCAGAACCTGAGAACGTCCTACCGCAACGGCGACAGGAATGCGTCGGTCCGATACAATGATGCGGGCTTCCGCGTTGTCATGATTCCTGCATCCGTTGATTCCGCATTTTTTTACCGCGAGTAGAAGACATAGAATTACCGTGCCCGCGCGTTGTAATAAAGTTATCCTTGTGTTAGTGTTAATAATTTACGGCATGATAATCATAGATTTTTTTAATTATTGGCTCGGCGGGGCGATGGCATGAAGCGACCTGATATCGCAGCAAAGACAGATGAAATCTTTGGCAAAGACAAAGACAGGGAGCGTTATCGCCTTCTGATCACGGAAAACCTGGAGTATATCGAGCAACAATGCCGTAAGGCCTGCGGCTGCTATCTGACTCAGGACATCACGACAGACAATTGTGCCGACGAACTCTTCATCGAACTGCTCGAGCACCTCGAAGAATCTGACTATATGCGGCTCAGGCAATTTGAGGGTCGCGCGAATATCAGAACCTACATCAGCGTTATCATCTCGAATCTGATCGTCGATCTTGTCAGGACCAAGAGGGGGAGGGGCAGGGAAAGGGAGCGTGCCAGGGAGTTCGGCGAGACAGGAGAGAGGCTGTATGACCTGCTTGTCAGACGGTCCTATACAACCGCTGAGGCCTGCGAGGCGTTCATAACCTCATTTGGCACTGACCTGTCTTTCAGTGAACTCGCGTCCATAGCCGAGAAGATTCGGGGCTGTCCACGGTCATCTCAGAAACTCGTTATTGGGGACGTTCCCAGGAGGAAGGGAGACCCGGCCCCTTTTGTCGATGATACGGGTGAGATCATTATCACAGACCACAGGCATAACCCTGAAGAAGAGGTCTTATCAAGGGAGCGGGATGAGATGGTAAAAACCGTACTTTCCGAAGTGAGCGGCCTGCTGAACGGAGAGGAAAAATTCATTTTCCGAATGAAATTTCCCTTTAATAAAGATGAGTTACCGAAGAAAAACGCCGATATAGCAGGAATAGTCGGCGTGAGCGAAAAGGCAGTCGAAAAGAGGGTGACGAAGATTCTGAGCAAGATGAGGGAACTGATACTGAGCAGAGGGCTCAGCCTGGACGATTTTATCGGCTGACGGGGGGGGAAACCCCGGATTGTCCGTCTAATAGAATAGGTGAAAGAAATGAGAACTGCAAAAGACAGAGATGAGATCCTTGGGAAGGCCCTCGTGAGGGAGCTTCAGGAGGAGTGTGAAATGGAACACCCCACACTCGAGGAGATGGCTGCGCTGATTGACGGCAAACTCAGCCCGGATGAGAGAACGGGGATTATGGGGCACCTTGGC
>CAVVAQ010000017.1:0-167585 GCA_963746295.1 uncultured Nitrospira sp. | reverse complement strand
CAGAAGGAAAGGCTGCAGTAGGAGAGAAATTCAGAGCAGGAGATTATTTTCTCGAAGCAAAGGAGATTCGCTATTGGGTAGGCATGAATGTTCGTTATGAACCCGGCAAGCCTATCGTGCTCACAAGCCTCTGGGTGGCGCTGGGAGGGTTGATAATCGCTTTCATCGGCAGGCTGAGGAAAAGAAAACACCGATCACCGATCAGCGATCAGCAGTCAGCTAACGGCTGACGGTATTCAGTCAGCTTTTGAAATTGTCTTAGCGAGGCTGCATGTGGTTAAATATATAGCAGAGAGAGAGGTGATCAAATGAAACCAGAACTCGTATTTTTTTGGATTGCTGTAGGGCTTTACGGAATAAGCACCTTAAGCTATGTATTTGGTCTCATTGCAAAATCTGAAAAGCTTTTCACCGCAGGTCTTTTCAGCGCCCTGATCGGTATTGTTCCCCATGTAGTTACTATCGGTCTTCGCTGGTCTGAAACAGGGATATCGCCATTTATTTCGATCTCCGAGTCGCTTACCTTGGGCGTGTTCATGACTGTTCTCATTTTCCTGGTCTTCCAGTTCAGCACAAAAAAAATACGGCCCCTTGGAGTGCTGGTCATGCCGGTGGCCTTTGTCCTCATGGGGTGGGCAGGGACTCTTATGAAGGAAGTTGCCTCTACGCTTGCTCCTGCGCTGCAGAGCTGGTGGATATGGGTTCATATCACCGGCGCTTCAATAGGGTTTGCTTCTGTGCTTATGGCTGCAGGCATGGGGCTGATGTATCTTCTGAAAGAGAAATATTCCGGCGGCATATACGAGAGATTACCGGAACTTAAGGATATCGACACCCTTGCCTACCGGTACGTTACCGGAGGGTTTATCATGTATGGTCTTATGATCGTGTCAGGCGCCTTCTGGTCGAACCAGGTCAAGGGCAATTACTGGAACTGGGACCCGGTTGAGGTATGGTCTCTCATATCCTGGCTTATTTACGGTATATATTTGCACCTGCGGATAACTTTTGGCTGGCGCGGCAGGAAATTGGCCTGGTATTCACTTGTCGCCCTGGCAATAATGATTATCAGTTATTGGGGTATTCCTTTTGGAGTGGAGACTTTCCATCAAGGCTTCAGGATAGAGCATTGAGGTTGTTTTCAGCCGGCTGCAATAATCAGATACGGGAGCTTCAGGACTGATCGACGGGCTCTTGCTTTGTCTTTGATGGAGGAGAAATGGTAAGGTTCAAATCTTTTCGTGTGTTACTTATTATCGTAGTAACCGTGTTTGCCGGCGCATGCGCAAAAGAGGGGTCAAACGGGCCGACAAACAGAATGTAGAGAAGCCCAGGCAGAGTAACGGGGCGGAAGCACCCAACGCCGGCCTTGTTAACGTCATCAAAAATGGGAAGCTGGTTAACTACCAATCGACCACCATCGGAAATGCCTTTGATTCCTACAAGTATTTGACGAAAAAGGAGTGGAAGACAGAGTCGTTAAAAAGTCGACATTTCACCGTTGAGTTTATCGGCTGGTTTGAACCTGACATATTGAACGAAAAGGATATTAAGGATGGTGTTACAGGCAGGGGGCTTGATGTGAAATTTGTCATCAACCCGGATGGCTCGTATTATGTGTTCATGGTTTCAAAGATCGAATCCAAATCAGATGGCAAGGTATATGGATATGAGCTGCAGGACAGCACCGGCATTCTGGCCAATATCTATGCGAACAAAAAAATTATCTTCTAAAATACGTGCATACAATGAGTACTCTTTGTTATATGTTTTCTTTCGTATGCTGATTTCTGAAAGCTGATGACCGATAGACAGACATGAAACTCTGTATTATTTTTCCACCTCTTCCTTTCGGCTGGACCCCTGTTGCCCCGCCGAGTCTCGAGTATCTGGCAGCGCTTACCCGCCGTGCGGACCCCGACATCGAAATCGAGCTGATCAGCGCCAGCGCCGACCCTGAGGCGATTGACAGGCTGGAGTGCGACCTGGCGGCAATAAGCATCCTGACTCCTACGTCTATGGATGGGTACCGGATCGCTGCGCAGTTGAGGGCGCGGGGAATTAAGGTTGTCTTTGGCAATATGCATGCCTCTGCCATGCCTGAAGAGGCAAAATCTCACGGTGATGCGGTAGTGATCGGCGAGGCTGAATCTGTCTGGCCCGGGGTGTTGCGGGATTTCCGCGCCGGTCAATTGAAACCTTTTTACCGCGGTGAGCAGATTGCTCTGGATGATCTTCCCACACCGCTCTACGGCCTGCTGAAGGGCAAGCGTAAACATCAATTCAGGATCGTCAATACCTCACGAGGCTGCCCCTATAACTGCACTTTTTGTTCTGTCAAACCCTTTTATGGCCCAAGGATCCGTTTCCGTCCCATTGATCATGTGGTGCGCGATGTGGCTGCCATTCCGGAAAAGATGTACATAAACGGCGACGAGAATATCTGGTGGACCGGCAAGGCTGAGCGGGCGATTGATCTTTTCACTGCGCTGAAGGGAAGCGGCAAACGATGGATGGGGTTTGGAAGTCTCGGCCCTGTGCTTTCACCTGTCGGGCCCCGCATGTTGAAGGCTGCGAGAGAGAGCGGATTGCTTTCCCTCTGGGTCGGCTGGGAATCAATTTCCGACGAAGGATTGAGAGAGTTTGCTGCCAGCGGCAAGATCGGTGTTGACCGTGAGAGGGCGGTGAAGACGCTCAGGGACTACGGCATTGATGTCTCGCTCTTCTATATGCTCGGCAGCCGTCATGGATTCGCTCGACGACTTCAAACGTTCCATAGAGCTTGCAGACCGGCTCGGGGTGAGCATGCATCCTTCGCTTGGTTGTCCCTTACCCCGGCACTAAGTTGCGTGAACAGTATGAACCTTATCTGTATAAGGATCTGGACTGGGGGTACTATAACGGGGCCTACGCCCTGTTTGACCATCCTGACCCGGCCATGACGCCGGAGGTTCGCGAAGAACTTTTCTTCGAGACCTCACTTGAACTGCTGAGCCTCGGCAGGGTCCTTCGTCACATGAAAAATGTCCCGCTGCAGGGGTTCCCTCATGCTCATATTCTTTCGCTTATGTCCCAGATCCCGGTCCGTCATGGCATGAAGATAGCGTATGAAAAATGGAAGGTCTGCGAGGAAATCCGTGAATGAAAAAAGGAGTTTATTATTGTGAACATTGACAGAGAAAGATATCAGCTTACGGAGGATGTGCTTAAGTTCATAGCCGCCGGCGTAGACTCCGACATCCCTGACTTCAATGACTATTGTCTCAGGATGTTCGCACTTCATTATGAGGCGAACACGATCTTCCGCGAGTTCTGCGACGCCAAGAAGGTGAAGCCGGGAGATATTGATCGTTGGGAAGATGTCCCCATGGTCTACAACGATGTCTTCAAGACGCACCTTGTTGCTTCTTTTCCGCTCGAAAAATCGGTAATGGCCTGCCTTACGGGAGGAACGACGAGCCTTACCCAGAGAGGGCGCATATTCCGCGATGCGGACGGTCAGCGCCTGGTGTTTGCCGCCAACAAGATGATGACAGGCTCGTACCTCTTCCCTGACTTCGGGGAAGGGAAGCGCTGCCGCATCCTCATCCTGGCGCCGAGTCCTGAGATGGCGCCTTCCATGGGCATGGCTATCGGGATGGACCAGACACGGCAGGCATTTCGGCACTCCTGACAGTAAGTTCCTGCTCGGAAAATCCGGGATTCATGTCAATGCCCTTCTCAAGGCCCTCCGCGAGTCTGAAGCTACCGGCGTGCCTGTGGCGCTGATCGGCGCAACGTCTGCATACGTCTATTTCTTCCAGGCCTGCCGCAGAAAAAAGATGAAATTCTGCCTTCCATCCGGGAAGCCGTATATGCGATGGGGGAGGCTACCGCAACAGGTTCGGCGTTTATACCCGCGATGACTACTATGAGATGGTCCAGGA
Source organism: uncultured Nitrospira sp. (assembly GCA_963746295.1). Classification (GTDB taxonomy): domain Bacteria; phylum Nitrospirota; class Thermodesulfovibrionia; order Thermodesulfovibrionales; family UBA6898; genus JAOUFP01. The sequence goes on along the minus strand of CAVVAQ010000017.1, from coordinate 163,659 downwards.
GGTCCTCGGCATTCCCGACTCTTATTGTGTCAATGTGCTCGGTGAAGCCGAGACAGCGACCAACCTCTTTGATGATTCATTGCGGCGTCATGTAAAGGGATTGCCCGGACGGGAACGTACAAGGCCGGTGCCGCCCTGGTCACGCGTATTGGCCATGAGCATCGACGATCTCAAGCCCCTGCCTGACGGAGAGGTCGGTCTCCTCGCTCACTGGGACCTCGCAAATGTGCCGACTGTCCTTGCGGTGATCACCGACAACCTTGGTTATACTACCGACAACGGGCGGGGCTGTGAGATGGTGGGCCGCGCCAAGATCGAAGGCGGCAAGGTCTCTCCTTTGCCTGATGAAAACGCCGGCAGTCCGATGGGCGACTCGGCTGTCTTCCGGATGCTTGAACGGTATGTAAACTTCTCTATCGAACTGAAGATGGCTATGGCGAAAGACCCGAAAGTCAGCCCCAGCGTGCGTGAGGAAATCGAGGCCAGGCCGGGATCTGTTGCTTCCTGTCCACAGGTGGTGGACGAGATCCTCGTGGCACAGGCAGATGCCGAGGCTGCCAGGCTTCGGGATGACGCCTTGACTACGTTCAAGGACCAGACCGATCGGCCCCTTGATTGGTTTAAGACAGAGGCTGAGAAACAGAAGCTGGCCGACCATCCTGCCGGCCTCAGGTCGGAGCAGCAGAGTCGGAAGAAGAAAAAGGCCGGGAAGTGAAAAAAATTCTCACGATTCTCATCGGCTTTATCCATGACTGGGCAGCCGGCTGTTGGGCCGCCACTGTGCTTGGAGTTTACTGGCTGAGCAGACAGGATGTCCCTGCTGAATTAGATACTATTATCTTCGATCTTAAAAGACAGTTCTTCTACTTCGGAATTGCCTGCGTCATACTTGTTTTTGCTACCGGCGCGGGCAGGACTTTCACCTACGTCGGCAATGTCTACGGTGAGGATGCTGAAAAAATGCGCAGGAAGATGTTGATCATAAAACATATCGTACTGCTTTCTGTTTTTAGCGCGGGGACCTGCTGGCAGTTTTTCATGATTTTTGGCTGATGTGCCTTGCATAGGTATTTCATGCGGTCTTGCCGTGGGGAGTACTCGACGCTTCAGCATCGAAACCTGAATGCCCTTGAAAATCGTCGGGGAATCCCTGATTTCGCCATTCTAAATTCCTGATACACGTCGAACCAAGCTGAATTATCTGTTTTTAATGTTAAAATAACAGTACGTATGCGCCAGGAGTTGCAGTGAAAAAAATTAAGACGGTAATGCTTATCACACCTCCCTACCACGCGGGTGTCGTAGAATCAGCCGGTGTATGGCTTAATGTCGGTTTTGTCTATATCGCCGGAAGCCTCAGGGCCGCGGGCTACGACCCGATCTATTATGACGCTATGAGCTATTGGCATGATTATGAAGAGATTGGGAAACGGATAGAGAGAGAACGGCCCGATGTTGTCGCAACCACCGCTTTTACCGCTGAAATAGTTGACGCGCTGAAGGTCCTGAAGCTTGCAAAACAGATAGATCCGGAGATTATTACCGTCATAGGCAATGTCCATCCCACCTTCTGTTATGAAGAGATGCTGAAAGACGGTTCCTCTCCTGTGGACTATATTGTGCGGGGCGAAGGCGAAGAGACTATGGTGGATTTGCTGAATGTGCTGTCTTCAGGCGGGGACCTGTCGCAGGTAAAAGGCATAGCTTACAGGGACAACGGCGCAGTAGTTGCAACGCAGAAACGGGATTACATAAAAGATCTGGACGCTCTGCCGCTCGCATGGGACCTGGTCGACTGGCCGATTTATACCTACCGGACTATGGAGGGATCGAGACTGGCCATTGTCAGCTCTTCGCGGGGGTGCAGCCAGCAGTGCAGTTTCTGTTCACAGCAGCTCTTCTGGAACCGGAAGTGGAGAGGACGGAGCCCTGAAAACTTTGTCGGTGAACTCGAATTCCTGCGTGATACCCACGGGGTGAACGTTGTTATGATCTCCGATGAGACACCGACCCTCGACAGGAAGAGATGGGAGAAGATACTCGACCTCCTGATCTCGCGAAAAGTCGGGACAAAGATATTGATGGAGACCAGGGTCGATGACATCCTGAGGGACGAGGATATCATGTGGAAGTACCAGAAGGCGAATATCGACCACATCTATGTAGGCGTCGAGGCGACCAACCAGGAGACGCTCGATATTTTCAAAAAAGACATTAAAGTAGAACAGTCCAAAAGGGCTCTTGACCTGATCAATCAGTACAATATTGTTTCGGAGACCTCCTTTGTGCTCGGCATGCCTTACGATACGAAGGAAAAAATCAGGAACACTGTCGAACTTGCAAAATTCTATAACCCGGACCTCGCGTTCTTCCTTGCGATAGCTCCGTGGCCCTATTCAGAGATCTACCCTCTGCTGAGGCCTCATGTCGAGGTCTTTGACTACAGCAAATACAACCTTGTGGAGCCGGTGGTGAAGCCGTTGGCAATGACGATTGATGAGGTGAGGAAAGAACTTGGACTGGCGTCCAAGAATTTCTTCATGGATAAATTGATGAACCTGGAGAAGATGACGCCTGAAAAACAGGAGTTCATGATCAAGGTTACGAAGATCATCGCCACGAATTCATATCTTAAGGAGCATATGCAGGGCGAAATCCCGGAGGCGATGAAGAAATTTTTCGGAAAACTGGAAGCCCCTGGCTTGTCGGTAATATCTGACAAGCCGTGAAAAATTGAATTTCAGCCGTTACCCCGGTGAAAGGCTGCCCCGTCAGTACAGACGGCCTTTTTTGGGTAGACTGCTTCTTTGAAGACTCCCCGCTGGGCGTCTCAATGCAATGATGATTTATTTTTTATATCGTTCACTTGACTCTTCAACCCGGTGTGCGTTTAACTGCTTTTTTTACCAGAATACTGCCTGAAAATCAGCAGGCCTGGAATTAAATCAGGATTTTCGAACTCTTAAATCAGGTTTTTCCCGATACCCTGCCTGCCTTGCACTATGGTTAAATACTAGTGAAATAAGATGTTTTATGCGAAAAAAGAGCGAGATATGCACCTGGATAAGAAAATCATGTGTATTCCGGAGGTAGTACAGTGCTTATACGGCCGGGAATGACTTCACATAATATTGAAGTAAGCAGTGCTCCACGGCGTAAGATTAAGATAATGAAAGCCATATGCCTGCTTTCATTACTTTTTGTTTGCACCGTTATCTTATTTAATTTCAATGTCGGAGATGCCGGTGCCGCATGCGAATGTGTCTCCTGCCATGGAGTGAATTATCATGGTAATACCTGGCCATCGTGCTCCACATGCCACGGCGCTCCGCCTGCAACGGGATCGCATGCAGTGCATAGCGCTCCCCTTTCAAACACGACATACGGAGATACCGTAACAAACACTGCAGGACAGTATCAATTCGGTTGCGGACACTGTCATACTCTGGCTGTCACTACCCGCGCGGCTCACGAAACGCCGAGAAATGCAATTATCCAACTATCCGGCACTTCAGGGCTCGGTCAAACCGGCGAGCAGGTCTGCTCGGAATGTCACGGCAACGAAGGTCCTCACGGTGCAAGCTGCGGCACATCGAACTGTACGTCCTGCCATAGTACGAAAAACATACCGCATGAAGCAGGTGTCGGCGTGCCTGTGGGATGTCAGGACTGCCATGTGTCGCCTCTCCACAATGGTACTGTTCCCACGGTAACGAACTCATGCGGACAGTGCCACGGCGCAAGCGGGCCGGGCATGAATTTTACCACGGAACAGCTTTTAGCGGTTACTGTACCGACTGCCCACAATGCTTCACCGCTCACCATGAATTGCCAGGTCTGTCATACCGAGATCGTTCAGGAGATGCATCCGGACAGGAACCCGGGAACACCGAATGACTGCTCAACCTGCCATATCTCGATCCACAGGAACACGCAGGTCGATGTCCGCGTCTCCTGTGGGCAGTGCCATGGCGGGGACAGCCCTGCTCAGCCGAATACACCGTATTTCACCGTGGCCCAGCTTGACCAGTTTGTTTATAATTTTCACAATGCGATTCCGGGGGGTGGCATCAGCTGGAGTGCTGATTCCTCAGTCAGCTATAAGATCAACTTCACTGCCCTGGGCTGTCGAGAGTGGCCATAACTGTACCTATGCGTGGGACTTCGGAGACGGGGAGATGGTGACGGTAAGCACTGCGGACATATCGCATACCTATGCCGACGCTACCATACAAATGGCTTATCTTGTAGTTAGCGATCTGTCAAATTGGACGCATACCTTGCCCATAGCAACGCAGGTACGTCCGGTGTCCAGGAATATTGCCCCTGTCGTGTCCTACACACACAGCACCAACGGATGGACGGTAACGCTTGTCGACACTTCTACTGACGACGCGGCGTTTCCTCCAAAGGCGGTAAGAGTGGAGTGGGGCGACGGTACATTTTCAACAGGCAATGCCGGAAGCACATTCACAAAGAACTACACGACTCAGGGCTCGTACATCGTCAAGATGACCGTGACGGATGCGGCGCGGTGTTAAGTCGATTGCCGGCAACGCACAAATAGTCGTGCCGACGAAGTTTACCATAAGCGGCAAGGTTGTGAGGCTCGACGGAATAACGCCTGTTACGAGCGCCTCGGTCCGACTTATGAAGGGGACGACTGTCGTGAAGATGGCTGCGACGTTAACGGACGGGACGTATATGCTCACTGATGTGGTTCCTGATATTTATACGGTAAGGGTTCTGAAGAGCGGACTGATTTTCATTGACCAGTCTGTGGATGCGACAGAAGGAAACGTAATAAACATAAACTTTACAGCAGACAGGTAGTTTTCTCCCAAATCGAAGGGCAGGCGGGGTTTTCCCGCCTGCCTTTTTTTATGAGCGCGCGCCGCCTTCCTATGCGAAAAAATCCTCAGAATGGGAAATGAATTAAGTGCTTGTTTGTGTTTGTCATTCCAGCAGGTCTTAACCAGTAGTAGGTGCATTAAGCAGCGGAAATCCAGTCAGTCTGACTGATGCACCGCATTTCAATAAAGGGCTTGACGACATGTATAGCACCTGAAAGCCAACACAATAGAAGTGCTTGCAAACGATGTTTGATACACCTCCGAAGCTTTTGAAAACCGACGCGCGTAATCACGATCTGATCAAGCCGGGTGTTATGTTTTCTTATTTTCGTTATTGTCTTTAATCGTTTTCGTTCCCCATTTCTTGAAAGTAAGTTCGCCTGAAAGAAATAAAACCCCGATGCCTACGCCGCCGAGAGTTGTTTTGTAGTGTTACATAAGTCCTATATTTCTTGTAATCATTGTTGTTTCATAATTTGATTTGATGAAAATAAGAACTCCCCATAAGGAGAGCCAATCATATTTCACAGGATAATTGTCAGGCGATGTTTTTTTATTTTATAGTATCGGACATGACAACATCATCCCGTTCATCTCTCACACGTTTTGCATGGCTTTCGATCTCTGCAGCTCTTGTCACTATGTCCCTGAAAACAGCTGCATATCTGCTGACGGGTTCTGTAGGGCTGCTTTCTGATGCAATGGAGTCCCTGGTAAATCTGGCAGGAGCTCTTATGGCACTGGCAATGCTCACTGTTGCTGCACGGCCTGCTGATGAAGACCATGCCTACGGACACAGCAAAGCCGAGTACTTCTCCAGCGGAGTTGAAGGCACCTTGATCCTGATAGCTGCCATCAGCATTGCTGTAACAGCAGTACCGCGTCTTATTTCCCCTAAGCCGCTTGAACAAATAGGACTTGGGCTTTCTGTTTCTGTTGCAGCCTCACTGGTAAACCTGTTTGTGGCTCTTGTTCTTTTAAAAGCTGCGAAAAACCATAACTCGATTACACTTAAGGCCAATGCACATCACCTTCTGACCGATGTATGGACATCAATAGGTGTCCTGGTCGGAGTTGGAGCTGTGGCGCTTACAGGATGGGAGCGGTTAGACCCAATCGTCGCATTTCTTGTAGCAGGGAATATTGTCTGGTCAGGGACACGGATTGTGCGTGAATCTGTATTGGGACTGATGGATACAGCACTGCCTGCTGAAGATATAAACACGATACAAAAAATATTAGACCTACATTGTCAAAAGGATATTCAGTGCCATGCACTTCGCACGCGTCAGGCTGGTTCCCACCGCTTTGTCTCACTCCATGTCCTTGTCCCTGGCGATTGGACCGTTGACCGCGGACATAAACTCCTGGAACATATGGAGGATGATATCCGGGCTGCATTGAAAAACATCACAGTAATGACCCATCTTGAGCCATTATCTGACCCTGCTTCATGGGACGATATACCTCTGGACCGTGAAGAAAAAACAAGCAGCACGGACTCCGCCGGATAGATTACACCTCCGAACCCGCAGATATTGCTATATAAAATTATTGAGGATTACTGAAGGAAATAAGTATGATTTGGCGATGCCATCACTATCACTCTATCTGTACGCAATTAATAATGTGCACCAGCCTTGATAAGCTGTTCTACAATCTTTTGATGGCCGTGATTTGATGCAGCCATCAATGGGGTAACACCGGATTTATCCCTAGCATTAACGTCAGCTTCCGCAACTAGTAATGCCTGTATAATCCCCAAGTTGGGCTCAAGTGGTGAACGTTTTTCATACTCAAGAGAGATCGTGCGACCATAAGGATCATGCAAGCTGATAGCAGCCCTCAGCGCAGGGACACCGCCCTTATTTTTGACATTTACTTCGGCTCCCTTAATGATGAGTTGCTTGCCCTGATTAAGATCGCCTTGTTTGATAGCTTTAAATAAATCGTCATTCAATCCTGCGTAAGCATTGTTCACACACAGCACCAAGATTGCTATTATCGACACTAACGTTACTGTTTCAGTTCTCATTATCCAGCTTGCCCTGAAATTCATCATTTTCTCCCTGTTATATTTTCTCCAAGAAGTTTCTAACCATCAGGTTTCTTTAAAATCATTGTGACACAAAGATTCGACAAAAAAACACTTCAATCTTGGTTACTTTAACTCTCGTGCATTTTTTCATCTTTGATTATATAGACGGACAAAGGCGGATTTCCCCCGTCCATTTCTATTGAATACCGATATTATCTCACACTATTTTTAAGCTGAGCAACATTGAGAAGTTCAAGGGGAACAGCTTAACTGCAAGAAACTTAAATACTTGAGGACTTCTGTGAGTATCACAAGTAAGTGAATCTTATTTCAATCACGTCGTTGTAAGCATTACAGACAGGCCAAGTTCTCTTCTTTGATCGAAGGTAGAACCTATCTCAAAATCCCAACGTGCATCATTGGACCTCTTGTCGTCATTCCCGCGCAGGCGGGAATCCAGTATTTTCAGGCCTTTCTGGATGCCCGCTTTCGCGGGCATGACAATACTCTAAAAAAAATCCGATTTTGAGATAGGTTCTAACAACTATCATCCGGCGGCTTCACCTGCAGTTGGGAAAAATCTGTGTTACTATGTGAGCAAGGGAGACGTAAATTATATGGGACTGCTTGATTTATCGAAGTTTATGAGACATGCAAGGCCTTTTTTTGCATGGCAGATCGAACTCACGACGCGATGCCCGCTGAAATGCAGGATGTGCATCAGGGAAGGCGCTGTAAACTGGCAGGGCATGGACATTAAACTTGAGGACTTCAGAAGGATATCTGAATATTTCAGTAAAGCAGAAAACATCATTCTTCAGGGATGGGGAGAGCCGCTGCTCTACAGGAATCTTATCGATGCTGTGAGGATTGTAAAGGAAAAGGGCGCGCGCTCGGGATTTGTAACGAGCGGGAGTGGGTTGGAGAGAGCTTTCATCTCTGAACTCATTGGCGCAGGAACGGATTTTATCGGTTTTTCACTGGCCGGAGCTACGGCACAGACGCATAACCCGATAAGGATACCTTCTGACTTTGAACTCCTTATCGAAAATATCCGTCTGTTCAATACAATAAAAAAAGAAAAAAGGCTTGATAAACCAAGCCTCCACCTTGCATACCTTGTACTCAAGGACAATATAACAGATGTCCCTGCCCTTGTTGAACTCGCAAACCATACGGGAATACATGAGATTATTCTTATAAACCTAATCCAGGTAAGCAATGAATGGCAGGAAGCGCAGAGGGTATTTTCCTGTACTGAAGAGGGAATGAAAACGGAATATGCGGACATTCTCAAAGGCGCAGAAATCAGGGCAAAAGAATTGAATATAAACCTCAGAATTTCTTCCTTGTTCCCTGCAGATGTTCCTGTCTGTGAAGAGAATCCGTTACGAAACCTGTATGTATCTGTAGAAGGCGAAGTCTCACCGTGTGTGTATCTTAATCCTCCGTTGCCCGGGCCAATCAAAAAAATATACTGCGGCAAGGAATTTCAGACAGGGAAAGCCGGCTTCGGAAATATCCTTCAGGAACCTTTTGATACTATATGGGGCAGTGCCGGGTACGCTGAATTCAGGAAGTGCTTTGAAAAAAGGCTGAAGCATCCGAAGGCATTGTCCCTGTCTGATACTCAATTCAGGCCGCCTGTCCCATGCCGGACGTGCCATAAGATGCTCGGATTATAAATTGAGCCGACCGGTATTCATCCTTAAGGAAATCCCCGACTCTTCGTCTTCGTTCGTTGTCCCTGATTGAAGACAAAATTTCATGGGTCATGAGAAACAGCCCCATTTTTTGCAGGTCCCCCCTGTAACCTGTTTATCGAAAAGCAGAAGGAGCTTTTTAGTTCTTCTTCACAAACTTCCCGAAGCCTGCAAGGATCTTCAACCCCAGTTCCTGGCTCTTTTCAGGGTGAAACTGGGTAGCAAAGACGTTGTCTTTCCATATCATCGAGGTGAAGGTGGTCCCGTAATCGGTAGTTGTCGCTATGAGATCCTTGTTGTCGGGCACGACATAAAATGAATGCACAAAATAGAAAAATGAGTTGTCCGCCACGTCAGAAAGTATCGGGGGTCTGTTGATGATCTTCACATTGTTCCAGCCCATGTGAGGGACTTTTAATCCTTCCTGGAATCTGACGACCTTACCCCTGAAGATGTCCAGCCCCTTGCAGGTCCCGAATTCCTCTGATTCGCTGAACAGGACCTGAAGGCCGAGACATATCCCGAGAAAAGGCTTCCCCTTGTTTATCGCGGCAACGACCGACTCTGTCAGAGAGAGGTCGGAGAGGTTTCTTATGCAGTCTCTGAACGCTCCTACTCCCGGAAGCACGACCGCTTTGGCATTATCGACAACTGCAGGAGCTGAAGTAACGGTTGCGTCTACCCCGACTTTTTTAAAGCCTTTTTCTACGCTTTTTAAGTTTCCCATTCCATAATCAATAATAGCAATCATAGTTTAAATTACTTTTCATCTTATGAAATTGTCAACAAACAGGGCTGGCAGAAGTGATATAACACCCAACAGGCCTATCAGCATGAACAAGAAAACTGCGGGTCTGCCGGCAATCCGGCAGACCGCTGCAGGAAGAGGTTAGTTCTTTCAGTTATGCTTCAGAGGGGAGTTACTTGGCGCCCAGCACTCCCTTGTCCAAGAAGAAGTAGTTCTTATATCCGTACATATCGAGATAATACTGGATCCACTCAACCTGTTTCCCTACTGCATCCAGGATCAGCAGTTCTTTATCCTTGAATTCTCCCTTTTTAAGCAGGTCCGCAAACCTGTCAGACGGAATATTCCTGAGTGCGGGCAACTGCGGAATTATATCGCGCTGAAAAGGCTCTCTGATGTCTATCACCATTACGCCGGGATTCTGAGCTTTTTTCTTGAATTCATCGTAATTTATTTTTCTTTTTGCCAGCATTTCATGGGAGATAAGCCTGTTCACCGGAACAGGGGTTTTCCCCATCAGGGTCCCTTTGTCAGGGTACGCCGTGACCCAGTCATAGATACCCGCGTCATAGACATATACTTCCCCGAATCCTCCTTCCATTGCCCGCTCTACAGCTTCGTAGGACTTTGCGCAGGTGTGTCCGTTGCAATAAAAGGCGATCGGTGTCTTTCCGTCTTTATCCCGGACCTTTGCCAGGTCTTTGATGAACAGGGTTGTGGTGATCGGAACATGGACGGCCTTGTTGATGTGTATGACGTCATATTCGATCTTTGAACGGACATCGACAATGATCGTTTTCTGATAATCACGATTAAGCGCCTCGGTGCTGATGTATTTTACCCTGGGGAATTTCTCCCGCAACGGAAATCCTTCCTCCGCAGCCGCTGTCAAAACAACGGACAGCATAAAACATGCTGCACTCAAAACAATTTTCTGCAATAATCGTTTCCTCATTATTGTTCTCCTTTGTAGAACCAGTTATCAATTCTCAAGAACGATAACATAGATTAAGGCGAAATACCAACAGATACCCACGGGCATGCCCGTGGAACTCTGATAGGGTGTTAGACCTCTTTCCTCTGTTGATAAGATACTCATAGATGAGCTAACTCATTGACACTCTTGAATTTTTCCTGATATACTCGACTGTGAAATACAAGTCTGGACCTTGCAGGAGACTATGGTTTTTTCCACCGAAGACAAAAGACGTTTCCCGGTCAGCCCCGGCGGTGTTGTGGTGATTCCCCCGGGGGCTGAAGTGCGATGAGCCTTGCCGGAAGATTAGAAGACCTTTCACTGGCTGATATCTTTCAGATATTGAGTATCGGCAGGAAAACCGGGACACTGACGATCAAGGGCAGCAAGGGCATGGCGCTGATTGTTTTTAAAAACGGCATGATCGTGAGGGGGGAAACCGATGACCTGGAAAAAAGTCTTGCGGAGACGATGCGGGACGCTGGACTGATAAAGGACACGGTTTTACGTATGGCCTCAGAGGTTAAGGGCCAGCTGCCCTCCAAATCAATGGCGGAGATCCTGCTCGACCTGGAATCAGTCAATAAAAACATGCTTGAGCAGGTGACAAAGAAGAGAATAGAATCAGTTATATGCCGGCTGCTCTACTGGGAAGACGGGGATTTCCAGTTCGAGCCTGATGACCTTGAGATTGAAGGGAAAACGAGCCTGACGGACCTCGGCTGGGAATTGGGAAAGGGGCTCAGCCCCGAGTATCTTCTCATGGAGGGCGCCCGTGTTCAGGATGAATCGACACAGTCATCGTCTTCCGCTACAGAAGAATTTTACCTGGATGAGCCTGCTAAAGAGGAAGAAGAAGGTGGCTGGGGCGACGAGTGGGGGGCTCCACAGGCGGAAAGGAAGGACATCTCCTCACTGAAGGCGCTTACGCAGGAGCTCAGGTTTCCGAATTCAACCTCAGAGATAACGCTTCTTGTCCTCAGGTTTGCAAGCGATATTTTTCAGCGGGGGGTCCTCTTTATGGTCGGCAAGAATGCGATCGTCGGACTCGGCCAGTTCGGGCTTGAAATTGAACGTGCCGATGAGAAGATCAGGGAGACAGTGCTCAATATCGAAAAAAGCGCTTTCCTTAAAAAGATCGTCGAGGAACAGAGGCCGTTTAAAGGGAACCTGGAGAAGGACGAAGTGATGAAGTATCTGATTGATGCCCTCGGGCGGGAACTGGCCCTCGGAAGCCGCATTTTTCCCTGTGATCGCGGAGGGAAAGGTTGTAGCGATCCTTTACGCGGACAATGTTTCTGACAGCGGTGCAATGCCGGAAACAGAGGGCCTTGAAATATTCATCAGCCATGCCGGGCTCGCGCTTGAAAAGTCTCTGCTGCAGCGAAGGATCCAGGAGATGGAAAAAGGAAAGGGAATTTCGTGACACGTGGCCGAGATTTTTTTTGCAGTATCTGATAAAATCGTTACATGCAAAAAAAGGGGTTTTGTGAAAACAATCCTGATCGTTGAGGATTCTTCTACGACAAGGGCCCTCATCAGGGCTGTTATCGACGAACTCGGTGATTTCGAGACAGTGGAGGCTGCCTCGGGGTTCGAGGCCCTTGAAAATGCTGCCGCAACAGGAATATCGACCTCATCATTACCGATATTAACATGCCTGATATAAACGGCCTTGAACTCATAAACTTTGTGCGGAGCAACGCCCGGTACAGCCATGTCCCGATCATCATCGTCAGTACCGAGAGAAGCGAGGAAGACAAAAAAAGAGGGATGGCGCTCGGAGCGACCGCCTATGTAACCAAGCCGTTTAAATCTCTTGAACTGCAGGAAGCTATCCAGAAGATCATCGGCACATGAAAGCCTCGAAAAAGGAATTTATCGCTGAAGCAGAAGACCTTCTCGAAGAATCACAGAGACTGATTCTCGAAATTCAGGACACCGTTTTCCTCAGGCCTTAATCCTGATACCATAAACGCCCTTTTCAGGTCGATGCACACGCTCAAGGGGGTTTCCGGCCTCTTCGGCCTCCAGGGGATAATCGAGCATCAGTCACGCCCTCGAGACCCTGATGGACGAAGTCAGGCTCGGCAAAATTCGTGATGAACGACGGTGTGGCAGGCTTCCTTCTTCATAACCTTGATATCATGAAAAATCTTGTCGACACGATCGGCAGGGATGAGGAGGAAGGCGATGTATCTGCTTTTCTCAAGGAGATTGAGTCTTTCAGAAATTCCCAGAAAGGCCAGGCAGAGAGCACCTCGGACGAGGCACAGATAGACGAGTCCATAATGAAGGTCCTCTCCGAGTATGAGGAGCACCGATTAAAGACCAATATCAAGGACGGCAAGGGGGTCTATCTTGCGAAGGCTGTTTTCGTCACTCGATGTTTTTGACACTGCCTCTGGCGGAACTCACCAGGACGATTAAGACAAAGGGTGAACTGATTTCAACGCTTCCGACCTCTTCCAATGTCCCTGACGGCTCCATAGGGTTTAATCTGATGTTTGGAACTCCCCGGCCGCTTGAGGAGATCAGGAAAGACGTGAATTTTGATATAGACGTGCTCATACAGCCCAGGTCAGCCCCTCAACAGAGTTCGCCGGAGTTCTCAACGGCAAAAGCCCCGGACACCCATTTAAAGAGCATATCGTCGACGGTACGGGTCGATATAGACAAGCTCGACAGGATTTTAAATACCATCGGTGAACTGACGCTCGCAAAAGGCGCGGTAAAAAGGATCGGAACGGAACTCTCCGAGAGTTTCGGGCGCACGGAACTGGTCTATGATGTTCACAAGATATCCCAGTCGCTTGAGCGGAGACTTGCGGAACTGCAGACCCAGGTGCTTGAGATACGTATGGTCCCGATAGGACAGATCTTTACCCGGCTCGCCCAGATTGTCAGGCGGTATTCCCGTGAGACAGGAAAAGACATAGAACTCGCGGTCTTCGGCGAGGATACCGAGCTTGATAAATATCTTGCGGAAGAGATCGTCGATCCCCTTATGCATCTGATGCGCAATGCGATTGATCATGGAATAGAACCGGCTGAAGCGAGGAAGATGAAGGGGAAAAAAGAGTCCGGGACGATAACCCTCAAGGCGTATCAGAAAGGCAACCATGTTGTTATCGAGGTCAGAGACGACGGAGCGGGGATCGATACGGTCAGGGTGAGAAAGAAGGCGATTGAAAAAGGGCTTATTGACGACGATGTGGAGCTCCAGGAGAAAGAGATCATCGAATTTATTTTCACCCCCGGCTTCAGTACGAAAGAGGTAGTCAGTGAGGTTTCCGGGAGAGGTGTGGGTATGGATGTTGTGAAGGACAAGCTTTCCACGCTCGGCGGTTTTGCTGAAGTAACGACGGAGAAGAACGTCGGGACCACCTTTATGCTCACGCTCCCGATCACGCTGGCCATTATCAAGGCACTTATCGTACGGGTGGGAGACGAAAAGTTCGCGGTGCCGCTCACGTCAATGTCTGAAACATTCATCGTGGAACACAAGGACATCCAGACGATCGAATGGAAGGAAGTCTACTATCTCAGGGGCGAGATGCTGCCCATGGTCAGGGTAAACAAAGTTTTCAGTATAGAAGGGGACAGTGCCGAGAGGTCTTTTGCGGTCCTGGTGGGTTTTGGGGAAAGAAGGGTCGGCCTGATGGTCGATGAACTTCTGGGACAGCATGAAATCGTCATTAAATCACTCGGCAATTATCTTAAGAAAATGCGGGGATTTGCAGGTGCTGCGGAGATCGGAAAGCATGATGTCATCCTGGTACTCGACGCAGAATCCCTCATCGATGACTCTGTTGTGAAGCAGAAAGGAGGATTGTATGTATGAGGCATTTTACCGCCTGACGGCCCGTCCGTTCAGCAAAACGCCTGATCCTAAATTCCTTTTTCTCAGCAGGAACCACGAAGAGGCCCTTGCCAGACTGCAATACGCAGTGGAAGAGAAAGAGATGATCCTGCTTACCGGTGAAATCGGATGCGGCAAGACGACCCTGACGAGGGCATTGATGGACATGCTCGGAACTCAGTACCGGATAGTCAACATCATCAATCCTATTCTCAGTCCCGCGCAGTTTCTGAGGACCATCGCCAAAAGGCTGGAAATCGATGTCCCATCCAATTTCAAGGCGGACCTGCTTGATGCCATTTACGAGAAGGTCTATCAGGACTTCGAAGCAGGCATCTCCGTTGTCATTATTATTGATGAGGCGCAGCTCATACCGGGCAAAGAAACCTTTGAAGAACTGCGTCTGCTGACCAATTTTCAGCTCGATTATACCAATCTGATCACCCTCATCCTTGTCGGTCAGACCGATCTTAAAAAGCGGCTGAACCACAAGGCCTATTTGCCGTTGAAACAGCGTATCGGTCTCTTTTATCACCTCGGTCCGATTGCTGCGGAAGAGATAAGAAACTATATGGAGCATCGGTTGAACATGGCAGGCAGAGAGGATGTGTTGTTCACCGAGGAAGCTCTGAAAGTCCTCTATAAATATTCAGGCGGGGTCCCGAGGCTGATAAACAGCCTTGCCACCTCCGCACTGCTCGACGGCTTTGCAAAGGAAGAACGTACCATAGACGGATCACTGATTGAAGCCGCTGCGAGGGAATTAGGGCTGCATGGATATTGCGAAAATTAGGAAAAAAGCACTTTTAAAAAACGCTGGAGAAAAAGGCGGGGAACAACGCGCTCCAGTCCCTGTAGAGGAAGAACAGAAAGAGGGCGCTGCCGGGAGGGAGGATGTCCGGGAGCAGGCTGTTCCCCAGGCAGACCTGCCTTCTGCGGTAACAGCAGCGGAAGAAGAGGTCCGGACGGGCTCTGTGGTCCCTGAAGATATTACCGCTGACCAGGACGAAGACATGGTCGAGCTGCTCACCTTCAGTCTTTCCCATGAAGAGTATGCCTTCAGGGTGCCTGAAGTGGAGGAGATCCTGCGGTTTCAAAAGATTGCACGGGTCCCTACCATGCCCGATTATGTACTTGGCATTACCTCCCTGCGCGGCAAGATTATTCCGGTCATTGATTTGAAGACGAGACTGAATCTTCAGGCAATGTCTTCCGGTGCCGGGTCTTCCGGAGAGCTTCCGGAAACCGGACAGAAGACAGGAACGGAAAACAAGATACTGATTATCGAAGGACCGAAGGGTCTGATAGGAGCTTCCATAGATAACGTCAGGGGAGTGGTGAGGTTGCCCCGCACCGCAGTGCTTCAGCCGCCGGGCAATTTGGACGAAAACGAACTCAGGTTTATTGAGGGCATTGTTGTGCTCAAGAAACGTTTCATCTCCATCATTCATTCTGAGGTTGCGATGGACATACAGGTGGGTTAAGGGAGGCTGTGTGCGCGAAAAGCTTGAATTAAAGATCCTCACCCTTGTCATTATCGTACTGCTGATCGGCATTATCGCAGCCGGTCTGGTGATGCTGACAATAGTGAAACAGAATTTATACAGCACGACCGGGGATCTGATAAAATTCGTGATCCTGATCGCGGTCCTCGCCTGCATCAGCTTCAGTTTTATCCTCTGGATGATGATCAGAAAAATGGTTATAGCTCCGGTAAAGTCCCTGGAGAAGGCCGCTCTGGAACTGTCACGGGGTGATCTGTCTTTTGATGCGGACCTGAAGAGCAGGGATGAGATAGGGAGGTTCGGCAGAGAGATAAAGGACTCCCTGCTTTCGATATCCGGGATTCTGAAACGGGTCAGGACAATAGCACTGCGCACCACGCGTGTTGCAGGAGAGGTGGAAGCAGAGTCAAAAAAAGTTGTCGAAGGCGCTGTTCTTGAGAACGAGGCGATCTCGGATATTTCAGCCTCTATCGAAGAGATGAATGCCTCGATCTCCGAGATAGCGGACAGTACGGAGGGGCTTGCGGCATCGGCAGAAATGACTGCGGCGTCCATGGGAGAGATGGTGACGAGCATCGGGCAGATTAAAGAGAATACTCAGGACCTGTCTGTTGCCGTGGATTCCACATCGGCTTCCATAGAACAATTGTCCGCTACCATCAGGGAAGTCGCACGAAGTGCCTCAGCGCTGGCAGGCTCTGCTGAAGAAACACAGTCAGCCATCATGGAAATCTCATCGTCAGTCAAGGAGGTCGAACAGAGGGCAAAGGAGTCTTCCCTGCTTTCAGAGAAGGTCAAGACGGACGCAACTACATTCGGAATGTCTTCCGTCGAGAAGGCCATCGACGGCATGAAGGAGATAAAGGTTTCTGTCGAAAACACTGCCGGATATATCAGGAAACTGGGCGGCAGGTCTGAGGAAATAGGAAAGATTCTTACGGTTATTGACGAGATAACAGACCAGACGACGCTCCTTGCGCTCAACGCGGCGATCCTCGCTGCGCAGGCAGGTGAGCACGGGAAGGGATTTTCAGTTGTTGCGGATGAGATAAAGAACCTGGCCGAGCGCACATCGTTGTCAACACAGGAGATAGGAGAGCTTATCCAGTCAGTGCAGCAGGAAGTCGCCGATGCCATACAGGCCATGGAAGTGGGTTTAAAGTCAGTGAATACCGGCTTCAAGGTAACGGGTGAGGCTGCCGACGCCTTGAGAAAAATCGCAGAGAGCGCCATAAAGTCGTCCGACATGTCTGCTGCTATTGAGCGTTCCACGACGGAGCAGGCGCAGGCCACACGGCTGGTTTCAGAGGCGATGGACAAGGTGCTGAGGATGACAGGAGAGATCGCCAAGGCCACAACCGAGCAGAGCGCGGGCATACAGCTTATCATGGGAGCTACCGAGAAAATGAGGGACGTTGCCAATCATGTCATGACCGCTACCAATGAACAATCTTTAAACAGCGTGCATATCTCCCGGTCAACTGAACTGGTATCCGACAAGAGTCAGCAGATATCGCGGGCGATCCATGAGCAGAAAACCGGGGCAAACCAGATATGGAAATCGATAGAAAAGATCAAGGACCTTCCGAAGGGAAACAGGGAACGGGCATTCAACCTGAACCTGCGTGTCAAGGAACTGCTGAAGGACGCCGAATTGACGACTACCGAGATGGAACGCTTTACGTTCGCTGAGGAGAAATCAACAGGCCTGCTGCGTATGGGGATCATTCCTCTGGAGTATCCGGCGGTTATGTTTAAAAAATTCAGTCCCCTCGCGGCATATCTCGGCAAAAAACTGCAGCGGAGAATTGAACTGAAGGTCGCGATAGATTTCCAGGAGGCGGTCGATGATATTGGAGAGGGCGTGACACAGCTCTGCTTCATGACCCCTTCAACGTATATTGAGGCACACAGGAAATACGGGGTGAGCGTTCTCCTGAAGGCACTCAGAGACGGCAACCCCTTTCAGCACTCGGTCATCATTGCCAGGAACGACAGCCCAATTCATGAAATAAGGGATATACAGGGTCGTTCTTTCGCATTCGGCGACCCGCATTCAACGTCAGGACACATTGTACCGAGGGCCATGTTACTGGCGGAAGGGGTGGATATAAAGGACCTCACCGCGTACAATTATCTCGGTCACCACGATGATGTCGCACAGGCTGTCCTGAACGGGGATTTCGATGCGGGCGCTGTGATGGAGTCGACAGCAAACCACTATAAAGACAGGGGAATAAAATTTATTAAATTTTCTGACGATATTCCTGAATTCAATATCTGTGTCACTAAAAACATTGATGATGCACTGCAAAACGAATTGCATAAGGCGCTTGCCGCCCTCGCTCCTGACACTCCTGAAGGGGCATTGGTATTACAATCAATCAATGAGAATTATACCGGGTTTGTCGGCTCTTCAGATGGAGAATATGACGGAATTAAAACTATGATGATCAGTTTGGGGCTCATTGAAAAGGAGTGACCGCTATGAAGAACAAGAGATGTATGGCCGTGATCAGAGGAATACACCAGGTGGTGCCGGCACCATGACAGCAAGAAAATCCATAACAGCCAAATTTATCGTTACGGTCTTTGCCGTGCTGCTGGCAGGTCAGATTTTCGGCACTGTTTTGTTTCTCCTGAATATGAAGGCGTCCCTTTTCGATTCTCTGGAAGTAAGGATACGCAAGACATCAGCGATTGCAGCCGGGGTCAGCGCGGGGCTGGTTCTGACTTATGACTATTCACAGATTGATACCTATCTGGAGGAGATTATCAAGGATGAGGAGATAACCTCAGTTCGTCTTTCGGGCAAGGATGGGAATGTTTTGAGGGAAAAGATAAAGACAGAGAAGATCATCCGGGAGGGCATGCTCCCTCTTTCCATGAATAAAATACTGTCCATGAAAACGCCGGTGACTGTTTCAGGAGAAAAAATCGGCGAAATCATCATCGAATATACCACTGCAAAAATAAACAAAGACATCGTAAAAAACATGATTGTTATCTCGCTCTATCAGCTCGTCCTGCTTGTGTTTGTCGCATTTGTTATGATGTTTCTCTTCAGGAGGAATATTACCAGTCCCATTTTCTCCATCAACAGGGCCATAGAGAAGATTACGGCAGGCGATCTGTCAACTCCGGTGCCGGATATCGGAGAGAACGAGATTGGAGATATAGCGAAGGGGATTGCCTTTCTTGAGGCAAGACTTTCCTCAATTATTGCAAAACTGCATGTAACAGCGACAAATGTATCGACGGCAACAAAAGCAGGTCGATCAGACATACCATAATGTGATGGAAGGGGTAACTGCCCAGACACATGCTGTCAGAAACGTAACCAGCTCAATTCAAAAAGCTGCGAAATCACAGGGCGAGATAAATGAGAGCACCGAAAGTCTGTCCAGTTTTTCCGCCGAGAATGTTTCTTCACTGCTTGAGGTGAAGACGACGTCCGAGGAGATAGCCACGAATGTTCAGAGGCTTTTTAAGGCGGCGGAAGATTCGTATTCCGTGGTCATGGAGATGAACCAGTCTGCAAAGGCCATAGCAGAAAGCGCCGGCAGCGCGTCGGCGGCGGTGGAAGACACCTCTGCTTCGGTAGAAGAAGTCGGGGCGTCGGTCAGGGAGGTCGAGGAACATGCCCGTGAATCGTCCCGGCTTGCTGAAACAGTGCAGGAGGTCACCTCGGGCGCGGGCATGATGTCTGTTGTCAATGCCATTGAGGGAATGGAAAATATCTCTGGAGAAGTAAAGAAAGTCGGCTGAAATAATCCAGAGGCTCGGTGTCAGGTCGGGTGATATCGAGAAAGATCCTTTCTGTTATAAAGGACGTCACCGAGCAGACGAACCTTTTGAGCCTGAATGCCGCGATTCTTGCTGCCCAGGCCGGCGAATACGGAAAGAGTTTTTCTGTGGTTGCAGATGAAATCAGAGGGTTGTCCGAGAGGACATCAAGTTCAACGAGGGAGATCGGCGGGATAATCAAGGCCATTCAGCAGGACATCAAAGGCGCCGTGTATACTATCGATCTGGCGCAGGAAAAAGCGGAGGAAGGCAACGCCCTTGTTCTTAAGGTTGGGGAGGCCCTGAGGGAGATCCTCAATGCCGCGATCCAGTCAACAGAGATGACAAAGGCGATTGAACGCGCAACTGAAGAGCAGTCGCTCGGCTTGAAACAGATCAGCTCGGCTATTGAGGATATCCGGAAGATGATGAGCAGTGTTGCGAAATCCACAAAAGAACAGGACAATGCGCTCAGTTATCTGCTGGAGGGAACAGGGGAGGTCAAGGAAGTGGCTGAACTGAGTAAACGCGGCGCTTTTGAGCAGGCTGAGGGGACAAAGCTCATATCGAAGAACCTTGAGCTTGCCAACGACAGGATAAACCATATCAACGGCGCGGTACTGAACCAGAAAAAGCTTCATGACGACATGCTTGATGCGATAGAAAAAATCAGCGGTATCGGAACTTCTACGGCACGGGACATGGAAGATGTTTCTGTATCGCTGAAAACACTTGCCCAGGAGATAGAGACTCTCAAGCAGGACATGAAGACATTTACCATTAAATAACATGCAGAAATTTACGATATTTACCATAGGAGACGAACTATTCGGAATGGGGATAGAGCGGGTCGTCGAGATCCTGAAGCTACAGAAAATATTTACCATACCGGGCCTTCCGGAATTCCTTACCGGTGTGATGAGCGTGAGGGGGAATATTATTCCCGTGATAGATTTGAGGCGCCGTTTTGGCCTGAAGTCCTCCGGAAATAAGGAGCGGATAATCATCGTGCGTTACGGGCAGGAGAAAATAGGTTTTCTGGTAGATGAAATAAAGGAGATCCTGTCCCTTTCCCCTGAGGAAATAAGAACTCCGCCTTCGATCTTCAAAGGCTTTAAGACAGAATATCTGACCGGTCTGGGAAAACATGCTGAAGACATCATTATTCTCCTCAATATCGATAATCTTCTGACTTCCGAGGAGAAGATTCAGCTCAAGGAATCCATAGAACTTCTGGAGGAAAAAGGTGCAGGATTTAGCAAAGCAACTGAGTGACAGCAACGTAGAGACCAGAAGAGAGGCTGTCGAAAAAATGAGCGGCAGGCAGGACATCTCCTGTATTCCCCTTTTAATAACGGCCATGAAAGACGTCAGCTGGCGTGTGAGGAAGTCCGCGGTGGATATCCTGTTTCAGGATTATTCTGTGGAAGAATATATCGGCGGACTCGTTCAGTTGCTTTATATTGAAGACAATGCCGGTGCAAGGAACTCCGCAATAGAAGCCCTCATCAGGCTGGGGAAGAGGGCGACGATATATCTTATTGAGGCCTTCAAAACCCCGAACAAAGACGTCCGGAAATTTATTATAGACGTGCTGGGCGAACTGATGGATGACCGCTCTCTCGGCCTTATGCTGGAGGCGATCAGGGACGAAGACGAGAATGTCAGGGCTACAGCAGTGGAACACCTGGGAAAAATCGGGGAGCTTTCCGTTGTTGACGCGCTCATAGATATTCTGGACAATGGGGACCTCTGGACTGCATACCCTGCGGCTGATGCCCTCGGCAGGATCGGAAATAAAAAGGCGGTGCCCCATTTGCTGCAGGCCCTGAAGAGAAAACCGCTGAGAGAACCGGTGCTCAAGGCCCTGGGGCTTCTGGCAGACCCCTCGACACTCGAACATATCATTCCCCTGCTCCAGGACAGTTCGAAGAATATCCAGGAGCAGACGCTGAAAACAATAGAGAAGATGTATCATAACGGCGTCGAGGCGGAACGGATAACCGGCGCCCTGAAAACGGGCCTCGGTGACAAGGCGATTGAAATGCTGCTTACCTACGCCTGGTCAAACAAGCGTGAGGTGAGGATATCAGCGATCCTGCTGCTGGGCCTGATGAAAGATGCAGCAGCCTACGGTCCGCTGCTGGATATTTCCCATGAGGAAGAATTCGCGGAAGACGCAAAAAAAGCGCTTGTTTTTATAGGAAGCGGAAATCCGGAGTCACTTTTAAAGCTTTTTCAAACGGATAATCCGCATCAATTGCGGTTTATCTGTGACGTTGCCGGGAAGATAGTTTCTCCGGTCTATTATGATGTCATGGAGGCGCTGCTGGACAATTACGACGGACACGTGCGCACGACGGCTGCTCTCAGCATTTCGAAACTCGGCGACGGCAGGGCTGCGAAAAAACTCCTTGGACTTTTGACTGACCCCTATGAAGATGTTCAGGAGGCCGCTGTCATCGCCCTGAGCAATTTAAGAAATGCTCTGAATACCCGGGAGCTTATCGGCATGCTGAAAGCAGAAAATTATTTTCTCAGACGGAACGCCGCCCGGCTTCTCGGACAGATAAAAGCCGAAGACGCGGTGAAAGATCTGGGCTTTACTCTAAAAGATGAAAAGATCATGGTCAGAAAAGCGGTTGTTGAGGCTCTTTCCTCAATAGGAACTCCTGAGGCGGTGCGTTATCTGACCTATTCCCTTACCGATGAAGATCCCGATATACGAATTTCGGCAACGCTGAGCCTGGGCGCGATCGGGGGGGAAGGGATACTCGATTCATTGATTATCCTGACGGCCGACCCGGATGATTTTGTGCGGGTTGCAGCGGCAAAGGCCCTGGGTATCCTGAAAGACAGGGGAGCGGTAAAGACCCTGATCAACCTCCTTTCCGACAGGAGCGGTTTTGTGATCACTACTGCGATTGAATCGTTGCGTGCCTTTGTGGGCAATGAAGCCAGGGCCGCTGTTTTGAAGATGTTGTCTTCTCCTGACGAAGAGATAAAGCGGACCGCAATTTCCGCGCTTGAGGGATTTGAAAATATCGAAGACAGCCTTATCCCCTTTCTGAAAGACCCTGACTGGGCGAGCAGGATCGCGGCAGTCAGGGTCTTGGGAAAGAGTCGGCAGGACAGGGTGAGGCAGGAACTTGAAAGGCTCCTTGATACAGAGGAAGATCCTACGGTAATTAAGGCTGTCGAGGAGATCCTGAGTGTTTGAAACAGAAGCGGTCATCCCTCTCTCAGAAGATGTGTTCAGACTGATACGGGATATCATCAAAGACTACTGCGGGCTCTATTTTGATGACAGTTCCCGGTACCTCATCGAAAAAAGGCTCTCCCGCCGGGTCAAAAATCATCACCTGAATGACTTCAGGGACTATTACCGGTTTATCAGATACGATAAAAATACCGAGGATGAGCTCTCTGCCATCATGGATATCCTTACCGTAAACGAGACGTATTTTTTCAGGGAGCAGAACCAGCTGAAGGCTTTCAGTGAAGAGATTCTGGAGGAACTGAAGACAACCAATAAAGACAGAAAGACATTACGCATATGGTCGGCCGGCTGTTCCACGGGAGAAGAACCCTATACCATTACGATGCTCATAAACGAAAAGGGGTACTTTAACGGATGGGATGTTGAGATTTATGGAAGTGATATAAACCAGCGGGTGCTGCAGACCGCGCGAAAAGGGGTATACAGAAAAAATTCATTCCGAACTACAGAACCGTATTATATACAGAAATATTTTACGGAAGAGGAGGGCTCCTTTCAGATCAGGGACAGCGTGAAAAAACATGTCAACTTCAGTTATCTGAACCTTCTCGACCCGTTCAAAACGAGATTTCTGGGCAACATGGATGTAATTTTTTGCAGAAATGTTTTAATATATTTTGATTCGGCGTCACGGAAGAGGGTAATAGAAAATTTTCATAACCGGCTCGTTAACGGCGGCTATCTGCTGCTTGGGCATGCCGAGTCTCTGATAAATATTTCTACTGCCTTTCACCTGAGGCATCTGAAAAATGATATGGTATATCAGAAGCCCCATTCCAATGATGAAATAGGGAAACGGTAATATGAAAACAAAGGTTCTTATCGTTGACGATTCCGCCTATACACGGCAGACGTTGAAGAACATCCTGCAGGAGATTTCAGGGCTTGAAGTTGTCGGTATCGCCGCCGACGGCATCGATGCAATGGCAAAGACGCTGCGGTTGCAGCCGGATATCATAACGCTCGATTTTGAGATGCCGGAGATGGACGGTTTCAGTTTCCTGCGCTGGCTGATGAAGGAGCGGCCGACGCCGGTAATCATGGTCAGCTCGCATGCTGATTCAAAAACCGTATTCAAGGCCCTTGAACTCGGAGCTGTTGATTTTATCGCGAAGCCTACGAAGCGGGCCTCGATAGAACTTCAGGCCATAGGAAAGGACCTCATCAGGAAGGTCAAAGGGATCAAAAATATACGGCTGGATATTCTCAGCAAGAACCTTGAACTCCTCGAACGCGAGGAAGTCCTTGAAGTAACGGAGGCCGGGAGAAAGCAGCACGCGATAAATATCGTGGCGATCGGCTCTTCTACCGGTGGGCCTGCCGCCCTCCAGATCATTCTGACGAGACTTCCCGCTGATTTCGACGCGGCGATTGTGATCAGCCAGCACATGCCGAAAGGGTTTACCGGCCCGCTCTCCGAGCGGCTGGACAAGTTGTCGCAATTGAAGATCAAGGAAGCGGAAGAAGGAGACCACATTAAGAAAGGCACCGTATATGTTTGTCCCGGAGGCTTTCATCTCGGAATCAGCCAGAAAAAAGAGAAATGTGTTATCACCCTGAAGGAAGGAAGACTGACCGACAAATATACCCCGTCTGTCGACTATATGATGTCGTCCGTGGCCCAGCATTACGGTGCAGAGCTCTATGGGAGTTATCCTCACCGGCATGGGCAATGACGGCAAGAACGGCATGCTGGAAATTAGTACACAAGGCGGGTATACTATTGCGGAATCGGAATCGAGCGCCGTTGTTTTCGGCATGCCGGCAGAGGCGATAAAAAACGGTTCGGTAGAACGGGTTCTTCCTATTTCAGAAATTCCGTCAGAAATCATCAGAGTAGTGAATAACCCGCGTGATAGGGGGAGAAATTAGTGGACAAAGAGACCGGTTTTACAAACAAGGCAGATGAATTTCTTCAGATGTTCAAGAAAGGTGAGGAATTTACCAAGGAAATTCTGAAAGAAAATGAAAAGCTCAGATATAAGATCGTCGACCTCGAGGGTCTGCTTGAACAATCCGGCGGTAATGCCAGGACCAGACTGTACGAAGACAGGATCAAACTTTTAGAGGATGACCTGAATTCATTAAGGGAAAAGTACCAGGCAGTCGAAGAGGAAAACAAGGATTTTGCTTCGAAATATTTAGAGGTTGAGGAGGAGAACAACAACCTTGCCAATCTTTATGTGGCCAGTTATCAGCTCCATTCGACGCTCGATTTTTCCGAGGTCCTTCGCATAGTTCTTGAGATCGTAATAAACCTCATCGGGGCGGAAAAGTTCGCGATTATTCTTCTCGACGATAAGACAAATGAACTTGTCCCTGTCGCAGCGGAAGGCATGGCTGTGTCTGACGCACCCAAAGTGAAAATCGGTGAAGGTACTATAGGAAGGGTTGCGAAGGAAGGTGAGAGTTTTTTTGCTGAGAATCTTGTTACCTCCGGAGAATATAACCAGTTCGAACCTATTGTTTGTATACCGCTGAAAATAAAAGAGCATGTGATAGGGGTTTTATCGATCTATAAGCTCCTCAGTCAGAAAGCCGGATTTACCAATGTTGACTATGAAATGTTTAATCTGCTTGCGGGTCACGCTGCCACCGCGATTTTTTCTTCAAGGCTTTATACGCAATCAGAGAGGAAACTGACTACTATTCAGAGCTTTCTTGACCTCCTGAAAGAGAAACCGAAGAAATAGGAG
Organism: uncultured Nitrospira sp.; assembly: GCA_963746295.1. GTDB lineage: Bacteria > Nitrospirota > Thermodesulfovibrionia > Thermodesulfovibrionales > UBA6898 > JAOUFP01. The sequence continues at coordinate 138,212 of CAVVAQ010000017.1, read as the reverse complement.
AATATAAAATGCCGAACATCCTTGTTGTTGAAGATTCCCCTACGATGAGACAGCTTATCAGTTTTGCGATGAAGCGGATACCCAATTCACATGTTATTGAAGCTACTGACGGCGTCGATGCCCTGAAGAAGTTGTCTTCCGATAAAATAGACCTTATTCTTGCGGATATCAATATGCCTGTCATGGACGGTCTGAAACTGGTGAGCCTTGTGCGTGGAAATCCTGCCTTTAAAAATATACCGATCATCATGGTGACTACGGAAGGGGCAGAGGAAGACAGGAAAAGGGCGATTGCTATCGGTGCGAATGCTTACCTCTCAAAGCCGATCCAGACACAGGAATTGCTTAAGCTGGTAACGTCTTTTTTGTCGGGCCAGGGAACATAAACAGCTGCATTTCTGATGCCTTCGACAGAAATTTTTGAATAAAATAGTCTGCCGTAAGCTTCCGGGGCAGCGGTTTCAGTACGTTTACCGGAAAGAGTAAATTAACATGAGGCAGTTTGTAAAAATTGACTCATAGTTTAAGATATATTAAACTATATACATGAGAAAAAAGTGCTTGAACTGTCCTGAGCAGCATCCTAGACTAATGGATAGAACGTTCGATTAATTATTAAAGGAGGCAATATGGCAACACAAAAATTGGATTTTAAGGGCATGTCATGCCCGATGCCGATCATGAAAACAGCGATTGCTATAAAAAAAGCAGCGTCCGGAGATGTATTTGAAGTTGTCTGTGATGACGCAGGCTTTGAACCTGATGTAAGGGCATGGTGCAAGGAGACGGGAAATATCCTGACCGATATTACCAAGTCGGGCAAAGATACAACCGCTATTATTACAAAAAAATAGATTTAGCGAGGAGTGAAACATGGAAAATCAGGAGCTTTCCCAGAAAGTTCAGGAGCTTCAGGAGCGTATCGATAAACTTGAGGCGAAGAATTCCAGACTTACGATGGTGCTTTTCAGCGGAGATTTCGATAAGGTCATGGCTGCCTTTATTATTGCCAATGGTGCGCTGGCTATGGGGAAAGAAGTTACCATGTTTGTCACCTTCTGGGGGCTTGATGCGATTAAGAAGCCGGCGATGGGCACCTCAGGGAAAACTTTTCTTGAAAAAATGGTCACCTGGATGCGTCCGAAAGGACCTGCCAAGCTTCCAACCTCCAAAATGAACTTTGGAGGGATAGGACCGAAACTGTTCCATTACATGATGGGCAAAAAGAATGTTGAATCCCTTTCATCCCTGATTGAAATGGCGAGAGAATTCGGGCTGAGGATCGTCGCCTGTCAGATGTCGATGGACGTTATGGGGATCAGGCAGGAAGACCTGATTGATGATATAGAGTTCGGCGGGGTTGCCGTATTTCTCAGTGAATCATATGGGTCCAATACCACATTGTTTGTCTAACAGAGAATCAGGAGGTGAGCATGATGAAATCTGTGATGTATATTGTTACGGATGATCCGGAAGAACGGTGCGACCTTGTCTCCAGTGTTTTGGCTCAGGCGGTTACCACGCTTGCGTACGGATATGATTGTGAAATATTTCTTATGGACAGGGGTATCAAACTGGCTGTCAAAGGGCACCTTGACGGTCTGAAATCAAAAGCGTTTGATCCTCTCAGTGTTTTGCTGAACAGCTACAGGGAAATGAAAGGCAAGCTGTATATCTGTGATCCTTCAACCTCCGCCCTGGGGATAAGTCAGGAGGACTGTATTGAGGTTGATGGATATGTCAATGCGTCAAGACTCCTGGAGAGTTCCGGCAAAGCGATGGCAGTTTTTACCTACTGAATCCGGAGCAGCACTTTTTCTCTCTCAGTATTTGCGAAAGAAAAAGATTATTCCGCGTTGAGGGCTTCCTTGAGCGCCTTCCCGACTTTGAAATAGAGGACCTTTTTCCCCGGCACTGCTACCGCTTCCCCGGTTTTTGGGTTTCTTGCCTTCCGCGGGTTTCTTGTCTTCAGGCGGAAGTTCCCAAACCCTCTGATTTCGATCTTTTCGCCCTGTATCAGGGCTTTTTTTATACTTTCGAAAACAGTCTCAACGACAATTTCTGTCTGGTTTCTGGTGAGACCTTCAACTTTTTCGGCAACCTTTTCGATCAGGACTGATTTTGTCATAAAAAAAACCTCCTTACGGTGAATACAGGTATTTAATTTTTACCGTCGGAAAAATATCCGAGAGTTCTCTTGGAAGATTATTTCTCAGCATATCGAGAACCGATAGGCTGTCTTTTTTGGAAACAACCTCAGGCTCTTCCATGATGCCGGCAAGCTCTGCCGCGGTTTTGATGGCGTCCTCCAGAGTCCCCAGCTCATCCACGAGACGGTGAGCTTTGGCCTGCTCACCGGTGAAAATTCGGCCGTCTGCGATGGTCCTTAGTTCTTCCATCGATATTTTTCTTCTTTCGGACACCGCTTTCATGAATTGTTCATGGACATTGTCCAGGACTCCCTGCAGTATCTCCCGCTCCTCTTTCCTTAAGGTGCGGAACACCGAAGCAATGTCCTTATGTTCTCCGCTCTTGATTACCTCGGTTCTGACTCCGATTTTGTTCATGAGGCCTTCAATATTCGGCAGTTCCATGATAACACCGATTGAACCGGTGAGTGTGCCCGGATTTGCGATGATTTTTGTCGCCGGCACCGAGATATAGTAACCTCCCGAGGCGGCAACCGAGCCCATCGATACGACAACCTTTTTCTTTGCGACAGCCTTCTTTACTTCTTCGTAGATTTCCTGGGACGGTGCAACCGCTCCCCCCGGACTGTCAACCCTCAAGACGATGGCCTTTATCGATTTGTCTTTCGTGTATTCCTTGATCTCATCGACCGCGTCTTTTGAATCGATGATCGGGCCCTCTATCCTGATAAGGGCAAGCCTGCTGCCAAGGGGAATTTCCCTCTGGAACAGCGTCAGCAACAGGCTGATACAGATGAGCACCAGAAGGATCCCTGTGATAACGAGACAGGGCTTTTTCATGCATCAGCCTTTTTTACATGCTTCATGCTCAGTCCGATTTTTCTCTCATCAAGGTCTATCCTGATAATCCTCGCCCGTATCTCGTCTCCTTCCTTTATCGTCCCTTCCTCACCTTCCCCGGAAGGCTGAATGATCTCCGAAGAATATACAAGCCCTTCAACGCCGCCTTCCATCTCTATAAAAATGCCGAAATCGGTTATCCGCAGGACCTTCCCTGTGACTTCATCCCCGAGTTTAAATGTGGCCGGAATGACTTCAATCCAGGGATCCTGCTCCAGTTGTTTCAGCCCAAGGGCGATTTTTTCATTCGCCGGGTCTATGCTGAGAATGACAGCCTCGATTTTCTGCCCTTTCTTCAGGATCTCGGAAGGGTGCTTGACATGCTTTGTCCAGGAAAGATCGGATATGTGAATAAGGCCGTCTATGCCCTCCGGGAGACCGACAAAGACCCCAAAATCAGTAACGCTCTTGACCTTTCCGGAAATTTTCTGGCCTGTCTCATAACGCTGGCTTATCAATTCCCAGGGGCTGGGCTTTAACTGCTTCATGCTCAGGGAAAGCTTTCTCTCATCCGTGTCTACCTTCAATACGACCGCTTCGACCGTCTCACCGATAGAGAGGTATTTTGACGGGTGTTTCGGCCTTGGGAGCCAGTCGATTTCGGATATGTGGATCAGACCTTCGAGGCCCTCCTCGAGTTCTATGAATGCGCCGTAATCGGTTATGCTTACGACTTTTCCTGTTATACGGCTCCCTGCAGGATATTTTTCAGCGATATTCATCCAGGGATCGGGTTTTTTCTGTTTATATCCGAGGGTTACCCGTTCTCTTGCCTCATCATATTTCAGAACGATGACTTCTATCTGGTCACCGACAGCAAAAAATTCAGAAGGATGGGTTATCCTGCCCCATGATATGTCTGAAATATGGAGGAGACCGTCAATGCCTCCGAGGTCTACGAACACTCCGTAATCGATGATGTTTTTTACGGTTCCGCTGAGAAGGGCGCCTTCGCTGATCTTCGTGAGTGTTTCAACTTTTTTGATCGCCCGCTCTTCTTCTATGATCGCCCGCCTGGATACGATCACATTGGAACGTTTACTGTTTATTTTCAGTATCCTGAAGGTAAGTTTCTGTCCTATCAGCGCGTCGAGGTCTCTGACTATCTTGGTATCGATCTGCGAGCCGGGGAGAAACGCCTTGACCCCGCCGATATCCACACTCAGCCCGCCCTTTGTTTTTTCAAGGACCTTTCCTTCAACAACGGCCCCTTCTTCAAGAGATTTTTCGAGTATGTCCCAGGATTTCATCTTTGCTGCGCGTTCCTTGGAAAGCCTGATCATGCCTTCCGCATCCCGCATGCTTTCCACATATACCTCCAGGGCAGCCCCGGGCTTTAGTGACTTCAGTTCTTCTTCAGTGAATTCATCTTTTCTGATGTATCCCTCGGACTTGTACCCTATATCCACGACGATTGAACTTTGCTTTATGGCAACGATTTTGCCGGAAAGCAAAGCACCTTCCGAGACTGTTTGAAAAGTTTCTGCGTAAAGCTTTTCCATTTCGTTGTTATTCGTTTCCATTTCTGGATTCCCCTCCTATATTTCTGATTCTTTTTTCTACTTTACTGATGATCCAATCAGGTGTTGAAGCACCTGCCGTAATGCCGACTTTTTGCGCGCCTGCAAACCACTCTCTCCTGAGTTCACGGTCGGTTTCAATATGGTAGGTCCTGACAGCAAGAGACTCACACAGATGCGAGAGCTGTGTTGTGTTTGCGCTGTTTTTGCCTCCCACGACGATCATAATATCAACCCCTCGTGCCATCTCAGCGGTCTCCTTCAACCTGAGAGCGGTCGAATTGCATATCGTATTATATACTTTTACCTCTTTTACATGTTCAATGATATTGGCAAGGAGCTTTTTCAGAGTTTCTACCGGCTGCGTGGTCTGAACGACTATCCCGATTTTTGACTTGAGTCTGGGAAGTTGTGTGTGTTCATCAATAACAACGACATCATCACCGGCGTAGCTCATAATGCCCTTTACCTCGGGATGAGTCTTGTCCCCGAGGACCACTACCTGATACCCGCTTTCTTTCAGCTGTCTCGCATAATGCTGGGCATTTTTTACGAAGGGACAGGTAGCATCTATCAGTCTGAAATGTTGCGAAGATATCCTATCATAAAGCTGGTAAGGTATGCCATGCGTCCGTATGATAAGGGCCTTGATCTCTTTTCCACTGATTTCGTTGATATCATCCAGAGGGAATATGCCCTCGGCCTTTAATTTCTCGATTACCTGCGGGTTATGAATGATCGGGCCAAGGGTGTAAACACCCTCTCGTATCTCCTTGGCGATATCAAAGGAAATATCAATCGCCCGTTTTACCCCGAAACAGAATCCGGCCCTTTTCGCAGTCACTATTTCCACCTGATCAGACCCTCTCCCCTGTTCTGTTTTTATGATGATCTTCATTGATTATAGCAAGGATTTTCCGAAAAACATCATCTACGGAGAGACCGGTCGAATCAATAAGATAAGCATCCTCCGGTTTTTTGAGAGGAGCGATATCCCTGGTCGAGTCTCTGGCATCACGTTCAATGATATCCATGCGTATCTTGTTTCCGTCGACTTCAAACCCTTTTGATAACAATTCCAGAGTCCTTCTCCGGGAACGTTCATTCACAGAGGCATCAAGATAAAACTTTTTATAGGCAACCGGAAATATCACGGTGGTCATGTCCCGTCCTTCAGCCACGAGGTCCGAGTGCATAGCGGCTTCTCTCTGGATGTTCATCAGGTAATCGCGTACCGATCGTTTTGCTGAAAAAACAGACGCATAATGTCCGGCATCCGGCGAGCGTATTTCCACAGAGACGTCCCTGCCGTTGAGCAAAATAATGCCCTTTCCGAATTCTACCTTTGTTTCTTTGAGAGCCGTGAGCAGTTCCTCATCGGATGACAGCTCGTTTAACCCGCGATGGAGAAGTCCGAGGGCCACCGCCCGGTAAAGGGCTCCGGTGTCGAGATATTCATATCCGAGCTCCTTGGAAAGCAGCTTTGCAACCGTGCTCTTGCCCGCGCCTGAAGGGCCGTCTATGGCTATTACTTTTTTCACGATGAAAACCTTCCGAGGGTGTCGAAGAATCCCGGAAAGGATATGTCGACTGCCGAAGCCCCGTTTATAACGGTTTTCCCCTCTGCCGCAAGTGCGGCAACTGCCATGGACATGGCGATCCGGTGGTCTCCGTGGCTTTCTACCTCTGCGCCGCGTAGCTTTTCAGCCCCTGTGATGCTCAGACCGTCGGGATGTTCATCGATCGCGACCCCCATTTTTCTGAGTTCGCTTGCTATCGTTTTTATCCTGTCCGATTCTTTTACCCGAAGCTCTTCAGCCCCGGTTATTGTCGTTGTGCCTTCTGCCAGGGCTGCGGCAACGCACAAGACCGGGAATTCATCGATCAGGGAAGGTATGCTTTCTCCTGTAACCCGGACTGCTTTTAATGCAGAGGCACCCCTGCAGAAAATATCGGCGACCGGCTCACCGGAGACGTCATGTACGTTCGCGATTTCAATGGCGGCTCCCATTTTCTTCAGCACCTCCAAAAGCCCTGTCCTGGTAGGGTTTATTCCTACATTCCGTGCAATTACCTCAGCGCCCGGGATGAGCAGCGCCGCAACGATGAAGAAGGCAGCCGAAGAAAAATCTCCGGGGACATGCGTATCGAGGGGATTCAGCTCTCTGCCGCTCCTGACCGTTATCCGGAGCCCTTCTACGGTCAGCCCGGCGCCGAAGGCGGGAAGCATCTTCTCCGAGTGGTCCCTGGATTTGACCGGTTCAACAATTACGGTATCTCCGTCAGCATACAGTCCCGCGAGCAGCACGGATGATTTTACCTGCGCGCTTGCTACGGGCATTACATAGGTGATGGGTGTCAGGCCACCGCCCTTTATCGCCAACGGCGGATACCGGTTGTCATCCCGCGAGATAATATGAGCCCCCATAAGGCCAAGGGGTTTTATCACCCTGCCCATCGGTCTTGTCCTGAGGGAACTGTCCCCTGTCAGGACAGAGAAAAAGGGATTGCCGGCCAATACCCCCGACAACAGGCGTATCGTGGTCCCGGAATTACCGCAGTCTATAATATCAGCAGGCTCGGACAGTCCGCGCAACCCCCTGCCGTGTATCGTCAGGCTGTCGCCTTCATCGATGATATCTGTCCCAAGGCTCCGGAATGCGTTTACCGTGCTGAACGTATCATTCGCCCTGAGGAAATTTCTGACTGTACTTGTGCCCTTCGCAAGGGAGGAAAAGATGACCGCTCTGTGGGATATCGATTTATCCGGCGGAGGAGAGAACTCTCCCCTGAATGATTTGGGCCTGCTGAGTTCTATTCTATCCAATAGTTTCCCTCAGAGTCCGGGCCCTCAGGAATTCATTTTTCAGAGAATCTGAATTTCCGGTCTTGAGATACTGGTCCAGTTTTTCCAGGTTTTGCTGAAAGACAGCGATCGCCTCGGCAAGATTGTCCCGGTTGAGCAGGCAGATATCCTTCCACAACTCTTCTGAACTGGATGCGATCCTTGTTGCGTCCAGGAACCCCTTGCCGCTGAAATCAAGATATGACCTGTCCAGGTCGGCGACCGTATTGACCAGGGCATAGGCGATAAGGTGGGGAAGGTGGCTGACCGATGCATAAATTCTGTCATGTTCTTCGGGGCTGAGGGTGAGGACATCAGAGCCGAGTGTCTTCCAAAGACGCGTTATCTGTTCGAGCGCGTCCGGGTCAGAATTCTCTGTAGGCGTGATGATACACTTGGCATTGATGAAGAGGCCGGCGTTTGCCGAATCAATCCCCGAACGGTCGCTGCCTGCTATCGGATGTCCGCCGATGTAATGGACATGTCGGGGTATTATGTTTTCTATCTCCCTCACCAGTTTCCCCTTTACACTTCCGACGTCGGTCAACACAGCACCATTCTTTAAGACAGGGGAGATCAATCCTGTCAGACCGGGAAAAACGCCTACCGGCGCTGAAAGCATGATCAGGTCAGCGTCTCTGCAGGCTGCGGCAGGATCTTCTTCCAAAGAATCTATGATGCCGCGTTCCTTTGCCCTCTGAAGGTTTTCCCTGTTTCTTCCGCAGCCGGTAATGGAGTCGCACAGGTTGTTTTTTTTCAGCGCCATCGCAAAGGACGCGCCGAGCAATCCGACTCCGAGTATGGTTACCCTGTTAAACATATCTCCTGTCTCTTGTCCCTATAATTCTCTGCCCACGGCCTGCGCAACAGTCTTCAGTTCCTTCATCAGTTTTTCGAACTGATCCGGTTTCAGGGACTGGTCACCGTCTGACATGGCCTCTTCGGGATTTGTATGGACCTCGATGATCAGTGCGTCGGCCCCTGCTGCCACAGCCGCCTTTGCCATGGGCGGAACCAGGTCACGTTTGCCAACGCCATGGCTTGGATCAACGACGACCGGCAGGTGCGTCAACTGCTTGAGCACCGGCACCGCGCTGAGATCAAGGGTATTCCTCGTCGCGGTCTCGAAGGTGCGTATCCCCCTTTCGCAGAGCATTACCTGATGGTTTCCCCGTGACATGATATATTCTGCCGACATGAGCCACTCCTTGATCGTGGAGGACAGACCTCTCTTGAGAAGCACGGGCTTCTGCGCAGACCCTACCTCGAGCAGCAGCCTGAAGTTCTGCATGTTCCTCGCCCCGATCTGGATGATGTCGGAATATTCGACAATCGAATCAAGATCACGCGGATCCATAATTTCGGTGATGATCGGCAGTCCGGTCTTTTCCCTTGCCTCGGCAAGATATTTCAGGCCTTCTTCCCCGAGCCCCTGAAAGGCATACGGCGAGGTCCTCGGTTTATAGGCGCCGCCCCGGAGAAACGACGCCCCTCCTGATTTCACCTTTTCCGCTATGCTCATAAGTACCGTCTTGTTCTCAACAGCGCAGGGGCCTGCCATGACCGGTATCCTCCTGCCCCCTATGACCACCCCGCGCACTGCTATTTCCGTGTTCTCCTTCCGGAATTCGCGGCTTGCCAGTTTGTAGGGTTTTAAGATCCTTACGACGTTTTCGACTCCTGAGGCAGCCCGGATCGAATCTTCCTCTTCTTCCGTGACCTTCGAGGTATCACCGATGACGCCGATGATCGTCCTCTCCGTTCCCTGCGAGACATGCGCTTTCAGGCCGCGGCTCTCCAGTTTTTTTACTACATGCTTTATATCATCTTCTGTTGCGTCAGTGCCTAAAACAATGATATCCATTTTTTACTCCTCCTCTATTCTTCTCCGCATACCATGTATCGTCAAACGTTTACCTGCAGGCAAAAGAAATTTCAGGTGATTTCGCCATGGGCAAATTGGTTATGGACCGACAACTGTTCTGAACGCTTCGATAAATCTCCTGTTTTCCTCGGGCAATCCGATTGTCACCCGTATGGCATGCGGTCCCATCGGGCGGATAATAACTCCCATCTGTCATGAGCTTTTCGTAAACAGCCATCGCTTTTTCGACAGGTATGTAAAGAAAGTTTGCCTCGGTGGGTACATACTGTACCCCGAGAGAATCAAGTTCGCTGTAAAGGTATGTTTTGCCAGCCTCGTTGATATTTCTTGAATGTGATACGTGTTCCGGGTCATTCAGCGCTGCGATCGCCGCTTTTTGTGCTATTGAATTCGTATTGAAAGGCTCCCTCAGCCTGTTCATATCGTTCAGTATTTCCTTTTTTGCGATGCCGTAGCCTATCCTCAGCCCGGCGAGGCCGTAAATTTTCGAGAATGTTCTGAGGATGAGGACGTTCTTTCCGGTGTGCAGATATTTCATGCTGTCGGCATAGTCAGGGTCCGTCACATACTCGTAATACGCTTCGTCGAGCACAACGAGTACGTTGCTCCGGAACCTTTTCCATCATCCTCTCAAACTCGTCTTTTTTGTTGATTGTGCCTGTCGGGTTGTTCGGGTTTGCGATAAAAAGCATCTTTGTCTTCGGCGTGATCGCGCCGGCCATCGCCTCCAGGTCATGGGTGTAGTTTTTCAGCGGGACCTGGATGGATTTTCCGCCGACTGCCTGCACCGCCATCGCATAAACGACAAAGGAAGGCACCGCCATAACCGCCTCGTCTCCGTCCTGCAGAAAGGTCCTCGCCGCAATATTAAGAAGTTCGTTCGATCCGTTGCCCAGGATAAGCTCATCTTCACTGACAGACAGCTTTTCGGACAGGACTTTTTTCAGATAATACCCGGCGCCGTCAGGATACCGGTTGATATCACTGCAGGAATTCCTGATCACCTCAAGCGCTTTCGGCGAGGGGCCGACCGGGTTTTCGTTCGAGGCGAGCTTTATCGAATTCGTTATGCCGAGTTCCCTTTCGAGTTCCTCGATCGGTTTCCCGGGGACGTACGGTTGTATGCCGAGCACATAATCAGGCGGTTTGATCATTGTATTCTCCCCTGGGGATATGAACCCAATATTTTAAGATAGAGACAGTTCTCCTTTAATGAGTCGATAGCTTTTCTGACTTTTTTATCTTCAACATGACCTTCCATATCAACGAAGAATATATATTCCCAGGCCTTTCTTTTCGAAGGCCGTGATTCTATCTTGGTCAGGTTGATCTTCGCCCTCTTGAAAGGAAGAAGCACCTCGTAGAGGGAACCGGGTTTGTGTTTAATCGAAAACATTACCGATGTCTTGTCATTGCCGGTGCGGTGCGGGAATTCTCTTGAGATCACGAGAAATCTTGTTATATTTCTCCTGCTGTCCTGAATGTTCCTCTCGAGTATGTTCAGGTCGTATATGCGCGCGGCGATCTCGCTCGCTATCGCGGCAGTGCCCTTTTCCCTTGAGGCCAGTTCCGCTGCTTTTGCGGTGCTCGTAGCTTCCTTTGCAGGCACGCCGGGCAGAGTTTGATTCGAGCCATCCCCTGCACTGGGCGAGTGCCTGGGGATGGGAGTATATCTTCTTTATCTTTCCGATAGTTGTCTGTTTCGAAAGCAGGTTATGGGAGACCTCAAGGATGATCTCCGCAACGACCTGAAGGTCTGAATCCATGAACATGTCAAGCGTGTAGCTGACCACGCCCTCATTCGAATTTTCTATCGGGACTACCCCGTATTCCGCCTTGCCTGTCTCGACATTCTCGAAGACCTTTTTGATGCTGTCAACAGGCACGAAGGCCGATGATGAACCGAAGTGGCGTAACGCCGCAAGATGGGTGAATGTGGCAAGAGGTCCCAGACAGGTGACCTTGAGGGGTTCTTCGAGCGAGACGGAAGCTGACAGGATTTCCCGGTATATCGCCTTCAGGGCGTCATTGGGAAAGGGGCCCTTGTTCTGTTCGGTGAGCCTTTCGAGAATCTGGCGTTCACGGTCGGGTTTATAGAACTTCGATTTCTGCGTTCGTTTGATGTTGCCGACTTCTATAACAACCTCAGAGCGCCTGTTCAGCAGCGCGAGGATCTCGTCGTCGATCTCGTCGATACTTTTTCTGAGCCTGTCCAGTTCTTTCACGTTTGACCTTTAAAATGTTAAAGAAACCCTGTTCCGAATAAAGAAGACGGTTTCCGATTGAATGTTAATAGTACTGAATTATCCCCTTTTTTTTCAAGGGGTTTCAGGAACGCGGCAGGGAAACAGGACTTCTTTATTGTGCATGGGGAAAGGTCCTTCACGAGATTATTGAGACGAGAAGAAATGCAGATTGATTTGTATCAAATGCAATGCGATGCGGGGGCACGCTTGCTTACAGCCGGCGTATGGACAGAAATAACACAGGGGTTATAGAATAGAAACAATTAAACCGGGGAAATTTTCATTGGAGAATGCCATTGCCAAAAGCGCAGAAGCAGTTAAATCGAATTTAACAGCGATCCTGTACCGGAGGACAGAAGACAACCGGATAATTCAGACGGAAGCCGGAAGAGAACCATGAAAAACTATGACCGCGAAAACGCGGAAACGAGTGGGCAACAACGGACCAAAGAGTTATTGGGCGAGAGTGAGAGCAGACACCGCGAACTCGTTCAAAACGCTAACAGCGCCATCATTCGTTGGAAAAGCGACGGCACCCTGACGTTCATCAACGAGTACGCTCTGGCCTTCTTCGGTTACAGCAGGGAAGAATTATTGGGCAGGCATGTGGGCATCCTTCTGCCCAAACAGGATTCTACCGGGACTGACCTGACAGGACTCGTCCGTGATGTCGTAGAGCACCCGGAACGCTATGTGAACAACATTAATGAGAATATCTGTAAGGACGGCCAACGGGTCTGGGTTAGCTGGACAAACAAGCCGCTCCTCGACGAGCGCGGCAACGTGGCAGAGATCCTCGCCATAGGAAGCGATATCACCGATCTCAAGAGGGCGGAAGAGGAGATACTCGAACGGGAGCAGAAATACCGGAGCCTCTTTGAGAACATGCTGAACGGCTTTGCCTATCATATGATCATTGTCGACGATGCGGGCAAGCCTGTCGATTATCTCTTTCTCGAAGTCAATGAAAACTTCGAGAAAATGACCGGACTAAAACGGGAAAATGTTATTGGAAAGACCGCGACCGAGGTCATCCCTGATATCATGGACTCTGCGTTCGACTGGATTGGCGAGTACGGAAAGGTAGCCCTTGAAGGGACTGAACTCAGAACAGAACAGTTCTCGGAGGCATTGGACCGATGGTTCTCGATATCAGCCTACCGTGTCAAAGAGAGGTATTTTGCTGTTGTCTTTGAAGACATCACCGAGCGAAAGCTGGCAACGAAAAGAATCAGTGATATCGCGAAATTTCCGTCTGAAAACCCGTACGTGGTGATGCGGGCAGCAAAGGATGGTTCAATTATATATATAAATGAATCAGGCTTAAAATATTTGGATGAAGCTTATAGACCCGGGAGGACTTTTCCCGCCCCATGGAATGCATTAATCGCGGAATCTTTTGATTCAGGCGTAAATAGAACCTTTGAAATGGAACGTTCAGGATCAATACTGTCATTTATCATTGTGCCGGTGATTGAATCCGGTTATATAAATTTATATGGAGTTGACATTACCGAGAGAAAACGCGCCGAGGAAAAGGTCCGCTATCAGAATAATATCCTTGAGGGGGTGAACCGGATACTTCGGGAAGCCCTTGTCTCCGATTCTGTTGAAGAGCTGGGAAAAATCTGTTTATCCGCCGCCGCAGCCGTGACCGGAAGCAGGTTCGGCTTTATCGGGGAGATCAACTCCAGAGGAGAGTTGGATGATATCGCGATTAGTGATATGGGATGGACCGCCTGCGAGATGAAGAACAAGACCGGTCACGGGAGGGCGTCTGCAGGGTTCAGGGTCCACGGAATCTACGGTCGGGTAATTCTTGAGGGAAAACCCTTTTTTACGAACAGCCCGGCCTCTCATCCGGACAGCATCGGCCTTCCGGCAGGGCATCCGCCTCTTGAGGCATTTATCGGCGCTCCCCTGATCCATGAGGGCAGAACTATCGGCATGGTGGCCCTGGCCAACCGGGAGGGCGGCTACTGTTCTGAGGATCTCGAAGCCCTGGAAATCCTGGCGACGGCTATAGTGCAGGTTTTTATGCGCAAGAAGGCGGAAACAGAGCTGAAAGAAAAGCAGAAGTTGCTTGAAGATATCACGAGCACGACGCCCGGCATTATCTATATCTTCGATCTTGAGGATCATCACCTTGTCTTTGCGAACCCCGGCCTCCCGAGATATCTCGGGTATGAGGTGAATGACATTCGACTGCTGGGTGAGAATGTCTACGAGGCAGTTATTCATCCCGATGATCTGCCGGTGCTCGGGGAGGTCATGGCCAAACTCGCTGAAGCCGCTGACAGAGAGGCCATTGAATATGAAATCCGTGTCAGGCATCGCAAGGACAGATGGATTTGGTTATACAACACAAATATCGTTTTTTCAAGGGCTGCCGACGGCCGCTCAAAACAGATCCTCGGCATAGCTCATGATATTACAAAAAAGAAAGAGGACGAGAATGAACTAAAAAAATATCACCAGCGGCTTGAAGAGCTTGTTGATGAGCGCACAGCGTTATTACAGATTACGAACAAGAAATTGGAAAGAGAAATTTTGATCCGCAGGCAGGCTGAAGATAAACTTCAGCTGAATTATGAAGCACTCCGGCAGAGTAATGAACTCCTTGAACAGATTTTTTCTAATATATATATCTGCATAGCTTATATGGACCGTGATTTCAATATCATCAGGGTAAACACGGCCTACGCACTTACGGATGGCCGGCCCCCCGAATTTTTTATCGGGAAGAATCATTTCGACCTTTATCCTGATGAAGAAAACGAACGGATTTTCAGGGGGGTTGTGGAAAAGGGAGGACCTTTCTTTGTTCGTGAGAAAGCTTTTGAATACCGCGGCAATCCGGAAAAAGGAGTTACCTACTGGGACTGGAGCCTCAAACCAGTCAAGGATGCTCGCGGCGCAGTGCAGGGACTGGTACTGAGTCTGCTGGACGTGACTGAAAAGAAGCAGTCTGAGGCTGAAGCGCTGAAAGCGGCCCATCTTGCCTGTCTTGGAGAGATTGCGGCAGGAGTGGCCCATGAGATCAATAATCCGATAAACGGGATCATCAATTATGCCCAGATCCTGCTCGATGAACCGGGTAAAAAAGATCTGGTTGCTGATTTGTCCAAAAGAGTGATCAAGGAGGGGACCCGGATCGAAAATATTGTGAAGAGCCTCTTATCGTTCGCGCGTCAGAAAGAACAAGTGCTTGAGCCTGCGGAAGTTTCCATTATTCTTGAGGAAACCCTCATACTGATGAAATCGTATCTGGACAAAAGAAATATCCGGGTGGCTAGCCATATCCGGTCAGACATTCCACTGGTTTTGGTGAACCAGCAGCAGATACAGCAGGTATTTATAAACCTGATCAGTAATGCCTCTTACGCGCTGGAGAAGAGGTACCCAGGGTACTCTCCGGACAAAATCATCGAGATTACTGCTGAAAAAAAACTCGCCGATGGCCGGGTATGGGTGGAAGTAATTTTTCAGGATTACGGAACCGGCATTCCGGCAGACCAACTCAGGATGGTCATGAATCCCTTCTTCAGTACGAAGCGGCCGAAGGAGGGGACAGGACTTGGTTTGAGTATCAGCTTAAATATTATCAGGAACCATGGGGGTACGATTGCTATTGAAAGCGTGGAAGACGAATTCACCAGGGTCTCTGTCACCCTGCCTGCGCTGGAAAACGATACGCCTTCAGTGCTATGAATATATACCGGTGAAAAAGGAGGCTGTCAGGGGAGTATGAAAGAAAAGAAGGCGAGTATACTGGTTGTGGATGATGAAGAGAGTCTCAGAATGACCTTCTCTCGGTTTCTTTCCAATGAAGGATATGCTGTTATGACTGCTCAGTCGTATGAAGAAGCTGCTTCTCTGATAGCGGAACAGGATTTTGATATGATATTCGCCGACATTGTCCTTCCCGGGAGGCCGGGAACAGAGGTGCTGAGAGAGGTGAAAGAACGCAAGTTGCTCTGTCCTGTAGTTATGATCACCGGCAATCCCAGGCTGGAGAGCGCGGCGGAGGCGGTCCGTCTGGGAGCCTTTGACTATATATCCAAGCCTGTGAATAAAGATACGCTCCTGAATCTCGTGTCTCTTGTCCTGAAATACAGGCAGGTGGTTGAGGAAAGAGAACAAAACCGGCTTTACCTTGAAGCAATTTTCAGGAGCGTGAAGGATGCGATCATTACGGTGGACAAGGATCTGACAATTATCGCTATGAATAAGGCTGCAGAAGATATCTGCTGCTTCTCCCGGGATTCTATCGGAAAGTCCTTTCCCTCCCCTAAAACGGACTGTGAGGGAGAATGCACTCGTTTCATTCAACAAACAATCACGACAAAAGCGCCGGTTGAGAAAAATCATATCTGTTGCCATTATCGGGGGGGGCTAACCCGGAGCATGTCTCTGGTGACCTATCCTCTTATCGATGCCAGGGAAAACTTCTCAGGTGTTGTGCTGGTACTCAGGGACGAAACGCGCCTCGTTGAACTTGAGCGGAATCTGGAAGATCGACGGCAATACGGCAATATTATTGGAAAAAACTACGTCATGCAAAAAGTGTATGGTCTTATTGATGACCTTGCCGACGTTGACACTACGGTTCTCATTAAAGGAGAAAGCGGCACAGGAAAGGAGCTTGTTGCCGAAGCCATTCACTATAAAGGATTAAGGAGGGATATGCCCCTGATAAAAGTAAATTGCTCTGCCCTTTCGGAAAATCTCCTTGAAAGTGAACTCTTCGGGCATGTCAAGGGCGCATTCACCGGGGCCTACAGGGACAAAAAAGGCCGGTTCGAGCTTGCCCAGGGAGGCAGTATTTTTCTCGACGAGATCGGTGAGCTTTCACCACGGGTGCAGCTCAGGTTATTACGGGTACTCCAGGAAAAAGAATTTGAGAGAGTGGGAGGCTCAAACACGATCAGGGCAGACGTTCGAGTCATTGCAGCTACCAATAGAGACCTGAAGAAAAAGATCCAGCAGGGTGAATTCCGGGAGGACCTCTATTACCGTCTCCATGTTGTTGAGATCACCCTGCCTCCTCTCAGGGAGCGGTCTGATGATATCCGGCTTCTTGCCGATCATTTTCTCCACAAACTCAATAAAAACCTGGGAAAAGATATCAAAGGCATATCCGAAGACGTCATCGCTCTGTTTATGAAGTATTCATGGCCCGGGAATGTGAGGGAACTGGAACATGCTATTGAGCATGCATTGATTATATGTCGAGGCCCCATCATTACCACAGAACATCTCCCTCCTGATATACAGAAATCTCCTGCGGTGCAGCAGAATGATGCGAGTGAGCAGAGTGGTATCACGGAGCGTGAAAGGTTTATTGAGGCGCTGAAAAAAACAGACTGGAACAAGGCAAAGGCTGCCCGGGTTCTGGGAGTAAGCCGACGCACCATCTATCGTAAGCTTCAGGACTATGGCATAGAAGATAACTGCTCATAACAAAGACTTCCATGACACACATGTGTAAAGATACACACATGTGACATAGTCATATTACAACCTCATATTATGATCCGGGTTTTGTTTTCACAATTTCAGTTCCCTCCTGATTTGAACTCTATCTTCGGTATAAAAGGGTTTGAAGAGATGAGTGTTTTATCAGTATTTTTTTCTGCATTCTGCAAGACGGGCCGGAACAGATAAAATTCTCCGCAGGGTGATGAGTTGTACTGGCGCTCCTCTGGCATGGTTATTGATACTGATCAAATTAATCAATGTCAGGCTTTCAGGATTTCGAAAAGCTGGGATAAAGGAATTCTGTTGTTTGTAGCCAGCGGAACGAAAACTAACTCTTTTATAAACTCATTATTTATTGGACAGGCGAGGTGAGTGTAAAATTTGAGCAATTTGGCAGGATAGGGGTATTGACCTTTACCGAAGATTTGAACGGACATTACCTTGATGATTTGAGGGCGTTTTTGATGTCGGCGGTAGAGAATATGGACCGTGTTGTCCTTAATTTCAGTAAGGAGATCAAGATTGACAGGGACTGCCTGGAACTGTTCAGCATGGCCTATGATATTTCAAAGAGGCTGAACAGGCCTCTCATCTTCAACGGTTACCGGATGAAGGAGCCTGGGTGAAATGCAGGATATAGCAGCAGATCGTTTCGATCCTCCGGGGAGGCCAATGAAACGGTGAAACGGCACCTGACAGATTTTCCGGGTGGAAGATGGCATAATGGCGAAGAGCGGCGGAAAAATTTCCGTTTTGTGAAACCTATGGGAGGCGATCATGCTTCAGGGCATTGAGGATTTTCCTGATCCCAAGCATCACAGAGAAGGCACAAAATTCCTATCCGGGGATGGCTTCAAAATATGCGGAGAACCGGCGGACATGAATTTTCTCCAACAAATAGGACTGCTGCTTCTTCTGAAATGCAGTATCCGGCAGCATCCCGAGCCTGCTATGAAAATAAAGCAGGCATAGTAAATGCTCAGAGAGAATATTGGTCGCTGACTTAATCAGGTGCATGCGCAGGCATCCTGATTACGGCCTTTCGTCATAGTTATTATCCGGAGACTGAAAACACCGCTTGGAGAGATTCTTTCTGATGTAAGTGAAAAGACAAGGGTCGAAACTGATATGTCACGATGGGATTATTTTATGACTGAAATGCGGGTAATTACCACCTATATACGACTTATCTTTCTGCCGATAAACCAGAATCTTGATTATGATTATCCGATATATCGCTCGTTTATTACTCCTCCGGTCCTGTTATCATTTCTGTTTTTAGTGTTTCTTCTGGGAGTGGCCGTATATCTTCTTATTAAAGTGCGGAAAGCAGAAACAAATAGTAAAAAGTTGGAAGTCAATAGTGAGAAGTCAGAAGATAAAAGACAAAATATCGGAACTGATGAAAGGCAGAAGGGCGACTATTCACGTCTTTTCGCTTTTGGGATTCTCTGGTTCTTCATCACCCTTTCAGTTGAATCGAGCATCATACCGATTGATGATGTGATTTTTGAGCACCGGGTCTATCTTCCCTCGGTAGGGTTTTTCACTGCAATAACGGCGGTCGTGTTCTTTGTGGCGAAGAGCCTGAGAAAGGAAAAAGAGTACCTATTCCGATACTTGTGCTGATAACACTCACACTTTCGGCAGCTACCTATGCGAGGAACAATACATGGAAGGATAGCGCAAGCTTGTGGGAGGATGTGGTAAAGAAGAGTCCCAACAAAGCCCGCCCTCACAGCAACCTGGGAAGAAATATATTACAGACAGGGTCTCCCGGATAAGGCAATGACAGAATTCCAAGCTGCGTTAAGGGTCAACCCGGATTATGCTGATGCGCATAATAATCTTGGAGCGATATATATAAGGCGCAGGGTCGTCTGGATGAGGCGATGAGCGAATATCAGGCTGCGTTAAGGCTTAATCCTGATTATGCTGATGCGCACAACAACCTCGGAGTAATTTATGATGCGAAGGATCGTCTGGATGAAGCGATGAGCGAATATCAAGCAGCGTTAAGGCTTAATCCTGATTATGCTGATGCGCACAACAATCTCGGGGCAATATACGGACGGCAGGATAAGATTGATGACGCAATAAGGGAATTTCAAGTTGCGTTAAGAGCTTAATCCTGATTATTCTGATGCACACTTCAATCTTGGGCTGGTTTATGCGCAGCAGGGTCGTCTGAATGAGGCAATGAAAGAATTTCAGGCTGTGTTAAGGCTTAATCCTGATGCTACTGATGCGCGAGACAACCTTGAGGCTATTAATAAGCAGGTGAAAAGTAAATAATTACAGATGTAAGCCGGCAAATTCTTAATATTTTTTCTCCCCTTGTGCAGACAGTGATGATTGCGGCTGATGCCTTTCGGTGAATTCCCTCCGAAGCTATGAATAATTCTTTTCTCCCGGGGCCGGCTCGTTCTGCCTGCTCTGATGGAATCCCGTGTTACTTTCCCGCTCATGATGGGGGGAGATAGGCTGAAGTTTTTTCCGCTGTGCATCTTCGTCTGTGTTCGGGAAGTTTTGCGTCTCGGCATCTTCTCCTGACCGCACATTATCCCCGTCTGAAAACGCCCTGTCTCCGGCTCAGGGCAGGGCGTTTTTTGCTCAGGTTTGGAGAACGTTGACCGGACTATCTTTTCCAGCCAGCCCAGGCAGGTATCCCCGCGCTGTCTCTCAGGACAAGGACGTTGTCTCCTTTTTTTACTTCTGCTGCGATGATGACCGGCTTGCCTGACATGGTGACCCGGGAACCCTTGACTTCAACCTTGTCACCTTTTTCTATCTTGGTGTCAAGTCGTTCAACGTACCATCCGGGGCCGAGATGGATCTCAAGTCCCCCTTTATCAGTCATGACCATGATATGAACGCCGTAGTACATCCCCTTCATCGGCTCTATCTGGTTTACGGCTTCGACAGTTCCCGAGATGGTCTCAACCGTAGCAGGATTGTACACCCTCTGATACTGCGAACCCATGCCCCAACCACCGCTTCCCTTCCAGCCCTTCATCGGCTGGGCAAAGGCAAATGACACGGCAATTATGAGAGACCCCAGTATCAATAAACCTACGAACCCCCTTTTTTTCATGCCTACCTCCTTGAACCGGAATGAGTGACTATTAATTCGCATCGACTGTTTCCTCTATGCTGCTGAGCCCTGTTTCCCCTATCACGGATCCCTTATTGAATTATATGCTAATTGTAATTAAAGATTAATTGATAATTATGAAATTATCGTGAAGAAAGATAATTTGTTCTGATGCGATGATGAGTGTCTGAGCATAAAAATCATACGCTTCATTGCTTTAGCTTTCTGCTCAAACAATGTTATATTTCTCTCATGGAAAATCCGGAACCTCACAATCTCCCTGTGCATTACGGCTGGGTAATCGTCTGTACCGGGATGCTCTGCATCCTTGCGTGTCTTGGTCTGGGTCGTTTTGCTCTCGGAATGCTCCTGCCTTCCATGGCCTCCACACTCGACCTTACCTATTCTCAGATGGGTTTTATCAGTACGGCAAATTTTCTCGGATATCTTGTTTCCGTGCTGGTGAGCGGTTTCTGGGCGATCAGCATAGGGTCGAGGCGGCTGATATTTATCGCCCTCCTCATAGTAGGCATCTCGATGGCCCTCATCAGCCAGGCGAAAGGCTTTGCCTCTGTACTTTTCTTATATATGCTTACCGGTATCGGCAGCGGAGCCTCGAATGTCCCGATCATGGGGCTTGTGTCCACCTGGTTTGCGAGCAGCAGCAGGGGAAGGGCCGCGGGTTTTATCGTTATTGGAAGCGGTTTTGCAATCATACTTTCAGGAAAGCTCATACCGTATGTGAACAAGGTGGCTGGTCCGGAAGGGTGGAGACTCAGCTGGCTGATATTAAGCGGGATTGTTTTCGTTATCGCCTTTGTCAGTCTCCTGCTGCTCAGGGACAGACCTTCGCAGAAAGGGCTCAGTCCGGTCGGAAGCGACGCAGCAGGGGGATCAGCCGGCCATCACGCTGATACAAAACATGCCCCTGAAGACAGCGTATACAGGAAAGGGATAATCTACTATCTCGGAGCTATCTATTTTCTCTTCGGTTATACCTATGTTATTTATGCGACCTTTATTGTTACTGCGCTGGTCAAGGAGAGGGGGTTCACAGAATCAGTAGCCGGCAACTTCTGGGCCTGGGTAGGTTTTTTGAGCCTTTTTTCAGGTCCTGTTTTCGGGTCACTCTCTGACAAACTCGGCAGAAAGGCGGGACTGATTATCGTGTTTTTCCTCCAGATGGTCTCCTACCTCCTTGTGGCATCGGAACTGCCGGGGATATTTCTCTATCTCTCGATCTTCTTTTACGGTATTGTCGCATGGAGCATCCCCTCGATCATGGCGGCAGCTACGGGAGATTATGTGGGGGCCCGCAAGGCTGCTGCTGCCTTTGGTCTGGTCACGTTCATCTTTGGATTTGGGCAGATTTCCGGGCCGGCGATTGCGGGCATGCTCGCGGAGAAGTCCGGAAGTTTTACCGGAAGTTTTTATATGGCCGCTTTTTTCGCGGGTCTGGCTATTGTCCTGACGATGTTCCTGAGAAGACCGGCGAAGGCTTAAAACAAAAGACGTAATTATTGCGGGGGTGTCTGAAAAAAAACTTTATAATGACGCAATTTGGCTACTGATAATTTCCCAAAGCCTGACATGAAAATATCCGGTCCTTTGAATCACAGCGGACTTACAAAGGTAGCGCAGATAAAGTTTTTTTTCAGACACCCCCGCAATTTATTTTGAACATAGTCGTTGGTCAACTTATACGTATTCGGCGAGGTCCTTTACGAGCCGCTCTGAATCTTCCCAGCCGAGACAGGGGTCGGTGATGGACTTCCCGTAGATGTTTTCGGCTATCTTCTGCGTGCCCTCGATGAGGTAGCTCTCGATCATCAGTCCTTTCACCTTGTTCCTGATGGTCTTGGAGTCCTGACGGCTCCTCATCACCTCTTTGGCGATCCTCGGCTGCTCCGCGAATTTCTTGTTCGAGTTTGCGTGGTTTGTGTCGACGATGATCGCGGGATATTCGAGATTGCGTTTTTTGTAGATCTCTGACAGCCGCCTGAGGTCCTCGTAATGATAATTGGGAAAGTTCGTGCCGTATTGGTCAACAGCGCCGCGGAGGATGCAGTGGGCGAGCGGATTGCCGCTCGTCTTTACTTCCCAGCCGTTATAGACGAAGACATGGGGAAGTTGAGCTGCCTGCACTGAATTCAGCATTACCTCCAGATCACCGCTCGTCGGGTTTTTCATGCCTGACGGTACATCGATGCCGCTGATAGTCAGGCGGTGCAGCTGGCTTTCTACTGAACGCGCGCCGACAGCGACATAGCTCAGGATGTCTTCAAGGTACGGATAATTGCCGGGATAGAGCATCTCGTCTGCCGCAGTAAGGTGAGATTCCTTCAGCGCCCTGATATGCATCTTGCGGATGGCCTTCAGCCCCTTTACCATGTTCGGTTCTTCCGAGGGTTTCGGCTGGTGGGCCATACCCTTGTATCCTTCACCGGTCGTGCGCGGTTTGTTGGTATAGATGCGGGGGATGAGTATCAGTTTTTCCTTTACCTCATCCTGGAGTCTTGCCAGTCTTGAAACATACTCGCAGACAGAATCTTCATTATCAGCAGAGCAGGGACCGATGATCACGAGAAACTTTTCGCTTTCCCGTCTGAACACGGAGATGATCTCTTTGTCTCTTTTGTCTTTTATTTTTTTTAAATCCTCAGGGACAGGTATCGTTGCAAGGATTTCCTTGACCCCCGGCATTTCATGCACATATTGAAAACTCATAAGTCACCTCTGTTAACTATTTTTTTAAACGCGCTTTTTCAGCCAGTCTTTCGGGTTAATAATATGGTAGCTGCCGTTTCCATCGGAAAAGACCACTTTTCTTATCCGCGCGTTCAGGATCATGCGCTTGCACATCATGCAGGGTTCGGAAAGGCATTCACCGGCCCCATGGTCTGCGCCTGAAACATAGATGATTGAGTCCTTGAGTTCGTCTCCTGAAGCCCGTATGATCGCGTTCGCCTCCGCGTGAACGCTGTGGCAGAGTTCATAGCGTTCGCCGTGGGGGATCTGCAATTCTTTCCGTGTGCATTTTCCGACTTCCAGACAGTCCTTCATACCCGAGGGAGCGCCGTTATATCCCGTGCTTACGATAACATTGTCTTTTGTGATGACCGCGCCGTATTTCCGCCTCAGACAGGTGGCCCTTGCGGAGACCGCTTTTGCGATTGAGATGAAGTATTCGTCCCAGCCTGGCCGTATCTGTTTTTTGGGTCTTTTTGTTTTCATAGTTTAAAAGCGATTTACAAAACTCTTATGAACAGGTCTGAATATTATAAATAAACAGGGAGAATTTTGTCATTTCTTGAACAGTACCTCATGGACAAATGTCTTCCTTCGAACCTGTCAGGGTATAATATACATTCCGTGAAAGATCCTGTAAACGATAAGATGAATCATGCACGCGGGGCCGAGGCCGGAAGCGCTTTCAGGAAGTTCCAGAATTCGCTCCCCTTCCGGCTTCTGGTCAGAGGGTTTCTGGTTGCCACCAAGTATCTGCCTGTATGGCTCCTGAGGACCATCGGCATTCTGTTCGTTGTTCTTTTTATTGCTTTTAACTTCAGAAATTATCGCGCCATCAAAAAAAACCTCGCGCATATCAAACCGGGCCTCTCCCCGGCAGCATACGCACGGATGGCCTTCGATGTCTTCAGGTACTATTCATACTATCTCATTGACCTTTTCCATCTGAGCCATGATCCCGCGAGGATCAGAAAATACCGGGTCAATTTCCGCGGTCTTGAACATTATGAAGCGATCAGCTCGCAGAGCAAAGGTGTGATATTCCTGACCACGCACCTCGGCAACTGGGAGATCGGCGGATTAACGCTTGCCTCGATGGGAAGGGGACTCACTGTCGTATATTCTCCTGATACTTCATCGCTCCTTGAAATACAGCGGAGTTTTGTAAGAAAGGTCAAGGGAATAAAGGAGATAGCGCTTAAACAGGGAGCTTTCTCTTCCCTGAAATTGCTCAGGGTACTGCAGGACGGTGAAGCAGTTGCGCTCCAGGGGGACAGGCTGACCCTCGACAGCGGAATTAAGGTCAAATTTTTTGGTGCCGACGCTCTTCTGCCGAAGGGGCCGGTGAAGCTAGCCCTTGCCTCAGAAAGCATCATCCTGCCTGTAATTATGCCGATTACCGGACTTAAATCGTACGATATTATCGTGGAACCTCCGATAGTTATGGAGCGAATGGACGATCCTGCAGAAGAACTAGAGACAAATCTTAATAAAATCATTAAAATACTTGAGAAATATATCTCTCAGTACCCCACACAATGGTATACCTTTATGCCATTCTGGGAGGAAGACAAAGAGGAGCTTACCAATACATGAAGATTCATCTCATCTACCCGGATTGGGGGCACTTCCCTCTGATCTACAGGAGATATATCCCTGTCATGGGGCCTGCTATCGTCGCCGCGTTGACCCCTCCGGATGTGGAGATCGTATACACTGACGAAAGGCTTTCTTCTGTTGATTTTGATATGGAATGCGATTTGGTCGCTATATCCATGATGACAAGCCAGGCGAACAGGGCATATGAGATTTCACGGACTTACCGGGAAAAGGGCGTCCCGGTTGTGCTTGGCGGTGTCCATGTTTCCCTGATGCCTGAAGATGCCGCCCGGAATGCCGACGCGATCGCTGTGGGAGAGGCCGAAGGGACCTGGCCCGACCTTATTGCGGACTTCAGAAAGGGCTTGCTGAAGAAAGAGTACCAGTGCAAGAAACCGGCTGAGGAGATTCCTTTGCCGCGCTGGGATATCTTTGACAGGCAGACCTATATACCGATGAATTCACTTCAGGTCTCGCGTGGTTGTCCGGTAAACTGTGATATGTGCTCAGTTCCCCAGACTTACGGGACAGAGCTAAGGATGTCTAGGACGGAAAAACTGCTTGAGGACGTGCTGAAGCTCGATAAATATGTCTTCATCGTCAACGACAACCTCCATCTTGCAAAAAGGAGGGTGCGGCCTTTTCTTGACGGGATGGCTTCCATGCAGAAAAAGTGGATCGGCCTTGCTCCTCTTTCGATAGCTGCGGACAGTGAATACCTTGCTCTTCTGAAAAAGAGCAATTGCTGGGCGATGTACATCGACCTCAGTCCCTGGATTTCGGCGAGTTTAAATGAAAGGATAGACGGCGTACAGGCTGAAAAGGCGAACATGATGATTGAGCGCGTGCGTGAAAACGGCATCAAGGTTATCGCGTCTTTTGTCTTTGGCTTTGATCATGACCGGAGAGACATTTTCGAGCGGACCGTGCGGTTTGCACAGGACAACAATATCGAAGAGGCCGAGTTTCATATCCTCACGCCGTATCCGAAGAGCAGGCTGTATGAACGGTTGTCTGCCGAGGGGAGACTGCTGACAACGGACTTCTCGAAGTACTCCACCTCCTCTGTAGTATTCAGGCCTGCGAATATGTTGCCTGAGGAACTGTATGAGGGATATCTCAGGGCCTGGAAGGACTTTTATCCTGCTGAAAATTATGAAGAGACCCCGGAGGGGCCTGTGGTGAAAACATTTGCCTGCTTTCCGCTCACAAAAGACGACCTGCTCTCATATAATGGCGGCGAATGGGTGAATGCGGTAATGAAAAGAAACGATACAGGGGGCTTGCATAGATGCTGAAGACACTGAAGCCGTTTGTGCTTTCAAGATTTTTATACGGTCTGGTTCAGGTGATGTCGCTCAGCAGCGAAAGGGCCCTGATTTCCTATCTGAATATAGCGGAGAAGGCGACGACAAGGGAGCACTACAAGAGGGCGATCCGCAGTATCAGGGAGATGTGGAAAGCCGGACATCCAAGCCTGAACGTTGCGATGAAGACATTGAAGAATACAAGCCCGAGGCACAAACAACAGATCATTAAATGCTTTATCATTAACCAGCTTCTTGTCGGCAGCACAAAGCGGAAGGCGTTCTCAGAGGAGGAGGGCGGCTTCTATCCCCCCGGCCTCCTGGTCATCAGCCCGTCGATGAAATGCAACCTGAACTGTTTCGGCTGCTACGCGGGCATGTATAAAAAAGACGAAGACCTTCCCTATGAGGTGCTCGACCGCGTCCTGAATGAGGCGAAGGAGATGGGAGTGCATTTTGTGGTCGTCTCCGGTGGAGAGCCTTTTTTCAGAAAGGACCTTCTGACACTCTTCGAAAAACATAACGATATGGCGTTTCATGTGTTTACCCATGGAGGGCTCCTTGACGAAAAACTGGTCGCCAAACTCGCAGACCTCGGGAACATACTGCCGGCCATCAGCGTTGAAGGGTTCAGAGAGGAAACCGACAGGCGGAGAGGAGAGGGACATTATGAACGGGTGCTGCGCGCAATGAAACTGCTGAAAGAGGCAGGCATTCTCTTTGGATATTCCGCCACAATGACAAGACAGAATGCCGATATTATGGTATCCGATGAGTTTGTCGACCACTGGATGGAGAAGGGGTGCACAGTCGGATGGTATTTCCTCTATACGCCGGTCGGCAGGGAGCCGAACTGGGACCTCGTTCCGACGCCTGTGCAGAGAGATCTTCTCAGGGAGCGTGTGGCTTATTTCAGGACTACCAAGGAGATGCTCTTCGGAGATTTCTGGAATGACGGCCCTGTTGTCGGGGGATGCATCGCCGGCGGAAGGAAATATTTCCATATCAACTCGAAGGGTGATGTGGAGCCCTGTGTGTTCTGTCATTTCGCGCTGCATAACATAAAGAATGTCAGCCTGAAGGAGGCGGTGACTTCACCGCTCTTTAAAAAGATACAGGCCTATCAGAAGGAGAACAATAACCTCCTGCGGCCCTGCATGATTATCGACCAACCCCATGTCTATCGTGATGTCTGCAAGATGCCGGGAGTATATTTTACCCATCAGGGCGCTGAAAATATTGTCGAGCAGTTCGGCCCCCAGATCGACGAATATTCAGTTTCCTACGGCGAGCTGGCAGACAAGGCGTGGGATGAGAAATGCAGCAGGAAGGATTAGCTGGTATTTAAACGGATGAGAAGAAGTTTGTTGGTTTCAAAGCATTTTGTTTCTCACAGGTCTGTAGTATTTTCCAGCAAGGCAGTTCTTTTTGTCATGATCATGTTCTGTCTGTCTCTTGTTTCGTGTGCGAAAAAAGAGGTCTTGAGACGTGCTGAACCTGAACCCTTCAAAGGGATGGTGACAGTCGATGTTCTCAAACATTCTGTTGGCTTCGGGGATGTCAGGAGTATAAAAGCGCTTGCCGAAGTCACTATCTCTAAAAAGGGGCAACGAGAAGGGAGCCTGAATGGAGTCTTTGGCTATAAGGCGCCCGGCAGGATACGGTTAAATCTCTTCGGTCCCTTTGGCCTGACCGTGACTGAAATCCTCATATCAGGTGAACTCTTTCAACTGTCAGTGCCGGCGAAGAATATCCTCTATGAGTGGAATTCTCCTGAGGTCACCTTTACCGGCCTGATGAACAACAGGTTCAATTACCGGATGGCTGAAGAGGGTGATGTATACGTTCTTCTCGCCTCTAAGACAGATGACCAGATTTCTGATATTGACGTCAAATACTTTTTTGACAGGACATATCTCCTGAACAGGGTGATCAGCTTCTGCAAAGACGGTACGGAGATGATAAAAGCCGAGTTTTATGATTACAACGGCAGGGTTCCCGAGCGTGCGAAATTGTCTTTTTCAAATGGGATGTCGATGGATATCGCCCTGCAGGAACCTGAATTTGATTCAGACATACCCGATGAGTATTTCAGCCCCATTGAACAGGGAGACAAGGAAATCAGGCCATTTCAGGAGATCTTCAGGCGTTTTGCCCCGAACCGGTAGCTGAGGTTTATGGCGAAATAGGGCAGAATATTTTTGATGTTCGAAGGCATCCTTCTTAGTATTGATTTTATTGAGTAGGTCTTCAGGTATGCGTTCATTGCGTTCTTGTGCAATTCTTCCGCGGTGATATTTTTCGTCTTAAATACAATGGTATGCCTGTCATATTTCGTCCAGTCTGTATGGAGTATTCTCCCCTGTGCCTTCATATCCTCGAAAAGCCTTGTGCCGGGAAAGGGTGTCAGTTTGCAGTAGTTTGCCGCTTCAAGCCTGTTCTTCAGTACAAAGTCTACCGTGTTTTCAAACACATCCGGTGTATCATTGTCAAACCCGAATATGAAGGAACCATGCACCCCTATGCCATGAGATTTAATCTCTTTTATGGCCTCGGAGTATTGCTCAACCTTCCTCAGTTTTTTGACATCGCGGGAATTCTCCGCGATTACGCTTTCAAAGCCAATGAGAATCCCTGCGCAACCGCTTTCAGCTGCAAGCCTGAGGAGGTCGTTGTCCTTTGCTATTTCTATTGATGCCTGGGCGACCCATCTCCTTTTTATTTTTTTAATCTCCGTGAAAAGTTCCCTTGCGTATGCATGGTTTCCTGCAATGTTGTCGTCAATAAAGATCGCGAGTCTGCCTTTGTATTCTTTTAACTCGGCAATGACGTTCCCGACAGGGCGGCAGCGGTGCTTTACGCCGAAGAACTGGGTTGAGGAGCAGAAACTGCAGCCGTGAGGGCAGCCCCGGGTGGATTGGAAAGTGCGCCGGGTGTAATATCTGTCAGTCTTCAAAAGATCCCATCTGCCAAAAGGTATGTTCGCGGGATCAGGATATGTCCCAGGCTTATAAATCTGTTTTAACGAGTTCCCCCTGAAGTCGTCAATAACAGCGCTCCATAGGTCCTCAGCCTCACCAATGAACACTGAATCAGCATGCAGCAGCGTCTCATCCTGCATAACAGAGGGGTGGATGCCTCCCATAATTACCTTAACGCCTTTTTCCCTGAAAGTCCTGGCCACTTCATATGCCCTTGACGAATTAGTGGTGTTTGTCGTTATTGCAACAAGGCCTGCGGGATAGTTAAAATCAATATCGTCAACCAGTTCATCTGTTATTTTTATCTCGACATGCGACGGAGTCAGGGCTGCGAGAATGGCAAGTGACATCTGCGGAAGAACGAAGGTTGCCCTTCTTTTTCTCCAGATGTCCTCAGTCCGGCATGGTGAAATAATATAGAGGCGCATTCAGTTTATCGTATTGTATCGGAATAATCGATTTTCTTATGCATTTTACCTTATGAACAGGAGAAAATTCATGCGCTTCTGCGGTGGGGTCAGATTTCAGCGATATTTTGGTGTACAATAAGGGCATGAAGCGGGCGATCCTATTGGCTTTTTTTCTCTTCTTCCCCTCGACTGCGTGGGCGTTTGTACCACACAGCTATCCCGGGATTTATATTCATCAGATGGGGCATGTTTTCTTTATAGGTTCATGCCTGTTCGTAATCAGGACGATCATACGCAACCGGCTTCAACAGGAAGGAGGATGGAGATATCTCCTGTATTCCCAGATAGGGTTTATTTTATGGAATATCGATACCTTCTCCGGTCATATGGCCGCTTACTGGATCGAACCCTCCCGGATAGTGGGAACGGCCTGGGGATGGGACTACTTTACGCGGCATATCCTGATTGAAGGCAGGGAGTACCTGTACTACTTTGCCAAGTTCGACCACCTCATTCTTGTCCCATCGATGCTGTTCTTTTATAAAGGGATAAAAGAACACCTGCATGAGGAGGATACGGTTCCGGCCCATATGGCTGTTCTGCCTTTATTTCCGCTCTTTCTTATTGATATAACCGGCTCGCTCTTCATGATTGTGATCTCCTTCCTCTGTCTTTGTGAAGCCATAAAGCTCTACCGGCAGAGCAGGGAAAATACACTCTGGAACTATCTCTTATGGCTTTCTGTAGTATATGTGCTCTTTGCCATATCGCGCTCTATCGGACATATCCTGCTCCATCTACTGACAGCACTGGAATATCAGCACACCTGGAAGCATCTTGAACCTTTAAGCGGGAGTCTGAATACCTTCACCTTTATTCTCATCGGCGGGGTCAGTCTCTTTTTCTCGAGGGTCTATGATTATTACAATACCCTTTTTGAGAACAAACAGAAGATCGAGAGGATCAATGCAGAACTGAGTGAGATGAACCTGGAACTCGAGACGCTTGTCGCTGAAAGGACAATGGGTCTCATGGCCCTGACTGTTGCCGACCGGGTCAGAAATCCTGCTTCAGTGATAGGGCTGACCTGCCAGAGAATGATCGAGAGAGAGGAAGTGTCACAAACAGTGCGCGACAATATTAAAGACATTATTGATGAATCAAAAAAACTGGAGATCATCGTAAAAGACTTTGAGATTCTTCTGAAGAGCAAGAGGTCGGTATTCAGGCTTGAAGATATCAACGAAATTATCCGGGGTGTCGTAAAAATTGCAGGAAAAGAAGCCGAAGAAAAAGGTCTGCAGGTGACTCTTAACCTTGAGGAGCCGTTGCAAAAGATAAACGCGCAAAAAAACCTGATGAGGGCGGCGGTTTTTCATCTTATCCGTAACGCGACTGACGCGACTTCTCCCGGCGGCAGGATAGAGGTGGTAACCAGGAGCGACGGTGACCGGGTGAGACTGTCGGTTTCCGATACCGGCGCCGGCATTCCGAAAGAAGCTATCGAAAAGATCTTCGATCCTTTTTTCAGCACAAAGAAATTCAGGTTTGGCATGGGGCTCCCCCTGATAAAGCAGATTGTGTCAGAGCACCTCGGTGATATTTCCGTCGAAAGCGAAGAAGGAAAAGGGACTATCTTTCGTCTCAGCTTTCCTGTCAGGTGGAAAGAGCAACAGTAAGAGTTTTCTCCTGTCCTCACGAACGAGGCTGAAGCCTTGCGATGTGTTGTTGAAGAGGGATTAATTCGCGGTAATTCCTCCTGATACGATGAATGCCATCACTGTACCGCTCTCAGCATGGAGAGGGCTGATCTGATCATTTGGGACGATGATTAGGTTGCCCGCGAAATTATATGACTGGGGAAGGTAGACAGCGACTTTGCCGGTCAGGCCGAGGGTGTCCAGACTTTCCCGTGTCACAAAGCCGATAACCTGAACAGCGCTGCCCGGAGCGAGCGAGACGAGCACCGGCTTGTTAAAGCTTTTTTTCTCGCCGACAAAGGCGCCTGTCAGGTCCTTGATCGAAGTGTAAATCATTTTTACGAGCGGCAGCCTGCTGAGAGTATTTTCTGCACTCCGCACCAGCCGTTTTGTCAGGAAATTCGAGGCCATGAAACCGATCACGGTAACGGTTATGATCGTTACGATAAATCCCATGCCCGGGATTTTGAACCCGAAGATCCTGTCGATCTTGATGAAAACAATGTAAAGCACATAGACGGTGACAACGATCGGCACTAAAAACAGAAGCCCTTCAAAAAAATACCTCGTCAGTTTTTTCATGGACCACCCCTTTTCGCCAGCAAGTACTAAGCTGGAATATGCTGATGATATTGTAATGCTTACGTTCGTCAGTGACAATACAAAATATCCGATGCAAGATCGAATCTGTGGAGCGTCCCGGAAATAGTCCCCTTTACCTGGCTTCGGTTCCCTCTCTCAGCTTTTGGTAAAAAAAGGCATAGAAATTGCTCAAAATATTTATATGATCTGGAAATATGTCACTGAATGGCGGTTTTTTTGGGCTTAGAGGGCGATAGAGGACCTCTCACAGAACAAAAATGGCTGAGATTGTTTGCAGGACTGACAAAAAACGGTATTATGCTTGACAATAAGCGTCCCTATTGTCAAATGAGATCAATGTCTGATGTCACCACGGAGGGATTTATGGCAAAGAACGCAACCATAGAGAACAGTTCACCTATTGGCAGGATGAAGCCGTTATCAATCAGGAACAAACTGGAAATTCTGAAAGGCATCCTTATTTTACTTGCAGTTATAGCAATCTCCCCTTCTCTATGCTTTGCAGTGCCTGCCTCTGATGAAATCTTTGATGTTCAGCAGCCTGATGGAACAAAATTCAAAGCTCGAAAGTTAGGCGACGAATTCTATAATTGGGCTGAAACTGAGAATGGGTATTCTGTCGTAAAAAATCATAAGAATAAATACTGGGAATATGCAATGAAGGGACCTGATGGTTTACTGAAGGGAAGCGGAGTTGCCGTTGATCCTTCTTTCAGAAATGTTCCGCCCGGTATAATGCGCGGAGTCAGACCTGACAGGCAGGCAATAGAAGAGATTAGAAGTGAAAAGATATCGGAATCAGGCACCTTGCCAGGCGCTCAGGAAGCGCCTCATGAAGCAGTGTCTGAGATGGTCTCTGCCCCTGTCTCAGGTACAGCAAAGGTCCTGATTGTCCTGGTGAGCTTTAATAACAGGGCGACGGTTACTACGGCTGCTAATTGGTATACAACGATATTTGACACCTCAGCCAAATCAGTAGCAAAATTCTATAAGGACAACTCGTTTAATTCCTTTAATATCACTCCTGCAGCCCATACCCAGAGTGGCAATCCAGCGGGCATTATTTCGGTTCTTCTCGCTGAAAATCATCCTAATTACGGCAGTTCCTATACCTTCAACCAGGACCAGACCTTGGGCAACCATGCTTTGGCGGCAGCGGCCCCTTATATTAATTTCAACAGTTTTGACACGAATGGTGACGGGATACTGCAATCTTCTGAACTGTCGGTTTATTTTATAATTGCCGGTTATGAGGATTCCGGTTCAGACAAAACACCCAAAGTTTGGGCACATGCATGGTGGACTAGCGGTACTGGTTTGACAGCCGGCTCAAAGAATGTTCAGCGCTGGGCACTGAACGGAGAACTCAATGATGCGACTGTACAGCATCCGATGGGGGTCATAGCTCATGAGCAGGGGCATCAAATCTGTGGTTTGCCGGACCTCTACGATACATCAGGCACAAATCAGGGTCTTGGCAATTTTTCTCTTATGGCCGGCGGAAGCTGGGGCGCTGATATAGGTGAACATTCCGGCACAACGCCGGTTTCACTTGATGCCTGGTCCCGGGAATACCTTGGCTGGACCGTGCCGGTAACCGGACCGAGCGGTACCGTCTCCCTTGATGCCGCATTGCAATCAAGTACCGCAGCAATCAAATTAGTGAACGAAGCAGTAAGCTCGACAGAATATTTTTTACTTGAGAACCGATACCCTGTCGGATGGGACCTGGGACTTCGATATAAAGCGGGATTTGGAAGCGGTTGGCAGGGTGGTCTTCTTATTACCCATATCGACACTTCAGTTGGCATAAGTAACATCAATAAATATACTGTCGTGCCGCATCAGGGGAATATTGCCGAGCAGGCAAGTACTGCTGTTTGTGACATGCTGGCGGTTGGATCCTTATGCCGGGGGGACAAAACTACGCTTTTCTATTCTGGAAATAACCAGAATTGGGGACCAGCAACAACTCCGAACTCTTCATATTACAGCGGCAATCCGAGTGGTTTCGAGATCACAAATATTTCTCTTCCAGGGTCTACCATGACGATGACCTTTCCCGTGGATCAGTACACCGTTACAGCCACTGCTGACGGGAATGGCAGCGGTACTATAACATCGAGCACCGGCGGAATCAACTACGCGTATCCATCGGCAAATAGCGGCACGACAACAGACATCGATGATGGGACGGAAGTAACAATGACAGCAGCGGCAGATGCCGGATCATCAGTGGTGTGGACGAATTGTGCGGCAGAGGGTGGTATTGCGGGGGGATCAACAACAACGGCGACATGTTTATTTGCTGGTCTGACAGGTACCAAGAGCGTAGCGGCGATATTTACCCTGAATCAGTACACGGTTACAACACTTGCTGACGGAAATGGCGACGGTACTATAACATCGAGCACCGGCGGAATCAACTACACGTATCCATCAGAAAATAGCGGAACGACAACAGAAATCGACCATGGCACGGCGGTGATGGTTACGGCAACGGCAGATGCTGATTCTACAGTCGTGTGGACGAATTGTGCAGCTGAGGGTGGAATAGAAGGAGGAACGGCAACAGAGGCAACCTGCGGCTTTTCAAGTCTAACGGGAACGAAAACTGTGACAGCGATGTTTAGTATTATACAGCAGACCCTGAATATCAGTAAGTTTGGCACAGGCACCGGCACCGTGACCAGCAGTCCAAGTGGTATCGACTGTGGGGGGACTTGCAGCTATTCATTTGACCAGGGTGAACTCGTCACTCTTGCACCAGTGCCTGATACAAACTCTATCTTTACCGGTTGGGGTGGTGCATGCGCTGGAGCAGGGGCATGTCAGGTGACAATGGACAGCGAAAAGAGCGTCACAGCCAACTTTACCGCCAAGGCAACCATCACGTGGAGTCTGGTGGCTGGAGTACAGGAGACCTGTGTAAGTAGTGCAGACGCCCTTGCGACTGCCTTGTATGAGGCAGGCGCAGACGGCTACCCCAACCTGATTAAAGTAGTGCAGGGGACCTATACAGGGCTTTTTGCTTACAGCGGTAACGAGAACTTTGACCTGAACCTTGAAGGCGGCTATGTGGCGGGTTGCGCGACATTCTCTTACAACCCTGAACTTACCATACTCAATGGAGATATAAACGCAGACGACATTGGAGACGGAATAGTGCTCGACCTGATCAATACGGACCCTGCGGGTACCGGCAATATCAGCGTAGAGGGCTTCCACGTAAAGAACGGTTTAAACAGTGTGGATGACGGAGGCTGTATCAGGGTATTCAGTGCAGATGGCAGCACAACCATTGCCGGAAACATCATAAGCAACTGTACCGCAGTGAATGGCGGAGGCATGGGAGTGCAGACCGATAGCGGAGCCATAGAGATCATCAACAACATAATCTACGGCAATACCGCAACCAGCAACGGCGGAGGCATAGGGGCGGTAACCACAACCGGCGCAGTCACCATACTTAACAACACCATTGCCGATAACACGGCAGCAGTGGAGGGCGGCGGATTAGCAGTGGTACTCAACAGTGATACGGCAACAGCGGATATAACGAATAACATCATCTGGAACAACGCATCAGCGACCTGCGGAGACATCACAATCGACAGCGATGGCGACGGTAACCTGGTTCATGCAACGGTACAGTTGAGGAACAACGACCTGAATACTGCGACGGGGATCTGCAGCACGGATGGAGGCTTTACCGTGCCGGTGAGCAACCTGAATCTGGATCCGCAGTTCATAGACGCAATAAACGGCAACTACCATTTGATCTTCAACTCGCCGATGCTCAACATGGGAAATAATACCCATGCACTATTACCCGCAGTAGACATAGACGGAGATGGAAGGCAAATCGGAACAGCAGTGGATATAGGGGCAGACGAAGTGACGACATCAGTACCGACAGCCATAGCACCGGTCTATACGATAACGACACAGACACCTGCTTACATTTGGAACAGATTGGCAGGAGCTGTCTCGTACCAGATAACGCTGTATAACTATACGACGGCACAGTACACCTATACGTGGTATACAGCAGCAGAGGCGCACTGTGAGGCAGGACAGACGCAGTGTACAGTAACACAAGCCACAGCACTGGCAGCAGGGAATTACCGGTGGTGGGTGAAAGGACAGAGCAGCCAGGGGACAGGGCCAAACAATTCGGGTCTGACCTTTGCCATAACCACGACAGCACCAGGAGCACCGGTACAGAGCATACCGAGCGGGACGATAAACAGCCAGACGCCTACCTATACGTGGAATGCAGTGGGAGGGACGGCACAGTACCAGATAACGTTCTACAACTATACAACGGCACAGTACACCTATACGTGGTATACAGCAGCAGAGGCGCACTGTGATGCAGGGCAGGCGCAATGTACAATAACTCAGAGCACGCCGCTAGCGGAAGGCAACTATAAGTGGTGGGTAAAGGGGCAGAACGTCTGGGGGACAGGGCCCAACAGCACAGGGAAGAGCTTCACGGTATTTCTTGGTACGATACCTGGAGCACCGGTACAGGTATCACCGGGTGGGTTGACAACTACGCAGACGCCGACGTACACGTGGAATGCCATAGCAAAGACAACGCAGTATCAGCTGTCTACGTATGACTATACGACGCACCTGTGGACGTATCAGTGGTATACGGCGGCGCAGGCACACTGTGACGCAGGGCAGACGGAGTGTACGGTAACCCAAGGCACACCGTTGGCAGAGGGTAATTATCTGTGGTATGTACGAGCGATGAACCCTGTGGGGACAGGGCCGTGGAGTTCGAGCAAGCTCTTTACGGTGTTTCTGGGTACGACACCACCAGCGCCGGTACAGGCATTGCCGAGTGGGACGATAACGACCGGGACGCCGACGTATACGTGGGAGGCGACGGCAGATACGTGGAAGTACCAGGTGTCGGTGTATAACTACACGACGAAGGCATATACGAATACGTGGTATACGGCAGCGCAGGCGAACTGTGGAGCAGGAGAGACGCAGTGTACGGTAACACAGGGGACAGCGCTTGCCAATGGGATGTACAAGTGGTCGGTGCAGGGATGGAACCCTGCAGGGACAGGACCATGGGGTTCAGGGTTGATTTTTACGAAGCAGTAGCCCCGTAGACTGAATGATTTTTATTATCCAAAAGACCTGTCCACATGGGCAGGTCTTTTTTTTTCTTCTCAAATGCTTGCGTAATACGGACCCGCATTGTTTCTGTTAGCAGGATATAGACTTATATCCCTGCCTGCGCTCATACCTCATAAAATTTGTTGCTTTTGGCGTCAATTTGACCTATAAGTTAAGTATAGCCATGGGCAAGCCTGTTATCGCTCTGGACAAGGTATGCTGGCCTCTTTTTTAACACAGGTGCAGAAAGCATGCTCTCTCTTTATTTATAACGCCCTGGATTCCTAAGCCTGCACAGTGAGGGAGTAGAAAGGAGTTTTTATGGGTACGGAATCAGCTAATGCATCGCCTTCAATCGCTGACCGCCGTCTGAAGAAAGTCGAGGCGGCCATGCGCCGGCACGGTAACGAACCTGCTGCTCTCATCGAAACGCTCCACGCCGTGCAGGAGTCTTTCGGCTACCTCGATGAAGAGGCAATGAGATTTGTGGCTTCGACTCTGAGTGTCCCCCTCAGCAAGGTATACGGGGTAGCAACGTTCTATCATTACTTTAACCTCAAACCGCAGGGTGAGCATGCCTGCGTGGTATGCACCGGCACCGCATGTTACATCAAGGGCTCTTCCGGGCTGCTCCGGGATATAGAACAATTTTCCGAAATCAAGCCTGGAGAAACGACTGCCGACGGAAAGCTCTCGCTGCTCACTGCCAGATGCCTCGGTTCCTGTGGTCTCGCTCCCGCCGTGGTTTTTGATGGAGAGGTCGCGGGGAGGATGACGGCAGCCGATGTGTTGCAGAGGATAAGGGGGTGGATAGCCGATGCTTCCTGAAGAGCTTCTCACCATCGCCGAGAAAGAGATTGAGGCAAGACAGCAGTACAAATATACGGTGAACGTCTGCATGGCGGCGGGATGCATCTCGTGCCAGAGCGCAGCTCTGAAGGAGGCCTTTGAAAGGGAGGCAGCTGCCAAAGGGCTTGCAGACGTCTGTATGGTGAAGGGGGTCGGATGCCTGGGGATCTGCAACGCGGGACCGATGGTGACTGTTGAGCCGGGCGGGATAAAGTACGGCCCGGTGAACACAGATGACGTACCTGAAATCATGGCCGCTCTCGGCGGAAATCCGGTGAGTCGTCTCGAATGCAAGGAGAGCGGGGTATTTCTTGGCAGACAGCACAAGATCGTTCTCGAAAACAGCGGAATAATAGACCCGGAACGCATCGAAGATTATATCGCAGCAGGCGGATATTCAGCCGTATCTAAAGCGCTCACAACAATGTCTCCTGCCGACGTGGTAAGCCAGGTTGTCAAGAGCGGTCTGCGCGGCCGGGGCGGGGGAGGATATCCGACGGGTCTCAAGTGGACTACCGTAGCAAAGACGGTGAACAGGAGAAAATACGTTGTCTGTAATGCCGATGAGGGGGACCCGGGCGCCTTCATGGACAGAAGCGTTCTCGAAAGCGACCCACACAGGGTACTGGAGGGCATGACTATCGCTGCTTACGCTATCGGCTCGTATCACGGATTTATCTATGTGAGGGCCGAATATCCCCTCGCGGTCAAGCGCCTTACAAAGGCCATCAGCGATGCCGAAAGACTCGGCCTGCTCGGGAGTAATATCTGCGGAACCACCTCCAGCTTCAATGTAAAAATCAGGCTCGGAGCCGGGGCCTTTGTCTGCGGAGAGGAGACCGCTCTGATCGCTTCCATAGAGGGGAATCGGGGCACCCCGCGCTACCGGCCTCCCTATCCCGCGGAGCATGGTCTGTGGGGCTTTCCGACCCTCATCAACAATGTGGAGACCTTCGCAAACATCCCGCCGATCATCAGAAACGGGGGGGAATGGTTTGCAAAGGTGGGTACTGAAAAAAGCAAGGGGACAAAGGTATTCGCCATAGCCGGCAAGGTGAACAACACCGGGCTCATAGAAGTTCCGATGGGTATAACTCTGCGCGAGATCGTTTATGAGATCGCGGGAGGAATTCCAGACGGCAAGGGCTTTAAGGCGGTGCAGACAGGCGGGCCTTCGGGGGGCTGCATCCCCTCTCAGTTCCTTGATATGCCCGTGGATTACGAATCACTCGCCTCCGCAGGCTCGATCATGGGTTCAGGGGGAATGATTGTCATGGATGAGACCTCCTGTATGGTAGATGTGGCGAAGTTCTTCATGGAGTTTTCGATGAGCGAATCCTGCGGTAAATGCGTGCCCTGCAGGGTAGGAACAGTCCAGATGTATAATCTCCTGAAGAAGATCACGGAGGGCAGAGCAGCGATGAGCGACATTGAGCTGCTCGAGGAGAATTGTGACCTCGTGAAAAATACGAGTTTATGCGGTCTCGGACAGGCGGCACCAAACCCTGTGCTCAGCACCCTCAGGTACTTCAGAGACGAATATACGGCCCATATAAAAGATAAAACATGTCCCGCAGGGGTCTGTAACCTTACAGAAAGGAAGGGAATATGATTAATTCATCGTCTCGCACCGTCACTCTTACGATAGACGGCAGAGATATCGGCGCGCGCGAGAATGAAACGATTCTCGAAGTTGCGACCGAAAACGATATATTTATTCCCACACTCTGCCATCTTGAGGGTCTGACTGAATTTGGAGGCTGCCGTCTCTGTATTGTCGAGGTAAAGGGCATGTCGCGGCTCGTTCCCTCATGTCTGACCTATGTAAGGGAGGGCATGGAGGTGATCACTGTTTCCGATCGCATAGAAAAATACCGTATACAGATACTTGAGCTGCTATTTTCCGAAAGGAACCATGTCTGTTCGGTTTGTGTCTCGAACGGCCACTGCGAACTGCAGTCCACCGCAATGAAACTCGGCATGATGCATATCCACTTCCCGTATCTCTACCATCCTCTTTCTGTTGACGCTTCCCATGAGAGGTTTATTCTCGACCACAACAGATGTATCATGTGCATGCGGTGCGTGAGGGTCTGCGATGAGATAGAAGGGGCGCATACCCTGGACGTCATGGGAAGGGGCCTTGATTCGAAGATCATTACGGACATGAAAAGCGATTGGGGCAGTTCGGGGACGTGCACAAGGTGCGGCAAATGCGTACATGTCTGCCCTACGGGTGCCCTTTCCGAGAAAGGCAAATCTGTTTCAGAGATGGCAAAGAGAAGACAGTTTTTGCCCTATCTCACGCTTATGAGAAAGGGGAAACAATGAGCCGGACAAGATTTGCGACCGCGTGGCTGGATGGTTGTTCAGGCTGCCATATGTCTTTTCTTGATGTTGACGAGCGCTTTATCGAGATAGCTGACTTAGTGGATATTGTGTACAGTCCCCTTGTAGACATCAAGGAATTCCCCGAAGGAGTTGACGTGGCGCTCGTCGAGGGAGCTGTCAGCAGCGAAGATGACCAGAGGAAGATCGAACTTATACGGGAGAGGACCAGGATCCTTGTGTCCCTTGGTGACTGCGCGGTGACGGCAAATGTGCCGGCAATGCGCAACCGTTTTAAGGTCAAAGACCTTTTGGCACGCGCATACGTGGAAAATGTTTCTGCCCCGGGCGAACCAACACAGTTGTCTGCGGACGAGATTCCCGCGCTCCACCCGCTTGCAAAGCCGGTTCACGAGGTTGTCAAGGTCGATATCTACGTGCCGGGCTGTCCGCCGCCTGCGGACATCATTTATTTTGTCCTGACCGAACTTCTGGAGGGGCGGGTTCCGGACCTTACGGGAAAGACCCGCTTTGGAATATGAAGGCAATCAGACAATTTCTCTGCTATTACGACGGTCAGGGATCTATCAGGAGGTCATATGGGCGATAGAATCATTATAGATCCTGTTACCCGCATCGAAGGACATTCCAGGATCAGCATTTATCTGGATGATCGGGGAAATGTCTCGGACGCCCATTTCCATGTTACCCAGTTCAGGGGGTTTGAAAAATTCTGCGAAGGCCGGCCGTTTCACGAGATGCCCGCCCTCATGGCGAGGATCTGCGGCATCTGCCCGGTAAGCCATTTGTTGGCTTCTTCCAGGGCCTGCGACGCCATCCTTGGCGTAAGCGTTCCAAGAACAGGGGATTTGCTCAGGAGGATAATGAGCCTTGCTCAGATGATACAGTCCCATGCGCTGAGTTTCTTTTATCTCTCGTCTCCCGATTTTCTCCTCGGCATGGATGCCGATCCTGCTGAGCGTAATATTGTCGGGGTCTTGAGAAAGTATCCGGATCTCGCCCGTGACGGCATAGCTTTGAGACGCATCGGTCAGCAGATCATAGAGTTGCTCGGGGGCAAGAGAATACATCCGTCATGGAGTGTGCCCGGGGGCGTTAATGCTCCCCTCACCGAAGAGCACAGGGATCAGATACTCGCAGCCATCCCCGGGGCACTGGAGATCGCCAGGCGCACCCTCGACTGGTTCAAAACCTCGCTCGAAAAATACCGGGAAGAGATTTGGTGCTTCGGCAATTTTCCGACCCTGTTCATGGGCCATGTAAAAGAGGAGGGGGCTCTTTCTCTCTATAGCGGAACATTGAGGTTTGTCGATGCGACAGGCAAAATTCTCCAGGACGGAATCGATCCTGCGCACTATGCTCAATGGATTGAAGAGGCTGTGGATTCGCATTCTTACCTCAAATCTCCCTACTTCAAACCTCTGGGCTATCCGGACGGCATTTACCGGGTGGGGCCGCTCGCGAGACTCAACATAGCGGACAGCTGTACAACCAGCCTGGCAAACCAGGAACTTGCCGAGTTCAAGAATCTGGACCGTGGCGCTGTCCACAGCTCGTTCTTCTACCACTATGCGCGCCTCGTCGAAATCCTTTATTCGATTGAGCGAATCGAGCAGATACTGAATGAGCCTGATATCATGAGCAGACACGTCAGGGCCTTTGCGAGCCCGAATAATTTTGAGGGGATAGGTACTGCCGAGGCGCCGAGGGGCAGCCTTATCCACCATTACAGGATTGATGAGAACGGGCTTATAACCTGGGCCAATCTGATCATAGCGACAGGGCATAACAACCTGGCGATTAACCGCGGAATCCTCCAGGTCGCGAAACATTTTATTAAGGGCAAAAAAATAGAAGAGGGTGCTCTAAACAGGGTTGAGGCGGTTGTCAGGGCCTTTGATCCATGCCTGAGTTGTTCAACGCATGTTATCGGCGCTGTAAGGTGTACCATTCAGCTTATCGGATCCGGCGGAGAAGTACTGGATAGCATTAAGAGGGATTGACTATTGATTTGTAACGATTTTAAGAGATACAATAAACCCGAAGGTTTAGCTCATACATATCAGACGGCAGGGCCCGGTGGTTTGAACCGCCAGGTAATTTGTTAATTCGGCCCGGCGGAGAAAGAAAGTATTCGGGTATGCCCGCATATCATTAGAGCATTGAGAGTCAGTCGGTTCTGTCACGCAAATCCTCATGCGCTTGTTTCCAATAATGATCAGCAATGAAAAATAACCGGATAAACGGGTCTCACAGAGAGAAGGTCAGGCACTACCGCTGGCTGTTGCCCGGCATTGTTCTGATTATGGGATTGTTTTCTATCGGTCTTATGTTTTTTGCCGAGAAGATAGGCCAGCAGCGACGCCTCAATCATCTTTATTCTGATATTATTCACGAGATCCAGGTTGAACTCTCAAGGGCACACCTCATTATCGAAGAGCATATCGAAGGCAATGTCGGAAGAGACCTCCCCGAGGGCCTGTTGCAGGTGGACGCTGCATCAGCGATGACACAGACGTTGCTTGATGGCGGGGGCACCAGTTATGGTGTTAAGGCAAAACCCCTTGAGGACATGAGCCTCAGAGAAGAAGTGAAGGAACTCGGGGTTGTGATTGATTCGTATCGCGCAGCTGCCACGGAAGGTCTTGAAGCGCGGTCACCGCGGTCTGAGCATACGTTGAACGCGCTCTATCGTGAATTTCTTGTAAAGGCGAATAGTATTGATGATAAGCTTGAAGCCCTTGCAAACAGGAATGATGTCAATACGAACAGGCTCTTCTCAGGGGTCATCGCGTCCTGGGTTGCGATCCTTTCTGTTGCATTGGCAGGACTCTTCTTCCGGGAGCATCAAAAGGTAAAGTTTGAGAAGGCAATTGTGCATGCAAAAACTGAATGGGAGCATACCTTTGATGTTATCCCTGATCTCATTGCCGTTATTGATAAGGACCACCGGATAACCCGGGTAAACAAAGCCATGGCTGATAAGATGGGCCGAACGCCCCGGGAACTTCTCGGGCAAAAATGCCACGCGATTTTTCATTCTTCTGAGACGCCGATCGCTTTCTGTCCCCATACGATGATGATGCTGGACGGAAAGGAACATACCCTTGAGCTGTATGAAAAGAAACTTGACTCCTCTTATCTTGTAAGCGTCTCCCCCCTTTATGACGATAAGGGCTCCCTGCTCGGCTCTGTGCATGTTGCCCGTGATATTTCAGAACAGAAAAGGACCGCTGCGGTGCTTAAGGTGAAAGACAGCGCAATTGAGTCGTCGATAAACCCTATGGGTATGAGTGACCTCGACGGCAACATTACCTATGTGAACAAGGCTCTTCTCGCGCTCTGGGGATACAGCAAAGATGAGTTGCTCGGAAAGCCGGCGACTATTCTGGGAAGGTCTGCTGAAGAAGTCAGCGAAGTATTGCGTACGATAAGAAACGCCGGCGGTTGGACCGGGGAACGGATCGCCCGAAAAAAGGATGGGTCACTCTTCCCTGTTGAATTATCCGCGCACCTCGTTAAAGACGATGACGGGAAACCGATATGCATCATGGCCTCATTTACCAATATCATCAAGCGCAAAAAGGCGGAAGAGGAATTGCAGGACTATAAGGAGCACCTTGAGGTTTTGGTCAGTAAACGCACTGCAGAGCTTGCCTCAGCCGTGGATAATCTGCATGCAGAGGTAGTGAAGCATCAGCAGACAGCAGAGGCCCTGCGGTCGAGCGAGAAGAAGTTCCGGGAGCTCTCCCAGGAGTTCAATACCTTGCTGAACGCGATTCCGGACAGACTCGTGCTCATGTCCCCGGACCTTAAAGTCTTGTGGGTCAACCGGGTTGGGCTCGCTTCGCTGCTCAAAGATGAGGTCGATATGACAGACCACTACTGCTATACCTTATGGCATGGCCAGAAAAATCCCTGTAATAATTGTCCGGTCATCAGCAGTTTCTCAAGCGGCGAGCCCACAGTTTCCGAGATAACCACGTCTGACGGGAGGCTCTGGTCATCCAGGGCATATCCCATTAAGGATGATGAGGGAAAGGTGAAAAGCGTCATGGAGGTCAGCACCGATATCACCGAGAAGGTATTGATGCAGGCCCAGAGGGTGAGGGCGAACCATCTGGCGTCTATCGGAGAACTGGCAGCGGGCGTCGCGCATGAGATCAATAATCCGATAAACGGCATTATCAATTATGCCCAGATATTGAGGAACAGGACGGAAGAGGGGAGCCGTGAACGTGATGTATCAGAGCGGATCATCAAGGAGGGAGAACGGGTCGCGTTTATCGTGAAGAGCCTTCTCTCCTTTGCCCGGGAAAGAAAAGAAGAGAAAGTCCCTGTGCATGTCTCTGCAATCCTCAGTGACGCCCTCTCTCTTACTGAAGTGCATCTGAGAAAGAACGCGATAGGTCTGACAATACAGATGCCTGAAAAACTGCCGAAGATCAGGGCCCATCCGCAGCAGGTGCAGCAGGTATTTCTGAATATCATCAATAATGCCCGCTACGCACTCAATGAGAAATATCCTCAGGCAGATCCCGATAAGGTTTTTATTATCCGCGGAGAGGAAAGAATCGCTGACAGCCAGCGGTATGTATGTCTGGTTTTTGAGGACCACGGCACCGGAATCCCCGAAGACGCGCTCGGGAAGGTGATGAACCCTTTCTTTACCACAAAACCGGTGAATATCGGAACGGGTCTTGGACTCAGCATCAGCCACGGCATTATCA
Organism: uncultured Nitrospira sp.; assembly: GCA_963746295.1. Lineage (GTDB taxonomy): Bacteria > Nitrospirota > Thermodesulfovibrionia > Thermodesulfovibrionales > UBA6898 > JAOUFP01. The sequence continues at coordinate 93,673 of CAVVAQ010000017.1, read as the reverse complement.
GCGATCATGGTGGTAAAATAGAGATCGAGAGCAGGGAAGGACTGTATACGCGGGTGCGTGTGCTTATCCCTGCGTATGAGGGGTGAAATGACCGCGCGGATCCTGGTTGTCGACGACGAAGAAAGCATACGCTATACCTTTGAGGAATTTCTTTCCGGGGAAGGCCATGAGGTTACGACCGCAAGAAGCTTTGAAGAAGCCGTAGACCGGCTTGAAGGAGCGGATTACGACATTATTTTTTCGGATATCATACTGGGGAACAGGACCGGTATGGACCTGCTGAAACAGGCAAAGGCAAGGCGGATTGAGTGTCCTTTTATTGTTATTACCGGTTACCCTACGGTAGATACAGCCTCGGAAGCCGTGCGGCTGGGGGCTTTTGACTATATCGCGAAACCAATAACACAGAGTGCGCTCCTGCGGATTTCCCGGGTCGCATGGAAACATAAGCAGGTACTCGATGAAAAGGAAAAGTACCGGTCGAACCTGGAAGCCATCTTCAGGAGCGTAAAGGACGGCATTCTTACGGTGGATACGGGCATGCATATTATTGAGATGAACGCGATGGTCCGTGATATATGCGGCTATTCCAGGGAAGATGCAGGGGGAGGTCCGATGCAGGGAATACAGACCGGTTGTCAAAAAAAATGCATTGGCGCCATCACCGCAACACTCGAGAAGAAAGAACCAATGGATTTTGGCCGTCTCGAATGTCAGCAGAAGGACCGTCCAAGGCAGATCGTCAATATATCGACCTGGCCGCTTCTTGACAAACAGGGGAAATTCTCAGGCGTGGTCATGATCATACGCGATGAAACACGCCTCAGCGCTCTTGAACTGGACAGGGAAGAACGCGGACAGTTTCATGCCATAATCGGGAAAAGCGAACCGATGCAGAGGGTATACACCCTTATTGAACAACTTGCCGACTTTCAGACCACTGTACTCGTGCTCGGAGAAAGCGGCACAGGAAAAGAGCTGGTAGCCGATGCGCTCCATTACCACGGTGAGAGGAGCGGCGGCCCGCTGGTCAAAGTGAATTGCGCGGCACTTCCGGAAAACCTCCTCGAGAGCGAACTCTTCGGTCATGTAAAGGGCGCCTTTACCGGCGCGTTTCAGGACAAGGTCGGCAGGTTCCAGAGGGCTGACGGAGGCACGATATTCCTCGATGAAATAGGAGATATCCCCCCGCAGGTCCAGGTCCGGCTCCTCAGGGTACTTCAGAATATGGAATTCGAGCGGGTGGGAGACTCATTGCCTGTTAAAGTCAATGTGCGGATCGTTGCGGCCACGAATAAAAACCTTTCTGAAAAAGTGAAAAACAATGAATTCAGGGAGGACCTCTATTACCGTCTGAAGGTGGTTGAGATTCAGCTGCCTCCCTTACGGGAACGCAGCGAAGATATCCCCCTGCTTGTCCGCCACTTCATCGAAAGATTCAATAAGAAGTTTGATAAACAGATAAAAGGTGTTTCCCCTGAGGTGCTCGAAATGTTTATGCATTATTCCTGGCCAGGGAATGTCCGTGAACTTGAGCATTCCCTTGAATATGCCTTTATCGTCTGCAGGAGTAACAATCTTATAAGTACCGAGAATCTTCCCCATGAACTCCGTGCCGGGAGACAGGACCCGCCTGACTTATCCTTAGCGCCGGTGGGTGATGAAGCAGGTATTATCCGGGATGCCCTTCAGAAAACAGGGGGCAACAAGACAAAGGCCGCGCGTCTTCTTGGCATCAGCAGACGGACTATCTACCGTAAGATAGAAGACCTAAACATACCTGAAGTCGATTAACAAAACACCGCGATTATGGCGGCCTCTGGATAAAAACTTTATTCCACAATTTGAACATAGAAGAATTTTCATCATTTAAGAGCCCTCTGATATTCCCGAGTGAGTTCCGCGGTTCCGATAAGACCGAATATCCTGATCCACCGGTTATCACTCATGGACCGCAGCAGAATCAAGGGTAAGTGGGCCATCTTATTTTGCGAATAGGCATCGAAGGCCTTAATTACCAGGTCGATATCTTTTTTGGAGCCGGTCAAAAAGTCCCATCCCGGCTTTGCAGCGTACCTTTTTTCAAGATAGCTTTTCATCGCCTCCGGGGTATCATTTTCAGGATCGATTGAGATGGAGATGAGCTGCACCTTCGCGGATTCAGGCCCGAGCTTTCTCTGAAAATTCGAGAAATTGGCGGAAAGCACCGGACAGATCGTTGTGCAGGTCGTGAAAATGAAATCTACCAGAACCGGTTTGTCAGAACTCAGTAATGTCTTGAGACGCACTTTTGCCCCGTTCTGATTCACCAGGGTCACATCAGGGATCACATAATTCTCGACCGTCCGTATATATTTCTGTTCTGTCGCAGCCTGCACCGCAGCTGCGGAGAAAACAAAGACAAGCGTACAGAGAAAGATAATGAGTGAAAAAATGTTCTGCCTTATCATCAAGCAACCCCTGAGTTTGGATGAGATTTACTTGTTATTCTACCACACTGAGGTATCCCATAAAAAGGAAACCTGGGGAAAACTGAAAACAGGCTATATTCATGGCTGCACTATATACCCTGCTGATTTGACAAAAAATAACCATAATTCTTATTATAATTTAACGGCAAACGGTTACCGTACACCGCGTCTATGCTGGCCAACAAGGTATAGACGCTATTTTTTGCTGATTACTACAAGGATACGAAGGATTTTTATGGACAAAAAAGGCGCTGATCCCAATATTACAATCTTTTTTTGCCGGCAATTAGATCCGAATCAGGACGTCAGCAGGCGTGTTCTTGAGAAGGAACTGGGTAAGCGGATTCGGTTTTTCCCCCTGCCGTGCAGCGGCCGCATCGATCCTCTTCATCTCATGCGTGCCCTCGAGTCAGGTGCTGACAAGGTCTATCTGGTTACCTGTCCTGAGGGAGCGTGTCATTATCGTGAAGGAAATATACGCGCCAAAAAACGTCTTGCCTATACCCAGAGCCTGATCGAAGAGATAGGCCTTGATCCTGAGCGTCTGGAGTTGATCGTCACCAAGACAGGGGACCCTGTAACAACCATTGATAAGCTGGCGAGGGGGCTTCTTGCCCGGGAGGCTTCAACCGGGCTCTCTCCTGTGAAGGAAAAACAGACGTGAAGATAAAAACGGTTCAAGATAAAGGAGCACAAGCATGATTACTGCGGAACGGAAACCTATATCGGAAATAAAAGAAATGATAGCACCCTACAGGAAGATACTCGTAGTAGGCTGCGGGTCCTGTGTGGCCGAGTGTGCTGCCGGAGGCGAAAAAGAGGTGGGACTACTTTCCTCCGCGCTCCGCATGGACGCAAAGGCCTCGGGCAAAGAGATAGAAATTAAAGAGATGACACTGGACCGCCAGTGTGTCTATGAGTTTATTGACCAGTTGACAGACATTATTGGCGAGTATGACGTTGTGCTCTCTCTCGCGTGCGGCGCAGGAGTGCAGGCCGTTGCAGAGGTCTTCCCCAAGGTCCATATTGTCCCTGCCCTCAATACTACATTTCTCGGAGAGACAAAAGAGGCAGGTCTCTGGGTGGAGAACTGCCGTGGCTGCGGAGACTGCAAGCTCGGGGTTTTCGCTGCCGTATGCCCTGTCACCCGCTGCGCCAAAGGGTTGTTCAACGGTCCCTGTGGCGGCTCCAAGACTGAACGCTGCGAGGTCGATCCTGACGTGCCCTGCGCATGGCAGCTCATCGTCTCCAGACTTGAAGATATGGGTCGTCTTGACCTTCTGCGAAAGGTCCAGCCCCCGGCGGACTGGTCGAAGCAGCAGGGGAAGGGACCGAGGAATATCAAGAGGGAGGACCAGAGAACGTGATAACAGAAAGCAGGCTTAAAAAGGTTTTACAGAGAGGAGATTTCGCTGTTACCGCGGAATGCGGCCCGCCAAAGGGTGCTGATCCCGAGGTTGTGAAGAGCAAGGGAAGGGTCCTCAAGAATCATGTGGACAGCGTAAATGTTACCGACAACCAGACTGGTGTGGTCCGTCTTTGCAGTCTCGCTGCCTGTGCCCTGCTCAGGGCCGAAGGGCTTGACCCTGTGCTCCAGATGGTCACTCGTGACCGTAATCGCATAGCATTGCAGTCGGACGTCCTGGGGGCCTCTGCCCTCGGTATACGCAACATCCTCTGTCTTTCAGGCGATCACCAGTCCTTCGGCAATCAGCCACAGGCAAAAGGCGTCTTTGACATCGACTCCATGCAGTTGATACAGACTGTGCGCAGGATGAGAGATGCAGGCGAAGTCATCGGCGGTGAAAAGCTGACCGTGCCGCCCCAGCTGTTTATCGGGGCAGTGGCAAATCCCTTTGCCGACCCTTTCAAATACCGGGCTACCCGTCTCGCTACGAAAGTCGAGGCAGGCGCGGAATTTATACAGACCCAGTGCATTTTCAATCTCAACCGCTTTAAAGAGTGGATGGGCCTCATAAAAGATTACGGGATGGCTGATAAAGTCTATATCCTCGGCGGGATTACACCCCTTAAGTCCGTTCGCATGGCGGAGTACATGGCAAAGCAGGTTGCGGGTATGGATATTCCCGAAGAGATCATCAACAGAATGAAATCAGTGCCCGCAAAAGAACAGCGGCAGGAAGGAATCAAGATAGCCGTTGAAACGATCCATGCCCTTAAGGAGATAGACGGGGTTCACGGTGTCCATATCATGGCAATAGAATGGGAGGACGCGGTCCCGCAGATCGTGGAAGAGGCGAAGCTCTTCCCGAGGCCTCAGGTTTGAGAGAGGTGAGCTATTATGCCTCCTAAATATCATATTCATACCAGTCCGGTAGCCAACCGTTTTCAGCCGATCACACGGTCGGGAGTCATCGCATGGGAAGAAGGGTGTCTAAAATGCGCCCGCTGCGTAAAGAAGGATTGCGTCTACAAGGTATATGAAAAGCGGGGTATTGATGCCCGCCAGATGCTCGAATCCCTCGACAGCGTCTGCATGGACTGCTTCCGCTGTGTACAGGGCTGTCCGAACAAACTTATCCAGAAGGGGCTCAATCCCTCATATAAAGCGCTCGGGGACCATTACTGGACTCCGGAGATCATTTCAGGTCTCTGGTCTCAGGCAAATGCAGGTCGTATCCCGGTTTCCGGCGGAGGCTATGGAGGACCTTTTTCGGGTCCTGGTTTTGACGCCATGTGGACAGACATGTCCGAAATTTGCCGGCCCACAAGAGATGGTATTCATGGACGCGAATATATAAGCACAACCACGAATATCGGCCGCAAGGTCATGGCCCTTGAATTCGATCAGGCCGGACAGCTTTCGATCACCCCGCCGCCCGTTGTCGAAATACCTCTGCCGATCCTGCTTGACATGCTTCCATGGTCACCTCCCCGCAAAGGGATTAATCGTGCCTTTCTTGAGGCAGCGAAGTCTTTGGGCACCTTTGCCATAATCCGGCAGAGCGACTATGATGCAGGGATGGAAGAACATCTTCCCAACATTGCCCTCTATGTTGATGGTAAATTATCCGACATTGAGCCCGCCGTCTTACGCAGACTGCGGTTGATAGAACTCCCCTACAGCAAAGAGGTCATGGCCAGTCAGAACGTCGTGAAAGAAAAGCACCCCGGCCTCGTGACCATTATCCGGATGGAAATAAGTCCGGATTCATCTGAAGATATCGTACGTCTCATCGCAGAGGGTGCTGAGGCGATACATCTTGTTGCTGACGAATACGGTCTTGAAAAGGCAGACAAGCCCCTGTTTATAAAAGAGCGGATGAGGGAGATACATCTTCACCTTGTGGGCAAGGGACTGCGCGACCAGATCACTCTTATTGCCGGCGGGGGCATCGCCATGGCAGAACATGTGGCAAAGTTGATCATATGCGGTGCAGACGCACTATCCGTTGACATTCCGCTGCTTGTCGCCATGGAGTGCAGGGTTTGCCGACGCTGTAAAGAAGATATTGCCTGTCCTGTGGAGCTTGACAGTGTTGACCCTGTCTGGGGGGCCGGCCGTGTCAGGAATCTCATGGCAGCCTGGCATAACCAGCTTCTTGAGATACTGGGGGCCATGGGCATTCGCGAGGTGAGGAGACTACGGGGCGAAATGGGCCGCGCCATGTTCTTTGAGGACCTTGAAAAAGATATCTTTGCCACACTGGGCAGAAGGAGTTGATGTAATGGCAAAAGGAACAGACATACACGCGCTGCCTGAAGTGAAACCAGTGCCAAGCCGTTTCCGCAATGCCCTTGGAAAATATCGGATAGCGGTGACTAAGTCCTGCAATAACTGCGGTCTCTGTGTAACGCTCTGTCCTTACGGCGTATACAAGCCGGGTTCAAAAAAACCGAGGGTTGCTGCGGATCATCTCTGTCTGGGGTTTCCCTGCAGTACCAGGGAATTCCACTGCGTAAGCAGATGCCCGGAAAAGGCAATTCAGTTAAGTCTAAATCCTTCTTTTGAGATTCTTGGGGACAGCCGATGGTCTGCTGATCTGCTTGCCAGTGCATGGCATATGGCAGAGACCGGCGAGATGCCCTATCAGGGACTGAACTATAAGACAGGGAATTCAGGGGGCGGATTCGATAAGCTCCGTTTTATCTTTCCGAGGGGAAAAGCGCTGGATATCCCTGATGAAGAGGTATCCACTGCCATCGAACTGAACCGTTCCGGGGATTCCCGACCAAGCGTCACGATCGATGTTCCGTTTTATTTCGGGGGGATGTCGTTCGGCTCCGTCAGTATCGTGACCATCCTTTCCCGCGTCAGGGCTGCTGTAGCGCTTAACACGTTCTGCTGTACCGGTGAAGGCGGATACCCTGAAGAACTGATACCTTATGATGATCACATCATCACCCAGGTGGCAACCGGGCTTTTCGGCGTCAGGGAAGAGACGCTCAAGAGGGTCAGGATCGTGGAATTCAAGTATGCCCAGGGCGCAAAACCCGGTCTTGGCGGCCATCTCCTCGGTGACAAGGTGACTGCGCGTGTGGCAAGCATGCGCGAAGCGATGCCCGGTAGCGCTCTTTTTTCACCGTTTCCTTTCCATAGCGTCTACTCGGTGGAGGACCACAAGAAACATGTAGACTGGATAAAGGAGACAAACACACGCGCCCTCGTATCGGTAAAGGTTTCAACTCCTACGGATGTGGATATGGTTGCTGTCGGAAGTTATTACGCCGGGGCGCATATTGTTCAGCTTGACGGAAGTTACGGCGGCACCGGCGCTGCCCCTGATATTGCGAAAAAGAATATTGCGATGCCTATCGAATACGCCGTACCCAAGGTCCATAAATTCCTTTCAGATGAGGGCATCAGAGACAAGATAACGATTATCGCCAGCGGCGGCATACGCTCTGCCTACGATATGGCAAAGGCGATTGCCCTGGGCGCCAACGGCGTCTGTCTCGGCACAGCCGATCTCGTGGCCCTCGAGTGTATTCGTTGCCACCACTGTGAGTCCGGCCGTGGCTGTGCGCGGGGCATAGCAACAACGGATGAGGAGCTGACGAAACTCATGGAACTCGAATGGGCGACCCAGCGCATCATCAATATGTATATGACCTGGCGAAGGCAGTTCATCGACATTCTTAAACGTTTGGGCCTGAGGAGAGTCACCGAACTTGTCGGCCGCTTTGATCTGATCGGCCACCTTGATTATATAAGGCAGGAAGACCTGGAGGGCGAGCTGGAACTATGAAAAAGAAAACCATAGCAGAGTCAATCATAGACTCGCGATACCACTTTCGTGAGGCTGACAAGCTGGTAAAACAGGCCGGTATCGAGGCTGAAGAGGGAGGGTGTGGTGTTACCGGGTTTGTCTGCAGTATACCGGTGAGCGGTCGCCATATCTTTGAACCGTCGGTTCAGATGCACAACAGGGGAAACGGCAAAGGTGGCGGTCTTGCGGCTGTCGGCCTGAGTCCGGCCCAGTTGGGAGTAGATCAGGAGACCCTCGACAATGATTTTCTCCTGAACATTGCGGTCATTGACGAGACAGTACTTCCGGATATGGAAGCACGCTTTATCCGTCCCTACTTCCGGGTCAGCCATGAGGCATTCATCCCGACCATAGACGATTACCGGGATGTTGCCCTCGAGGTGAAGCCCCCTGCGGTGAAGCGTTATTTTGTGCGCGTAAAACCTGAAGTTCTCGCGCGCTTCCAGAAGGAACGCGGCCTTGAAATGCTGCCCTACGACAAGGCAGAGGAAGAATTCATCTTCCAGAATACCTATCAGTTGAACCTTGCCCTCTACAGTGCCCTCGGCGAGAAAAGGGCTTTTGTTCTGTCCCACGGCAAAAACATGATGATACTGAAAATCGTCGGTTATGCCGAACAGGTGGCCCAGTACTACCAACTCGAAAACTTCAAGGCCCATAGTTGGATAGCCCATCAGCGATATCCTACCAAGGGCCGCGTCTGGCATCCCGGCGGCGCTCACCCCTTCATAGGTCTTAATGAAGCCCTGGTGCATAATGGGGACTTCGCAAATTATTATTCCGTATCAGACTATCTGCGCCAGCGGAACGTGTACCCGCTTTTCCTGACCGATACTGAGGTCTCTGTCCAGGTGTTCGATCTCATGAACAGGGTCTACGGCTATCCTCTTGAATATATCATTGAAGCCCTTGCACCCACAGGAGAGATGGACTTCGATCATTTACCGGAGGAAAAACAGCGTATATACAGACAGATCCAGACTGCCCATATCCATGGCTCCCCTGACGGTCCATGGTTCTTCATCATTGCCCGAAACGACGTTCAGAAAAAACAGTTTCAGCTCATTGGAATTACGGACACGGCCATGCTCCGGCCTCAGGTCTTTGCCCTGCAGAAGGGTGAGGTGGAGATAGGACTGATCTGCTCTGAAAAACAGGCTATTGATGCAACGCTTGAGAGCCTCGCAAAGGAAGACCCGCGCTTTGGTAAAGTGGCAGACCATTACTGGAATGCCCGTGGCGGAAGTTACACGGATGGCGGCGCCTTTATCTTTACGGTAAAGGAGACCGCGCAGGGGAAAATGGCCCTCAACTGCACGGATAAATTCGGACGGCTTGTTGATGTTCCGACGGAGCAGGAGCCTTTTGACAGCCGAGTCAGGCTGCAGACCGCACCGGCCTCTCCGGAGAATCAGGCTATGGATGTTTTAAAGTGCCTGCCTGAAAAGAACCCGGATATAATCTTCCCTGATTTGAAAAAGCGCTTCCTGCAATGGGACTATGCGCAGTTCTCTGCCTTCCTGAACGATATCGTCACCCTTGCACAGAAGGATGATCAGAGGGATGCGTCGATAACGCTTCTTTCGTTTCTTCTGGACCGGCGCTATCCGACCGGAAAGATGAGACGGCGTTCCGTGATCGAGATGATCTCGAATGCTCTTGATTCGATCTTCAGGTCCATTCCTCTGATAGGTAAAACTGCCGGAGCATTGTCCTGCTGCAGAATAGATTTTGATAGTCGCCATGCGCTTCGCAGCCCGGGTAATGCGGAAAAGGTCCTGGTTGCAGACGCTTCAAAGTTCCAGCCTGAAGGGGATGAATCCTTTTCCCGCATTATCTCAGGAGCGTACAGCCTTGGGTGGAAGCGGTTCATCTGTTTTGGCCAGCGCGGCCAGCGCTTCCTGGGTTGCGGGTTAGGTCCCGACACGATGGGTGTACGCATCGATTCCTTTGGTTCTTCGGGAGACTATCTCGGGTCCGGCATGGACGGGCTTGAAATCTATGTGCACGGCAATGCGCAGGACCAGCTCGGTCAGATCATGAAATCAGGCAAGCTGGTTGTATACGGAGATGTAGGCCAGACCTTTATGTACGGCGCCAAGGGTGGCGAGGTCTACGTGCTCGGAAATGCGGCAGGCCGTCCTCTCATCAATGCCGTCGGAAAACCGCGGGTTGTCATAAACGGCACTGCGCTCGACTACCTCGCAGAGTCCTTTATGGCGGGCGATCCATACCAGGGCGGAGGTTTTGTCATCCTTAACGGCATGACCTTTAATAAGGACGGAAAGGTAATCCCCCAGGAGGTACCCTATCCGGGGTCGAATATCTTCTCGCTCGCCTCAGGCGGAGCTATTTTTATCCGCGATCCTCATCAGAGCATCATAGAGGAGCAGTTAAACGGTGGGCAGATACTACCCTTCACTGAAAAAGACTGGAAGCTGATACTGCCTTACCTGAAGGAGAATGAGCGCCTCTTCGGTATCGGGATAGAGGAGCTCCTTACCGTAGACGGCAAACTTTGTAAACCTGAAGAGGTGTATCGCACGATCGGAGCGGTAAAGCTTTCCGTGCTTTCTGGCAGCGCTGCCCAAACTATGAATGAGGAGTGGGAAGAAGAAGAAGATTAGAGGATAGCTTTTTCCGGCCCTTTTGACCTTCGTAAAGAACTGTTCCCCTTTGCTCTGCGATTCACTTGTGGAGCATATGAGAAGGCCTCTCCTGGTCCGCACGCCCGCACGTTGCAAAGAGGGTCTCTGTTTTATTATAATTATTACGCAGCTTTGCAATTTACTCGGTAAAGGATTGTAATTCCGGCGTCTCGCACCAGAAGCAGGGTCGAGGCGCTCTTTTTTCAGAAACATAATGATGAGGTAAGTGGTTATGTGCAGGCTTGCTGCAGTGACATCGAAAGACTATATATCGCCAATGGAGCCGGTTTTCGCCCTGGAGGCAATGAAGGAAGGGCACGATGGTTCCGGTCTGGGTCTCACCCTCAAGGACCTTGGCGGTGAGTTTGAGGGTTTAAAGAAATATCCCATAATGTCAGGTATCTGCTCGAATAAAGGCGTTGCGATGCTTGATAGCTATCTGGACAAACTCGGGTTCAAGCTCAAGTACGGCTGGACGCCGAAATTAAAACCCGTGAAAGGGATTGTGCCCCGTGATTACTACTTTGCGCGGGTCTATGACTACCCCGAGTCATACCGGGACAAACCGCTCAGTGAGAAGGAAAATCTTCTCATGAACACGCGTCTCGCTCTGAGGAAGATGGGAGAGTCCGAAGAAACACTGTTCGTTTTTTCGTTCTACCCGGATGTCCTTACTCTGAAAGAGGTGGGAGATCCGCTTCAGGTTGCGGAATTCTTCGGTCTCGACAAGGACAGCCTCAAGGCAAAAATTGTATTTGCACAGGGAAGGCAGAACACCAACTACGCCATATATCTGTATGCCTGTCATCCCTTTTTTATTCAGGGATATTGCTCCATGACGAATGGTGAGAATACCGCCTTTGTCCCGATCAGGGAGTTTCTCATGAGCAGGGGCTTCCCCGGCTATTCCGGATATAACAGCGACAGTGAAGTCTTTACGCATATCCTCCATTATTCCGCAAGACAGCTCGGGTTCCCGCTGCATTATTATAAGGATGTTATTACCCCGCTGAAATCTTCAGAGATGGAACAGCGGAAAGACAGGGAAGCCCTAAGCCTGATGAAGCAATCGTTACGGCCTTTATGCATAGACGGTCCTAACATGGTGATCGGATTCACTCCTGATGGCACCTGTTTCATGGTCCAGGATTCAAAGAAACTCAGACCTGGTGTTGTGGGCGGTGTAAAAGGCAAATACGCGCTGATGTCCGAAGAATGCGGAGTTGAAAAAGCAGTACCCAAAAGAGACAGGAGCAAAGATATTTTTCCGATGAAATACGACATGGTGATCATTTCGCCGCAGGCACAGGAGGTTACGGTATGGAACCAGCTACAAGGTTAGACCATAATCATAAGCTCTCTTTAAGGGAGTTTCCCTATATCATACGCTGGAGAGACGACCGGTGCAAACGATGCGGCAAATGCACGGCTGTCTGTCCGGTCAAGGCCATTGTGCCTTCTGTACAGGTACAGAGAGAAGTCCATTCAGAAGGGCCCATCCCTGGTCCGACGACGAAGAGGAAGACAGTCCATGTAGTAGAGCAGGTCACTGATATGGACAGGTACTGCACCGGTTGCGGGACCTGTACACTCGTCTGCCCGAATGAAGCGATTGAGCCTGAGTTCAATCCGCAGAACAAGTTCCTGCATTATAAGAATAAAGGCGGAGACGGTTACAAGAGGGGCGGCCGGAGAAATGATCCGGCCATATCAACGCTCGACAGACTCAAGTTTACGAGGATATCGATGCTCACCGACCCTGCGCTTGACGCAGGACGGCATGAATTCCGTATCAGGAGTCTTCTGGGAAGGATATTGCCTCCGGATGAACTGCCGCTGACAAGTGTGAACGGAGAATTGGCGCTTGATAAGAAGAGCGACAAATTCATTCCGCCTGTTCGTGAGATCTATCCGATCATGATCGGCAGCATGTCGATCGGCGCGCTCTCACCTCCGATGTGGGAAGGCCTTGCCATGGGTGTTGCCTATCTCAATGAGGTAGAGGGACTTCCGGTTGTCATGTGTTCCGGAGAAGGCGGTATGTCCCCGAGGCTTTTGAGGTCGAAATACCTGAAATACTTCATCATACAGATCGCTTCAGGATATTTTGGATGGGATGAGATCATCCATGCCCTCCCGCATATGGTCGAAGACCCTGCCGCGATCGAGATCAAGTACGGTCAGGGCGCAAAGCCCGGTGACGGCGGACTGCTGATGGCCCAGAAGGTGCTGAAGCTGATCTCAAAGATCACGGGGCGTTCCGCAGTTTGTCGACCTTGCATCGCCCCCGACGCACCAGACAAAGTATTCCATTGAAGAGGCTGTGGCCAAGATGATCCAGTCCATGTCCATGGCGTGGGGCTTCAGGGTGCCGGTCTACCCGAAGATATCAGGGACAAAGACAGCGCGGGCAGTTCTAAATAACCTTGCCAGAAATCCCTATGCAGGGGCGCTCAGCATCGATGGAGAGGACGGCGGCACCGGTGCTGCATACAATGTCTCCATGGACAAGATGGGGCATCCCATAGCATCGAACATAAGGGAATGCTACCTCGACCTTGTAAAACAGGGAAAACAGAACGAACTGCCGCTGATCGCGGCAGGAGGTGTCGGCAAAAAAGGCAACCTTGCGGCAAATGCAGCTGCGCTGATCATGCTCGGCGCATCGGCAGTCGCTATCGGCAAATATATCATGCAGGCAGCCGCTGACTGCTTCGGAGATGAATACAACCGCTGCAACCTCTGCAATACAGGGATACTGTCCGAGGGGCATCACCACACAGGACCCGAAGCTCTACCGGAGGCTTGATCCCGACAAGGTTGCCGAACGTGTTGTAGAGGTCTTTAAGTCTGCTGATGTCGAACTGCGCAAGATCTTTGCTCCTATGGGCAGGAGCACCGAACTGCCGATAGGCATGTCCGATGGTTTGAGCATTGATGATAAAGCGATGGCAGAGAGATTGGGGATAAGTTATGCGTGCTAAGAAAAAGACAGGGATCAGGGATCAGGGATCAGGGGTTAGTAAAAAAACCAATCCGCAAACCCCGGCGACCAATCACCGTTACCCATTCACGGTATTGTGAAGGGCAACCGCGTCCCGTCGCGTATCCTTGAAGAGCAGGTGCAGGAGGCTGTTCAGGAAGGCGTACGTGAACTGCGTATTATAGCCGAATGGACAGCACGGCATCGGCGGCCGTATCTGGCCGCGGGGCGAGACTATTAAGATGACGGTTGAAGGGACCTCGGGACAGAGACTGGGGAGCATGGGCATGCCCGGCACAGAGATCGTTGCGTATGGCAGCGCCTCCGATGACGCGGGCTGGCTCAACTGCGGCGCAAAGATAACGGTCCTCGGTGATGTGACGAACGGGGCCTTTAACGCGGCAGCACAGGGGACCCTCTATGTCCAGGGGAGCGGCGGGGCACGCTGCGATACGATGACAAAGCATAACCCGCGCTTTGAGCCTCCGCAGTCGTGGTATTTCAGAAATGTGGGAGATTCCTTTGCCGAATTCAAGGCCGGCGGGATTGCCGTGGTCTGCGGCGTAGACCCGCGAAATCCGGACAATGTGCTCGGCTACCGTCCCTGTGTTGGGATGGTCGGCGGGACGATATACTTCAGGGGGCCGATCCAGGGGTACAGTGAAAGGGACGTAAAACTCCTTGAACTGACTCCGCAGGACTGGGAATGGCTCAAGACGAACATGAAGCCTTACCTCGAGGCCATCGACAGGATGTCTTACTATGAAGAGCTTACCCGTTCAGCTGATGCAATGGAAAAAGCTCATCGCCTATACACCGCAGGAAAAGAGGGCCAGAAGATGGTTTAAGATGTCCACCTCTGACTTCAGGAAGAACATGTGGGAAAAGGAAGTCGGACAGGGCGGCATCTTCGCGGAGTATCTTGATCATGACCTGACTCTGCTGCCGTATATCACTACCGGTGCGGACAGACGGAACAAACCGGTCTGGTCAAATGAAAAATATAATCCACCCTGCGCCTATGCCTGTCCCACCCATATACCGTCTCATAAGAGGGCGACGCTCATCAGACAGGGGAGGCTTCAGGATTCGCTTGAACTGGTATTGCGGTACAGCCCGCTTCCTGCAACAGTCTGCGGACAGATATGTCCGAACCTCTGCATGCAACAGCTGCACACGCGGGCTGATCGACAAGCCTTTGAACATAGATAAGCTCGGCAGGCTTGCCCTTGAACTGCCTGCGCCGAAAAAGGAGAAGCCGACCGGACATACGATAGCAGTGATCGGCGGAGGCCCTGCAGGTCTCAGCGCTGCCTGGCAGCTTGCGCTGAAGGGCCATTCTGTTGACCTCTACGAGGCGATGGATAAACTCGGAGGCAAGATAGAGTACTTGTATCCCCCGGGAGCGTCTTGCCCCATGACAGTACTCGCAGAAGGAGCTTTCACGGTTTTCAGAACTCGGGGTCAATGTCCACCTGAATGCAAAGATAGACCGCAATCAGTTCGATGAGATTTATAAAGAACATGAACTCGTTGTGGTCGCATGCGGCGCGCAAAAGCCGAGGACGGTTACCGTTCCCCGGATCAGAGCATATCGTAACAGCCTATGACTTTCTCAAGGAGATCAACAGCGGAGAACTGTCCGGACTGAAGGACAAGAAGGTCGTAGTCATCGGCGCAGGCAATGTGGGCATGGACGTTGCTTCAGAGGCGTATAACTTGCGGCGCCGAGTCAGTGATAGCTGTCGATATCCAGAAGCCTGCGGCCTTCGGAAAAGAGATGGAAACGGCAACGGCAAAGGGGACACAGATCCTCTGGCCGAAGTTTACGGAAAAATATGACCATGACGCGAAAAGAAATATATCTTCAAAGACGGCACATCGCTCGACGCTGACGTTGTAATCATGTCTATCGGTGATGTGCCGATCCTCGACTTTCTTCCTCCCGGCATCCATAACGAAAGGGGCTGGATAACGGTGAACGAGATCGGCCAGACCTCGGATGTGAAGGTCTTTGCCATAGGCGACGCAACAGGTCTTGGCCTGGTCACCCATGCCATCGGACAGGGAAGGCTCGCTGCAGAGACGATCCATTACCAGTTGGTGCATGCTCCCCGGAATCCCGAGATCAAAGAGGTCGATCCCCTACGAGAAGATCAAGACGGAATACTATGATGCCTGCCAGCGGAGACTTCACTCCCGAAGGAGATGCGAATAAATGCATGTCCTGCGCTACCTGCCGCGACTGCCACATGTGCGAGCCGACCTGCTACTGGGATGCCATCAGCAGGGTCGAGCATGAGGACGGCTCATATCGAATATGTTGTCGATGAAGACAAATGCATAGGCTGCGGTTTCTGCGCAGGCATATGCCCCTGCGGCGTATGGGAGATGGTCGAGAACGTTTAGCTTGTCTTAAAGCTGCAGTTGGGATACTCTATCGTTGCATAAAAGTTGAGCCAAAGTTATTCCGGCAATTCGGATTCTACGTGCAGCTGTTACTCATAGAACCCAACATCTTCGATCAGCACGGTCAGACTGAAAAGTTCAAGTCGGATTTGCTTAGTCAAATACCACAATCCAAAGCCCGCCACAAATGGTCCATAGCCCACAGCCGATAGCCTACTTTCTAAAGAGCTTTGCTCTATTTACGTCCGAGGGCAGTGCATGGTAGATTATTGAGACGAGAGTAGATGATACATCAATATTAGTGTTGACATGACTATGGAGTTCACCGTAGAATTATATGAGACAGAGGCCGGTGCGTGTCCGTTAAGGGAGTTTTTGGACAAGCTGAAAACCACTGACCCGGATGACTTCGCGGGTGTTGTTGCCGGGTTGGCGAAATTGAGGAACCGGCAGTATCACAGGGAACCCTTGGCCAAGGCGCTCGGCGACCGGCTATTTGAGATGCGTCACGTCGGGAAACTCAATACTCGCGTACTCTGGTTTTTTGTGAGGAACCGCAGGATAGTTGCTGTTCACACGATTCGCAATAAAGGCAGAACCATCCCGGTCCGCGACTTCGAGACTGCAATGGAAAGAATGCGTGACTGGCAGAAAAGAGAAAGGCGATGAAAAAAACGAATTTCGATCGTTACCTTGAAGAGCAACTAAAGGATACGGCATTTGCCGAGCGCTTCAAGCGCGCAGGCGAGGCCTGGGACGTGGCCCTGCAGATTGCGGCCCTCAGACAAAGGGCGGGACTTTCACAGAAAGATCTGGCAAAACTCCTGAAGACATCGCAGCAGCAGATCAGCCGCCTGGAGTCACCGGGCTACGAAGGCCACTCACTGAGCATGTTACGCCGCGTGGCCGAGGCGCTGCATGCCCATGTTCGCGTGTCATTTGAGCCGGAAAAAGAGGGAAGCGTAATGCGCGTGGCCGAAGAGTCGGCAGTGTATGGCGCTCAGCGGAGCAAGAAAAAAAAACGATGAGTGCCAGGACAAAAAAAACGGCTTGTCTTATGACCGCAGTGCATACAGCATTGTTCCCATTGCAAAGTCGTCACTAACCTGAGTGTATTCATTATGCCGGGAATTGTGACTGGACCGGACGGGGAGGAGAAACTTGTAACCTCAAAGGCATAACATTGCGAATCCTGCGGCTTGTGGGAAGTTCAGGCTTTGGATTGTGGTATTTTTCCGTCTATTCTATGGCTGTTTCCGTGCTCATTTCCCTATTCTTACACTCAATTCTTACGGACGTCATTCAATATACTTTCGAATGCGGTGAAAAAATTTCCTTTGTCCGAAGACTCGTCAAATTCCTTCAGCCAATTCCGTATATAAGAAATATCGAGGCCGGGATTCTTAAGGAGAATAGTTCTTACATCTTCCATATCCCGCGGCCTTCCTGCAAAGATTTTATGGATGATCACGTCCTCGGGGGAGGCGAAGGAGACCTCCTGTTCCTTTATCGTCACCCGCTTCGCCCTCGCGATCGCCTGAGATTCATAAGGCGTAAAGGAGAAGATAAAATCCACCCGGATACCCGAGGCCTCATCGGCTGCCGGCATCACCATTGTTTGCCTAATAAATTGATCAATATCCTTAGGTAAGGGCATAAGAGAGGCTTCTTTAACAACAGCAAGTACCTCATCGAGCTGGTCAGTATTTATACCAAGGGTCAGGTCGATATCCCTGGTGAGGCGCGGCTCACCGTAAAGCAGCACCGCCTGACCACCGATAATCATGTTATGGAATATGGTGGTGGGCAAGTCTGTCCGCTAATCTTACGAGGATTTCTTCGAACATGAGTTCACGATCCGCGATATGCGAATATCAACTTCTATCCCTTCAAGCGGGTCTTTAGGAGGCAAGACGCCAAGTGTCACTCCTTCCTGCCACATCGCCTCAAACAGACTTAAGGCCTGCTGATGCGACAATTACCCTTCTCTGATCACAGAGTCCTCAAACCGCTTAAGCGCTTCGGCGTCTCTTATCATGTCTTCTCCATTTTAGCAGAAAACCCTCCAAAAACCTCTACTTATATTTCATAACCACCGCTGTTACAACACCCGAACCTTCAGCTTACCAACGGGTCTGTTTTTATCGAAAATTCAGCATCAGGGAAGTTAAAGAATATTTAAAGCAGAACGGCCTGCCCGTGAATCTGTAACAATGGACACTGCCGGTTAGTTCTCCGGGCTGCAGCCGCCAACTCCTGAGGCTGGACTGCCTGATTAGAGTCTTTTAAATACGACGCTGGGTGTGGTACAGTGATAAAAAGCCGGGGCAGAGGCCAAAAAGATGTCAAAATACAACTGAGAGGTTATTCTGAGAGGAGGAGGGTATGATGAACCACTACGGAGAAGAAAGAAGAAAAAGCCTGCGAATCCCCTTCAGGGAGGATATTCTTATTGATGGCGCAAAGCAGTGTACCTGCAACGATATAAGCGAAGGCGGTATTTTTGTTTCAGCAATTCAGGTTTTTGACGAGGGTGAGATGGTCGACGTTACCATTCCTGTTGGGGAAGAAAAGATAACGGTGAAGGGACAGATAAAGTATTGTCAACATGGTATCGGACTGGGAATTATGTTTTGTGACCTCAATGACGAACAGAAGGCAAAGATCAAGACATTGATCGATGGCTTATCGGCTGCCAGTTCCTGAGTTCAACACTCTGCCCATTTTTCATCCTGGTAAGGCTGTATGTATTATCCTGCAATAGAAGATGTCGTATCATTCATTGTCTTTTGTCGCTTCACATATCCTGCTGCCCTGTTAAAGACGCGAACAGGTACTTTCTTCCGGCCACCCTTTATCACATTCCGTGCATGGGCATGTTTGGCGCAGGGAAGGTAATAAAGGCGCGGGATACAATACCGATAACTACAAAAATAATAACAGCAGCTACAATGACGGCGACCGTGTATCCCAATGATTTTTCCTGAGGTGACTTCATGAGAACGGGAAGTCCCAGGTAAAGAAGATACAGACCATAGAGTCCCAAAATGCCCAAAATGCTGAGTGCGGGGATTATGGTAAAGATTCCCGCCAACCATCCGGGAGTGTAGGAATAGGTGGCCACCTTGAAAGCCTGGTTCATATTCTTTTCCCCTGTAAAGGTGGGGGCCAACGCGTCGATGATGAGGGCCAATACGTAAACGCCGCCAAGGGTCAGGATATAAGTAACAACCGCGGAAACAATCGAGGTCGTTATTGGTATACGAAATGATCCCGCAAAAGGCAAACTTATACCGACAAGCGACATTCCGATAATAGAGGCCACCGGTCCAATTGCCGCCAGGATCATTATGTAGGTCTTGTACAGCTCAGCAATAGTTGTGGTTTCTCCTGCTATGGTCTGCCACTCCTCATTCGGCTTGAGCAAAATTCCTTTTACACGCTCGACTATACTCATAGGTTTCGTTCCTCCTCTTTTTCAATGGTTATTTTTAAAATCCATCAGTCTTAACCCGCTTCACAAATGATTATACGCTGTGTTCAACAAACTTATCACGAAATGGATGATTCGTCTACTAAAAATGATAATGTTGAGGCCCTTTCAGGATGCTCTGTCTGTTGGCAGCATGCTGCCATACATCTTATCCCCTGATCTTTCTGTCCTTGAAATGCTTCAGCCTGCAGTATGCCTCTCTCTCCCGCTCACCGATATGCTGTGAAATGTCCCGTATCTCCACAGCCAACCCTGCCGTACGAACCGTTCTGGCGGGAAAGGGTGGCTAGCCATGATGATCACTTTTTACCTTTTCATGTCTCTTGTAAATAGAAATCAAGAATTGAAATGGGGAACGAATTGAATATTTTCTGTTGAATATTTTCTGTTAGCTAAAATTTAAAAGTGAACTCTTTAAAGATTAAAAGTGAACCGTTGCAAACCTTCATGATTTGTTTATAATCTGTCATTCCACGGCTTGACCGGGGAATCCAGGAGGCAAAAGACACTGGATGCCCGCTTACAACCTGCGAGCATGACGGACAAGGACTTCTATGGAACTTAGAATACCAATTCAAGCGTGAGACCATTAACAGGTATATGCTTACAGGTGTTCACTTTTAATTCTTAACTGACAACTGTTGAATATTTTCTTGACAAGACATCTTGTGCGTGGTAGAAATGAATTAAATCGTCTCGATAAAGCCAACCGCACCGTGAGGTGCGTGCAGAAAGCAACGGGTCTTATAACACGTTAAAGATGGCCGGGCTGCCGAAGGATATCTTTGGTATGCCCGGCTTTTTTGTTTTCATAACATTCATTTAAAAGGAGGGACGAACTATGAAAAGGGAGGGGAAAGATGCTTTGTCCAACGATACATAAAAAAGCTCTCAGTACATTAGTTATGTTTTGCGTCCTCATCGCCTCAGGCATTGCCCATGCGGCGCTGGATGTCAGTGCTGTAGTTTCTCCCGCCGGTGGGGGGCTATTTTATTACACCTTCACCATCCAAAACACCGGACCCGATGATGTGGCAATCGTCAGTGTTGATGCACCCATTAATGATACGTTTATCGATCCTTCACTGACCTTTCCTGTCGGTTTTCTCGCGAGCTACGATCCGCTGCTTGGTTTTGTTGATTTTTTGGAGGACACGGATTTGTTTGCTTCTGGAACTATAGTGGACAGCTTTGCCTTTGACAGTGCCTCCGGGCCGACGGCCGGCTCCTTCCAAAAGTTTGAAGCGCTTACCGTAAACGGGGACAAAATCACCGGCAATGTCTCCCTGGTCTCTGAGGTGCCTGTTGTTATTAATGCCTCGGTCACCTTTGTCCCACTGAGCTCGACCTTTAAAACTGTGACAAACACCAGTGGATGTCCGGCAGGCTTTGTGGGGAAATACAGTTTTGACGCAAGGCTTACAAATATAAGCAACAGTCAGCTTCGTGCCCTGCAGGTGAAAGTTGTAACCTTGAGCAAAGGCAATCTGCTACAGAATGCCGATGGCGGACCCGGAGGGGTCAGAGCTGTGATGACAGTGCCGGTGCAGAACGGCTATTCAGACGGCGTACTCAGCAAGAGTGAATTTGTGGATATCCCGTTCATCATTTGTTTGAAGCAGAAGACGAAATTCAGTTTCTTCGTGGATGTGCTGGGGATAGCGGAGTAAAGGGGTTGTTTTTTTTTAAAGAGGGAACGAAAAGAGAACTTTGTCTGCAAGGAGGATAAATCATGAAAAAGTTTCTGACTATTTTAATTTTGTCTCTTGGCATCAATATGTTTGGCGGTGGTGGTGAAGCAAATGCACTAGGGATTTTGTACACAGTCGACAGCACGGGTGACGGCGGTAATGTGGGTCCCAGCACAATCTGCGACGACGGCACGGGGCAGTGCACCCTGCGCGCAGCCATTGAGGCTGCGAACGCCCATATCGGCGCGGATGGAATCGACATCGTTGTTACGGGTACGATCAATCTGACGAGCTCATTGCCGAATATCACTGAGAGCCTTGATATATATGGGCCGGGCGCGGACTTCTTGACAGTGTCGGGAGGTGGAGGATGGAGAATCTTCAATGTGACGGGGCCAGGCGCCGTAAATAATTTGATCGGCCTGACCATTAGCAATGGTAATAGTGGCGAAGGCAGCGGTATCTACAATGCCAGCACACTGAATGTTGCCAACTGCACGATCATCAGTAACTTAGCCCGTGACGGCGGTGGTATCTACAATACCGGCTCAATGAATGTTACCAACTGCACGATCATCAGTAACTCAGCTCTTGACTACGGCGGCGGTATCTACAATTCCGGCACACTGAATGTTGCCAACTGCAGGATTAGCAGTAACTCAACTCAAAGGGTCGGTCTTAACAGAGGAGACGGCGGCGGTATCTACAATTCCGGCTCAATGAATGTTACCAACTGCACGCTCAGCAGTAACTCAGTTCTTGCGGACGGCGGAGGTATCTTCAGCAGCGGCACGGTGAATCTAACCAACAGCACGATTACCGGAAACCGTGCCGTTGTCGGCGGCGGCGTTGTCAATAGCGGCATCGGCGGGATATTCAGTGTCAAGAGCAGCATCATAGCCCTGAACACAGCCGCCTCCCCAACAAATCCTCAGGACGTTTATCGTACTTTTGTTTCACAGGGGTTTAACTTGATCGGTAAGACTGACGGGAGCGGGAGCTTTACAGCGTCCACAGACCTCACCGGAACAGCCGCGTCACCGCTGGATCCAAAGCTTGACCCCAGCGGGTTGCAGGACAATGGCGGCCCTACTGATACTATTGCCCTGCTTTGCGATAGTCCTGCCATTGACAAAGGCACCAGCGAAGGACTAACCGGCACTCTTACCACAGACCAACGCGACGCAGGCTTTCCACGGACCATCGATGACCCTCTAACCCCGAATGCCTCAGGCGGTGACGGGACCGACATCGGCGCTTTCGAGAGCCATGTCTGTAAACCGACTGTTGTGATCAACTCCTCGGTCACTTTTGTCCCACTGAGCTCGACCTTTAAAACTGTTACAAACACCAGCGGCTGCCCGGCAGGCTTTGTCGGGAAATACAGTTTTGACGCAAGGCTTACAAATATAAGCAACAGTCAGCTTCGTGCCCTGCAGGTGAAAGTTGTAACCTTGAGCAAAGGCAATCTGCTACAGAATGCCGATGGCGGACCCGGAGGGATCGGAGCTGTGATGACAGTGCCGGTGCAGAACGGCTATTCAGACGGCGTACTCAGCAAGAGTGAATTTGTGGATATCCCGTTCATCATTTGTTTGAAGCAGAAGACGAAATTCAGTTTCTTCGTCGATGTACTGGGGATAGAGGAGTAAAGATAACGTAATGAAAGGAGTAAATATCATGAGACATCTGAATAGCGTTATATTGATATTTTTAGCCTTGATTATGTCGGCGGCATCTGTTTATGGCGCGGGGCACCGCGAAGCGCCGATTACTGCATTAGACCCCAAGGCGGATATCACTGACGTCTATGCGTTTAAGAGCTATGACGGTTCAACGACAGGGACCCACATCACGATGATCATGTGTGTGGACCCGTTTCTTGAACCTGCCAATGGTCCCAACTGGTTCCCGTTTGACCCGGATATCCTGTATGAGATAAATGTCGACAACAACAACGATGCGGTTGCGGATATAGTGTTTCAGTTCAGCTTTACCATCGAGCAGCGTCTGCCGAACCTGTTTCAGGCATATGCGGGAGCGGGGGCAGGAATCTCGGCCCCGGCAAACTCCCCGGCGCCTGTTCCACCCGGGACCCTTATCATTCCTCCACGGATAACGGATTTCAGCAGCCCGGGCCTGGGACAGAGGCAGAGCTACACAGTTACCATGGTAAAAAATGGTGTCAGCACCGAACTTACCACCGGCAGTCCTTTATATGCGGTTCCTGCCAACGCCGGGCCACGCACAATGGATTACACTGCGCTTTTTAATGCGGCTATTTACACCTTGCCTAACAACATAAAGTCCTTTGCAGGGACTACGGACGACGCGTTCTGGTCTGATCTTGGCGGTTTATTCGATACTCTCAATACACACATTAGCCCTGTCCTGTCCGCTTCACAGGATGCTGCAAATGTTAATCTCAGCGGTGACACGGTTTCAGGTTATGCGGTCAATTCTATTGCAATTGAGGTCCCTATCTCATCGCTTACCCGCACAGGGGCAATAGAAGCGGCGACTTCACCCGCTGCTACAATCGGAGTATGGGCGACAACGTCACGTCCGCGGATCACGTTGCGGCGGCCTCCACTGCCTGCCGTCAGTTCCGGCGCTTTTCGACAAATACAGCGCATGGGAAATCCGCTGATTAACGATTTGCTGATCGGTACAGGCTTTAAAGACCGCTTCAGCATGGACGAACCGAAAAACGACAGCCAGTTTGCCTCATTTTTCCTTGATCCCCTTCTCGCGCGAATACTCAATGCGGCTTTTGCCGGAGCGGTTGCCATACCGACTCCGCCACGCACTGACCTGCTGCCTCTGCTTACGTACGCGCCGCCTATTGCAGCACCCGGAACACCGGCTGGGCCTGTCGCGGACATGCTGAGGCTTAATACAGGAGTGGCGACCACGCCGCCTGCAAGCGCCAGCCGTCTCGGTCTGCTCGGCGGAGACCCGGCAGGTTATCCAAACGGCAGAAGATTATTTGACGATGTGACCGATATCTTTCTGCGGGCAGTGGCAGGAGTATTGAATCCTGCATTTAACGTTTTTCCCAATAACTTGCTTGGAGACGGAGTGAATGTCAATGACGCGTCGTATCGTGCGACATTTCCATATCTGGCCGATGCCCCGAGCGGCAGAGACCGTCGTCATATCGATCCCGGAGAGTCAGGCTGTACCGCGGGTGCGGGCGCAGCATGCGCGCCGTAAAATTACCTGTGATAACACCTCTGCCCTTCGATAGGCTCCGGCTTTCAGAACCGGCCCTGAACAAATTGAAGGGGTGAGATGAGAGGAAACGGAAAAGAGACTCGCTTCTCTGTCGATGTTTGGGGAATAATTCAGTAAGTAGGCAGGGCTTAATGGAAGGAGTTTGCAATGGCTGATTCATACAAACGCAATAGACGAGCGGCTGGTCTTTCTTTGCTCTTTGTTTTTTTCTGGCTTGTGGCGCCCGGCAGTATTTTTTCCGGAGAAGTCGATAATAAAAGAGAGCGACTGGCGAACAATACTGATTATGTCCTCAAGATAGAAAAGGGTCTTATCACTCTAGTTGCCAAGGATGCTTCTTTAAAACAGATTGTGGAAGAGATAGGACGGGAGATGAATATAGAGGTGGGTGCTCTCCTGTCGCAGGACGATAGGGTTACCGCCGAGTTTCAGGCACTGCCTTTGGAGGATGCCTTAAAGAGATTAAGCTCCAATTATTATGTATATCTTAGCGATACAGGAAAAGACAAAGACAAGATCAGCAAGATAGTGCTCCTGCCAAAGGGAGACGGCAAAGGACAATCAGCCATACTTCATGCGGCGGCGCAGATGTTCGGGTCGTAGGGACCCAGACAGCGCCCGGTAAGACAGCGAGAGAACAGGCCACAGAAGCAGGTCAAGAGAAAGCTTCAAAGGAGAAAGAGGCCAGGCCAGAGCCTTTCAGATTTGAGTTCAATCCCTGAGAATGGGGGGAAAAGGGCATAAGGGTACATGTTTTGGTTCCTATTGAACCATTCTGTTTCCTTTGGTTATACCCTTTTCTCGCCTGAATTTGAGCTTAAAAGCAGATTAGCTTTTATTTTCAAGAAGATTCATTAACAGGGGACCTAGGCATCGAAGTTGCATCAATATTCTGGGGTGCAATATGCTGAAGAGGCTCGCTATTTCTTTAAGTGCCGTCGTATTGGCGGCATGTAGTAATTTTTGGCGGGTAATCTACGAAAAGATTTAATATTTCTCAGAAAGGGGGCAAAGGATGAAAGAGATCAAAAAGACAGGAGAAGATCAGCGAGGGAAAGAGGACAAGAAGCACTTTGAGGAGCCGAAACTGGAGTTTATCAAACCGAAGCTTACCAAGCACGGGGACGCGACGAAGATCACCGCCCAAAATGGCTTTTTTGGTGAATTCAGTCCCGAATGACAAGCAATTGTTGAATGCCGTCTTTATTTAGCTTAGGATTATTGTATGGGGGCCGGGAAAACGCCGGCCCCTATAGTTTTCCGTTGATTGCAAGAATTCTGTTAAGGAGCGTTCGCGTCAGCTAACTGTGAATCAATCTTATTCACTTTCGTCATTAAACCTGCAGGTCCTTTGCGACGATCCATGGATCGGCAGGAGTGTTGCTGCTGTTTTCGATAATTGCTTCTTCGTTTCCAGAAACGATTTTTTACTCGGAGAGAATCATATCACTCTGAGGTTCCAAAACCATACCATTCCATTCTTGGTTCCCGAGACCGCTCGTGAACTTTCTGTTTTTCCTTCTTTACGCATCGCAAAGGACGGCAGTTGTTACTACTTAAGGGGACCGACTGCAGTTTTCAAACTTGATATTGGGGAAGGGCAGGGTATTGGGTTTCTGGATAACGCATTTTGGGACATGGAACCTAAGGGGAGGCAAGAGCTCTTTATGCTGTCGCTCTTATGGCTCTTGCGCAAGCACGGATTGTACGGTCTGCATGGTAATGCCCTTGAGAAGGACGGCTCCGGCATCATTCTTGTGGGAAGCACCTGCAGCGGCAAGTCAACGATCACACTGGGCCTCATACGGGCTGGGTGGCAGTACCTCTCTGATGATGTTACCTTGCTGAGGCAAAAACACCAAAGGGTTGAGGCTCTAGCGCTGCAGAAAGGCTTTTCAGTCGATCCGTCTTTGGCGAGGCACTATCCTGAGCTTGAAGTGCCCCTGCGAACCTCTTCAGCGAACGGCCATAAGCGGATGATAGATCTGAATTCAGTCTACCCGGGGAAGCATGTGCCGTATTGTATCCCAAACATCCTCATCTTCCCCTCAATCATCGATCAGGAGCAAAGTCAACTCATACCGCTTGGTAACGTAGCAGCTGTGATAGAGCTCAGCCGGAACTGCGGCGGCATATTTGTGGACAGGGACATGGTTGAAGTGCAGATGGAAGTCCTCAGGCAGCTGGTTTATCAGACGGTAAGCTATCAACTCCTTGCGGGCCGTGATTTGTATGAAGAACCTCAAAAGATTTCTGAAATCCTTTCAGCGGCTGTGGGCACATAAATGCCGGGGATAACAATAGAACTGACCAACCGCTGTAACCTGCGCTGCCGGCACTGCTTTGACAACAGGCACAGGGCCGACGGGGACCTCGATATGATGATAATTGGAAAGATTCTCAATAGTGCTAAGGCGCATGGCTTCCATCATCTCTCATTTACCGGAGGCGAGCCGACCTTGCATCCTGAATTCACCCGAATCCTCGAAATGACATCAGAAGCAGGATATTCTTTCGGCTTTGTCTCGAACGGGTGGAATTTTATGGGGCTCTATGGACAGCTTCTTCCCTTGCGTGACAGGCTTGGGTTTATAACCTTCAGCCTCGATGGAGCGCAGGAGGAGACGCACGACAGACTTCGTGGAAAGGGCTCGTATCGCAAGGTGATGCAGGCGGTCAGTGCCTGCATGATAAAGGAAATTCCGTTCACTTTGAACATGGTGATCACCTCTCAAAATCGTGGAGAAATTGAGGAGATGAAGGAACTTGCAATGAAACTCGGGAGCCACGGATTGCGGTTCGGCCATCTTTTGTCGAATGCTTCAGCATCAGCTCAAGCACTATATCTTTCTCCCGAGGAGCGAAGAGATGTGGAGGCCGCCATGCTGTCGTCCCAGGATGATTATCCGATTGCTATTGCCATAGCGCCCGGATATTATACCGAGGACCTTTTCCCTTGTGCTGCACTTCAGATGAAGGAATTCAATATTGACTGGCGCGGGCATGTCTCTCTGTGCTGCCACCTCTCAGGGCACGGAGAGGGGAATGATCATGTTGCCGGAGATTTGGACGAGATGAGTTTTCCAGAGGCATACAGGTGGTTATCCAAATTTCATGAAAAGTTTCGCCAACAGAAACAGACTCATCATGCGTTGGGAACATTCAGAGATTCCGACTATTTCCCCTGCTGGTACTGCGAAAACCATTTTAATAAGGTGGACTGGCTCGAAAAGTACCCTGAAAACCCCTGGGCTCAAGTTGCCTGGAATAGCACTATGAAAGGAGGGAATGGATGATGGACTTCAATCAGGCGGTCAAGCAGAATCCTGAGGTTGTCTGCACTGATGTAGGAGGCAAAGAGGCGGTACTCCTCCATCTCGATACGAAGAAGTACTATAGCCTGAATGCTACAGGACTTCGTATCTGGCAGATGCTGAGCAATGGCAATACTCCTCAGGCTGTTATCGAACAACTCCAGGCTGAATTTGATGTGACACCCGAGAAGGCCCGTGAAAGTGTGATCGACCTCATGAACGAACTGATCTCCGAGAAGCTTATTCAAACCGGCAAATGAACAGCCCAACCGCAACTGTAAAGAAAATCAGGAAGAACTTCAGTTCTGTGCAGGATGCGGTGCTGTTTATGCAGATGTTTTCCCTCGTAACCGTTCTGCCTGCGATGCTGAAGCTTCTTTCTATCCCGAGGCTCATGAAGCTGCTCACCCCCCGGGATATGACTATCCCCCTGAATCACGATACCTTTGAAGTCCGGGATAAGATCGTGAAATATGCTGACTACATACTCGGCCGTAGCTTCTGGATATTCAAAAGCACCTGTCTGAAGCGCTCGCTGGTCCTCTATCACTTCCTGCGGAGGGCAGGGATCAATGTTCAGATCTGCTTTGGTGTCCGTTACAAAGAGGACTCACCTAGGAAAGGCTCTTCGAAAGAACTGGAAGGCCATGCGTGGCTTCTCTGCATGGGTGAAATTTTTCTTGAGAGAAACGCAGCAATGGTAAGAGAGTACACGGTCACCTACTGCTTTCCTGCTAAAGGTGATCATGCCTCCAATGATGGTTTTGAATTCACCGGGGAAAACCCATGATGAATCTCTCACCGGAAAACAGACTCCTCGTCAGTTGCGTTCAGGCTGGGATATCTCAAATTGCTGCGAACACAATGAAAGACACCCTAAAGCCGCAATTACAGTGGACCGAGTTCCTGGCGTCTGCTTTCTGGCATGGTGTCGCTCCTCTGGTCTACCGTAATCTCAAAGACTTGTCGGAGAGCCTTATTGTCCCTCCTGAAGTCATGGAACAACTGAAAGAGGCATATTATGCCACGCTTGCCAGGAATATGCTCTTATATGCTGAACTGGAGGGGGTCCTGGAATCATTTCATGAAGAAGGGATCAAGGTCATCCTCTTAAAAGGTGCGGCATTGGCAAAGACCGTCTACTCTGATATCGGCATGAGGCCGATGGGTGACATCGACATCATGGTCAGGCTGGAAGACCTCCTTCGAGCGGAAAGAAGACTCTCTGAATTGGGCTATGTCTTCCACGGAGGGAATACCCCCGAGTGGTGGCGGGAGAACTATTATCACATCGGTTATATCCGTCCAGAGCAATCTGTCAAGATCGAACTCCACTGGCACATAACCAGCAAAACGGACATTGCGAGAATTCATGATCCCGACTCCAGGGTTCCGGAAGGTTTGTGGAAAAAAGCTTGTCATAGGGAGCCCTTCAGAGATAATGTTTGTGTCCTGTCTCCTAAAGATGCCCTCCACCACCTCTGCATCCACTTTTTGAAACATCGCTTTCCTTACTCTCATAATCATATTTTTACAAGCAGGGGGGCGCTGAGGCAGATCTCTGATGTGATTCATCTCCTCAAACAGTATGAAGACGAGCTTGACCGGGGAATGGCAGGACAGGATGATGGACGACAAGCAGCACAGGGCTTAATCGGGTTTGTAGTCCTTCTCGTCAGTAAAATTATGGGAGACGGCATTTCATGCGGCCTGATAAGTAACTATTACAGAACAGGTGGTGCAGATCAGGCTGTCCTGGAATTGATGGCGAAAAAGGTCTTTGTAAGGGAAGATACCCGGGCGGGTGCCGCCCGTTTAGCGATCGACTCACTGAGCGAGGTGACTTTTCGAGACAAAGTAAGGAAGCTTTTTGGGACTGTCTTTCCTGCTCCCGAGGTTATTTCGAAAAAATATGCAGTGCCTTTGTCGTCAAAGAGGCTCTATCTTTACTATCTCAGGCGCCCCCTTGATCTCTTCCTGAAACATAAAAGGATCATCTCTGAGTTTCCACTCATGAAAGATGATGTCATTCTGAACAGATGGATACATTCGCGGGATCCAGGCGTGGCTATTGAAGACTGATCCCCAACTGCGCAAGACATCTCATCCCCTGATCTTTCTGTCCTTGAAATGCTTCAGCCTGCAGTATGCCTCTCTCTCCCGCTCACCGATATGCTGTGAAATGTCCCGTATCTCCACAGCCAACCCCGGCAATATCCTCTCTTCAAGTACCCTCAGTCTCCTCGTAGTCTTCAGGATCTCCTCTCCGAGTCTTTTCAGTTTTCCCTCGAAGGCAGCCAGGCCGATCATTGATTCGAGGATCTTTTCAAACTCCTCCACGCATTCTTCAAGATGGGGAGTTGTGGAGAGGTAGTCATAGCCCCTTTCATCAGGGTCGCGTACCGGCATATCATGGCTGATGACCTCCCGGTATTTCAGTCCCCATATGCTTTTTTCAGTGATATCGATCCTGAAATCCCTCGCTGCTGCGAGGGCTATGGATTCTATGCCATCCCTTCCTTCATGCCCGAGGCTCAGGGCGAGCCCTTCAAGCGCCTTTCCGTATCGCGCCCTGATATCCTCCCTCGACCTGAGAAAGGGTCGTGTGGTATCGAGAAATTCCCTTGTCAGGGCCTGCTTTCTCGCCTTCAGTATCCGTATACTGTTGGCGATTGAAAGCGCCTTCTCCCTTAGCAGAAGAAGATTTGTCCTCGTCGGATGTATCACCTGATCTCCAGTGAAAACTGCTTCATCAGCCTGATGCCTGTATCAAGGGTCTCAGCGATCGTCCTCCTGCCGGCGGCCTGGTTTACAAACCCCCCTTCGAAGGCGTCCGCGAAATCGAGCATCTTCCTGTCCTTCTCTGTCATGCCGTCCCTGCCGACTATCGCCTCGAGTCTTCTCATCTCCCTTCCCCTGGCATAGTATTTATAGAGGTTGTTTGATATCTTTCTGTGGTCTTCCCGCGTACTGCCCTTTCCAATCCCCTTTTGCATCAGCCTCGAAAGGCTCGGGAGCACATCGACAGGCGGGAAGATATTCACGCGGTGGAGCTTTCTGCTCAGGACTATCTGACCTTCGGTGATATATCCGGTGAGGTCGGGGATCGGATGGGTGATGTCATCTTCAGGCATGGTGACAACCGGCAGCAGAGTGACCGAACCTTTCATCCCTCTCAACCGTCCGGCCCTTTCATAAAGCGAGGCAAGGTCAGAATACATATAGCCGGGATACCCTCTCCTGCCGGGCAGTTCCTCCCGCGCCGTGGATATCTCTCTCAGGGCGTCGCAGTAATTCGTCATATCAGTGATGACGACCAGCACATCCATGCCTTTCTCAAAGGCAAGATATTCCGCCGCGGTCAGCGCGAACCTTGGCGCAAGGAGCCTCTCCATCACCGGCTCGTCCGCACTGTTTATAAACGCGACAAAGCCTGTCTTCATATCCCCAAGCACCCTCAGGTAATAGGAGTATTCGTGAAAAGACAGTCCGAGCGCGGTAAAGACAACGATGAATGACCCTTGCGCGGACAGCCGTGAATTCTTCAGCACTCCTGCAACCAGCTCTTTTGAGGGCAGTCCCGCGCAGGAAAAAACAGGAAGTTTCTGGCCCTTCACCAGGGTGTTCAGACCGTCTATGACCGAAAATCCGGTCTCGATAAACTCCGAAGGCCGTGCCCGTGCAGCCGGGTTTATCGCTGCGCCGGCAATGGCTGTCCACTTCTCCGGAATGAACATCGGCATAGCGTCCACAGGCTTGAAAGAGCCGTTAAATATTCTGCCGATAATCTCCGGGGACAGAGGGGCCTTTCTGACAGAATCTGTAAAGGAGACCGATGTCCTGCCTATATCAAGACCCCTTGTCTCCCCAAAGACCTCGACCAGCACGGTATCGCCTTCTATCTCGAGCACCTCCCCATCCATCATGCCCCCCTCCGGAGCGGTAACGGTGACCACCTCTCCTATCCGCGCGCTGAAGACCTTCCTCACAAAGAGCAGGGGGCCTGCCATGGTTGAGATGGTGTTGTATCTGTGTTCCGAAAGTCTCATGCCTGATCTTCCGTCCGCGACGCCTCTTCAAAGGGAACGCCCCGCGCTATTTTTTCAAGCGCTGCGTCATGGAATTGCACTATCCTGCTGATGAGGCCGAAGGTATGTTCAGGAGAAGAGAACGCGTCTTCACCATAAGCGTTCTGAGAAAGGAACTCACTCCGTATCTTCTCTGCTACGAGCAGGAGGAGCCTGTCCGTATCCTGCAACCCTTCAGCCCCGACGATCTCCGAGACCTCCCGCAGGGTTTCCTCTTTCTGGAGGATTTCCCGGCAGCGGTTCTGTAACAGCTCCCAATCAGGAGAGACGTTCTCCCGATAATGACTTCCCAATTCAGATGAGTAGAGGGAATAGCTCTGGACCCAGTTTATGGCAGGGAAATGCCTGCCGTGCGCGAGGGACGTATCGAGCATCAGAAACGCCCCGGTTGTCCTCAGACATGCCTGGGTGACCGGTTCGGTAAAGTCACCGCCGGGGGGGGACACGGAGAGGACCATGGTGAGCGAGCCTGTTCTGCCTCCCAGTGTCTCGACAATACCCGCCCGTTCGAGAAAACCGGACAGCCTCGAGGCGAGATAGGTCGGATACCCTTCTTCACCGGGCATCTCCTCAAGGGATGAAGATATCTCCCTCAGGGCCTCGGCCCATCTCGAAAGGCTGTCGGCAAGCAGGAGCACATGATATCCCATGTCACGGTAGTATTCCGCCATGGTGACCGCTGTGTAAATGGAGGCCTCCCGCGCCGCAACAGGCATATTGGAAGTATTCACCACGAGTATCGTCCTTTCCATAAGCTGCCTTCCTGTCCAGGGGTCCTTCAGGTCTTCGAATTCCTCGATCATCTCGGCCATCTCATTGCCGCGTTCACCGCACCCCACATAGACGACCACATCCACATCAGCAAATTTTGCGATCGACTGTTCAAGGACTGTCTTCCCGGTGCCAAAACCTCCGGGTAATATCGCAGTCCCTCCTCTGGCGATCGGGAAGAGAAAGTCTATGCTCCTCTGGCCTGTGACAAGGGGCCCGGCAGGAGGAAATTTTTTTCGATAGGGCCTCGGACTCCTTACCGGCCATTCATGGCAGCCGAATATCTCTCTGCCGCCTTCGTATTCACCCAAGGGTTCATCGAGACTGAATTCTCCGGAGATGATCCGCGAGATCCTGCCTGTGCTGTCAGGACCGCAGACAAGAAGATGCCTGAAGCTGCCTTCTTCAACAGAACCGAGGACCTCCCCAGGGGCTGTCCCGGCTCCGCTTTTTATTATTGGAGAAAAGTTCCATCTCTTCTGATAGTCCAGGCCGTATATATCCCTTCCTCCCATGATAAAGGGCCCCATCTCTTCCCGTAACCGCTTGAGCGGCCTTTGCAGGCCGTCGAACATTCCAGCGAGAAGGCCGGGGCCGAGCCTTGCGCTCAGGGGAAGCCCGGTGCCTGTTACCGGCTCTCCGACTGCCAGCCCCCGGGTATCTTCATAGACCTGGACAACGGCCCGGTCGTGGTCGAGTCTGACCACTTCACCGGTCAGCAGGGCATGTCCGACAGAGACACGCTCATAGAGCCTGAGCCCCCTGAGGTCTGTGCTCACGGTCGGTCCTGATATGCCGAGTATTTTGCCGGTCACCATTTCAGCCTCACGTGGTAACCGACGGCCCTTCTTATGAGTCGCGCGGCATAGTCTTCGGTCTCCGGTGACGGTTTGCCGGGAGAGGGCAGAACGAGCAGTATGCCCTGCCACCGCCCTTCCATCTCCCTCATTTCTTCTTCATCTATCGAGGGCAGTATCCGCTCGTCGAGGATAATCAATCCAATATCAGGCTCAGCCATTGTTTTTCCGAGTGCAGCCTCCGCGTCCTCCTGGCCGGCGATAGAGTGGGCGATGCCCGCGAGACTGAACCCGAATTCAGCATCCCGGGGAGTGATGAATTCGATTTTTTTCAACTGACCAGCTCCTTCCTGATCGCATCCCTGTCTATCTCCCTGCCGAAGGAGAGGACACTCAGGTTCATCACCTCGATCGAACTTCGCCAGAGATAATCCAGAACAGGTCCTATGCCGAGGGGGTCCCTTCCGGCCTTTCTCAGGAATACGGATATGCCCCTATAGAGCGCTGTTTCGATGTTCGACCTGTCCGGTCCTTCGTCTTTTTCCCCTGCCAGTCTGAACACTTCCGGGAGGTCCGCCCGTTCGATGATCCCTGAGAATCTTGCTTCACTGATGCGACCGTGGGGGATGTAGCGAGGCGCTGCACCGGGGTTCAGCCTCAGGAATTTATAGAGGCTTATGATATTTCGTGAATCGATGATACGGATGAAAAATTCTTTTATGAGCGGATGGAGTTTGCTTCTGACAGTTGTCATCAGATATCTCCTGGTCAGCTCCCGCTCAAACCCCTTCAGTCCCTCCTGTTCGAAGATATCGGAAATTCCGGAGAATTCATCGGAGAGGTGCAGAAAGGCCCTTTCCAGATTTCCTGCTGCTCCTGATATGTCCGGGGCTTCTCTCAGGAGTTTTTTCATCCCCTCAGAGAGGAGGCTCGGGAAAAGGACACCGGCTGTCTTCACCGCCTTCCCGGCCCGGAGATGTCTCAGACAGATAAAGATTGTCCGAAGTTCAGAATAGAGAAAGAAGGGCCTGAATATCTCAAGGAACGACCGGTCCATCCTGAGATAGACCCATTGGTATTCATTCATCAGGTCTGTCCGGAGACCTTCAGGTGACCTCCCGGTCACAAAGCCCCGGTATGAGGACGAGGCGAGATATTCAAACGGGGTCTCGAAGAAGATGGGGGGAGCCCAGTCGGATATAAGGTCTGCCCGCTTTCCCCTTATCCTGGAAAGCAGATAGTCAGCAGGATATCCCCTGTCTTCAAATCCCTGGAGCAGTTCCATTCTCCGTGACCTTTCTGTGAATGTCGTTCATGAGCAGCGGCAGCATTAGCGGCCATGCACGCTCAACTCTTTTTTCAAGGGTATTGATGATCCTCACACCGCCTCCTTCAGCCTCCACTTCCATCCCTCCGGTGACGTTGCTGTCTGGTATTATTTCAGCGTCAGGAAAAAACTTTTGTGCGAGTCCTGAATCCTCAGGATTTATCCTCACGTTCCGCCACACGTGAGAAGGAAGTTCAAGCACAAGCCTGTGAAAAATATCCCCGTATCCCTGTATCCGCAGCATATGCAGGGAAGAGGCGGCAAGAGAATAAAGCCGGCTGGAGAGCCTGTCTTCAGAGGAGAGCCTGATCATCCTCACCCTGTTTTGGGCATCCAGAAGCACCCGTGCCGGTTCTTCCCCGGAAGAGCTTCCGGCAGCCTTGTCCTGTTGCAGGGCTTCAAGCCTGAGGGAGATGTCCTCGCGCATCCTCTCCGCTTCTTTTTCCGCCTCTTCCCGGATTTCGCGCATTTTTTCAGACGCCTCTTTTCTGAGGGATTCTATGAGTTCTTCGCCGCCCATCTCACTTTATTGTGAAGAGTATCATCGTCGCGATCACAAAGCCGAGGATCACCATGGTCTCCGGGATAGCGACGAGTATGAGTATCGTCCCGCTCAGTTCAGGCTTTTCAGCAAGCGTCCCTGAGCCGGCTGCCCCGATCCTCGATTGGGCCCACGCCGTTGCCATCGCGGTGAGGCCTATGGCGAGCGCGGCTGCAAATGCTATCAGTACCTTTTCCATCTCTCCCTCCTTTTCATGCCTATTTTTTTAGCGGTTCAAACCTTCTGCCTCCGTGTTCGATAAACTTGCTGAAGAATTCCACGTAGTGGAGTCTGAGCGCATGTATGGTCGGGGCAAAGACCCCGAGGATGATATTCAGCAGATGAAGCAGCCCTGCCACGACCACCCCTGTCACCGCATCTCCTGTCAGACCGGCGAGACGGTTCGCGACAAAGGCGAGGAGGACTGAGGTAAGCCCGATCGCCATGATCCTCACATAGGAGATGATATTGCCGATGCTCTTCAGAAGCTCAAGGGGAGCAAGCAGTCCGCCAGCGAAGAGGAGAAGGGGAGTCAAAAAGAGCATCGTGATGATGACCGACCGGCTGGGCAGGGAAGGGAAAAGCCCGGAGAAAGACGCGACGAAAGTAATGACGCAGAGGATGAAGATAACACTGAGAAGCCGGTATACAACCTCCCTCTTCTCCTTTTTCCTGAATGCGCTGACCGCTCCGAGAAAAAGACCGAACAGGACATGGCCGGCGCCTATGGCTATGGTAAAACAGAGCATGGGGATGATTGCGGTCCTCCGCTCGATACAGAGGGGTTCCATAGCGAAGAGCCTCTGGGGCAGATCGCCGAAGAACTCGCCATAGAGTATGCCGAAAATTATCGTGTAGAGAGACGAGACAGAGAGTATTTTTGCAGCGTCCGCGGCAGCCCGCCTTTTCCCTGACCTCTTGATCAGGACAAGCGAAATGATGCCGAGCACCAGGCCGTATCCCGCGTCACCGAGTATCATCCCGAAAAAGAGCGGAAAGAATATGGCGATAAAGGGCGTAGGATCATATGACGTATACGCCGGCAGCGGAAGAAGCCCGGTAAAGAGTTCAAAGGGTCTGAAGTAAGGCGGATTCTTCAGGGCGATCGGCACCCGTTCAAGGTCCTCTTCCTTCATCTCCTTTTCCTCGAGCACCACGGTGCTGCCGAACGTCTCCCCCAGTTTCTTCCCGAGCCTCTCCAGGTCGCGTGAAGGCATCCAGCCGTTTATGAAAAAACACATCTTTGTCTCGAAGGCGGACGCGGTCGTTGTGATGAGTGAGAGGCGCTCCTGGACCCAGTCCTTCACCCTGAGATAGATCGGTAGCCATTGCGAAGAAAACCGCTCCATCTCCTTCTGTGTCCTTCCGACCTCTCCGGCGATCTCCTCCATCCGTTTCTTTACAGAGGCGACTTTTTCAGGGAAGGTAAGTCCGGTGAAGCGGCTGGAGAAGCCCAGTTCAGGCACATGCTCGTCGCTGAGAGACTTTTTCACCCGTTCAGATATCTCCCTTTCGACTGTTATCAGACCGACGAGTGTCCCGTCTTCTGCGGTCCTGGTCAGAAACTCGAACTTTTGGTCAGTGATGCGGGAGATCGCGTCCCTCAGACGGTCCAGTATGGCGGGTTCTCGTATGGTGAGGCCGATGAAATCCAGGTCAGGTGTTTCCGTGGCCTTCCCGACGAGGACAGACAGTGCATTGAGGAATATCATTAAATGTCCGGACTCGGCCTGCTCCCGCTGGAGGCTGTCGAGCCTGTCACGCAGCTCCTTCACGCCGGAAATATGACGGTCTATTGTCTTTGCGATGGTATCGATGATCGAGCGTGGTTCAAGGTAGCTCTTTCTTATCCCGATCTTCGGCAGGAGGGAGATGAGCTCCTCTATTTTCAAACGGAGTTCCTCAAGAAAAAGCCTTTCCAGTACTGTTTTCTTATCAGGGTAAAAAGTCCTTATGTTTTCTTCCAGCCCTTTTTCGATGTATCTTGCCGCCGCCGGATCTATCTGAAAAATCCCCAGGTCCCGGACAAGTCCCAGGGTGTCCTGGATCAGCGCCTTCGGCCCGATGATTCCGACCTTCGACATCCTGACTATCATGCGTTCATTCCGGCAGGACCATGGTGAGCCTTCGCATGATGATCTCCCTTAGGGTTTCGTCACTCAGATTCAGAAGCAGTTCTGCTTCTTCCTCCGCGGCCTTTAGCATCGTCTCAGCCTTTAGCATCGTCTCAGCCTTTGCCTGCTCCGCGGATATTCTGAAGGCTTCCC
Organism: uncultured Nitrospira sp.; assembly: GCA_963746295.1. Classification (GTDB taxonomy): domain Bacteria; phylum Nitrospirota; class Thermodesulfovibrionia; order Thermodesulfovibrionales; family UBA6898; genus JAOUFP01. The sequence continues at coordinate 56,405 of CAVVAQ010000017.1, read as the reverse complement.
TGAGGTGCTTTTCCTTTTTTTTGAATTCCTCCTCTGTCTCTTTTTTCACCCCCTCAAGCCATAGCCGGACCCTGCTCCGTTCGGCTTTGAGGGAGACCTGTATCTCTTTCTCAACAGCGATCACCCTGGACAATACATCGTCTTCCATAGCACCATTCTATCAGATATGGTTTCGTATGATAATAGTCAAAAGGGAGGCAGCTGTACATTTGATAGTATCGGGTGATGGTATCGGGATCGGGAATATTTCCGATAAGTGCCTTTTCAGCATCAACCAGCCGACAGGGAAGAATTATAATGGGCAGGCCCTGGGATCAGGTATCAAACCTGCCCACGAGAAGCTTAAAGGGAGCTCAATTGGAGGGGCTTGCCTTCGGTCTTTTCTTTCTTTGCCTGTCTTTTTTCTTTCAGGCTGTGCTGTGGTTTCTTCTTTGTATTTGCCTTTTGCTTATTTTTTTCTTTGCTCATGCGATGCCTCCTTGATAATATCTGCCCTCATTCTACAGCATTTCCAGGAATAGTACTACCTCCACGGTGCCTGATTATGTCTTAAATCGAATCATGGAAAGCCTTCAGCCCTCTACAAGGTAGATTTCTGCTGCGTGCTTAAACCCTTCTCGTTTCATTGTAGGGTTGAGGGGTCGGGTTGGGACGTAATACATGCATATATATGTAAAAGGCACATCCCTCACATGATTTGGTTCTTTGGGTGTGTTTGCCATGCACCCTGCCCCCGCATAATGTCTTTGCCACCAGCCAGCACGATTTGCCTGCCTTTTGTTCAACCGCAGGGCATAATGAATCCTTTCCATGACCGCAGTTAATGTAATCCCAGCATTGCGTATTCTTGTCACTGTCCATAATCCTTCCTCCCTTTCGAAAAAACGATCTGTATCACAAGCACATACGTAGCTTAACACAGAAGCGTATTATTGATTTTATGGAAGTGACTTAACAGAACACGTAATGCATTCCTGAAAATTCTTTAGCAGCTCGACATGGTATAATAAAGATACAAAAAGTAAGGAGGATAACAAATGTCCACATTGGATAACCTATATAATGAGATGACGAGAAAAGCACAGTTGGGAAACAAGGATATTACCAGGGAAATCATCGAAGATTGGGTGGGGAATGCCGGTAGTGAGCCTCAACAAATAGCCTTCATGTCTATTGTTCTCAGTGAACTGTTAAGCGGGAAATATACACCTGAAGAAATGGTTGGAGATATACTTCAGTTAGCTTACCCGGATAATTAATGAAAAGGAAGAAAACATCGCATTTTTCCGCTGAGGACATAATCAGGAATGAGTTCAGGAAACCGGTGAGCAGGGGAACGATCGGCAGGGACGCTAATGGTTTACTGTGGGCTTACGGTGTAACCCTGAAAGACTCTCTCTACTGTGTTGAAGTTATCAGGATTGACCTGGAGACTCATAAGACAGAGCGGATAAAGGACAGGGAATGCGCATATGAGCAAAGGGAGGATGCAAACGCATACGTAACAGGACTAATAAAGGAAATCCTTCCGTTGGATTCACACACTCCAAAAACCAATCTGTCATAGCATTTTGACAGGGGAAAAATAACAAGGAGGAAAATATTCACTGGGAAGAGTGGTAACACGGAGTAATGCATTTAGTCTTGTAAGCCTGTCACGTCTCGACTTTTTTATCTATAAGTGAAGTCCGCCTGAAAGCCAACACTATTGCCCTAGTGTACGGACATTTGTGCTTGAAGTTTGTCAGCCAAAAGCTGTATTTCAGACTCAGACAGCGCACGGTTGTAAATTCTGATTTCATCCAGCTTCCCATGAAACCATTCATTCTGACCTGGAGGATCAGAGCCGATGATAAGGCTTTCATCTGTTACACCTAGTGGATTACTGAATTCTTGTGTAACCGGATCTTCAATGCCATTAATATAAAATCTAACCGTTGCTCCATCCCAGGTCGCCGCAATATGTACCCACTGATTCTGTGGGATAATAGAGCTCCCTACCAAATTCTCTCTATTAAGCAATAGAGCAGGATTATTACTAAGGCCAAGCAAAGCATAGGGAGATTTCATGCTTGAGGTATTTCCTTTACAAATAATAGGTGACCATCCGCCAGCATAAGACTCGATGTAAACCCATGAACCAATCGAAAGAGACGTTGTGATCTTCAAGCTTTCTTTGCGAGGTACTTCGATGTAATTACTCATGCCATCAAAGTAATATGCGCCATTAGGATTTCCATAAACATCTTCAACCAGAGTTGACCCATAGACAATTCCATGATTCCCATTCCCACTCTTGTCATTTGCGTCCCCATCAAATGGGTAATAAGCGATTAAGCCATCGCTGAGGTTGGCATGACTGATACCGTGGCCGCATAGAAATATGACTATAAATACTACAAGGTGCAAAAACATTTTCTTCATCTTCCAATCTCCTTTTGTTGTCTGTCACCTTTCAATTTATCTATATCCAGGTGTAATGGTCATAACGGTCAAGCCGGAATGACGGCCTAAATAAATGTATAGATCTGTTAGGGACAGCACGCTAGTTTCTTTGCTCCTGTAGGTTTTTCGGCAGCTTGAGTTTTTTCCGCGCATTTTCCTATTTTTTCTCTGTCTTTTTCCACCGTATCCTTTTTACCCTGCTGTTTCATTTTATAATTCCTCCTGACAGCTGTCTGTGGCAGCCTATGAGTATCCACTAAATTGGGGGGGACTCCACGGTTTTTAATTTTCATGGTACTGTATAGTGACTTTGTAGCTAATATTGACATGACTGGAAGTAAGACTATTTCCCTCACAATCCAACTGCCCCTCTCTCAATGATGTACGACTTCTGATCATCGTAGCAACGACCTGATCCAAATTAAAGCCCTCTGTACAATCCTTGCAATCTCTGTTCAGGCACTCAACATGAAAATACGCGTGACTGCCAGACGAAAAATTGAGAGTTCGCGATATAAGAATCGCGCATATTCCGTTCCTGTGGTGTTTCATGTCAACGACTATGCTCGAAACCTCAGGAAAGCGCTTGGAAATAAGGCCCGCGTTTTGCTTCTGATTTATTTTTTCCAGCCTTGCATCACACTTTTCACGATAGGTCATTTTTCATCTTTCAAATGAAGTCCCCCTGTGCTATGCAGGGGGACCTCTCAGGTCGGTTACAGTTTAACGACGTTGATCGCCTTGGGTCCTTTGGGCCCTTTTCCGTATCAAAGCTGACCTTCTCACCCTCGGCAAGACTCTTAAAGCCATTACCCTGGATGGACGTATGGTGGACAAAAGCTTCACTGCCATCCTCATTCGCGATGAACCCGAAACCTTTACTGTCATTGAACCACTTTACTGTTCCATTAGCCATTTCTTCTACCTCCTTTTTTTAAATTCAAACCTCAGAAGGTCTCAACAAATAAAAAAGGCCACAAAGTCAAAAAGTCTTTGTGGCCTCATAAACGGCAAAAACCTCTAAAATTCTAGATATACTGTAACAGTTTCCCGTACAGTTAAGCAAGAGCGAAAACAAGTGAGTTTTTTCGAGGAATGTATTGAGCTCTATAGTCAACTGCCTGAACATTCGAGGACTCGTCTGTTGAAATCCAGGCCGATCACTGCCGGACAACGTCACCCGGCCGGATTTCCTCGATTGGACCGCCCGATTGCTGAATCCAGCCGGATCCAGCCGTCACGATCAGCATCTGCCCGAACGGGTGGGTATGCCATGCCGTCCGGGCCCCGGGCTCAAATGTGACCAGTCTTCTTATACTTATACGTTTTTCCCCATTTCATATGCCTGGGTCATCGCCTTGCTTCCTTTAATGCCTCCCATCTTCCATGCGCCGGTTCCGTAGACAATCCCCTTTTCTTTTGCCCGGCTCAAGCAGGATGTGAATGCCCTGAATCCTTCCAAAGTCCTCTCCATTGCCCTCTTGCTGCTGTCGGCAGCCGCAACGATGAAGTAAAAATCCTTATTCCTGATTTCGGTATAACGGGCACAGGTTCTGTCAATCAGTGTCTTCATCTGTCCGTTCATCATATAAAAATAAACAGGCGTTGCCATCACGATCACGTCGGCGGCGATCATTTTATCGAGGACCTCGGCCATATCGTCCTTCTGCACACACTTGCCTCCATTGCTCTGACAGGCGCCGCATCCAGTACAATAATTGATCTTTTTGTCCCGTAAGAATATCTTTCCCACCTGATTCCCGGCCTCTTTAGCCCCAAGCATAAACTGATCACATAACAGATCAGAATTTCCGCCTTTTCTTGGACTTGCAGAGAATATCAATATCTTTTTTGACATATTCTTTATTCTCTTCACATTATATCAGTCTTTTAGCGACGCCATATCAATCACAAAGCGGTATTTCACATCGCTTTTGAGCATGCGGTCATACGCTCTATTGATATCCTGGATCTTGATCACTTCAATATCGGACGTGATGCCATGCTTGCCGCAGAAGTCGAGGATCTCCTGCGTCTCGGCAATGCCTCCGATGAGGGACCCGGCGACCGATCTCCGCCCCATCACCAAGGGAACAGTGCTCAGCATCGACTCCAGATCACCCACCTATCCGAGAAGCACCAGCGTGCCGTTGATCGTCAGTGTCGGCAGATAGTGGTTGAGGTCATGGACATAGGGCACGGTATCGATGATCAGATCGAAACGTCCCTGCACGGATGCCATCTGACCTTTGTCGGTGGAGAGCACGACATTGTGGGCGCCCAGACGGTGCGCGTCCTTCTCTTTGCCTGCTGACCGGGTGAACAGCGTGACATCGGCGCCCAGCGCGTTCGCAAGCTTCAGCGCCATGTGACCCAGTCCGCCGAGGCCGATCACCGCCACCTTGCTGCCCTTCTCCACTTTCCAGTGGCGAAGCGGCGACCAGGTAGTAATCCCGGCGCAGAGGAGGGGCGCTGCTCCTTTCAGGTCCAGCCCATCGGGGACCTTCAGAACGAACTTCTCAGTTACGACGATCTTCTCGGAATACCCGCCATAGGTAGGCATCTTGTCACGGCGGTCAAGATGGTTGTAGGTGAATGTTGCGATCTCCGAGCAGTACTGTTCATGCCCCTGTTCGCAGGATGTGCACTTCTGGCATGAGTCGACCATGCAGCCGACACCGACATGATCTCCCGGTTTGAAGCGTTTGACTTCCTTTCCGACGCTTACCACGCGGCCGATGATTTCATGGCCGGGCACGACCGGGTACGTCGTGGGAAACCAGCTTGCCCAGTCATTGCGGGCGGTATGCAGGTCCGAATGGCATACCCCGCAGTAGAGTATCTCAATAGTCACGTCGTCAGGCCGCGGATCGCGGCGTTCAAAGCGAAATGGCGCTAAGGCATCCCTGGCGGACTGTGCTGCGTAACCTCGTACATTCATTGTCATTGTTCTTTCCTCCGTGTCGTTGATGATTATATTGTACTTCTGAAAGGACAAAGATGGGTAGACCAATCCTGTTCATTTATTGCCTAATCGTACTATTTCCTCGATAACTGGATTGTTCAGCAAAGTGGGATGGTAAAATACGGGAGGAGATTTAAATGTGTATAGGTGCAGTCAAAGCGGGCGTATAGGTATCCCAGCACGGAACGTGGGCTCGAAGTTTTAGAAAAGAGCATTGCCCGATGGCCCGCTAGATGGTCACAGGAGAAAACGTAAGCGGAACCTTGCGCGACCGGAAAACCGGCCTAACAGATACGCCCGAAGGGCATCAAGGTGAAGGCAATCTTTAACAGGGAATTCATGACGGCCGAACCGGGGCTGTGGCAATATTTTCTGAAATCTGGGCTGTCAGTGGGGTGTGTTGTCCACCTGATAACCGACATATTTTTTCATTGATTAAATTCGAGGATTATTGGTAGAAATATATACCCATGAAGTATTGGGAAACGAGGGATCAAAGAGTGACAAACAGAGGGTATCGAGCAAAAAATCAAGAAGAAAGACCAGCCTCAAGGGAGATTAAAATAAAATTTTCTAAAGACCGCCCCGCCGTGACCGCGCCACTCTTAACCTCCACCGTTATACACAATGACCCCTATTGAATGGTTGTGCGCAAAAGCGCCAGGGTTTAATGACCTATCCCTTGACGAGCGGGCAGCAGTCTTGCATTTTTCTTTGCTATGGAGCTTCTTTGAAGCTGAGGCGCTGCATACCAATGCATCTGCTAGGGCCATCCTTGAGCTTGTACACAAATGGGCAGGCGAAGGTCGTTTGAATATAGCATCTTTCGCCCCGAGTCTTGCTTTCTTCCGCGATCGTTACTTTGATCAAGGCATAGCCACTGAGCACTTTGAAGGTTTAAATCTCCGTCAAAATGACTACCCAGAGCTGGTGGGCGCGGTACTCAAGGGAGAAAACACAAACTCAGAAGACTGCGTCGCCGTTCTTCTCATCGTTGTATTCCGGCTACGCAATAACTTATTTCACGGCGTTAAGTGGGCTGACGGTATTAGCGGTCAACTTAACAACTTCACGAACGCGAACGCGGCACTCATGGCTGCACTGGAAACTCATGACCATCTCTAATTGACGACACTGTGCCGCTAGTTCTTGTATAATGATAGCTATTCGAGTGTAAATTATAGATTCGAAGCATTTCAAACAAACTATCCGACGCATAAAGGAGGCATTCAATGAGCGATCTATTCTCGATTTTGCATCTTTCCGATGCGCATATAGGACTCCCTTCTCGAGAATTAGATGCATTGAATGTTTTTGACCCACTATTTTCTGATTTATCTTCAGCATACGAAGGAGGGACAATTCCTTCACTAATAGTTTTTTCTGGCGACCTGGCTTTCGGTGAAACGGAAAAGTGTAGTTTATCAAAACAATATGATAAGGCAATGGTTTTTTTGGACAAAGTATTCAAATGTTTTGATAAAGAAGTTGGTCAAATTCCTATTCTTATCGTACCGGGCAATCATGACGTAAATTGCCTTACTATCAGCAAAGCGCAGAAAGAGTTTAGAAAGAAGCTAACGGTAGATATAATCGACAATATGATGACAAACAGCGGGGGGATTGATTGGAAAGAAGTAATTGCTCCGTTGAAGAGTTGGCATGCGTTTGTTAATTCCATTCCTAACTCTCCATTCCAATGTGATGAGAATATTCTCTTTTCAACGGGCATCATAAATCATAGTGACGGAAAAAAAATAGGGATTGCCGGATTAAATTCAGCTTGGGCATATTATGATGATGATAGTCACCTTTGGCTAGGCAAGCGGCAGTATGATCTGGCTTTTCATAAAATCGCGGAAGCTCCTTTTAGAATTGCAGTATCACACTATCCAATAGAACGTTTGCACGACGATGAGATCAGCTTACGACAAAAAGTTGAGAGCAATTATCAGGTTTTTTTACACGGACATTACCATGATAGTTGGTTTAATGATAATTATGGTCACCTTAAGTGTTCGGCTGGGGCGTGCTATCAAAGTAGTAAATTAAGAAACGGTTACTCTTGGCTGCATATTAATTTAGATTCATCAGAAGCAGAGATTTGCTTGAGAGAATATAATGATCAAGGATCTAGCTCGTGGCAACCAAATAGAATAGTGAACAAGACGGATGAACAAGGGCGCGCAACACTAATTTTTTTGCGAACAAAGCCAGCAACTGCGCTTTCCCCTGTAAAAAGCAGTGCTGGTTCCAGTTTGTTTGCATCAGACCTTGGAGGGCTGCTTAAAACGTTGGAAGACACTTTTTCTTTTCGATTTGAAAAAGAAAGTTTACCTGATTTGAGGTCAGGACTCTTCGTATATTGGCCTGTGCGGTTAAGAGAGCCTTCACCTATACATGCTGCCCAGTGTTACGCAGCTGCCGGCTTGCTGAAAATGAATTGTAAAGTCGCGCTTTGGCTGGATGATCTCGGCAATAAGGATTACATTGAAGAGAACCTCTTGTCAGCATTCCGGAAGTGGTTCAACAAAGTTGGCGAGGATTTTGATGGTAAAGTCGTTGTCCGGCGATTCAGCGAAATATTAGATCCAGCTGGCAAGCATATGACACCCGCGTGGGACAATCTTCAGAATTGGCTTGCTAAGAGCATGTATTTTACTGACCAAGTCCTTAGGATTGCTAAAATATGGCCGCAGGAAAAGGATGCCCCAGTTGAAATACTTGATGAGATCAAGTCGCGGCGGCCGAGGAGGATTTTGAATCCGTCTATGGTGTGGACCTGTCTGCATGTGCTCAATGAAGAAGATGCGAGTCGGCCAATAGTGACATTAGGAGGATACGATGAAAGGGATTTATGGCAAGCTTGGAGGGAATGCTGCGAACTTGGGGCGATGAAGGTCAGTCATCTTTATATACCAAAGCTTACGGGATATAGGCACTTTTCGTGGAAGAGCAAAGAAGACATTCAGACTGCCTTTGAAAATGCGATGAGAGAATTTTATCCTCAGAAATGGGATAATAGGAACAGCCTAATACCATGGATATTCAATAATTGTGTTCTTTTGCCGAGTTACATCGCTCAAAAAAAATACCCTATCACGATCTCTTCTCAAGCGGTAGGAGAGTTATCTGACCTTCGCGACATTGAACTTGATGATGCTGTTCGAAAAATCATAATTGAGGAAACTGATGCATGGATTTTTTAGCAGACTGTTTAAAAAAAGAGATTGTTGTTCATGTCACCCGGCCCAATATGGGTTAAGGCTATTGGTGTCGACTATAGATAGGAGCCGCCAATAAATGGCCGTCTTGAGCAAAAAAGTAATGCAAGAACGAATTACCAACAGAAATGAAAAAGATGTTTTGCTTGACAGAGTATCCCTAATTCGTGGGATATACCGCGCGCTTCTGCAAAATGATCGTACTTACGCGGCCTTTGACCCAAAACAAGTAACGCGTCTCGTAGATAAACTTGCCTCAAGAAAGCTTATCCTTGATCCAATGTCGGGATACGGAAGTTTGATTACATTTTGTTCACAGGCAAACAAACCTGTCTCTGCTTATTGTATTGAATACAATCCTCCTTCATATCTTTGGCAGATTTTGATTAATCCGCAAAACGCCGAGAAATTTATTATGCTTATTGATTATGTTGAGCAAATGAAAAAGAGGTGGCCTATAACTTCAATTAGGGCGCTGAGCTCAAAGGAATGGTATCCGCCGGAGTCAATAAAGATACTGATGCAATTATGGGCACTGTGTCATGACGCGGCGGGATCACTATCACTTAAGGGGATTGCTCAGACGGAGTTTGCCTTGGCCTTCATATTGCCGTTTATTGGGAGGCTTGCTGCCTGCGTGCAGGGAAATGTTGTAACTCATATTAAGCAGGGAGGGTTATGTATCTATGAAGGTTGGCAAGAGGATTTTAGCAGCTACATCTCTTTTCTGCGACGGAAACTAATTCAGAAACTCGAGGAAAGTAAGAATATTAAGCACGAATCTCAATTGGCTAATTGTATGTCGGTAAAATTACCTCGAGGCAAATTTCCAGCGATGATTACTTCACCTCCATATCCCAATAGTAGAGATTATGCAGCGATGTTTGGTCCCGAAAATGCTTTTTTGGCTTTGTTGGAGGGGAAAGGTATTATAGAAGGATTTACCATTAAGCAAAGATTAATCGGGTGCCCCTGTGTGTCAGAGTCGGATGGCTCACAAAAAAGAACCCCCGCTGATGTAAAGAGTCCCACAGCTAGAGCTTTTCTAAGAGCTGTTGCCGATTTTAAGGGATCGAAGGGCGCAATGTATGATGAACAGGTATATTATCTTCCATCTTTGTCGAAATATTTTGTTGAACTTGAAGCGGCCTATGAAAATATAGCACCATCACTGAGTAAGAACTTTGAAGGTTATATTATAGTTGTGAATAATACCCACCGAAAACAGATTATACCGGTTGCTCAAGCTGTAATAGAAATTTGGCGTCGATTAGGATTCAAGGCTGATTTGGAAGATGAGTATACCCGTGAATTACCACATGTCGGTGGAATTAATCCTAAAGTGAAGGGACTATCTGCACGGCATACTGAATACACCATCAGGGTATTTAGAAAATGATTCTTTCTGATGTTACATATACAAAAGCTGGCTTGATAATTCGAGAGGATAAGCGCCTGGGCTTTATCGTATTTTCGACTCACACCGGCCTAGTTTTTGCGTGTCAAACGGCCGATGGTGATGCCTTGCTCAAGTGGCTTGAGCGAAAATCTTCTGTGGCACCTTCTCCTGAATACATGAAAGCATTAGGGCCGGGCTGGGCAATTTCTTTGCGCGACGCAGACTATCCTTCTAAACATCTTTTGCCGAGTGAAGGCTCTGGATGGTCGATTCTTCATCCAGATTATCCAATTGTAATAAATTGGTTACTAACGGGAAATTGTGCATTGCACTGTCAATATTGTTATGCAGAAGATCTAATGCGAGGAATACGCAAAGAACCAAACACGCATGAAATCGATCAGATCGCCGAATCGATACTTTCGTTTCATCCGCTTGCAGTCGTACTTACCGGCGGGGATCCTTTACTCAGCCCGCATCTAGAAAGAGTTCTGTCAACCCTTCACAAGAGAACGGGGATAATAATAGATACAAGTGGGTTTACTTTCACAGCTCATCATTTGGAATTATTCAAAAAGCATGATGTATTTGTTCGAATTTCGCTTGATTCTGAAAACCCTCGGATTCACGATTTACTAAGACCCTCGACGAGAACCATAAATATAGAGGGACAAAATAGTTCAAATGCAGCCGCAATTCGGGCACTTTGTCAGTGCATTAATGCCGGCATCGGGGTAAGTGTACAGACAGTGGCTACTAAATATAATCGTAGCGACTTAGAGGCGTTTGGCGATAAGTTATATAGAATGGGCATTCGAGCATGGCGCATTCTAATCGTAGCACGCTCAGAAACAAACGCATCCCGGTATGCGGAACTTAGGGGAACTCGAAGTGGGCAAGAGAGGTTTGATAAATATATTGAAAAACAACTTCGTTCAAAACATGAGAATGGATGGAACAAGGGAATGGCTGTTCAAATAACCCATAACAGAGCCCCTAACTCCGTGGTTCTCGTAGCACCTGATGGGACATTTTTTACAGAAGCGACAGTGGAACCAAGGAAAATTATCCTTGACGACAAGTTTCCCAAACATCCGCGTCTTAAACGTATGTTCGAGAAGGTTGATCCGCATACACATGCTGAACGATATCTTAGTTTGTAACGTTTCGCTACAAATCAGATATATTAGCAATTGCTTCAACTGCTCTTGAACTGAATGAAGATTTACTCGGATAAATTCTTTAAGGTGGCACTCGCATTAAGAAAAGAATATAAAAACTTTTCCCACCACAATAAAAAGAACCCTCTGGACGAGCTGTTCTTTATCCTATGCAGCTTAAAGAGAAGCGAGAAGGTTTATCTCGAAGCCTTCAAGTCCCTGAAGCAAAACTTCCCGAGATATGAGCTGCTGGTTAATGCGCCGGTTAGGAAGATAAGTCGAACTGTATCCTGGGGCGGTCTGCAAAATCAGAAAGCGGCGGCTGCTAATCAGATAATCAACAATCTGATAGAGAGCTTCGGCAAGCCTACCTTGGCCCCGCTCAAAAAGATGTCAGACGAGGAATGTGAGAGGTTCCTCACCGCTCTCCCTGGTATTGGTAGAAAAGCTGCCCGTTGTGTAATGTTATATTCGCTGGACCGGCAGGTTTTCCCTGTGGACGCTCACTGCTGGAGGATCGCCGGGAGATTAGGTTGGATCGGTCGCGGGCACAACGGGAGGCATGCCTCCGATAAGGGTGTAGACCATTTACAGGATCTAATCCCGCCAGCCTTACGCTTCTCTTTGCACGTTAATATGGTTTCACATGGCCGCCAGATATGCACTGCTCGCAAGCCCAAGTGCAGTGAGTGCGTTATTACTACTTATTGTCAACGAGGTAAAATCAAAAAGTGTGTAAATAAGTAAAGCAGGCGGTGTATCCTTTCAAGTTGAGACCAATCAACAAAAGGAAGGAGACACCACCATGAAAAAGAGTATCAGGGAAACAGAGCAGCAGTCAAGAGAAACATATGAGGTATTGGAGGAAATGGTCCGGTTGAGGATTCAGGGATATATACAGGACATGCTTGAAGAGGAAATCGAGACATTTCTGGGGAGGAAGAAATCCGAGAGAATTAAGCTGGTTGATAGCACCCGTGGATACTGGAACGGGCATGGCAAAGCCAAGAAGTTTGCGCTTTTAAATGGGACGATCAGAGTACATCGTCCGCGTGTTCGAGGGACAGAGGATCGATTTGAAAGCAAGGTGATACCGTTTTTCAAGCGCAGATCAAAAGAGCTTGGAGGTATGTTGCCGGAGCTGTACCTGCACGGATTGGCAAAAGGCGACTTTGAGCTTGCACTGCGAGGATTGCTGGGAGAGGGGGCGCCGCTTTCTGCGTCCTCGATCGGACGCCTGAAGGCAAAATGGCAGCTTGAATATGAACAGTGGAAACAGCAGGATCTTTCATCTCAGAAGGTAGTGTATCAGTGGGCAGACGGGATATACGTGAAGGCGGGGCTTGAGAAGGACAAAGCAGCACTTCTGATAATGATAGGAGCGCTTGCCAACGGCAAGAAGATTTTTCTTGCCTGTGAAAGCGGATACAGGGAGAGCAAGGAGTCCTGGAGTGCGGTACTGCGGAACCTGAAAGCCCGTGGACTTACACTGGGGAAACTAACAATAGCCGATGGACATTTGGGGATATGGTCGGCACTGACAGAGATTCATCCTATAGGGAAAGAGCAGCGGTGCTGGAACCATAAGATCAGAAACGTTCTTGACTGTTTTCCCAAGAGAATACGCGCTGAGGCTGCCCAACAGCTAAGGCAGCTACCTTATGCAGATACGCTCAAGGAGTGCGAAAGGCTCAGAGATGCATTTGTAAATCGGTATCAGAAAGAATATCCCAAGGCGGTACAGAAACTGCGGGCCGACTGGGACCGGATGACGACCTTTTACTCGTTTCCGAAGGAGCACTGGACACATCTTCGGACAACGAATGTTGTGGAGTCGCCATTCAGTTCGGTCAGACTAAGGACAGATGCGGCAAAACGGTTCAGGAAAGTTCAGAACGCTACCGCCATGATCTGGAAACTTCTCCAGGTGGCCGAAAAAAGTTTCCGATCACTGAAGGCGGCTGAGTTATTGCCAGATGTTTATGAGGGAAAAGTGTTTGTTGATGGGATTATAAAACATGATACAAAGGTGCTGAAAAGGATTGCCGCCTAAATGCTTTTTACACACCTATTGACAAGACCTCATTGTCAAATGGTAAATAGCTAATGCTTGCACATTGATTTTCGCTTGTACTCCGCACGATTTTCAGAATCAACATTAATCTCGAGTACTGTAAGGCAGTCGTTCAGCGATGAAAACCTGATACTCGATGGGTATTTAATAGAGCAACTGTTGAGGATTTATGAGAGAAATAAGTAGTGTTGCATTTTCATCTGGCTAAGTATCTGGCCTTCTACAATACCAAAAGAATTCATATTTACTAAATAAAATGATTTCTCTTGATTATCTCATCCGGAAAGAGGGCAGGTTGCATTTGCATGGAACTTATACAGACATTTTACTTATTAAAGAGAACCAGCTATACTTTTTGTTACGCATGGAAAAGAAATCAGGGAACATTCAAGAAATGCCATTCGGCACCCCGCATGCCGCTTTAATGTCAGATGAGCAAATTAAGCAGTCATTTTTTGATATGCCTAACATGAGATTCACAATCCACCATAGTTCTTTCGCTTATACGAGCAGAAGGGGAGGAGGCAAGACCCATCTTCTCAGGAAAATGTATTTCCAGTCGTTGGAGGAAAAAAGTTCGCCGCCTGGACTTATGGTTTACGAAAAAACAGGTTTTGCAACCGATTATCTATTAGGAGCAATAAGGAAATACAAAGATCGAGAACTAAAAAAACATCTTCAAAATGTTTGGGAAATGGTTTTGGCTTTACGTGTTGCAGGGCTTTTTCTGAAGGCATTGAGAAGTAACTGTGGCAATTATGAAGCTCACGAGAGAAAAAAGTTTATCTCCGATATAGAAAGATACCTTGCATTGGCTGATATAAATGCAGACAATACGGCTGCTATATATACTGAATTGATAAATAAATTTGCGAGAAAACATTATGGCGAGACTGAGTTCTTTCCGTCTTTCAATCGGAGACAATTAGTTGAGTGCCTGAGCCAGATCAATCTGACTGCCTACTTATTTTTTGATGATATGGACGACAATTACCATGATTCTCCGAGCTTCTGGAATATTAATCTTTCGAGTCTGTATGAAGCCATCATATTTATGCGGAATCAATTACCCAAGGTGCATTTTATAATAGCGATGCGAAGAGAAATTTATGACTATATTCAGCATTATAACCCTAATTGGACGAGATATGCAGGGCCAGACAATGTCAAAGATATCGTTTGGGATAAGAGCAACCTCAAAATGCTTTTTGAGAATAAAATAGAGAAACTCCCGCTGGAGTGTTTGCACTTCAAGAGTAAAGAAGGGTCTTTTACTAAGGATTTTTTGGGACTCGAAACCATCGTTAATGACGAAGTAGGTAAGAAATTTGAAAACATATTTGAGTACATTCTTAGACATACTTTTTATCGAGCGAGAGATATTATCTATATGGGAAATGAAATATGGAACCAGATAAGAGATGTATCTGCAGGAACAGACAAATCTGAATTAGAACGCAAACTTAGGGATGGAGTAGCTCTCGCAGCCAGATCAATAGCTCAAGAATTAATCACAGAATGTGATGCTGTCATTAGAGATTTGACGGCATTACCCTTGGATACGCCAAGCCCAACCATCTATCTATTAGGGCTGCTTCCAAAGAATATAATCACAAAACAGGAATTGCAGCGAGGTTTGAATAAAGTCAATAGTAGAGAATACCCTAAATTGAAAAGAATTCATCCTTACTGTATTCTCGCAAAATGGGGATTGATCGGTTGGGCTTCAAAAAAACAGAGTGCTGCTACTAATTTTATGCAGCGATTTTCCTTCGAAGCGTATCCCAACGAACGCAAGATCCAAAAGCTACCTGAAAGCGATAGATATTTTATACATCCAGCTCTCTATGATATACAGGAGTTACAGGGATCTCTGAGAATTAACGACAAAGTAATAGTTGGACACGACTACGATATTCCCTCTGAACCAGTCGAAGAAGCGCGTCAAGCGGCTGAAGAGACAAGATGAAGGCGTATACCATGATGATATACTATCTTTTCCTTCTAATGAAGATCTTGTAATTGACTTCAGAAAAATGAGCCTCCCCAAACAAGAAGAATTAACATTAAGACTTTTGATAGAGGCTGGACCTAACGGCTTGAAAGATAGGATTTTGTTTAATCGCATAAGACGCGGCAAGGCAGGCGGGGCAGAATTAACACATATATTGTACTCTTTGAAAAAGAACTTGCGCAAGATATTTAATAATGTGAATATCTATGAGTGGTTGCCAAAGAAAGATAATAAGGACACTTATAAGTTTATGATTTCTGGATCACTTTGGTGCAATGCTATTGAAGCTAGGAAGTTGGTTAAGAAAGCGCTGACTGCTGATGAAATCAAAGTGAGAATAGATATCTTCCGGAAGGCCTACGAATTGGATCCAGATAGCTTTGAAGCAGTCGCTGGTCTATCAACCAGCTACCTCGATGCTGGAGAAAAGAGTGAGGCTGCGGTTTGGAACAATGCAGCTTTAGAAATGATGCCTAATGACAAGACGATGCAGGAATTGAAAAAAAGATTACAAGAAGATTAAGTGATAAGACTGATTGTATAGTAAAAAATCTCTCTTACCAAATCACAGTACCGCTTACCGTTGCCAATTCTCATCCTAATTATCCTTTCTCGTTCCTTTCAAATACGTCTTCTTTTCGATTAAGAAAAGATTTCCCACTCTATTGTTCCAAGATTTACAAACGGCTGATGATGGTCTTGAAATCAAACGAAAGACTGAAAAGGAGGCCATCATGAAGTCAACATTGAAGTATGTTTGGGGAGTCGCCACATTAAGACCGCATGGTAGAAATCTGCTGCTTCCGAGCGCAGAATATTGGTTCTTGTTCATGTCCGTCGTCATTTTCTTAATGGCAGGATTAGAAGCAACGACATGGGGGCTCATCGGCTTCTATGTCATCCCAAAACCCTACAATGTGCCTGCCACTGTCATTTCTTCCCTGTTAATTTTCCTTCTGATATGGATGATAGACGTAACCTTTGTTCTCCTTGATTTCTCGCAAGCTACTCGGATTGAAAAAAACAAAGACCATCATGGACTAATCGTTAAAACTCTTCTTAAGATACCAATCAAGCTCGTGTTAATGGTTGCTATGCGCTTGGTAATTATCGCGGTGAGTTTGGCATTCACAGCACCGAACTTCAGCGAAGTACTTCTATCGAGAGATATCTCTGCCGAAATGCTAGGTTTAATGGGTCAGGAAAGGAGCAATCTCCTTAATAGAACTATAGCCAAACATCAAGATGAGACTACTGATCTGCAAAAGAAATTAGATTCACTTAGCGCAGAATATACTGCTGAGATTGCTGGTATTGGGCTCTCGAAAAGGCACGGTGAGGGCGCTACTGCAAAGTCAATAAAGGACCGTATGGATCAGATAAAAGAGCGGCTTAAGGTGCTGGAGCAGGAGAGAGATATGGAGCTCTCCTTTGTAAAGGAGGCTAAATATGCTGCCATTGCAGAAAGATACGCCCTCCCAAAATTTGAAAATACCTTCACCGAACGAAAGAAAATGCACCATGCACTTCTTCGGAAAGATGAGCAATATAATACAATCGAATGGATAGCCAGGTGCATTGTCATCATTATTGTCTCTGTCCTTTTCGGATTTAAGTTTCTCCAATCGCACGCTGTTCATATATATCTGAACGACCATCTGCAGGAGTTATACTTACGGTACCTGCGGGGTGAATTCAATTCTATGCTAGCGAAGGGAAATCGTCCGAACGGAGAATCACCCCTCTCTTCATACGCATTCGAGGAATGGATCTGCGGCTCATATGAGCGAATTCGAGAGGATACTGAAATGCGAAAGCTGAAAGCGGAAATCGACGATCTTGCTGCGCAACTCAACGAGTTCAGCTCGAACATTGGAGCTCAAGTTAAGCCTGTCCTCGATGAAATCAAACTACTTAGCGACGAAGAAGACAATACTCGCAACGAGATTGATTCTCTCGAAAATGAAAAAAGCTTTGTAGTCAATGAGATCAACGAGATTGAAGAAAAAATATTGGCTTTTGATCTCGATACTCTCCCAAAGGCGGACTATGCAGAGGCGATTAAGGAAAAATGCAGGCTTAGAAATAAGATAGAGAGACTAACGCATCAGCAGTCAGAAAATAGAATTAAGGCTAACGAGGTGCTCAAGAAGCTTTCCAAGAATTCTCGGAGAATTAAAGAGTTGCAGGAGCAGATAGGCCAAAAAATCGAGTTTCAGGGCGAGATTGAAGAAAAACTTTTTTCTCTACTGAAGACTTATCTTGAAAAGAGAACGGATTCTATTCTGACGAACCCACGTCTTGCTCTAGTGGTAGCCGTGGAAATGAGCAAGAAAAATATCAATTGATAGAGGAGCCGTGGCAGTGTTGAGGTCTAGCAGCTAAGGCTTTTTCTATGGCTTTTCAATCAATTTATTCATTCATATGGACGTTGGAATTTTGGAAATGATTTTCACGCGTAACCCGCATGGTGATGAGGGTCGTGGTGAATGTTTGTTCCTGTGAGAACTCTGGGATGGATTGAAAGATTGTCTGAATGAGGTCGCCTTTTTTAATCTGCCATAATTTGACAGATTCTTTTTTTACCTGTACAGAAAAAATCCCTTTGCACAATGTATAAAATGTTGTACACTATGAGGCAGTAAAGGTTGAAACAGAAGGCTGTTTCCGGAATTACGAGATAGCAGAGGTCCTGATTTTCAGGCCAATATTATTATAGGAGGGACAGGAAAAATGACAAAGGCAGATCTCATCGAGAAGATGGCTGAGGCAGCAGACATTTCAAAAGCAGCAGCAGGGAAGGCGCTTGACGGCGCAGTCGACGCAATCACCAAGGCAGTGAAAAAGGGAGACAAGGTCGCGCTCGTAGGCTTTGGGACATTCTCACAGTCAAAGAGGAAGGCGAGAAAGGGCAGAAACCCGAGGACCGGAGAAACGATCAAGATTGCAGCGGCGAAACTGCCGAAATTCTCAGCCGGCAAGTCCTTCAAGGACGCGGTAAATAAATAAACTGTAACGCCGTAAAAATTGGCGATTAAGATTCCCCGTGGTTTTGCCGCGGGGATTTTTTTGAAGCCGGATCACAAAAACTTCCGTATCAGGAAAACTCCCTTGTCCGTAACTCTTTTCTTTTTATTTTTCCGCTGGCTGTCTTGGGAAGTTCAGCGATAAATTCGATCCTGCGCGGATACTTATAGGGAGCGGTGCGCGTCTTGACCAGGTCCTGAAGTTCTTTTATCAGCGTATCCGAGGGAGCATAGCCGTCTGTCAGGACGATGAACGCCTTGACCACTTCGCCCCTGATTTTGTCAGGGCTTGCCACGACCGCAGACTCTTTTACCGCAGGATGTTCTATGAGAATACTTTCGACTTCAAACGGCCCGATCCTGTACCCTGAGGAAAGGATAACATCATCGGCCCGTCCGATAAACCAGAAGAAATCTTCATTATCTTTGTATGCCCTGTCCCCGGTTATGTACCAGCCCCCCCTGCGTGTGTTTGCTGTGGCTTCTCTGTTTCCGAGATATTCCGTGAAAAGTCCGGCTGGTTTTTGTGGTCTTACCCGTATGCCTATATCCCCTTCAATGCCGGCCTGGACAGGACTTCCCTGTCCATCGACAATGGCAACGGTGAAGCCGGGCACAGGCAGTCCCATTGAACCGGGTCTTTGCGGAACGCACCTGAAGTTCGCGAGTACATTAACCGTCTCGGTCTGGCCATAGCCGTCATAGATATAGCGACCGGTCCGGTCTTTCCATATCTCTATGATCTCCCTGTTCAGGGGTTCGCCTGCTGCGACGCAGTGACGAAGAGAGGGTGAGGTAAAGCTTCGGGAAGACGGTAACTCCTTGACCATCATACGGTAAGCTGTAGGAGGTCCGCAGAAGGTGGTTACCGGATATTTCTGCATGACCTCGATGATAGACAAGGGCTCAAATTTTCCCTTTTTATGAAATGAAAAGACGGCGGCGCCCATATGCCATGGTCCGAACAGACTCGACCAGGCGGCTTTAGCCCAGCCGGTATCGGAGAGGTTCCAGTGGACATCTCCCGGCCTGAGGTCAAGCCAGTATTTTCCGGTCAGCAGATGGGCGAGCGGATACGAAACCTGGCTGTGGAGCACCAGTTTTGGATTTCCGGTTGTTCCCGAGGTGAAGTATATGAGAGCAGGTTCGTCAGCAAGTGCCCTTTCACCCTCAAAGGGTTCTGCTGCATCACGCTTTTTTTTATAATCAATCCACCCTGGTCTTTCTCCTGCGGAGAGCAGGAGAGGGGAAGCAGCAGCAGTATTGACCGCTGCCTCAACCTTTGGCGCGTCTTCTTCTGTTGTCATAATCGCCCTGATATCTGTTGCTGAGAGCCGGTACTGAATGTCCTTTTCAGTGAGAAGGGTGGTTGCAGGGATAGGAACAGCGTTCAGCCGCATGAGGCCGAGCATCACCTCCCACCACTCAGGGATATTGGGGAGCATGACAAGCACCTTGTCGCCCTTCTTTATACCCATGTTCCTCAATGCTCCCGCGCACTTTGACGAAAGGATTTTCAGTTCATCGAAGGTAAATTTTCTGTCGATCGCACCATCAGTCCAGAAAAGCGCTGTTCTTTTCCCCCATCGGTCAAAGACATCGAGCGGAAAAGAAAAGTATTGCGGCACAGGGAGAGAAAAATTCCGGTACTCCTTTTCGTAGGCTTCCATGTTGGGACGTTGTTCCATACGTGAATGGTAGCATATTTCCGTGCGAATATTTCCGTGAAATGTCGGGGATTATATCAGGAATAGTGAATGTGCAGCTTATCGCCTGAAGGGATGCCCTGGCGGCATCCTACAGGTCAGGTGTTACCACTCCTTTAAGCAGGTCACCGGCGTTCTGCAGAGGCCCGAGGGGATTTTTTGTTTCTTTGTTTTTATTTATTAATGGATTGCCTCCCCAGAGTTTATATACGACAACATCGTCAACAACGACAAGAAGGGCTTCGAACTTCCATCCGGTTTCAGTGGACTTGCGGTGAAAATTAAAGAGGTCCAGAAATACATTGCCGTATCTTCTGGATTTTATAACCTGGGGGTCGAATTCATAGGCGATGCAGTCCGCCTTAGCATGTATGCATGCCTGTATTCCCTCCGGAAGGCTTTCTTTGGTAATCGACGGATTAGGCATGAACCGGTTCATGATATCTACATAGGTAAGGATCTTTATATTGGGGCTCGTGAAAGGATCATAGCCGAGTGTCTGCATCTCTTTTGAGGTTGTCTTGGCCGGGATAATCCTGTCGTAAGTTGCCTTTGCATCCTCGAAAGAATCCCATGGTGATTTCGAGGTCTGTTTCGCGCTCGGCAGAAAAGAACTGCATGCTGATGTTGTCAAGACGATAAGTAAGACGCAGGGCAATAACTTTGTATACATGTCTTTCCTTTCTTTCAATTCTTACTCTTATTGTATTCGTTTCAAAGGTTGTCTGCTACTATTATCTCTAATATTTTCTGCATGTCAAGGCAAAGCATTGAAAACCTTACATGACGACTCTGTTCTGTCTTGTATTCACCTCACGGAAATTTCACATTCAGTATCCGCCTGCCTTACATGATATAATCTGGGTAGGAAAAAAATGAAGACTGAATACATGATTTCAGCGTTGATACAAAGAGCAGAGGGGAAAAAAACATTTCTCGAACATGACCTGAAGGGGTTTTTAAAAGAGATGGGATTTTCCGTGCCACAGGGCATATTCTTTCGGATTGGAGAAGCTCTCCCGCAAAACCCAGGGCTGAAATATCCCCTGGTTGCAAAGGTTTCATCAGGGAAAATATCCGCGAAGAGCGAACTGCATGGGGTGAAAACCGGCTTGCGTGATGAGCGCGAGCTGTGGAATGCGGTGAAGGAACTTATGAGGATAGAAATGGCAGAAGGTGTGCTCGTTGAAGAGATGGCACCCCCGGGGGTAGAGGTAATTGTGGGGGGTGTTCTTGACAGACAGTTCGGTCCTGTCATGATGTTCGGGCTGGGAGGTGTTTTTGCCGAGATCTTTAAGGATATTTCATTCGGCCTTGCCCCGCTCAGTGCGGACGACGCAGACTGGATGATCAAAGAGATTAAAGCCCGTAGACTGCTTGAAGGATACCGGGGAGTTCCACCTGTTGATAAAGATGCCCTGCGGGAGGTTCTCATCGGTGTATCTGAGATTATGGCCTCAGGCTCTGTCGAGGAAATTGATCTGAACCCTGTCGCGCTCTACAGGGAAGGGGCTATGGTTCTTGACGCAAAGATGAAGCTCTCTGTCTGATCTGTCTCTCCACGAATTCAGTATCCCCGGTATTTCATCGCCTTCAGGACCCGTTCTTTTGCGATTTCGACAGCAGCCTGCCTCGGGAGTATTTTTTCGTTTCCTGATTTTTCGAGAATGAGGCTGGTATTGGCTTTTATTCTTGATTCAATCGCATCAAAGGCTTCATCCGCGCTTTTCCTTGCGTATTCCATGGCTGCCATGATAACGCCGCCTGCGTTTGCGATGAAGTCGGGAACCGTGAGTATCCCCTTCCTGTGCAGGGCTTCTTCCGCCTCTTTTGTAACCGGTATATTGGCCCCCTGCAGCACCAGTCTTGCCCTGACCATATCAACATTTCCCTTGTGTATTACATCAGGGGTCGCGGCGGGTATAAGGATATCGGCATCCAGAGAGAAAATCTCTTCCAGACTTTTTACCGTGCCCTTTTTGTATTTCGCGACACTCTTGAGAGATTCTTTTGTCTCTATCAGTTCTTTGATGTCCAGACCGCCGGGATTGTATATGGTCGCCGCCGGTGTCGCTTGCGGCGATAATAATCGCCCCTTTTTCTGAAAGAAACCGCGCGGCAGCTTTTCCTACGCTCCCGAAGCCCTGAATGGCAACCCTCGCTCCTTTCAGGTCAAACCCGGCATGACGGGCAGCTGTCTCTGCGCATACGGCCAGTCCAAAACCCGTTGCCCCGAGTTTGTCGAGCGGGATGCCGCCGATCTCCTCCGGCAGGCCTGCCGCCCGTTTTATTTCATCGTATATCCAGGCCATTGCCTCCTCATTGCTGCCCATGTCAGGTCCAGGGATATACTCATACAGATATCTGATCTGTCTCGAAAATATTCTGAAATAAGACTCTTTCTGCGGATCAGCCGGATCAGCGATGATTCCTGCCTTTCCTCCACCGTGAGGCAGTCCGGCTATAGAGTTTTTGAGTGTCATTGTCCTGGCAAGTCTCAGCAGTTCTGCCCTGCCTACAGAAGGCTGAAACCCTTACTCCTCCCATAGCAGGTCCGAGTGCTGTGTTGTCGACTACTACGATGGCTGTAAGGCCTGTTTTCGCGGAATGCAGTTCCAGAACTTTTTCCGGCCCGAGTTCATCATATGCCCTGTCTGACATTGCAGTACCTCATCTTATTCAGGATGGTTAATGAAAAGACCCCTCAAATCTATATACGTCATTGTAGCATAAGGCGAGATGGAGGATTAGAACTTTCGCCTCTGCGAATCCTCCGGGGAGGACATTCTTGTCCCGGCATCACGCCGGGACTCCGGGCTTTTGCCTCCAGATCTAAAATACATCAGGCAGGTCGGCAAAAGAGTTTGCTCTAATGCTCTCTCCAGCCTTATTCCGGGACGAGTTGTCGAAATTTATGATTTATGTAATTCAGGGCTCCGGATATTTTCATCATAGCAGAAACAGTGAGGTGTCAATAAAATGATTTTTTTATCGTGATCTTTGCTATCCCCTGCAATTTGTACTGACCAAGATATTGTGGATTACTAAGTCAAATACACAACATAGAGTAACGAAATAAAAAATAATAAAAAAAATACGTTTTTTCTTGACTTAAAAAACAATCTCATATAAATTTAGTGGTAAATAGTGGTAGAAAGTGGGGGGATATGCCAGCTTTCTCTGGTAAATATTATTACACCATAGACCCAAAGGGCAGAGTCATCATACCGTCTCCTTTCAGGGAAATCATCTCATCGAATTATAACACGAAACTCTTCATAACAAATGACCTCTTTGATAAATGCCTCCATATCTATCCTCAGGAAGAATGGACCAGGCTTGAAGAGAAGGTCCGTCCGCTGCCGAAAAGCCAGGAAGAAGTAAAGTATTTTCTGAGAAGGGTCATAGCCTCTGCCCAGGAAGTTGAACTGGACAAACAGGGGAGAATTCTGGTCCCCGCTGCCCACCGGGAGGACGCAGCACTGGACTCGGACATTGTCATTGTCGGACAGATAGACAAGATCGAGTTGTGGAGCAGAAAAGAATGGGATGCTGTCAATGATCCTTCGAAGATTGGACAAAAAAGTGGTAGCAGAGAAGCTTGCCGCATACGGTCTGTAAATGAATAGTAGAGCATCTCCCGGTGATGAGCAGGGAGATGATTGAAGTCCTTGCCCCTGTTGAGGGCGGGACATATGTAGACGCAACAGTAGGACTCGGGGGACATTCTGAAATGATTTTAGAGAAGATCGGACAGGCTGGAAAGGATTAGTCGGCATAGACAGAGACGATGAGGCGCTCGCCAGGACAGCTGAGAGATTGCACGACAGCAGGTGATACTGCAAAAAGGCAGTTTTTCCGATATGGAGTCGATTCTGCATTCTCAGGGGATAAACCATGCAGACGGCGTTCTCCTTGATCTGGGTGTTTCGATGATGCAGCTGAAAGACCCTGGCCAGGGGGTTTAGTTTTCAATTCAGACGAAAGACTCGATATGAGGATGGACAGTTCCCAGGAGCTTTCGGCCTGGGATGTGGTCAACGGATATTCGGAAAGAGAACTGATCAGGATTTTGAGAGAATACGGAGAAGAATACAGGGCCGTGAAGAATAGTCCGCTGCGATTATACATGAAAGAAACAAAAAAAGTATCGATACCTGTTCGGAACTCGCCGAGATAATATCCCGGACAATCGGGAGACAGGGAAGGTGCATCCCGCGACAAAGACCTTTCAGGCCCTGAGGATAGAGGTGAACAGGGAGCTGGATGAGTTGAAAAACGGTCTGGACGCATCCCTGAGAATCCTCAGAACAAGGGGGAAGGCTCTGTGTTATTTCGTACCATTCACTGGAGGACAGGGTGGTAAAACATTTCATAAGGGACAATGCGAAGACAGGGGCATTGAAGCAGCTCATGAAGAAAGCCACTGAGTCCGGGCATCGGGGAGATACGTGCTGAACCCTTCTTCACGGAGCGCAAAATTAAGGGGGGCTGAAAAACTATGATGCGCACGACCAGTAATGATTTTTTATCATGCATGCAGAAACCGTTCTGTATCCTTATTCTGCTTTTCGGCCTTTTTGGTCTGGTCTGGCTCAGGTCGAATGTGGTTTCCATTTCCTATGATCTCCGCACCCTCGAAGAAAAGAAGACGGCATCACTGAAAGAGATGAAGATGCTTCTCGCCGACAGGGCAAAGGTCATCTCCCTGGCGAGCCTGGGGTCATCATTTACGGGACAGGGCAGGGGAGATTATAAACATGTCAGCAGCAGCTATGTCTTCCCTGACAGGGTGAAGGTCATCCATGTAAAGAAGCAAACGAGGCCTGAGCCGCAGACGGCTATCTCTGGAAATAAAAAAGTAGCAAATAAGAAGTAAAAAGCCGGGGGGCTTGTTGAACTGTTTACTTCTTATATCCTTACAGAGGAATGAGGAACAAGGTGAGATGATGTGAACAGGAAGAGAACTGTTATCCTGAATACCGTCATAGTCTTCGGTTTTTTGCAGTATTTTTACGTCTGACAGACCTGATGGTATTCAACCATAACATATACTCCGAGCGCGCGAAATCCCAGCAGGTCAAGGCAGAAGATATTCAGGTCAGAAGAGGCAATATCTATGACCGCAAGGGCCGGCCCTTTGCCGTGAACCTCGAACTTGAATCGCTGTATTGCGACCCCGCGGAAGTAGTAGCTGACAAAGACAGATTGAAGAGGCTTTCGGGTATCCTCGGCATGGACGCAAAGCTCATTCAGGCAAAATTCAGACAGGAAAAACGGTTCATCTGGGTGAACAGGATGCTTGCTCCGGAAAAGGCCGGAGAGATAAAAAAACTGAACATGAAAGGAATCGGCTTTCTTCCCGAGGCAAAGCGGTATTATCCGAAAGGGGCGCTCGCTTCCCATGTGATCGGGATGGTCGGACGCGAAAATCAGCCGCTTGAAGGGCTGGAGCTGAAATACGATAAGTATCTGCGCACTGCCGGCGGCAAGGTTTATTACGCACGGGATGCGAGCGGAAAAGAACTTTCCTCAGGGGTGGAGACGGAAGCGAAGGGAAACGATCTACTCCTTACGATTGACGAAGGACTCCAGTATATTGTCGAAAAAGAGCTTGAAAAAGCGATGGCGAAATGGAAGTCTGTTGCCGCATCCGCGATCATGATGGACCCTTTTACCGGCGAAATACTGGCGCTCGCGAACAGGCCTGCATATGACCTGAACTGCGGGCAGTTCAAACAAGAACGCGATCAGAAACAGGGTCATAACCGATATCTATGAGCCCGGCTCCACCTTCAAGGTCATTGTAGGGACCGCCGCCCTTGAAGAGAAACTCTATAAGCTGGATTCGGCTTTTGACTGCAGCAGGGGCGGCATCGAAGCAGGAGGAAAGCTCATCCGCGATGCGCATAAACACGGAGTGCTTACCTTTCACGAGGTGATACAGAAGTCGTCCAATGTCGGCTCTATTATGATCGGCATGAAACTCGGAAAGGAGCGGATCTATCGTTACGCAAAGCTGTACGGGTTCGGCGATAAGACAGGGATTGACATGCCCGGTGAAGTGCCGGGCTGGATAAGAAAACCCGAGAAATGGTCTGCGACCTCGATCGGGGCGATCCCGATCGGACAGGAAGTTGCTGTTACCCCGCTCCAGATTTTGCGCGCCTATTCCGTTATCGCGAACGGCGGTTATCTTGTCCAGCCTCATCTTGTCTCGGAGATCAGGTCGCCTGAAGGTCAGACCATCTTTTCCTTTAAAGGTGAATCCAGGCGGATCCTGACTGAAAAGACAGCGAAGGCATTTAAAAATATTCTGAAGACCGTTGTTGAGGATGGCGGCACTGCCACAGAGGCAGCGGTCGAAGGGAACCCGGTTGCGGGAAAGACAGGAACAGCACAGCTTATTGACAGCCGGACACGCAGGTATTCCCGGGACAGGTATATCAGTTCTTTCGTCGGTTTTGTCCCTGCGGACGACCCGAAGATCGCTATGGTCGTTGTCATTTACGAGCCAAAAGGACAGATCTACGGAGGTATCGTGGCAGGCCCTGTTTTCAGGGAGATCGCGGACCAGGCATTGTCGTATATGAATGTTCCGGTAGATGAAAATTACAGAAAGGACCTCTTGCTGGTTTCGAAATGATTCTGAGTGAGATTATAAAAGGCATCGAGACCCTGGATGTCTCAGGCGATCCCGGGGTGGAGATTGCCGGGCTTTCGTATGATTCGAGAAAGACGGGCAAGGGGCATCTTTTCTTTGCCCTTCCCGGCGAACACGCGGATGGGCACAGGTTTATCGGCCGGGCACTGGAAAACGGCGCCGCAGCAGTTGTTTACGAAAAACCGGAAGTTTCTCCCGGTGACAGACGAAGCCCGCAGGTGACCCTGATACAGGTAAGAGACAGCAGGGAGGCGCTTGCCTCTGCCTCAAACAATTTTTTCCGCAGGCCTTCCCGGTCTTTGCAGGTGATCGGGATAACCGGAACAAACGGGAAAACAACGACCACCTACCTGATAAAGTCCATTCTGGAAGAATGGGGACAGAAGGTAGGCCTTATCGGCACGATACAATATATGATCAGGGACACGGTCTATGAAGCGAAACACACAACCCCTGAGGCCCTCGAGTTTCAGGCGCTCCTGCATGAAATGCTGGATGCAGGGTGCGGGTATGTGGTCACCGAGGTATCTTCTCATGCCCTCGCGCAGAAACGGGTAGACGGCACGGTTTTTAAAGAGGCGGTATTTACCAATCTGACGAGAGATCATCTGGATTTTCATAAGACTATGGAAGACTACTTTGCCTCCAAAATAAGGCTGTTTACCGAACTTATGGACAGCAGCGCAACCGCGATCGTCAATAATGATGATCCATGGGGAAGAAAACTTATTGGCATGATCAAGGGGAATCTGTATACCTATGGACTCGAACCCGGGTCGGACCTGCTCGCATCAGAGATACAGGACTCATTTGACGGCCTGAAATTCAGTGTAACACTGCACGGAAGGAAATTCGATATTGTCTCAGCGTTGATGGGGCTGCCGAATGTATACAATATTCTTTCCGCGACAGGGGTTTCGGTATCACTCGGGGTGCCCTGGAAGGTCATCGTTGACGGGATCAGGAAGGCCAATCCCGCGAAGGGAAGATTCGAAAAAGTCGACGCAGGCCAGGAGTTTCTGGCTATTGTGGATTTTGCGCATACAGAAGACGCCCTCGAGAGGCTGATGCATACAGCGCGCGGGCTCGGCAGGGGAAAGATCATTACGGTATTCGGTTGCGGAGGAGACAGGGACAGGGGGAAACGGCCGGCGATGGGTTCTCTCGCAACGAGACTGAGCGACTTCGTGATCATTACCTCTGACAATCCGAGGTCTGAGCGGCCTGAAGAAATTATCAGGGAAATCGAGGAGGGCGCTGCAGGGAGAAACTACCTTATAGAGCCCGACAGAAGAGAGGCCATTAAAAAGGCGGTGCTGATGGCGGAGAACGACGATATTGTCCTGATCGCAGGGAAAGGACATGAGGCGTATCAGGAAATAGCGGGAAAAAGATATCCCTTCAGTGACCGGGAGGTTCTGGAGGAAGCGATAAGAGAACTGTATGGAGAAGAAGTGATTTTCTCATGTCACAAAAAATTTTGCTGACACCAAGGGAGATGATGGGGAGCTTAGAATCTGAAGATATCGTGCAGGCAACCGGTGGAAAGGTGCTCTGCGGAACAGTGGAGAAGTTCTCGGGTCTTTCCATTGATTCAAGAAATATTCGTGAGGGAGAGCTCTTTGTTGCGCTGAGGGGAGAGAATTTCGACGGGCACGATTTTGTCAATGCAGCGCTGATAAAAGGGACCGGAGCTCTCGTCCAGTTCCCTCCTGCGGAAATTCCCGGAAACAGAACAGTCATACTGGTGGAAAATACTCTCACAGCGCTCCAGGACCTGGCGCACTATCTTCGTTCCAGAATGGCCCTGCCGGTTATCGGCGTGACCGGGACAAACGGGAAGACTACTACAAAGGAGCTTATCTCCTCGATTCTCGGGCAGCGGCAGAAGGTGCTGAAGACAACAGGAAACCTGAACAACCACATTGGACTGCCCCTCTGCATATGCAGAATGGACGGCGATGAGGATGTCATGGTGCTCGAAATGGGGTCTAACCGGCCTGGAGATATCAAACAGCTTTGTGAGATAGCAGAGCCGGAGTTTTCGGTTATCACCAATGTCGGACCGGCACATCTGGAGGGTTTCGGCAGTCTTGAAGCGGTCAGGGACACGGACCTGGAAATCCTCGCTTACGCTGACGTTGCCTCGGTAAATGCAGATGACATGTTTCTTCTTGAGGGTATAAAAAATTACCACGGCAGGCTGATTACCTATGGCCTGAAGAACGCTGCCGATGTCACTGCGAAGGATATCATGCTGGGCACCAGGGGATCAGGGTTCCGGCTCTGTTTTTCCGATAAAAGGAGGATAGCGGTCAACCTCCAGTTATCGGGGATGTTCAATATCTACAATGCCCTTGCAGCCGCCTCGGTAGCAGACGCGCTGGGTGCGGGACTGGACGATATAAAAAACGGCCTCGAATCTTTTGGCGGAGTGCCTATGAGACTCGAGGTCAAAGAGATGTTCGGCGCTGTTGTGATAAACGACGTCTATAATGCCAACCCGGCTTCCGTGGAAGAGGCACTGAAGGAACTTGTCCGGTTAAAACGGAAGCGTACGATCGCGGTCCTCGGTGATATGCTCGAACTCGGCAGCTATGCAGAAGAAGCCCATAAAAAATTGGTCGGGCTGGCTTCTGACCTGAAGATAGATGTCCTGGTGGCAGTGGGACCTGAAATGGGCAGAGCGTCCGGGGAGTTCAAAGGCACGTGTTATCAGACGGAGAATTCACTCAGCGCAAGGACCATCGTATTGAGCATCCGTAATGAGGGAGACGCGATTCTGATAAAAGGTTCACGCGGAATGCGCATGGAAAGGGTATTGCAGGAAGCGGACCAGACAGGCAGTGGTGGAGGAGAACATGCTCTATAGGATTTTATACAGCATGCATGAAATTTTTTCACCGCTGAATGTATTCAGGTATATAACCTTCAGAACAGCCCTGGCCGTGATCACCGCGATGCTGCTCTCGCTTCTGATCGGTCCCAGGATCATTAGCTGGCTGAAGAAGATCAGCATTACCCAGCAGATACGCGACGACGGGCCGCAGACCCATCTGAAGAAAACAGGGACACCGACCATGGGGGGCATCATTATCATCATCTGCATCCTCATGGCAGTCCTTCTGTGGGGTGACCTCGGCAACAACTATGTCTGGATAATGGTCCTGTCGCTTGTCGGCTATGGCGGTATAGGCCTGCTCGACGACTACCTGAAGGTGATCAGGAAGAATCCGAAAGGTCTCCGCGCCTGGTACAAGTTCGGCGCACAGATTCTGCTGGCGCTCATCATAGGCGTCGTGCTGTATACAAATCCGAATGACCCTTTCAGGTCTGTCCTCAGCGTTCCTTTCTTCAAACGATGGCTGCTGGAGCTCGGATGGTTCTATATACCGTTTTCAGTCCTTGTCATCGTGGGCTCTTCGAATGCCGTTAACCTGACCGATGGTATCGACGGGCTCGCCATAGGTCTGGTCGGCGTTGCCTCTCTGGCAAATATGATTCTCGTGTATATTTCAGGGAACGCGAAATTCGCCCAGTATCTGCAGGTCCTCTACCTCCAGGGCACAGGCGAACTGACGGTCTTTTGCGGTGCGATGCTCGGCGCTTCTCTCGGATTTCTCTGGTTTAACTCATATCCCGCCGATGTCTTCATGGGAGACGTAGGTTCACTGAGCCTCGGAGGAGCGCTCGGGACTCTGGCCATCATAACCAAGCATGAGATCGTGCTGGCGATCGTAGGGGGCATTTTTGTTATCGAGACCTTCTCGGTAGTTTTTCAGGTGGCCTCTTTCAGGCTGACGGGCAAAAGGATATTTAAAATGGCGCCGATACACCATCATTTTGAACTCAAGGGATGGCATGAATCAAAGGTCATCGTCCGCTTCTGGATTGTCGGCATCATGCTTGCGTTGCTGAGCCTTGCGACGCTGAAACTGAGGTGATTACAGAAAGTGAAAAGTGAAAAGTTAATAGTGAATAGTAAAAGATCAAAAGTTAAAGGCAGGAGCTATTTGACATTTGGTCATGTTTTGTTTTTTTTACTATGTACTATTCACTATTTACCATTCACCCCTGCTTACGCGGAAGACATACAGTCAAAGGCTGCCGTGGTAATGGATGCAGGGACCGGCAGAGTCCTCTATGCAAAGAACCCTGAATTGAGACTGATGCCTGCCAGC
This sequence comes from uncultured Nitrospira sp., assembly GCA_963746295.1. Taxonomy (GTDB): domain Bacteria; phylum Nitrospirota; class Thermodesulfovibrionia; order Thermodesulfovibrionales; family UBA6898; genus JAOUFP01. The sequence goes on along the minus strand of CAVVAQ010000017.1, from coordinate 25,547 downwards.
ACTACCAAATTAATGACCGCTCTGGTGGTAATCGAAAAGGCGAATCTGAAGGATGTTGTGACCGTGAGCCGGAAGGCGTCCAACACTGCGCCGACCCGGGCAGGTCTCAGGGCCGGCGATACAGTCACTATCGAGACGCTCCTGTATGCGGCACTGATGAAATCCGCCAATGACGCAGCAGTGGCGCTTGCCGAGGGTGTAGCGGGGTCGGAAGAGGAGTTCGTGCAGCTGATGAACAGGAAGGCTTTGGCAATAGGCGCAAACGACACACACTTTATCAATGCAAACGGGCTGCCTGGAAAAGGGCAGTATATAACGGCATATGACCTCACAAAGATCATGAGGCAGGCGATCAAATACCCGGTGCTGAAGGAGATACTGGGCACCAGGATAACGGAGATTTCGACCGAGACCGGCAAGACAATGTTCATAAAGAATACCAATAAGCTTTTGTGGTCTGATGAAGACCTCCTGGGTGGAAAGACCGGTTATACGAACCAGGCACGACACTGCTTTGTCAGCGCAGGCGAAAAGGACAAGGACACCCTTATCGTTGCGCTGCTCGGCAGCCCGAGACGCGACCTCCTCTGGAAAGAGACAGAGGAATTGCTGGGCTTTGGGTCAAGGGTCCTGAACAACATTGAAGAACCGGTTGTATATCTGACCAGGGCGGACTATGAAGCCCTCAATGTGACGAAGGCTGCTTATAATCAGGCCGAAGAAATAAAGGTCGTAAAAAAACGCCATAAAAGCACGAAAAAGAAACATCTTGTGAAGGCCGGGAAGAAAGATGCAAAAAAGAAGCAGTATGCAAACAAGAAAAAGAGCAGGAAGAGCTTTGCGAAGGCTAACAAAACAAAGAAGAAGCAGTATGCAGGCAAGAAAAAGAGCAAGAAAAGCTTTGCGAAGCAGTCCAAAACACAAAAGAAGAATATGGCGGCGAAAGGCGGCAATGCTGATAAAGGATAGGAAAATAACGGTTGTCGGACTCGCGCGGAGCGGTGCCGGAGCTGCGCGGCTCCTGTCATTGATGGGAGCAGAGGTCACGGTCACTGACAGGAGGCCTGAGAGCGAGCTTGCGGATATGGTGAAAGGGCTTGGTCCTTCGGTGAAGCGTGTTTTCGGGGGCCATCCCCAGGAAGTTTTTGACGCAGCGGACCTGATCGTCGTCAGCCCCGGAGTGCCTCTTGAAATCAAACCCCTTGTCTCCGCGACGTGCAAAGGGTGTACCAATTATCGGTGAGCTGGAGCTTGCGTTTCGGCTAGCGAACGATCTGATGCCGGGCAGAGAGGGCAGCGGTGTCGCCCTTTCTGGCGGTCACGGGCAGTAACGGAAAATCTACTACCACGACCCTGCTGGACCATATGATGAAGAAAGCAGGGTTCACTACCCTATTCGGAGGAAATATCGGCAATGCGCTTACTGAGGAAATACTAGATAGCTACGAGTGATGAATAACCGTGAAAAGAGTGAACACCATGCACCATTCACCATCCACCATGCCCCCGATTTTATTGTCGCAGAGGTTTCCAGCTTTCAGCTCGAAGCCATAGACAGCTTCAGGCCCCGTGTCGCTTCTCTCCTGAACATTACTCCCGATCATATGGACAGGTACCATGCGATGTCGGAATATCGCGATGCCAAGGCCAACATATATCTGAACCAGCGGAACGGGGATTTTCTTGTGTTGAATGCCGATGACCCCGGGACGCTTGAACTGTATGATCTGCATTTCAGGGCCGGGAAGCCGGACATGCCGAAGGTCTGTTTTTTCAGCCGCACGAGGGAAGTCGAGGGACTCTATGCCAAAGAGGGAAAGGTATATTGCACGATCCCCGGCCTTTCATCAGCGGCAGAGCTTATCAATACTGATGAAATCAGGATCAGGGGTGTCCATAACCTCGAAAACGCAATGGCAGCGGCTGCTATGGCCCTCCTCGCGCACTGCCCTCCTGAGGCGGTCAGAGAAAGCATGAGAGAATTCGGCGGACTGGAGCACCGGCTGGAACTGGTACGGGAGCTTGACGGGGTCACCTACATCAATGATTCCAAGGGCACGAATGTTGGCGCGGTAATCAAATCTATCGAAAGTTTCCACGAACCGCTGATTCTCATAGCAGGCGGAAGGGACAAGGCCGGTGATTTCTCCGTGCTCCGTGACCTGGTATCACAAAAGGTCAAGACGGTCCTCCTGATCGGAGAGGCCTCGGGAAAGATACAGGATGCGCTGAAAGACGTTACGGAGACGGTCATGGCAAAAGACTTGGCGGAGGCGGTCATGATGTCGCGGCAGAGGGCCGACAAGGGGGACGTAGTGCTCCTGTCACCTGCCTGTGCCAGTTTCGATATGTTCAGGGATTTTGAAGACAGGGGAAGACAGTTTAAAAAAATCGTCATGGAACTGAAGAGCGTCAATGGATAACAGGACACACGGAATAAACCTGCCTGTTGACGGGAGCTATGACAAGGTCCTGCTCTTCATCATGCTGCTTTTGATGGCATTCGGGGCCCTGATGATTTATAGTTCAACGTCTGTCGTGACCCCGCTTGTCGCGAAGAAGAAGATAACGGAATTCTATTATTTCAAAAGACATCTCTTCACCATGCTCCTGGGAACGAGTGCCCTTCTGCTTGCGTACCGGCTGAAGCCTTCTTTACTCAAAAAGCTGTCGGTGCCGCTGCTCATTTTTTCATTTTTCCTCCTCCTGCTTGTTTTCCTTCCTCACATCGGCGTAACGGCCGGTGGAGCGAGGAGATGGATACGGCTCTGGCCGACAACCTTTCAGCCTTCGGAACTGGTGAAACTCGCCATGGTCATCTTTCTCTCAAAGTATATGTCAGCTGCTGATTACCATACCGAAAAATTCAGCTCCTTTGTAAAACCGGTGATCGTGATGGCGCTTTTTCAGGCTGTTTTCCTGAAGCAGCCTGATTTCGGAGCGACCATGAGCCTCGGACTGCTCACCTTCGGCATGCTCTTTATTTCCGGGATGAGGCTCAGATATCTTGCGTCCGTGCTGGTGCTTGCGATACCTGTTATCTATAAGCTTCTCATGGAGCCGTATCGTCTCAGGAGGATCACCTCCTTCCTGGATCCGTGGAAAGACCCGCAGGGCAGCGGTTTTCAGCTCATACAGTCCTTTATCTCACTCGGAAGTGGAGGGATCACCGGCCTGGGGCTCGGAGAATCAAAACAGAAACTGTCGTTTCTGCCTGCCTCGCATACCGACTTTATCTTCTGCCTTGTCGGAGAGGAACTCGGATTGATCGGCGCTGCAGTTGTTATAGCGCTTTTCCTTTTTCTGTTCCTGAGAGGTATTTCGATAGCGAACAGATCAGAGGACGGCTTCCGCGTTTACCTGGCGTATGGCCTGACCATGATGATATCGATACAGGCGCTGATAAATTTTGCAGTTGTTACCGGGATGGTCCCTACGAAAGGGCTTCCCTTGCCGTTCATGAGTTACGGAGGTTCTGCCCTGCTGGTGAATATGGCGGTCATAGGATTGCTCCTGAGGATATCAAAGGGAGACGACGACGTGATCACCGACGACAACAGCGTAATGATCGCGAAAAAAATAGCGCGAAGAAATATTTATCACCGGAAGGGGTATTCCCGGTGAAGGTGATTATAGCCGGAGGAGGGACCGGAGGACATCTCTTTCCCGGGCTTGCCCTGGCCGAAGAGTTCAGAAAAAGGGACAGCAGCGCGGAGATCGTTTTCGTCGGGACAGAGCACGGGATCGAGTCACGGGTGATCCCCAGAGAAGGGTATCCGCTCAAGTTCGTCAGGGCAGAGGGGATCGCGGGGAAGTCGCTCATCAGAAAGGTGAAGTCGATAGCCAAGGTCTTTCTGTCGGTACTGGATTCATACCGGATACTGAACACGGTTATGCCGGACATGGTGGTCGGAGTCGGAGGCTATGCCTCAGGCGCTGTCGTACTGATCGCTCATCTGAAAAAAGTCCCGACCATGATTCATGAACAGAATTCCGTCCCCGGGATGGCGAATAAAATATTGAGCAGATTCGTGGACCAGATCTGTGTCACCTACCAGGAAAGCCTTTCCGTCTTTCCGCCCGGGAAGACGTTTCTTACCGGCAATCCGATACGGTCGAAAATTTTTCGGGGAGAGCGTGAAGCAGCGCAGAGACTCTTTTCTCTTGATAAGGCGATGTTTACGGTTTTTGTGTTCGGGGGAAGTTCTGGAGCAGCGTCGATCAACAGGACAATGGTCGATGCGCTCAATCATCTCGGCGAGTACCGGTCAAAGATTCAGTTTCTCCATCAGACAGGTGAGAGGGATTATGAGAGTGTCCGCGAGGCATACAGAAAGTCAGGATTTAAAGGGACCGTGGCCTCCTTTATCTATCAGATGGCCGAGGCGTACGCAGCAGCCGATATGGTCATTTCCCGGGCAGGCGCAACAACGCTTGCGGAGATTACGGCCTTGGGCAAGCCTTCTCTGCTGGTCCCTTACCCGCATGCAGCAGGGAGGCACCAGGAGCGCAACGCGATCAAGCTCAGGGAGATGGGCGCCGCCATCGTGGTTTTTGACCATGAAATGAGCGGTACAGTGCTTGCGACGCATATTCGTGAGCTGTTCGAAAGTGATTCAGCACGAAAGGAAATGCAGCGGGCGAGCAGGGGGCTCGGAAGGCCTGATGCCTGCGCGAGGATTGTTGATATAGCGCTCAGCCTGAGAAGAAATTTTCCTGCCGGCGGGCGGCGGAAAAAAGGTGATTGACCATGTTTGAAAAATACCGGGTGATACATTTTGTCGGGATAGGCGGCGTCGGGATGTCCGGCATAGCCGAGGTGCTCTGTAATCTCGGCTATGAAGTAAAGGGGTCTGATCTCAGGGAGACGGAGACCACGAAGAGACTCGGGGCGATGGGGATACGGGTGCATATCGGTCACCGGCCGGAAAATATCGGTAACGCCCACGTTGTAGTCATTTCCTCTGCGGTATCGGAAGATAACCCCGAGGTGGTCGCGGCAAAAGAGCATTCTCTCCCGGTGATTCCGCGCGCGGAAATGCTTGCTGAACTGGCGCGCCTGAAATACAGCGTACTGATTGCAGGGTCGCACGGCAAGACAACTACGACGTCCCTCATATCAACCGTGCTTGGCAAAGGAGGGTTTGATCCGACGATCATCATCGGCGGCAAGCTCAAAGGCATAGGGAGCAATGCCAAACTCGGGGAAGGCCAGTTCCTGGTTGCCGAGGCTGATGAGAGCGACGGCTCGTTTCTGAAGCTTTCACCGACGATCGCCGTGGTAACGAACATCGACCGCGAGCATATGGATTATTTCAGGGACATGAAAAGTCTGAAAGACGCCTTTTTGTCGTTCATCAACAAGATACCGTTTTACGGAGCGGCCTTTGTCTGTTGGGAAAATGAGACGCTGAGAGAGCTTATCCCGTCGGTCCACCGGAGATTTATCACCTATGGGCTTTCGGAAGAGGCGGACATCTATGCCGCGAATATCGAGAAAGGCTTTATGACTACGAGTTTTGATGTGATCTCCCAAAAAGATTTCATCGGAAGATTCTCTCTCCCGATACCCGGCATCCATAATGTGCTGAACGCGCTTGCCTGTATCGGCGTCGCACAGGAATTGAAGATGGAAGTTCCTTTGATCAGCGAGGCGCTGCATTCCTTCAGCGGCATACAGAGGAGATTTGAATTCAAGGGAGAGGCCGGCGGCATAAAAGTGTATGATGATTATGGTCATCATCCGACCGAAATACAGGCAACGCTCGCTGCGGGCAGTGAGAACAAGCAGTACCTCAGGGAAAAAGGGAGGCTCTTTGTAATCTTTCAGCCCCACCGCTATACACGCACCGCAGACCTTATGGATGCGTTTGCCGGGGCATTCGGCGACGCCGATGTTCTTGTGCTGCTCGATATCTACCCTGCAGGGGAAAAGCCGGTTCCGGGAATAACAGCAGACGCGCTTGCCGAAAAAATCAGGTCCAAAAGACAGGGCGAAGTTGTCAGGACTGATAAGGAAGGCGCGGTGACGCATGTTGTCTCGGCAATGAAAAAAGGCGATATCCTTCTTACCCTCGGCGCAGGGGATGTCTGGAAACTCGGGGAAAAAGTGCTGGAGGGCCTGCATGCTGATTAACCGGAAGGAATGGGAAGATACTTTTCGCGGAATTTACCGCGGAGATGCGGAGTTCGAAGTGCCGATGAAAAATTATACCAGTCTGGCGATCGGCGGACCCGCAGACGTCATGCTCTGCCCTGCTGACCCGATGTCGCTGAAGAATGTTGTGCTGTTACTGCAAAAAAAGGGTATCCCCTTCATGCCTCTTGGCGGAGGGACGAATATCCTGGTCAGGGACAAAGGGATTGAAGGGGTTGTGATAAATTTCAGATCGTTCAGGATGATGCAGGTGATTCATGAAGATGCGAATTATGCCGGACTCTTTGTGGAAACAGGGGTGCCGTTGCAGATGCTCGTGAACTTCTGCAGGGAACGCGGATATGCCGGCATTGAAGGCCTGGCAGGGATACCAGGAACATTCGGCGGTGCAATCTGCGGAAACTCAGGCTCCTACGGATGCGAAATCAGGGATGTGATACAGTCGGTGGTGATCATGACCCCTGACGGCAGGCTCGACAGGTTTGAGCCGGGACAGCTTGGCTTCGGATACAGAAGCTCGGCGATCAAACCCACGGATAGCGTTCTGAACGCGAATATTACGGTACGAAAAGACGACAAACAGGCGGTTGCCGAACGGACGCAGAGATACCTCGCTGAAAAAGCGAAGACGCAGCCGATCTCTGCCCGCTCAGCAGGGTGTGTATATAAAAACTCCGGGGGCCTGTCAGCAGGGAAACTGATAGACGAAGCAGGCTGTAAGGGCATGAAAGTCGGGGGTGTTGAGGTAAGCGGCGTGCATGCGAACTTCTTTGTGAACAACGGCAGCGGTACGGCATCGGATTACCTGGCGCTTATGCAGGAGGTCTCTCTGATCGTAGAGAAAAAATGCGGCGTTGTCCTCGAGCCTGAAATACGGGTGGTCGGAAGGGGATGAACAGATGAAGAAAAAGGATCTCGGGAAAAAGAAGATAGGTGTTCTCATGGGCGGAAGTTCTGCCGAGAGAGAGGTTTCACTGAAGAGTGGAACAGCGGTATATAACTCCCTTCGCGGCCTGAAGTTGCATGCTGTGGCGATTGATGCAGGAGAAGACCTCTGCAGCGTACTGAAGAGACAGAAGATCGATATAGCCTTCATCGCCCTCCACGGCGGGCACGGTGAAAATGGCGCGGTGCAGGGTATGCTCGAGATTATGGGGATACCGTATACCGGCTCAGGAATTCTCGCTTCGGCCCTTGCGATGGACAAGGAGGCTTCCAAAAAGGTTTTTCTCTATCACGGTATTCCGATGCCCGCCTTTAGAATAGTTCAAAGTTCAGAGTTCAAAGCTCAGGGTTTAGACAGCGGTTCAAAACGCAGAGTTCCTAACATTGAACTCAAAACAGGCTTTTCCCTGCCATGGGTCATCAAGCCCGCGACCGAGGGATCGAGTGTAGGCGTGGAGATCATCAAAGAGAGGTCCGCGCTGAGAGGCGCCCTGAGAAAGGCCTTTTCCTACGGAGACAAGGTGGTCATTGAACAGTATGTCACAGGGAAAGAGGTCCAGATCGGCATCCTGAACAACAGTGTGCTTGGCGGCGTTGAGGTAAGGCCGTCGCTTGAATTTTATACATATGAGGCCAAGTATACGGCAGGTCTGACAGAGTATATTTTCCCTCCGCAACTCAGCAAAAAGGTCTATGAAAAAGCGAAACAGACAGGGCTGGCTGCCCATAAGGCCCTCGGCTGCAGCGGCGCTACAAGGGTCGATCTGATAATTGATGCCGGGGGAAATCCCTTTGTGCTTGAGGTGAACACTATTCCGGGCATGACAGAGACAAGTCTGCTCCCCAAGATAGCGAAAAACGCGGGGATCGGCTTCGGTGAACTCCTCATGAAGATTCTCGGAGATATCGGTTGAGAGCGAACATGAAAGCCAGAAAGAATGTTACTGCGAATAAACCCCGGGGCAGAAGGCTTGTCGCGTCAGCCAGGTACCTTGGGTTTGTTGTACTCCCCGTGGCTCTGCTCGTGGCCCTGATCTTTCTGGCATGGAACGGGGTAAAACCAGCGTTCAGCGTACAGGAGTGTTGTCATGACCGGGAATAAACACCTGTCGGATGAAGAGCTCAGGCAGATGGCCGGGCTCGGCAAGAACGCGAATCTGCTCAGTATATCAGGCAGGAATATATACAAGAAAATGACGGAATCTCCGTGGATACGTTCTGCGGTCGTCAGAAAAGAATTCCCTGACAGACTTCTCATCCATATCAGTGAAGCCGAGCCTTTCGCCCTCCTTGACATGAAAGGGAAGCTCTTTATTGTCGATGACAAGGGGGTCATGCTGGAGGAACTCAGAGATATAGCGGTACCGTTCCTGCCGGTCATTTCGAGCAATCCTTACGGAGAAAAGGAGGCTTTTCTGGAGGCGATTAGTCTGGCAAAGACAATAAAGAATACCGGTCTTCTCTCCCGGAAGGACCACATCGAGATCATCTCGCATAAACCCCAGGAGATGTCGGTAAATATCGACGGCGTTCTGGTCAAGGTCGGCACGGGAGAGTACGAAGACAAACTCGCCCGGCTTTCGGACATAGAGCAGGAGATAATAAACCGGAATATTGCCGTTGATTACATAGACCTGAGGTTTGCCAACAGGGTGCTGGTAAGCCCGGTGAACGAGGTAATCAGATAATGAGCACGAACCTCTTTGTAGGACTTGATATCGGGACTTCCAAGGTATGCGCTGTCGCGGCAGAACTGAACGACAGGGGAATCAATGTCCTTGGCGTCGGCGAAGCACCTTCAAAAGGCCTCAGGAAGGGAATGGTCATCCACATGGAAGCGACCGTGGATTCTATCAAAAAGGCGGTCAAAGACGCGGAAAACGCTGCGGGAATCAGGATTAAATCCGTAATTGCCGGGGTGTCCGGCACGCATATACATGGAATGAACAGTTCCGGAGCAATAGGGATCCAGGGCAAGGAAGTTCGGCCTTCTGATACGGAGAGGGCTATAGAATCAGCAAAGGCCGTATATATACCGCTTGACAGGGAACTGCTGCATGTCATACCCGCGGACTTTGCCCTTGACGGCCAGGAAGGGATCGCTGATCCCGTCGGCATGGCAGGAGTCAGACTCGAGGCGAAGGTGCATATCATAACCGGAGCTGCTTCATCGGTCCAGAATCTCCTGAGGTGCTGTGAAAGGGCCGGCCTGGAGGTTGCTGACATTGTTTTTAACCCCCTTGCGTCTGCCGGCGCCACACTCTCAGAGGAGGAAAGGGAATCCGGAGTCGTCCTTGTAGATATCGGTGCAGGCACTTCAGATCTGGTTTTCTTTAAGGAAGGCGCGTTACGGTATTCTTCGGTGCTGGGAGTAGGAGGAGCCCATATTACCAATGATATTGCTGTCGGACTCAGGATAAACATCAACGAGGCTGAAAAACTGAAGCGTTCCTGCGGAGCCGCGTTTGCGGGAATGGGGAACGATAAGGATGAGATAAAGATACATCAGACGTCCGGTGACACAAAGACAATCCCGGCCAGATATATAGGCGAGATCATACAACCGAGGTGCGAAGAAATGATCGGCATGATCCGGAATGAGATAGAGGCATGTCACGGCTATGAACTTGCCACCTGCGGTGTAGTATGCACCGGGGGAGCGTCCCTTTTGAAGGGTTTTGATAAGGCAGCCGAGGCTTTGCTCGGGTTACCGGTGAGGATCGGTCAGCCGGCAACAGTCAGAGGCTCCATTGCCGCGGTAAAGGGCCCGGCCTATGCAACCAGTGTCGGACTTCTGACGAGTGCGTGCGCATCACTGCAGAACAGGGTGGTCCCTGGTGATGTTTTTATGGGCGCGGTCGCGGGGATGAAAGAGTGGTTAAGAGGAATATTCAATGGTAAAGACCAGATACAGTTCAATAACAGAAAAGAAGGGGGTATGGTATGTTTGAAATCGAAGAAGTAAAGGGGCAGAACGCGAGGATCAAGGTTGTGGGTATCGGTGGCGCAGGAGGTAACGCGGTCAACAATATGATAGCCTCAAACCTGCATGGTGTAGAGTTTATCGCGATAAACACTGACCTGCAGGTCCTGGAGTCATCGCTTGCATCAGTAAAGATCCAGATAGGCAGAGAGTTGACAAGGGGACTGGGGGCCGGTTCCAATCCCGCGATCGGGAGGCAGGCGGCGATTGAGGACAGGGAGGCGATTATGGACTGCCTTGACGGCTGCGATATGGTGTTCATCACCGCTGGAATGGGCGGAGGCACCGGCACAGGAGCGGCGCCGGTTGTGGCCAGCATCGCAAAAGAACTGGGGGCGCTTACCGTAGGCGTAGTCACGAAGCCGTTTTTTTACGAGGGCAAGAAGAGGTCCCAGAACGCTGAAGAAGGCATGAGTGAACTGAAAAACTGTGTTGATACCATGATTGTCATCCCCAACGACAGGATAAGCCTTGTTGTCGATAAGGGTACTCCCATGCTCAAGTCCTTTGCGATAGCGAATGATGTGCTGAAACACGCGGTGCAGGGGATATCGGACATTATCCTTGTCCCCGGCCTTATCAACGTGGACTTTGCGGATGTGAAGACCATTATGGAGAGCATGGGCCGCGCGGTTATGGGGTCAGGCACTGCAAAGGGCGAAGGCGGAGCTTTCGAGGCTGCCAAGAAGGCGATTTCTAACCCGCTCCTGGAAGACTCTTCCATTGAAGGAGCAAAGGGTATCCTGATCAATATAACAGGAGGTCTCGAGCTTTCTCTGAGTGAAGTCCAGGCAGCCACATCCCTCATCTATGATTCGGCGCACGAGGATGTGAATGTGATATTCGGGGCGGTCATCGACCCTGACGTTGACGATGAAGTCAGGGTGACGGTCATAGCCACTGGCTTCGAGGACCGGAAAGAAAAGGTGGAACTGCCACAGATCAGAAAATGGATGCCCAAAAAAGAACCCATCGTAATGAAGGCGGCTGACAAGGTGCTCGCAAAGACCATAGATTATACCTTTGAACCAAGTGCCCTGCCGAGAGACATGTTTAATTATGAGGACGCGGTCGATCTCCCGGCATTTTTGAGAAAGTCACATCTGAAAGAGTTATAAAGCTCTCCTCCTACAAGGGGCTTCCACCCCCCTGGAAGCCCCTTGTCCCTTCCTTTCCGTGGAGGATCACGGAGTACTGTGGGGATGTATCCAGGAGAAACAGATGAAGCTATTTCTACTCCGGATGTTTCCTACAGATACAGACGCAGGTCTATCAGTGACCCTGATGAAAAAACATATTTCTTCAGGCAGTCTTGAAGTTTTTTCCTCTTTGGAATCCAAATTTACCTATAAAAACAGGCGGTACAGGGGTTTTAGAGTCGGCTGTAAATGGGCAGCTTTCATGTAAACACCAACAGGCCATAGTTCAAACCTTTTAAAGAATGGATGGCATATTATTTGCACAATTATAACTGTACATGCAGTGAAGAATTCTTACTATCCGGACACGTTGAAAAGAGGTTGAGGGAATGCATGAGCTGTCGGAGGAGGTAAAAGGTCCAAAACTCGGAGCGCCTGCGCCATTTTTTGATGTGACGAAAAGAGATAGCAGGGTCAGCAGAGATAATTTCAGGGGAAGCTGGGTAATACTCTTTTCTCATCCCGATGACCTGATCCCCATATTTAAAACAAGGACGATAACCTATGTCCTCTGCAAACGCGGGATTAAGGCGGTGGCAGTAGGGCATAAATTTTCTCCTGAAGCGACTTCATTCAGGAATTTTATCGGGAAATATCTGGAGAACCATATTCTCACGGTTATCGACGACGCGGATGAACAGATAGCCACGCGATACGGCCTGGACAACTCCGGGGAAGGTCCAACTGAAAAAGGGGTGTTTGTTATTGATCCGCGGGGCCATGTAAGGATGAAGCTGTTTTACCCGCTGGAGATGGAGAGAGATTTTACGGAAATACTGAGGCTTGTCGATGCATTGCAGGCCGCCGACAGGCAGCACAGGCAGAAAAAACAGCAGGCAGGCGGCAAAGGCTTCACCATTAAATGGAACAGCCTGGCGACATCAAATAATGGTAAAAGATAGGACAGCGGCTACAAAGAGCTTTTTGGGTTTGCATTCAGAGAAGCTTATATGCAGGAACACTGAGACGTTCGTATTGACCCCCAAAATGCAGATATTGTGGGGACATGTGAAACAAACTTTATCATGTCGCAATTTCGATACGAATGATTTCAAAATATCGGTTATAAAATATCCCGTCCTTTGAGTCACAACTGTCTTGCAAAAGATGCGCAGTTAAAGATTTTTTTCACACATCCCCGCTTTTTACTGCAAGAGCATTTTTCAGGTTGATCTAAAAGCTGAAAGCTGTCCGGTTATTCTGCTCGCTGACTTTCTCGTATGGTCATGAAAAGAGGCCGCACTGGTCTTTTCTCAGCTGAGGAAAACTCTCTTCCGGTACGTGAAAATTATTCTTGAAAACCCTGTTCATTACCGAGACTAACTGTCGGAATTTATAGGCGTCATGGTGTGAGTCTCCTTTTTGTTCCGAGGTGCGCCAGCTCTGCTCGTCGGATATGCGGAGTTCTACCCCTAAGGTGTGCTGCTCGGTTTTTTTGCTGATCCGTGCCCTCCTTGCGTATACGGGGGTGCCCGGCACCATAATTTTATTCGTCTTTGTTGTACGGTGAATCGGCAGGGAAAAATTTATCTTGCATTGGAACTTGTTATGCCCCAAAGAAGAATACCGGTTCCTGGCAGCATTCACACTCAGCGCTTCATAGAATTTTTTCGCATTCGTGAGCAGATCTTCTTCCCCGGGCATTTCATCACTGCCCTCACTTTGAGAAAGGCTGATCATCAGTCTCCGTACGGCCTCAATCATGCTATCCGGATTATCGAACAGGGTCTGGGTAATAGAATGGGAAGCGGTGTTTTCCTGCAGGATGACGCCTCTCTTCTGTAATGCATGAAAGAGTTTGAGAGTATCGTCCCTGCTCTTCAGAATAAATGTAATGGCAAGGATGTCTCTTATGTCCCAAGCCTCTCCTTCCACATCTTTTCCCAACTTGGTAAACATGCTTTCCGGGCTCTTAAGCCTGGCCTTGATCTCTGCGATGTTGACTTCAACGCCGTCGCCGCTGTTGAAAACCAGACATCCATTTCCCGTATCAAACGTCATCGATTCTTTCAGTTTATGAAAAAAAGTGGAAATTTTAACAAAGGCCCTGCGGGCGGATTCACTTTCAGGGATATGTCCGGGATTTTCCCAGTCGTAATGATACAAATCATCGAGGCTTTGCCCCTGCATTTCCATGAAGAAGCCTAATTGGGCATAATCGGCAATGTCCTGGCTGTCTTCTTCGATTGACTTGATCAAATGGCCCATCTTAAGAAGAGAACAGGCCGTCTGCTGCCATTCAGGCGGGACATCCCTGTTGTGCCCTTTATACCCATAAAAAACATGAGGATACTTTCTTGAAGAGGCGAGAAGAAAGAGATGCCGCGGGTCTTCGTTGACTATCTCGTGGAACTCTGTACTGATCAAAATCGATTCTGTTTCTCCAATGGTCCGAAGGCACTGCCGGTAGAGATCGCTGTTTGCGGAATGCAAGGCAAGGAGACTTTCCAGTTGGCTTTTGGAAAAAGGGAACAGCCAATTTAAAAAGTACCGGTATGCCTGTTCAATGTATGTCAGGGCCCTTTGTCTTTCGCTTTCCTGCAGAGTATTGTTAAGCGTATCAAAACCTCGGTTGCTCAGCATTTTGGTCGCCTGCCTGAGTGCTGTTTCATAATTTCCGGCGGTCAATAACAAAAATGGGGTCATCTCGCTTCTATCCAGGATAGAACCGAAAATCTCGTGATGCAGTTCCTGGCCTGATGATGTTTGGCTCATGTGAAGTTCTCCGAAAAATTACTTTGTTTACCAGCGATGACCCAACAGTTCTGCTTTTTGTTTTTTCGTCCTGTTATTATAACGCATAAAAGACCCTCTGCGGCAAGACTGCAGGGCATAATCCCCGAACGCCCTGATTGATGAGTATGGCTCCATGGTATACTACCCATATCTTTTATGAAGGAAGAATTCCTCAGGGAAGAAGAAAAAAAGATGCGGCATCTCAGGTTTGTCGTCGACCTCGCCGAGGCAGTGCTTATGCAGTCGAACCTTACCCTCCAGGAGTCACTGGAACTGATGGACCAGACAAGGAAGGCGGCCCTCGTTCTCTTTCCTGGCAAGGAATCCGTCTATGACCTCATCTATATACCGAGGTTCAGAAGGATCATCGAAGAAAGATTTACCATCCCCGGCAGCCTTTCCGGACGGAACTGAAGCAAAAAAACAGTGAAAAGTTAAGAGTGAATGGTGAATTGTCAAAAGAGGGAAATTTGATCAGGTTTGTTCAATCCTGGGGCACTGGTTCCCAATCCCCCGTGACAAGTGGACCGAGGATATGATGCTATCAGTGAGGATCTAATAAAAAAATGCTATTAGTTTTCATTGCCATGTTACCTGAGATCATAGTAATTTCTTCTGTGATGCTAATTGCGCTGATATACGCAGCATTACATTTCAGTAAGAAAGGTTATGGTGGCAGCAATCCTTACCTGTCATTTCTATTGTCTTTTCTCATTTCAGGAATGGGCATTGCTTATATTGGCTTTCCAATAAAAGGTTTGATCTGGTATCTCATTCAACTTATAGCAGTTTTTATAGCTCATATGATTTCGCAACGCATAACAATAGAAGAAAAATATTTGGGTCTCATTATTATGCTTCCTTTTTTTGTTCAACTATTTGTTACAGCCATAGAATTAAATAAGAAACGTGATGATGTTAATTGGTAGGCAAGTATCAAATATTTAGAGATTTTTTGGTGGGGAAAATGTTTCCTATGTTAAAAGTGATGCTTCAGCAATAGTTATCAAAGGGCAAACTCTGAAGAGAATCAATTATTCAGAACAGATATTGATTGCCAACGCTATCGCTTGCCTTATATCTGCCTAAAATTTATTGTGCTACCCTGTATGGTGTGTTACAATACTAAAAAATGTGTCACATTGGTTGTTGGACCGGGATAGGGAGGAATTGGCATGAAAAATTATAATATTCGGCAAGCCCGGCAGGCATTGCCGAACCTGAAAGAGATTTTGGAGACAGAGGGAGAAATTACGATCACAAAAAGAGGAAAACCCGTTGCCCGGCTAATACCGCTGGACAGGGATATGCCTATACCGTCGCACAGAGACCTCCGCATGAAGATGTCTCGCATGAAAAAGGCAGCGGGCAGCTTATTCGCATGGACAGAGATGCCCGATGAAGAGCACCATATATTTTGATACAAGCGCGCTGGCAAAATGGTACATTAACGAGTCACGGTCTGAGGATGTTGAAAAATATATTCAGGAGCACGGACCCGTTGCCATCAGTGATCTAACCGTTATTGAAATGCGGTGTCTTCTTGCACGGCGACGCAGGGAGAAGGATTTGACTTCCAGGATGGAGGCGGAGATATTCGCAACCTTACAGGAAGACGTTCGGCAGAGGTCGCTCATATGCCATAGAATTCCTGAGGGGATGGTGAGCGGGACGCTTAATCTTATCGCACTGCTTGCTGATGTTCCGATAAGAACTCTCGACGCTCTGCACCTGATGATCGCCAGAGAGCTTTCTGCCGAAGTCCTTGTCACTGCTGACCGCATTATGGCGGAAGGAGCAAAGGTATTGGGCATGAAGGTGGTCCGGATCTGACCTCAAAACTGCAGAACAGGATAGCTAATGTGGTATGAAAGTAATGGAGACGATCGAAAAACTCAGGGTCCTTTCCGAAGATTCACAGTATGATCTGGCCTGCGCGTGCGGGACGAACAGGGACGACCGCCGCAAGAGGGGACTGGACGGCAAGTGGCTCTATCCTGTCGCGCTTCCGCAGGGAGGATATTCGGTCCTTCTCAAGACGCTCCTTTCGAACGCCTGCTCCAATGACTGCAAATACTGTCCCCTCCGCTCTGACTCAAACGTGCGGCGCTGCACGCTCAGCCCTGAGGAGGTCGCCCGTGTATTCATGGAATATTTCAGAAAGAAAAAGGTCTTCGGCCTGTTTCTGAGTTCCTCCGTCATCAGGGACCCTGACTACACGATGGAGAAAATAAACACTGTTGCCCGGATTCTCAGAGGAAGGCATGCGTACCGGGGATATATTCATCTGAAGATCATACCGGGCGCTTCTGACGCAGCGATCGAGGAGGCGGTTTCTCTTTCTACAGCGGTATCTCTGAATATCGAGGCACCGGGCAAAAAACACTTTGAAACGCTTTCCGGCACGAAGGATTATGAAAGAGACATCATGAGACCGATCAGCCTCATGGGGAAGCTGACGGGTAGAGGCACGCGGTTTTCGAGGGTGAAGTGTACGACACAATTTATTGTCGGCGCTTCAGACGAGACTGATTCCGAGATCATACACTCTCTGTCCGGGCTCTACAACAATCTCAGGTTCCACCGGGTCTATTTTTCCGCCTATCAGAAAGGTCTGGGGAGTCCGGACATCCCGGGTGAAAAAAAATTTCTTACGAGTCCGGGCGAGCAGTTTATGAGAGAGCACCGCTTGTACCAGGTCGATTTTCTCTTCCGGAAATACGGCTTTCAGGAAGGGGAGATCCTCCTGGACAGAAGCGGGAACCTGCGGCTGGACAGGGACCCGAAACAGGTATGGGCGGACAGCAATCCGGGCTTTTATCCTGTACGGATCAACACTGCCGATAAAGAGGCCCTTCTCAGGATCCCCGGTATCGGGCCTGATACGGTAAAAAAGATACTTATGAGGAGAAGGGAACAGAGACTCGCGTGTATTGAGGACCTTGGGATCAGAGGAAAGAGGGCGGGCCTGGCAAAGGGCTACGTGGTCTTCGAGTGAGGGGAAAAAGAACAGGGGCTTTTATAGTATAGAACAATGACTGATTTGAAATAAAAGGACTGATATATGGTACACTTTTAACAGGTGGTCTGAATGGATTTTGGCAGTATCATAAACGATATCACAACCATGCTCATGAGTTTTGCGGAGTCGAATCCATTCATCGTAATTGCCGTAATTCTCGTCCTTGCCTATCTCATATACCGTAAGCCTGCATTTTTCTTCTTTGTTTTTGTTATCGGTCTCCTTCTTACTGTTGTTTTATATCTGATTATGAGTATGTCTGTTTCAGGCGTATCAAAGAAAGAAGAGCTGATCAAAAAAGGAACAGTTCCCGAGAACAGCTTCAGTGTCCCGGGAAAAAGCTTCTGATACTGACAGCAGCTTCTGTTATCCTGCACCGGGAGTCGGGAAGCAGAACGCTTTGAGGCAGACGTTGACGCCGCTCTGAAGAGACATGAGCCTTCCGCATTCCTCTCTCTGTTCTGGTCCTCGCAGTTACTGAGAAAGATGATCCCGTCAAAGCATTCATTCAGTTCAGGAAATTCATCAGACAGTTTTATTGCCTCCTTAATCCGGCAAAACAGAGTGCCAGATAAAATGACAGTATTTTCACAGCGACTTTTGTATAGTTGAGAAAAGAGAATTTTTTCTGTCTGTTCACTCTGGAGTTGTGTATGATACAATATGCCTTTGGAAAACATTCTTTCTGCAAGGGGGAGAAATGAAAATAAAGGCCTGCCTCATAATTATGATTCTTCATCTCGGTATTTTGTTCTCATTTGCCGGCGCCTCAAATGAACAGAATATCGAAATTACCGTTGAAAAAAATGATAAGCTCATCACGATCTGCAACAAGTATCTTGAGACGCCAGGCCGATGGCGCGACGTTGCGAAAGTCAACCGGCTTGCCGGTCCCTATACAATCTTCCCCGGCCAGAAGCTGATAATTCCCGTCTCGCTCTTAAAAGGTGAGCCTCTGTACGCACGGGTCAGTTTTATTAAGGGAGATGTCCAGGTCCGCACGAAAGATTCTGATATCTGGAAGGCGCTTCGTCTCAATGATAGAATCTCCCAGGGGGACATGATAAAGACAGGAAAGGCTGCTGCCGTGGAATTTACCTTCGAAGATTCTACCGCGCTGTTTATAAAATCCGCTACCGAACTTCATGTGAAGAGATTGGCAAAAAGGGGGCCCTTTCAAATTATCCGGGAATTCTTTCAGCGCGCGGGGAGGACTATTACAAGGCTGAAAACAGCCACGGGAAATGAATCGCGCCTCGAGATACATACCCCTTCCGCGGTTGCTGCTGCGAGGGGCACGGAATTCAGGACTGCTGTTGATGCGCTCGATGCTACGAGGACCGAAGTTCTCCAGGGGACGATCGGTGTTGCTGCACAGGGGAAAAAGATAGCGGTCGCAGAAGGGGAAGGCACACTTGTCAGGAAAAATGAAGCACCTCTCAGTCCCAGGAAACTCCTCCTGCCGCCGTCTCCCCAGTTTATCGAACCGCTTTACAGGATCAGGCCGCTGGTATTTAATTTCACACAGGTTCCGGGTGCGTCTTCCTGGAGGGTCATGCTGGCCAGAGACAGGGAGATGCAGGACGTTATCGTGGATGATGTTTTCAGGTCGGATCAGGCGGTCAGGATTGCCGATATCGAAGATGGTTCGTATTTCATGCAGGCGCGAAGCATCGATACAGACGGAATTGAAGGAATCCCCTCTGAGCCCGTACCTGTCAGGGTAAGGACAAATCCGCTTCCTCCTTTTACCGAAGGGCCTGTCGACGGTACAGCAGTCCGCGGGAAAGAGGTCTCGATCAGATGGATGAAGGTCAGTGACGCGGTCAGATATCATCTCCAGATCGCTGAAGACAGAGAGTTTAACAGGATCGTCGATGAGCAGAAGGCAATAGAGAGAACCGGATACAAGACGCAGTCCCTCGCATACAAAACCTATTACTTCCGCCTGAGTTCTATCGCTGACGACGGTTATGAGGGCGTATGGTCTGATCCCCTGAGCTTTACTCTGATTCCTCCTCCGCCTGCTCCCCTGCTGGATCAGCCACAGATGGAGGAAAAGGAGATCCCGATGAGATGGCGTTCCCTCGGGGAAGGGATGTCCTATCATTTTCAGATGGCCGGTGATCCTGACTTCCGGAACATTCTTCTTGACAGGACAGTAGACAAGGCAGAGATAATTCTGGAAAAACCCGATAAGGCCGGGACATATTATGTGCGCATAAGTACTATCGATGCAACCGGCTATGAGGGCAATTTTTCTCCGCCACAGAGTTTTGAGATTGCCCGGAAGAGCCGTTACGGAATTTTGGGTGTTGTCGGAGCACTGGGGGTAATCCTGTGGCTGGCCCTTTAACATGGGTGGCGGGCAAAATTTTCCGTGATCCAGAAACTGTTCTTCGCTGAAGCTCGCTCCGGCTTGCAGCGGGGTTAGCGCCGGAAGCTGGTGCTTTAAGCAAACGAATACTATGAAACAAAAAGTCCCTGAGTTAAGACTCCCTGCGGTCGTGCCGCAGGGAGTCTTCGATGCTCCTTTGCCAGCTGATAACGGGGCTAGCAGAAGAAGATGATTGAGAAACAGTCCGGCGCAAGGCTGACCCGCTCGCTCCGTATCGCCCTGAGCGGTCTCGTACTGCTCTTCCTGTGCGAATATCTTGGTTTTTTTGTAGGGATTAATACCTATTTTTACGATACGTTTCTCAGGTTGCGGGGTGTACGCCATACCTCAGACCGGATTCTTATCGCTGCCATAGATGAGAGGGCGCTCGATTCCCTGGGGAGCTGGCCGCTTCGCAGAATTTATTACTCCCGATTGCTGGACAGACTGAGGGCAGCGGACGCTGTTGGTTTTGATCTGTTTATGGTCGAACCGTCTGATGACGATCCCCTACTGGCAGAGGCGGTCAAACAGCAGGGGAGGGTTGTTCTGCCTGTCTATATTGACGATGAGGGCAGGAGGGTTGATCCCGGACCGCTGCTTGTGGCGAAAAAAACCGGACATGTGCATGTTGAGCCCGGCATCGACGGTGTAACGAGGAAGTCCTATCACACGCTCTCGTATGAAGGGCAACTTATCCCCTCCCTGGTTTCAGCACTGTACGAACTTGTTACTGATCAGCCCCTCAGGAGAAGCGCGCTGCCGGTGAACGATCAGAACGAGGGACAGGCAAAGACGATCGTTCAGATGGACCCGATGCAGGTGAATTTTTACGGTCCTCCCGGGACGTTTCATCAGGTCTCGCTGGCAGATATTATCGGGGAAAAATTCTCTGATGACTATTTTCGCGGGAAGATCGTGCTCGTTGGCGTGACGGCAGCAGGGGCCAGTGACAAGGTATTGACTCCCTTCAGCCAGTTCCGGAGGGAAATGCCGGGGGTAGAACTGCATGCGAATATGCTGAACAACCTCCTTGACGGCAGTCATATTCGCGTTGTCCCTCCCCTGTTACAGTGGCCCCTGGTTTTCGGTCTGTCCATAGTTTTTTTTCTGTTCTTTCTGAAGATGAATGAGAAGGCAGATGCGTTGATCTGGCTGGTCAGTCTTTTATTCCTTACGGCAATCTCATTTTCCCTGTTTTCCTTCCTGAACGTCTGGCTGCCTCCTGCGCTCTATTATTTTTCGATCAGCTTTCTCTTTGTATCGGCCTATATTTCCGGACTTGATTCTGCCGCGAGGAAACTCGACCAGAAATATTCCTCTGTAAATCATCTCCTTGGCTGGGAAGACGGGAGCACGGGAACAGCGGCAAAGACAGGGCTGTTAACTTTTCTTTCGAGCGGCGGGATCACCGCGAAGATAGAGAATCTTCTGAATGTCGAAAAACAGTACGAACAGAAGCTCGAAGATACCGTGCAGAAGAGGACCCTCGAGCTGACAGCCGCCCTTGCGCTGATCAGTAATATGAGCAATGAGATGATATTGAGATTAAGCAAGGCTGCTGAGTCAAAGGATGTTGATACCGGCGAGCATATAGCCCGTATAGGCTTTTATGCGAGACGGATTTCTCAGGAACTGGGGATGTCGGAAGACTTTATCGAAACAATAACCTTTGCCAGCTCGATGCACGATATCGGCAAAATAGGAATACCCGACAGAATACTGTTAAAACCCGGTGATCTCACCTCCGAAGAGTTTGAAATCATGAAAACGCATACACTCATCGGCGGAAGGATCCTTGCCAATTCGGAATATCCCAAGCTGAAAATGTCAGCGGTAGTGGCCCTGAATCATCACGAAAGGTGGGATGGAACAGGATACCCCCGGGGATTAAAAGGAGAGGAGATACCGATTGAGGCCCGCATCATGATGGTTTGCGACTACTACGACTCGATGAGAAGAAGGAGGCCGTATAAACCTCCCTTTGATCACGTAAAGACATGCAAAATTATCACCGAAGGCGACGAGAGGACCAACCCTGATTACTTTGACCCGGTTGTCCTGAAGGCCTTTATCAGAATATCCCCGGAATTTGAAAAGATTTATGCCGCACATTTATGAGTGCTGCAGTATTGGTTGAAAAGGTTAGTTCCAAAATGCAGATATCGCGGGGACAGGTGAAAAAAACCTTTATAATGTCGCAATTTCGCTGCGAATGATTTCGTAATGTCGGTCATGAAAATTTGCGTTCTTTGTTTCACAACTGTCTTACGGAGGATGCGCAGATAAAGCTTTTTTCACTCATCCCCGCGTTTTTCTGTAATTAAAATTTATTGGTTACTATGGAATGAAGTCTGAACTGAAATGAGAGGGTGCAAAATAACTATTTGACTTTGTTCTCGACATGATTTACGAATCTTTATTTATGAATATATGGGTTTTATTCTGAGGGGATTAAGACGAGATCAAAGACAGCAGCTGATTTCCCCTTTTCAGGATAGTGCTGCGTTACGAGCGGACTGAACCCCCGGGCAGTGACGCGAATATGGATGTGTGGCGGCCTCCCGAAATAGGGCGCCGGGTAGTTGCTCTCGAAACGGTATGCGCCTTTTTGATCTGCGTAGACCGTTGCCCTGCGGCTGTCATCATACTTTTCGTCAGGACCGACAAGCCAGAATTCGATTTGAGCACCGCTGACAGGCAGGCAGGTTTTCGATGACCGTACAGTTCCGCGCAACACATATCCTTTTCCCACCGTTGATCTGACAGGGGCATCTTCCTGATAAAAAGGGCCAAGCATATCCGGCTGGGTAGGGCTGCAGACCTCTGCCTGCACAGAGGACAAAAGGATGATGAGGATGCAGGCCAGATGGAAAAGAATGCTTATGAAAGTTCTCATCTGCATAGTTACACTATAAAACATGTATTGATTATTGGCAATGTTTTTTCTGTGAGCACACAGACAGCCTGCGGCTCCATGGGTAAGACCGGATTGATATTTTGCTGATCTGGATTATTCATGGACTATGATAGGAACATTGCAGGATAGTGCATTCGTGCTCATTCTCGCACCGCTCCGAGGTTTTTGCCTCTTGATCTTTGAGAGATATGCCATGGGAATATTGGCAAAAAAAATCCGCACGAATGCACTATCCTGCCTTATTTCAAGACAAGTAGTCGAAAATCGTGACATATTTGGGCTAAGCAACTGGGTCTCGAAACAGATGTATGCAGTAGACTATAATAACCATAAAAGGTCCGGCCCTCTGCGAGGGGAGGAACCGCAAATTATCCAAACTGGAGGAAGAATATGCTCAATGATGCAGAAGTTCTTGAGGAGGTCCCCGGTCTCTATAAGATTATCTCACTCAATCTGTTCCGTAAGACGCCCGGGGTGATTTTCGATAATGTGCCGACAAAGGCATTTTCTGAAATCAGCGCGATCGACCGCGTCCTGCACGAGAGCGGCGCGATTTCTCCGGGTCCTGTTGGTGAGGTGAAACGTCCGTGGTACATGCATCCACACCAGGACGACAACCTTGTTGTTCTCACCGGGACCCGTGTCGTCGACATCTATACGCGGGCGCATGGAAGGGTCGAGAATTTTGTCGTGACCCCTCGGCAGATTCAGAAAAACGGTCAGATCATTTTTGAGGGAGCAGCCATGCTTGTCTGGCCGCGCGGGGTGTTTCATCGCATCCTGAGCGGAGAGGAAGGCTCTGCCGCGATCAATTTCGCCGTGCACTACAAGGGGATCGATATACGGACAAACTTCAATATCTATGATCTCGATACGGAGACGGGGAAGTTCAGGGTTATCCGGGAGGGATATGCAGACCAGACATGAAGAACTTTCCCTCCGAACTTCAGTCAAAACTTCGGAAGGTGAAAACGCGGCATAAAAGAAGCAGGACCTGACCTCGCTGCCGGTCATGGTCTCTCTCGTGATTTGCTTGTTTCAGCCACTGAGGAATGTTTTACTTCTGAGATTCACGTGCCCGCAGAAGGCCGCATAGATTTTAGTTTTTGAACGATACGAGCTTCCCCTTGTAACCCTGCATCGTGAAGACTATTGCAATACTTGTAAGTTTCGAATGAAAATTAATAGTTTTTTCTTGACTCTCGGTAAATCAAGAGGGTATATAATACATAACTAATCTGACCATCTTTGGTACAGCTGCAATCGGAAGATGTATGTTAGACAGTTAACTTGATAACATACAAAATGGAATATTAGTCAGTTGAGCTAATACAATTAATTCAAGCACTTTTATGGCGATATCTGTTTTCTTGTAGTAAAAAGGAAGATGTAAAAATCCGGAGTTATCGAGAAACTATCTAATAACTTGTTGGATGCTAAACGCGACTCGTATTTATTTGGCTAAAGGAACGGAGAGAGCAATTGAAATCTGACGATATTACTATTCAACAACTTTTTCAGGATCGCAGACAGTACATGGTACCGTTCTATCAGCGCGCCTATGTTTGGACACTTGCAAATCAATGGGAGCAGCTCTGGGAAGACGTCCGAGTAAGGCGGAGGCTCGATTATTGGAGACAAAATCACTCCGCATTTTCTCGGGGCGGTAGTGCTTGATCCTCAGCCACGAGTGGGCTTGATAGGCGTTGATACATTACACATCATGGATGTTCAGCAACGACTTACGACTTTGCAGTTTGTCTTAAAATCTATCCTTATAACTTTGAGATCATCTAATTCTACTGCAATTGCCGAGATAGTTGCCGGTGCTTTAAGAGAGAACGGCTTACCCGGATACCATGCGGGAGCCTGCTGTCGAAGTATTTAAAGTGTGGCCAACGTTTGAGATCGTCGTGACTACAAGTCAGCTCTTGAAGCAGTTGACCGGGATGCGCTAAAAACTATCTTTCACAAAAGCTTTACGCAGAGAGGATCGTTACGTCAAATTGGGATAGTGCACCCGCCAGCTTTTGAGGCGATTTGGTATTTCACTAATCGCTTCGAAGAATGGATTGCCCAGGGCAGTAAAGAAGAGTTGACAGCCCGGGGAGAAATACTAGCAACTGCAATTTTGCAGGATTTAAAGATAGTCTCAATTGTCTTAGACGAAGATGATGATGCACAAGTAATTTTTGAGACTCTAAACGGTCGTGGTGCCCGCCTCACGCAACAGATTTGATACGAAACTTTATTTTTATGCGAGCAGATCGGGAGGGAAACGACTCTGAAGCCCTTTACAACACACTTTGGTCAAAATTTGAGCATAGTTACTGGAACGAAGAGCAGCGCCGAGGGCGCATGAGAAAACCGAGAATAGAATGGTTCATACACGCTGCCCTCCAAGCAGAATTGCTTGAGGAAATTGACTTGGGTCGACTGTATTTCGAGTATCGTCGCTACGTCTTCAGAGACAGGGAGCCGAAGTCCGCGGACACTCAATTAAGTATACTTACCGATTATGCTACTCATTATCAGGCACTAGTGGACGGTAGTGGGGACATTCCCATCGCCAGATTTGGTAGGCGCATAGCTCCCTTTGATATTACCACGTTGCACCCGCTAGCTCTTGTGATAAGTACATCGCAGCTCCCACCTGATGCGAAGACTGAGATGCTAAATGCTCTTGTCTCATATGTCGTCCGGCGCGCTATCTGTGGTCTAACTCCAAAGAATTACAACAACGTATTTATTTCAATTCTCCGTAGCCTATCCAAGTCAGAGATGTCGCCCCAAGCTCTTCGTCAATCTCTCAGTTCATTGAAGGGCGAGGCCTCACGTTGGCCCGGCAACGAAGAGTTCAGAAACACCTGCATTAAAGGAGCAATATATCCCGGTCGCGTAGAAGCTCCAAAGATGCGAGCGATCCTTGCGGAGCTTGAATTAGACCTGCGGCAAACTTCTAGGACAGAAGATGCTTTTGCACAAAATCTTAGTCACCTTGACATTGATCATATACTCCCACAATCTCGGTACAAACATTGGCCATTGTTTGATGAGAGCAAGGCTGATTGGAACGCTGTCTACAGTGTAAAAGCTAAACAACTTGCAGGTTCCCCTTTGAGCGAACAAGAACAGGCTATTGTGGCGCGAGAAGAGAGTGTCCCAACATTAGGAAACCTAACATTACTGAATTTGAGTGTTAACCGCG
>CAVVAQ010000016.1:0-83778 GCA_963746295.1 uncultured Nitrospira sp. | reverse complement strand
TGGCGCGGACGCCGCTGGCGTCGTCCGGCGTCGCGTAGCGACGGATGACGGTGTGCTTGAGCTTCTTGAGGGCAGCGATATGGGGCACGGGTGGCGGCGGTCCGGGGCCGAACGTCAAGTTCCGCACCGGCCGGCACTTGTTGTAATGGTGAGGTGGGCCGAAGTATGACGGCAAAGCCCGGCCGGGCGACTCGCGGACGACTATTTCAGGCGGCCGCCTGGCAGATCGGAGCGCGCCGCCCAGCGTGCTAGGACGGCAGGAAGTCGACCGGCCACGTGACGGTGATCGCGTCGACGTCCTTCGCGCCGAAGTCGAACGACTTGATCCGCGCCAGCAGCTTGCGCTCCAGTTCGTCCGATTTCAGTTCGCTCGACACGATGCGCAGGTCGGTCACCTGCCCGGCCGGCGCGATCTTCAGCTCGAGCACGACCTTGCCCTGCAGCGAAGGCTCCTCGCGCAACGCGCGGTTGTAGATCGCGTAGATCGCGCCCTTGTTCCGTTCGAACACGAGCTTGATCTCCTCGATCGAGCGCGACGCCTTGCCGCTCGCGCCCTTCTGCAGCGTGCCGCCGGGGCCGGCGCCCTTGCCGCCCGTGCCGCCACCGTGCGCCGTGCCTCCGGGTCCACCGCCACCGCGTCCGCCGGCCACGCCTTCGACCAGCGTCGTCGAACGCCCCGCGAGTCCGCCGCCGCCGGTGTCGCGGCTGTACGCGGCCGTGTTGATGCCGCCGCTGCCGCCGGTCGCGTTCGACGTGATCAGCGACCGCGTCGGCACGCCCGGCCCCTGGCCCGCACCGACACCCGGACCGACGCCGGTGCCGACGCCGGGGCCCGGCTTGATGTCCTTGTTCATCTGCACCGCCGCCGGCGCCGCGTGCAGTTCGGCGAGTTCGTTCTTCATCGCCAGCAGGCCCACGCCCGAGGCCCGGGCACGGGCGTTCTCCAGCTTCTCGCCCGGCGGCTTGTTCGCCTCGGGCCGGCGCGCCTCGACCACGGGCGCCTTCGGTGCTGCCTTCGACGTGTCCGGCTTCGCCGTCGCCTCTTCCTTCGGCGCCGGCTTTTCGGCTTTCGGCAGGCGGGACGGGCGGTGCCGGCTCGCGATCGAGCAGCAGCCTGGCGAGGTTCGGCGGGCACGCGGCTGCGCCACGGTGCGATCGGGTTCGCGCACCGGCAGCCACGGCATCACGAGCGCCACCAGCAGGCTGACCAGCAGCACGGCCCGCAGGATCCGCTTGAAGCGCTCCTCGTCCTCGGCGGACACCGACCACGCGAGGACCGGCGTGTGCAGCGCCATCGTGGCGACCATCAGACGCCGCCTTTCTTCTGCACCGCGAACGACACTTCGGTGAAGTCGGCGCGGGCGCAGGTGACCATCACCTTGCGCAGCAACCGGTACGGGATCTCGCGGTCGCCCATGATCGTGATGGCGCGCTTGGCGGGCCTCGTTCTCCGCGCGGATCACCTGGCGGCCGGCGAGCAGGTCGAGCTCGGCCTTGAGCCCCGGGATCACGTCGCTGTCGGCGTCGATCACTTCGCTGACCGTGGCCACCTTGCGGCCGCCGACGACGATGTCGTCGCGGCTGACGAGCACCACGACGGTGTCGCGCGGCTCGATCTCCGCGCTCGACTCGGGCAGCCGGATCGACTTCGAGTTCGGCAGGATGTCCGCGACCCCGGTGTTGATCAGCAGGAAGAAGATCAGGATCGTGAAGATGTCGATCAGCGACACCAGGTTCAGGTCGACCGACGACGTGTTGCGGTTGCGCCGCTCGGCGCGACGCTGGATGCCGGAGAGCTTCATCGCGTGCCCCCGGCGCGCCGGATCGGCGCGTCGCCGATCGAGATCTCCGGGAACAGCGCGACGTCGACGACCTTCGCGCCCTGCACCTGCCGGCCGGCGCGCAGCGCGTCCATCACCTGCACCAGCACGTCGTACGGCACGTTCGGCTCGGGCAGGACGGTGGCATCGGTCTTGTCGGGAAAGCGCTCCTTGATGCCCTTCGCCAGCGCGGCGAGCGC
This sequence comes from uncultured Nitrospira sp., assembly GCA_963746295.1. Classification (GTDB taxonomy): domain Bacteria; phylum Nitrospirota; class Thermodesulfovibrionia; order Thermodesulfovibrionales; family UBA6898; genus JAOUFP01. The sequence goes on along the minus strand of CAVVAQ010000016.1, from coordinate 81,758 downwards.
GGCAATGTCGTAGCCGCCGGCGGCCGTCTTCGGGATGCTCTGGATCAACCCGCCGATGCGATCGCCGACCTCGATCGCGTCGGCGCGGATCACGATCTCCAGGTTGAGCTTCTCCGCCGTGAGCTTCTCGAGCGCACCGGTCGACTGCGCCGGCAGCGACAGGTCGAGCACCGACAGCCGCGTGAACACGGCCGTGCTGAGCAGGAACGGCACCAGCACCACGATCAGGTTGATGAACGCCGTGACGTCGAGCCCGACGGGCCCGCGGCGTAGGCGACGCACGCGCATGCTGTACTCCTCGTTCGAGGTCGGTGATGCGCGTCGGCTATTCCGCCGCTCCGCGCCGTGCCTCGGCGTTCATGCGCTGTGCCAGGTTCAGGAAGCTCGACCTTCGCGGCCTCGAGGCTGTCGACGATCTCGGTGGCGCGCGCCTGCAGGAACGCGTGGATCAGCAGGAACGGAATCGCGACCATCAGCGCGAAGGCGGTGTTGTTCATCGCGATCGAGATCGAGGCGGCCAGCAGTTCCGCCTTCTCGGCCGGGTTGACGTTGGCCACCGCCGTGAACGCCTTGATCAGGCCGATGATGGTGCCGAGCAGGCCGACCAGCGTGATCACGTTGGCGAAGGTCGCGATGTAGTGCGTGCGCTTCTCGAGCCGCGGCACGATCTCCATCATGCCCTCCTCCATCGCGGCGTCGATGTCCTCGCGGCGTCCGGGCGTCTTCAGGCGCTCGATGCCGTAGCTGACGATCTTGCCGATCGCGACGTCGGCGTTGCCGGCCGCGGCCTGCGCCTTGTCGAAGCGTCCGCTCTGCAGCAGCGGCAGCATCTTGTCCCACAGCTTGCGGTTGTCGGTCCGCGCGCGGTTGAGGAAGATGAAGCGTTCGATCGCCACCGCCAGGCCGAGCGCCATGATGGCAATGCTGGGGTAGATGAACAGCCCGCTGTCCTGGAAGAACTTGACGACGGTGTTGAAAGAATTCATGAGCGTTTCTCCGAAAGCCGTTTGATGCGAATTGAACTCACTTGCGGTCTGCCGCGGGCGGCATGCCGGCCGTGCCGCCGGCCGCCGCGCGCGCGCGACTGGATCAGGCCGTCGTAGCGCACCTGCCGCCGAAACACGTCGCGGTCGATCGGTGCCAGCGCCTCGTCGAGCACGCTTTCCAGCGGCCGGTTCGACAGGTCGCCGGGCGCCGGCTTCTTCCACGGCACGATGTAGAGCACCTTCGGCAACTCGCGGTTGCCGATGATCTGCGTGCGGTCGATCTCGGCGCGGTCCTGGGCCACCGCGCTGCAGGCGACCAGCGCGCCGGCGACGACCATCGTCGCGCGCACCGCCCGGCTTCGATGCCTCAAGAAAGACCGTTTCATCCCTGCTCCTTGCGTTGCGCCGCGCTCTTCTTCGCGCTGCGGTTCCTGAGGTCGGCGATCCAGCGCTGCACCTGTTCGTCGCCGCCCGGCGTCAGCTGCATGTACCGATCGTAGAGTTCGAGGGCGCGCTCGCCATCCCACAGATACAAGTCATACAAAATGCCGAGGTTGAGCACGGCGGCGGCGTAGGCGGCATCGAGCGCGATCGCCTTTTCGTATGAAGCGCGCGCCTTGGCGAAGTCGCCGTGCATGCGGTAGGCGAGGCCGAGCTGGCCGTGCAGTTCGGCGCGCTGCGGGCTCAACTGCACCGCCTTCTCGAGTGCGGCAACCGCCTCGGCCGTCTTGCCGCCCTGCCGATGTATCAGGCCGAGGTTGGCGTACGGTCCCGCCAGTTCCGGATCGGACTTCGTCAGCGACGCGAAGCCGCGCTCGGCTTCGGCCGTGCGCCCGGCCGCCAGGCCTGGCGGGCGGCATCGAACGCGCGCTGCGTGGCGGGACTGACCGGCGCCGGCGTGCCGTCGCGGGTTCGGCGGGCTTGATGGACGCCGCGACGGCGTCGGTCTTCCCGGAACCGGCGGGCGCCGGCGCGACCTTGCCACCGATCGCCGTGCACGCGGCGAGCAGCGTGACTGCGCGGCAGCGCGATCAGGCCGGCGGCCGCAGCGAACGTTCAGCGGATCGCATCGACCGTCCTCCCGGTCCGTTCGACCTTGCCGTAGCGCGCCGGGCGCAGCTGCCCCAGCGCGGTGAGGCTGGCCCGCACCGGACGCGTCGTAGATGCCGTTCGCGGTGCGCTTCGCGTTGACTTCGTGCACCTCGATCGCCTTCTCCTCGAACGGGAAGGCCTGCTCCTCGAGCAGCACGTTGTACTGCTCGAGCTCGTCCTTCTTCAGCCCCTTCGGCCGCTGCGAGGTCATCAGCGCCTTGCCGAAGTCGCGATACAGCTCGGCGGTCTGGTAGGTGGCGGCCGTCGACACCTCGGCCACGCCGTAATCGGCGGCGGTCGCGAAGGCCTTCAGCGCCAGTTCCATGCGGTCCTTCTTGAGCTTGAGCTGGCGCTTCAGCGGCTCCACCAGGGCCACCTTGCGGTAGTCGTCGACCAGCGGCTTCGCCAGCGCCAACGTCGCCATGCCGCCGAGGTAGCGCGTGCGATCCGACCGCGCCGCACCGGCCGTCAGGTCGGTGCGCTGCACGTCCTTCATCAGCGCCAGCTCGCGCGTCCGATCGCCGTCCGCGCGCGCGATCAGCGCGAGTCGGTAGCGCGCCTCGAGCGCCGGTGCGAGCGGATCGGGATACTGCTTCACGTAGCGTTCGTAGGCGCGCGCCGCCGGCGCGCGCGCCCGGCCTTCTCGTACATCTCGGCCGCCTGCCACAGGCCGGCGCGGGCGAGTTGCGGATCCTTGTTGACGGCGGCCAGCCGCTCGAACTCCCCGGCGGCCTGCGCCCAGCTGCCCTTCTCGCCGTACGCCACCGCGAGCTTGCCGGTCACATCGTCCTGCAGCGGATGCTTCGGGTAGCGGGTGCGGAAATCCTCCAGCGTGCGCGCCGCGCCGTCCCAGTCCTTCAGCGCGAGCTGCGCTGCGGCGGCGTCGTACTGCGCGGTGGCGCGCACGGTCGAGGTCGGCGCCACCGTCGCCGACGCGCTGGAAGTGGCCGACGGCGTCGGGCAGGCTGCCCTGCGCGCGCGCGGCCTCGCCCTGCTTGTAGACCGACGCGGCCAGGCGCTCGGTCAGGGCGCGCGCGCCCCGTGTCCTTGTCCGGCGTCAGCGCCAGGACCTCGCCGTAGGCCCGCTCGGCATCGGCGAACCCGCCCTTCTCGAACGACGTGTGGGCGACCACGGTCCAGGCCACGCGCCGCTGCGCCGCGGCCGCCGGGGGCTGCAGTGCCAATACCTGGCGCGCGATCGTCGTCGCGCGCTCGTAGTCGTTCAGCGTGTACAGCCGCTCGGCCGCGTTGGTCAGCACCGGCGCGCGGCGCGGGTCCTGCGGGAACGCCTGCGCGAAGCGCAGTGCGCTGTCGACGGCGGCGAGCTGGACCTGCCGTGCGGCGTCGCCGGACAGGCGCTTGTCCTGCTGCGCATAGGCCAGCAGCGCCGCGTAACCCGCGTCGGCGCTCCTGTCGTAGCGCGGATAGCCGTACGCCGACTTCTCGTACTCGGTGGCCGCTTCGGCGTAGCGCGCGTCCTCGTACAGAAGCTCGGCCAGCAGGAAGTTGTTCTGCGCCGCCTGCGGGTCCTTCGGGAACGACGCGAGGTAGCTGCGGTACCAGCGCACCGCCTCCTGGTAGTCCTCGGTCTTCTTCGTCTTCTGCGCGCTGGCGTGATGGTGACGGGCGAGCTCCTCGAGGTGCGTCTTCACCAGCGGTTCGCTGCGCGCCCAGCCCGCGGGATTGGCGCGCTGGTAGTCGCTGCCGACGCCGTAGTTGGAGACGTACTGCTTCTTCGCCTCGAGCGCCTGGTTGGCGAAGCCGCCCGCGGCGTAGATGTCGATGACCCGCGCCTGCAGCACCGGCGCCTCGGGATGCGACGGCGCGCGCTGCGCGAACGCGCCGAAGGTGTCGGCCGCGTCCTTCACGCGTTCCTGCTTGATGTAGAGCTCGCCGAGTTGCTGGTACACGCGAAACTCGTAGCTGCGGCGGACCTCCGAATCGATGTACGGCGGAATCGACGCTGCGCCCTGCAGGTTGGACAGCGACAGGCTGGTCACGCGGAACGTGTCCTCGACCAGTTCGCGATCGGCACGCGTCAGTCCCGGCACGTTCTCGAGGTCGCTCTCGTTGCCGCGGCCCGCGAGCTTGAGGTCGAGCACGCGGAAGAACGACTGCAGCGCGTCTTCGAGCCGCCCCTGCTTGAACACGGCCCAGCCGTGCATGTAGAGCGAGCGCTCGTGGAACGGCGAGGCGCGGTCGCCCTGCATCGTGATTGCGTACGCCTTCTCCGCGTTCGGATAGTCGCGCAGCGTGAACAGCAGCTCGCCGCGTCGGAACTGCGCCTCGTCGCGGTAGCGCGTGGCGGGATACGCCTGCACGAGCCGGTCGAGCGTCTTCAGCGACGTCTCGAGGTCGCCCCCTTGCTCATGGGCGCGCGCCAGCTGGTAGAGCACGCGGTCGTTGCCGGGATCGCTCGGATACCTCTTCAGGAAGTCGCTGTAGCGGGTGACGGCCGCCTGGTAGTCGGCGGCCGTGCCGCTCGCCTCGCCGGTCGCCAGCCGCGAGTCGACGCGGTCCATCTCGAGATCGCCGAGGCGACGCAGCGCCTCCTGCCGTTGCGGCTCGCGCGGCGCGGCGGCGAGAAACTCGCGGTAGGCGCGCGCCGCGGCCTCCTCGTCGGCCTTGACGCCGTCGTCGGGCTGCACCGTCACCACGCGCGACGCGAGCGACTTCAGGGTCGCCGGCTCGGGCTCCTTCCTCGAGAAGGTCGAGCACGCGGCCAGCAGCGTGGCCGCGACGACGGCGCACGCCAGCGCGGAACTATTGCCCGGTCGCACGGCCACCGTCCTTCCCCTGGCTGGCGCGGTCGTAGATCTGCGCCACCGCGAAGCGGGCCTGCGTCCCGTAGGCGACCAGGCGTTCCTTCTGGCGGACGAGGACCGCCACCGCCAGTTCCTGCACCGCCGCCCGCTGCTCCTGCGCAAGGGTCGCCACCCGCGGCGCCATTCCGTCCAGCCGCGCGGCCAGCGCGTCGATACGCGCGGCAAACTGGTCGAGCCGTGCCGGCTCGTCGCGCTGCGCCACGGCAAGGGCCGCGTCGCGCTGCCCGGCCTGCGCCAGGTTGCGCTGCAGTTCCTGCATGCCCTTCTTCGCGTTCCACAGGCGCACGGAGAACTGGTCGTGCTGCTGCCACAGCAGCGCGCCGGACGCACGGCGGTAGCGCTCGCGCGCAAGTGCAAGTTCCGGATCCGCGCCCGCCTGCGCCAGCGTGTCGCGCACGCGGTCGAGCCGCGCCTGCAGCGCGCGCTCGCGCGCGGTGGCGAGCGCGGCCGCATCGGCCTCGCGCTCGACCCGCTGCAGTTCGGCCGCGAGGTCGTCGCCGCGCTGCCCGGCCTCGCCGAGCTGCAGTGCCCGTTCCTTCTCCTGGACCTGCGGCAGGCGCTCGGCGTACGCCTGGCGACGGTTCGCGAGCATGTCGCGCATCACGCCGAGGCTGTCCTGCCACTGCTGCACGGTGCGCGCGAGAAACAGCAGGTCGCGGTAGTTCTTGAAGGCCTCCTGGAAATCGTGCTGCGCCAGCACCTGCGCGAGATGCGCGCCATGCGGCAGCGCCGCGCCCTCCGGCAGTTCGGCGATGTTCCAGAACCAGCCCATCTCTTCGCCCGGGTTGCTGGCGATCAGGCCGTCGAGCAGCGTGCCGTCGCGGATGGCGGCGACCGACGCGTCGAGGTTCGCGGCCTCGCGATCGAAGGTCCCGATCGCGTCCTGGTAAAGCGACAACGCCTGCGAATAGGCGCCGAGTTCGGCGTGCGCGTACGACACCGCGAGCTTGGCTTCCAGCACCGCCGCGTCGCCCGGATCGCGTGCGGCGAGTTCGCTCCACGGGGTCAGCGCGGCCTGCATGTTGCCCTGCGCGGCCGCCGCCCAGCCATAGCCGAGCAAGGCCTTGTTGGAATGCATGCCGGACAGCCGCACGCGCTCGAGGTACGCCCGCGCGGCGTCGCCGCGGCCGTCCTTCAGCGACGCGAATCCGAGCGCCACGTTGGCCTGGTCGCGCAGGCTGCGGAACTCGTCGCCGGTGGCCGGCAGCGTGCCGACCTGGTCCAGCATCGGGGTGCCGCCGGCGAGGTCGCCGCTGCGAACCAGGGCGACGCCGAGGTTGTAGCGGGCATAGCTGCTCGCGCCCGGCCGCTTGCTGAGCGGCTCGAGCGCGCGCGCGGCGTCGGCGTAACGGTCGCGCGCCATCAGCACGTTGGCCTGCAACAGGACCCGGTCTTCCTCGAGCGCACCCGGCAGGCGGCTTCTCGATGCGCGCCAGCGCTTCGTCGGCCTCCGCCAGCAGGCCGCGCTGGTAACGGATCTTCGCCAGGTAGAACCAGGCGCGGTCGCGTACCGGCGGCGCCGCGCCGCGCTCGATCAGCTGCGCGAACACCTCGCCCGCTTCGCGGTGCAGTCCGTACGACAGGAAGAGACCGCCGCGCAGGATCTCGGCTTCGTCGTCGTGCGGCGCCATGCGGGCGAAGTGCTGCGACACCATCAGCTGGCTGACCGAGGTGAAGTAGCGGCCCTGGAAGAAGTAGAACAGGCCGTCGCCGTAGTGCGGAGCGTCGACGCCGATCGAGTACGACGGCCCCTTGTCGCGCCAGGGCCACCAGCTTGTCCAGCTCGACCAGTCCGTCCAGGTCGACCAATCGGTCCAGCTCGTGGCGGCGGTCGCCGGCGCCGGCGCCGAACCGGCCGGCGACTGCGCATGCGCGACCGATCCAAGGCACGCGAACACGGCCATCAGCGCCGTGCGACGCGCCCGGCGGGCTGCCTGTCGAACTGCCTGGATCACTGCACCCATCCGCGCGTCACTGCCAGACCTTGACCTCGAACTCGGGCTGCAGCTTGCCGGTGGAATCCCTGATCTGCAGCTCGATGTATTTCGGATCGGTGCCCTTGTCGATCTTGATGGTCGCGCCGCGCTTGTAGTCGCGGTCGTGCGGGCCCTTGCCGGTGAAGAAGGCCACCAGCTCGTGCGTGCCGGCGCGCAGGTTGCCGACGTACAGGCGCTGCACGCCGCCGCGGTGCAGCGCCTGCACCTCGGCCGGCGTGTACAGGTAGGCGGCGACGTCCTTGTCGTCGAGCTTCACCCGCACCGAGTCGAGCATGAAGAGCTTGCCGACGTCCATCGACACGAAAATGGCCACCTGCGTGCTCGCCGGAAACAGCAGTTCCTCCTCGAGCACCAGCAGGTCGCGGTTGAGCCGGATCACGTCGGCCTTCGCGTCCTGGATGCGATCGTCGAGGCTGCCAGCAGTTGCCGGTGCAGCCGGTGCGGCCGTTGCAGTGGCGGCGGCGGGGGCCGGCGCGGGCGCGGGCGCGGGCTGGGCCCACGTCGCCGGCAGCAGCGCCGCGAGCGACAGGAAGCCGGCGACCAGCAGGCTTCGGAGGTTCGTCATTCGGTGTTCCTTCATTTCAGAAAGTGACGGTCACGAACACCTGGCCGACGGTCGCGTTGTACGAGTACAGGCTGCCGTCGCGCACATCGGTGAAATCGCTGAAGTCGGTCCCGATGAATTCGAGGGCGCCGTTGACGCGGACCTCGTACTTGCCGGGCACGCGCATCCAGGTGTAGGTGCCCTTGACCCCGACCGCGAGGCTCCGGAAGTCGCTCAACTGGCGGTTGCGCGACAGGTACAGCGACTCGGCCGTCGCGTTGTCGGAATAGAACAGCGCGCCGTCCTGCGAGTAGCCGCGCAGTACGCGTCGGCCAGCCACTTCTCGCCGAAGCGGCGCACGACGCCGAGATCGAAGGTGTGTGCGCGGATGTCCCAGGTGTCCCAGAAGTAGCGGTAGCTGCCGCGCACCGACATGCCCGGCGCGACCTCGCCGATGACGCGCAACATGGCGGCGCGGCTGGACCGCGTGCGCGGCATCTTCTCGGGGACCGCGGCGCCGAAGACCAGCGCGGAGCGGTACGGATTGCCGAGGTAGCCGTCGTCGGCCACGACTTCGAAGTTCGCGCTGGCGAGCCAGCGCGGCGACAGGATCTGCGTCAGGCCGAGCCGGTAGCGCCAGTGCTTGGCCGTGTCGAAGAAGCCGCGCTCGACGTCGCCCACCTCGTCGGAAGCGCGCGTGTAGCCAAGCACGACCGTGGTCATGCCGGCGAAGACTTCCTGCGCGATGTCGAGGTTGACGGCGTCGGCGATGTAGTCCGGCTCCTTGCTGTGCGAGACACCGAGCGTGATCAGGGCGTCGCGCACGGCGTAATCGACCCCCAGGCCGAACTCATTGCGCGTTTCCTTGTACGGGCTCGCGGTCGTGACCACGTCGATCGACGCGTTGCTGACGATGTCGGCGTAGTACGACGCCGACAGCGAGACCTTGTTGAGCAGTTTCTTGCGCACCAGCAGCGCCGGGCCATAGGCGTCGACGCCGCCGCCGTTGTACGTGTGGAACAGCAGATCGGCGCGGTCCTCCGGCAGGTCGGCGGCCTGCGCATGGCCCGTGGCTAGCAACCCGCCGAGCGCGCCGAGCAGTCGCCGGACGCCGCGCAGCACGCGCCGGCCGCGGTCAGTTGCAGCCACAACCGCCTCCCTGCGTGCCGGTGGCACCACGCGCGCCCTCGCGCACCTCGCGCACGTGCTCGAAGTGCTTGGCCGAGAGCGCGTCGCGCTGCAGCTGCATCACCGGGTCGGACAGCCGTTCGCGTTCGTACGGCTTCACCCACGGCTCCGGCATCGCGCACGCGCCCAGCGCAGCGGCAGCGGCCACCATGAGAACCGTGCGGCGCAGCGCGCGCCACGGAGCGGAATGGAAGGCGTTCATTCGCGCAGCAACTCCCGGATCTGCTTGTCGTAGGTGTCCTCGTAGCCGTCGCGGTAGCCGCGGTGCACGTAGCGCACGCGGCCCTCGCGGTCGATCAGCACGGTCGAGGGCATCGTGCTCAGGTCGTACAGCCGGCTCACCTTCTTCTCGGTGTCGAGCAGCACGGGGAAACGCATCCCGAGCTGGGTCGCGAGGCTGGCGGCCTTGTGCGGGTCCTCGTCGATGTTGACGGCGAGCACGGTGAAGCCCGAGGCGCGGTACTTGTCGTAGAGGCGGGCGAGGTGCGGCATCTCGACCCGGCACGGCCCGCACCACGTCGCCCAGAAGTTGACCATCACCACCTGGCCGCGCTGCTCCTGAAGCCGCAGGTTGGCGCCGCCCAGGCGCGGCAGCGTGAAGTCCGGCGCGCCGGCTGACGGCGTGACGGCCGCGGCGGCCGCGCCGCCGGCGAGAACCAGCGCCGCCAGCGCGAGTCCGCGGGCGACGTACAGGCAGCGTGCAATGAGTGGCATCGTGAGCGTGAACGAGAGGAAGTCAGAAGAAGAACGTGGCGCCCGCGGTCAGCTCGAGGTTCTGCGTGTCCGTGCGGACGCCGAGCAGGTCCAGCGAGTAGATGTGATCGCGAAAGTCGACCTGGAACGCCAGCCGGTTGGTGGCGAACACGCGGAGGCCGAGGCCGACGCTGATGGTCTGCCGCCGCTGTTCGAGGAACTTGGTGCTGCCGACGCCGGCGATCAGGTACAGCGCCGACGCCCGCGCATGCTTGCTATGTCCCATCGCTCTGTCTGCAGAATTCCCTGCGTCATGGTACCGGATGTCCTCGCATCGACTGCACTAAACACAACTTCATCCGCTGCAGATGAAACATTCACAGAAGCATTCTTTGAACTGCCATTAGCTGAAGCGAAGGCTCCGAGTGGTGTTGTCTGATTTACACCGTTCATCGTCACGACACCGGCAACAGCTCCATAGCTGACAGTACGGTTAAACGTAATGGTAACATTAAATGTTCCCGCATCAGGATTGATGAGTCTCCATATCTCTACCCTTGCCGACGTACCCCTTACAACTGATCCGACCTTCGTCATCGCCTTGCCGTTATGGGTAATGCTTTTAACGCTATAGTTACCGGTCCCCGGTCTCAGGGAAACACCGACCAGCATTAGCCTGTTTGTCCCGGATGTGGTATGCGGTATTTTCAGGGTGTTTCCTCTTTCGATCTTGCCTGAAGACACAGCAGAAACTACGACAGGGGTAACAGCAAAGGCAGCGCTCAGGGCGCAGTCAGCCGTAATATTCGATAGCGCAAAGGTATTCCCGCTTACAGAGCCGGTGACATCAGTATCGTTCAAGATAAGTTTTATCAGCTGATAGCCTGTAGCAGGCGTTATTGTGCATTGGGAGCTTCCCCCGTAATTTACCGAAGCCGGTGCGCAGGCAATCGTCCCGTTTCCGCCCGGCACCGAAGCAGTAACAGTAAATGTGCGAACCGCGAAAGAGGCAGCTATTGTATGGTTGTCTGTTATACTGCCGAAGGTATAGGTACTCACGGCGCCAATTGAAACACCGTCAATCTGTACATCAGAAATTTGATAACCGGTGCCTGCCACGATCGCAAATGTCTGGCTTCCCGCCTGAGCGACCGTGACTTCACCCGCAGGCGTAATGCCCCCGCCGGTGCCCGCCGTCGCGGTGATCGTGTAAGCGCCGGAGACGGTTATCATGAAATGCTGGATGCTCCCTCCCCCGGCATTTTCAGCCATTAAAGTCACAGCATAAGTTCCTGCACCCGAAGGGTTCCAGAGAATCAGACCGCTCTGCTCATCGATGGTCATGCCTTCCGGAAATACCACCAGCCGATAGATCGGAGAAGGGGTGCCGGCGGCTTCCACATCGTAGATATATTGCTGAGTTATAGTTGCTGCAGTCACAGCAGCAGAGGTAATGACCGGTTCTCCTGCCCACTGCGGCAGATACTGCATATCGTTGGTGATAAGCAGCCGGTCGAGCTTTGCGCCGTCCTCCCTCTGTTTAATGACGAGTGAATGCTGCCCTGCTGCCAAAGATAACACAAGAGGGTCTGCTCCACCCTTCACATTAACCTGATCCCACATCCAGTTCGTTGCAACTGCGACTTCCCATGCATTAATAACTCCGTCATCCAGAGACACAAAAAATGAGTTATTCGAATCGTTGTTTGCGATCACCCGACCCCATATCACAAAATTGCCGGATACCGGTACGGTAAAAGTAAACCGCGCCTGTCCGGCTGCCTTTGTTGCGTCAAACACATCACCCCGGCCGTCCGGCACCCAAATATAGCCACCCGCAGATGCCTGGCTGTCCTGTGCTGCGGCCACCGGTGGAGTAAGTATGCCTTCCTCTGCTTCCAGCCATATTCTGACCGCATTGCTTTCGCCCACCGTAATACTGAAGCTCTGCCTGGCTGAGCCGTTCGCATTGGAAACATCTACCGTGACATCGAAAACACCGCTCAGGGAAGGCACCCAGGTGATCAGGCCGGATACCGCATCTATTGCCATGCCCTGCTGTCCTGATACAAGACTGTATGAGGGCGTTGGATATCCGACCGCGTCCACATCATAAGTGTATACCTGTCCTGCTATCCCTGCTGTTACGGGGACTGAAATAATCCGTGGTATTTGCGCGCAGAAAGGCAGGATTTCACCCAATCCTTTAAACCACACATCAGCCATTTTCGCATAACCATTATCATTCGGGTGAATTCCGCTCAGCGACATATCAGTAAGATAATCAAGAGCGCTCTCCTGATCAACAATCAGGATTCTGTCGCCGTAAGAGATACGCTCTGTTGCCATGGCTTCTACCTCGTTATTAAACTGTGCCGTGGCCTGTGCCAATGCCGGGCTGTCTGTCCTGTTGATAATGCGGGCCAGTACAACACTTGTGTCCGGACTGTAACGGTCAATCTCATCCAGAATAGCGCGTATTTCGTTCACATCCTGACCGCCTGTGGAAACATCATTGGTACCGATATGGAGAAGTACTACCTCAGCAGGATTTATCCAGAGTTCATTAAAAACACTTGAGAGAATATCTCCTGAAGTACCCCCGGATGCATGATACCCGGGATACCCGGCATGATCGATATCAAAGACAGGAGCAACAAGTGACCCGGACCGCTGACTCCCGACAAAATCAACCGCGTAGCCGGACTCAGACAAATCCAGATACAGCTTCTGCCTGTATCCAGCCATATAATTCTCATCACTATTCGAGGAATCATTTTTTCCCATTGTTATCGAATCGCCAAGGGGCATTATCTTAACCGGCAGACCGCAGCCACAATATCCCCATTGCAGGCCAATGCTACCGTCCTGATAATGCTGTAATATCTCTGTCCCGTCCAGCGCCCTGCTGTAAATAGCCATTTCATCAATAATCCCCGCAAAAAAGTAATACGGGCTGATATCCAGCCAGCCGATACTCAGCAGTGCGGCAGGTGAATCAAAACCGGATTGATAGGTATAGCTCTGTGATCCCTCGAGATGTCCATCCACATATATTTTTGTCAGACCTGCCAGACCGTCCCTCACAGCCGCGACATGATGCCATTTTCCATCGGTAATGTCCGTTGTGCTGAACAGAGGATCGGTCGGGCCTGCCCCTGTCTTGTCTCTCAATCTGAAGGTGGCTGCGCCACTCGTGTCCCAGCATCCAACCCACCAGCGAAAACTGTTTTCATTTCTGCCTGCGATCACCTGATTGCCGGCGCAGGTGCTCGATGGGTCTGTCTTCACCCAGAACTCTACGGAAAAACTGTCAGACGCGCCCCAGTTCAGGGACAGATCAGCAGAGACACTCAAGCCGTCGTTGGTACCGTCAAAAGACACCGCGTTCGCTATCCTGCCGGGAACAGAAGCAGGACAGGATTCTCCCGCGCAACCCGCATCCAGAGTTCCGACAGCATCCGGGAAAAGCTCGACTCCCTGTTCATCAAGCAGCCAGTATGATGTAATGCTGCCCGGACAGTTGCCGGCCCTCTCTGAATATCCAGGGGCAGGTAACAAAAGAACCATCAGCAGCATGATAACAAGCTGAGTTTTCAATAACTTCATTTTCTTTCCCTCCGTAATAATAGCGATCTAATAATATAAACCCGTAAGTATTCTGATAAAAGCAATATACATGCCATTGAAATAAAATAATATTGTTGCTGCGCGCAGCACCCGCAGTGCTGATTCCTGTTCTATATGGTTATCTGAAAGAAAATATGCATACACCTTGATAATTAAGGATTTTTTGTCTATGTGTCATCCGGTTTGAAAGACAAACGTCTTTTCATGCAGAGCTTTCTCCTTTTTAGCGTGTTGCTCCCACTGGGTACGCCTCCAGGATATTGTGTTCAAAAGAAACAACTCCTTAACCTATATACCAAGGCAGATTTTGCCTATAAAACAGCCGCGAGATTGGTCAAGGATGAACACGACCCTTCATCAATGAAATACTTATTCAATTCTTTGGCTTATGCCGGAGTTTTCCCTTTTTTGCCTGTTCAACAATATATTCGGAGGTCCGAGTCGCTATCGCCATGATAGTGAGAGCCGGATTTGCCGTACCAGAGGTTACGAAGCAACTGGTGTCGACAACAAAAAGATTCGGCACGTCGTGCGTCTGACAATAGCTGTTTACGACCGATTTTTGTGGGTCCTTTCCCATACGACAAGTCCCCAGATTGTGGGCGTCACGGCCCGGCCGGTAGTCGAGTCTTAAAATCTCTCTCGCCCCTGATGCAGCAAGGATGTCCTTGATATTTTGCTCGATGGCAGGCATCATCTTCAGGTCATTCTCATGCGGCTTTATAAACATCTTCGTAACAGGCATGCCATAGTCATCAACCACATGCGGGTCCAGTTCGACCCGGTTCCGTGCATCCGGCAGCATTTCTCCAAAAACGACCATGCCTGCCACATGGCCGAAATCCCTGCGCATCTTTTCTTTATGCGCGGCACCCCAGCCCGGAAACGAGAGCGCTGTCTCCACCGGTCCCCTAACACCGCTGTTGAGTTCAATGGTCCATCCCCTCGCAAAAGAGTTCTTCGGTGAGGTTTTTGCAAAATCCTTTGAGATCGCACCGCCGTAAAAACCCCGAAATGAATCGATCCTATCGTCAAAGACCGCCCGGCATGAATACGCCATGTGCTGCATGAAATATTTACCGACGGTCCCGCTGCTATTCGCGATCCCTTCCGGGAATAGGGCAGACTTCGAGTTCAGCAGTATCCTCGGGGAAAAAAAAGTCCCGGCTGAGACGATAATTATATCTGCCTCCTGTTCGCGCTCAACCTTGTCCCTGTCGAAATAGAGTACACTTTTCGCCCTGCCCTGTGCATCAACGGTGACTTGAGTGGCGACACTTTGAGGTCGAATCTCGACCCTGCCCGTCGCCTCGGCCTTCGCAACATAGGTCACATCCATGCTCGCCTTCGCCCCTGTCATACACCCGTTCTCACAGTCTCCGCACTGAATGCATGCAGGCCGGCCGTCATAGGATCGGGAGTTTCGGCCAACCGGCACCGGCCAGACACGAATGCCTAACTTGTCGCATCCGCGCTTCATAATCTTATTAGCGTATGATAATTCAAAGGGGGGATTCGGATATGGTTCAGTGTGCGGATGCCAGGGATCCCCGTTCTGGCCGGATACGCCAAGCTCCAATTCCACCCTGCTATAGTATGGTGCCAGGTCTTCGTAGGCAAGTGGCCAGTCCTCTCCTACGCCGTCCAGAGTCCTGACGCGAAAATCGTCAGGACGAAATCGCGGCATGTATGCGAGATAGACGAGGGTTGCGCCGCCCACGCCAAAGGCCAGATCAGGGCCACTGGTAATGCCATCATAATCATACGTGACCCTGCCCATGGAGGGAACCATGAAGCTAGATTCCCGATTCTCCGTCCCTTTTCGCTCCCAGTCCTGCAGGGCTGCCGTGTAGTCTTTCAGAGGGTCGAATCTCATCCCTGCCTCAAGGACCACAACAGTCATGCCCTTTTCAGACAGCTCTTTCGCTACAACAGCCCCTCCTGCTCCCGAACCTATAATGCACGCGTCGACCTTCCTGTTATTAGACATGGTCACCCCCATGAGGATCAAAGTGCGAAGGGTGACACTGGGTACAGCTGCTGCGTTTCCTGTGAGAAGGCTTTTCAGTCTGCGTAAAGTGACAACTCGTACATGTCTTGTCATCCACGGTGCGTATGCTGCCTGTGTAGTAAACGTCTGACGGAGGCTCTGCGAAGTCAGGGTAGCCGACCGGCTGCGGAGGGCCGTAAAATCCCACGACCTTCCAGCTGACAGGTGAAGAATAGTACCCATAAAATACGTCGGTCCTGATCTTCCTGAAAAAAGCTATACAGGCTCCGGCACCGAAGCGGTCATCCCAGAGCGTGTCAAGCTTCCTGTCAATGCGTTTGATAATATTCGACGCAGGACGTACGCGCATGGCCTCGGCATTGTCGATAAAACGCAGCAGGTCTATCTGCCGCGCAATATCAAGCTGAACATAATCTTTGCCGAATTTCCTCCTGCTGATCTTGTCAATGGAAAGCAGGCCATCCTTGTACAGTTTTTGCATTTCTTCAGATTTGCTCGCTATCGTATCGACATAATCTGCAACACCTGCCTCAGCAGCTCCGGCGGTGTCATCGGTTGGAACGATCACTGAAGCAAGGGCTGCAACAAGGACATATTGATGCTCATTGAAGAAACGGGCATTTTTGTTGTATGGAGGAACCGCCGGATTCTTTTCCGGTAATACGGGGTACGTATCCGGCAATTTCATGTCCGGGGGGATGGCCGCCAATCTGCCGATTGCCGCCACGGCTCCGGCTGCTGCCAGTCCGACGAGTGTAATTTTTGTAAACTCACGTCTCGTAAGTTTTCTGCTCATCTGGTTTCTCCCTGTTCACTTATTTTAAAACTCAATACGGGCTGATCGTGAAGTTTCCGTGTTTAGTCTCTGAAAATTTATCAAAAAAAATCAATATGTATTTATTCCGCAAATTATTTGCCGAAAATAGAAAAATTTTATTTTATCCCACGTTTGGTTCCCCGGAGTGTCAGGGAAAAGTAATTACCACATAATTCGTGATATACCCCTCATGAATCGGGCCTTCAGTCTTGAGGAAAATGCAACCTTTTTCTGTTTATGCGGATTTACAGGGACACAGAGCACTTCGGGCCACAGTGCGGTTATCATTTTCATGTGCAGATCAAAGGAAGGCGGGCTCATGTGTCGGTAGTCGAGGGCCAGCAGGTTCGTAATCAGCTCACGGCAATTAAAGGGGGTAAAGATGTCCTTCCAGGCTATATCGAACTCAAGCTGGCACATGGCGAGCCAGTTGCCATCATCCAGCTCCCATTCAAACAAATTAAGAATATCAACATTATAAAGCTCTCCGATTCCGGAAAGCCAGTGTTCATAGTGGGAGAGCGCAAAGGGGTGGTCCCCCGTCTGCTGCAGTCGTGCGCAGTCGCTGACCGTGATGCCCGCGTTTTTTGGGCTGTTCATGTGCGCACGGAATGATGATCGGGAGACCTCTGCCGTGCTTCCCGTTACCGCAACCCTGCTCCTGCCATAGTGAGCGAGAATAGCCTGGGCATCAGGGGCGTAGACATAGTGAGGGACAGAAACATTTTTTTTGAAAACCTCAACAAACCCGTTCTCAAATAAGAGGCTGCTTCCGACAATCTCATGCTTCAGTCCAAGCCGTGCAAGCAGCCGGGCAGGAGTAGTAATATCAGGGTGATCTTCAGGCATCGAAATCTCGCGCACAGTCATAAAAGCCATTGAATCCCGGATTTCACGTGACGCAGCGAGCACAAGTCTGCTGTCAAGGCCTGCTGTAACAGACAGGGCAAGATCAAACCGCTGCGAAGCGGCTTTCATCAGACCCCGGAGCAGGCGGCATGTCCCTTCCAGGGCTTTATCAGCGCTCACTTCGGGGAGAGGCGCATGGGGCCAGTACCTCAAACACCTCCCGGATTTCAGGTCCAGAAAATGGTTCGGAATCATATGTTTTATTTCCCGGTACATCGTGCTGTTGCCGGGCCATCTGAACTCTGTGTTTACTCTGAACGCATAGGAATTCACGAAATCCACGGCATCGCTGTCCATAGACAGACTGAGCAGCCCAGCGATCGTCTCCGGCTGTGAAGCACACCAGAATTCTCCGGCAACGTCGCTGTCTGCATAAAAGACCTGGCGGAGTCCGATCGCATCATTAAAGAGACAAATATCAGCCCCGTCAGAGACGATCAATACCCAGCGCCCCCCGAAAATAGCGGTACGATCAAAAAAAGAATGGCAGCTGGACAATTGATTGATAAGACTTTCAAGAATTTTCTGATCTCCAGCCTGTGGACGTACCGGATCAAGAATATATCCCAGGAGCGTCAGAGTTTTGTCACCCCTCGACACCTGGCACACAGACAACAACGGGTGCACAGTCAGAAAGACAGAAGAACCGGCCTTAAAACGCTGCCAGGAGGGAAATTCATCAACAAACCGCGGACCTAAAACAAACTGATTCACGTAAAGCAGGTCTTCCACGGGGGTATGCTTTGTATTGTCATCAGCACTCATGTTCGCTCTTTTCCTCTGCTGGTACGCTCCATGAATCAGATGCTATTTCTGACATGGATTTTCAGTGCACCCCATTGCAGCATGGCAAAAAATATAACCTGTCAACTCCTCATTTTTACGACTTTGGCAGGATTTCCCACAGCGATTGCCCCATCCGGGACAT
The DNA here is from genome assembly GCA_963746295.1 of uncultured Nitrospira sp. Classification (GTDB taxonomy): domain Bacteria; phylum Nitrospirota; class Thermodesulfovibrionia; order Thermodesulfovibrionales; family UBA6898; genus JAOUFP01. Next base: position 64,138 of record CAVVAQ010000016.1, on the reverse strand, counting down.
CTTTTGTGACTACCGAACCTGCTCCAATTACCGCGCCCTTACCGATACGAATCCCGCCGAGTACAATCACGCCAAATCCTATCCATGCTGAATCACCGACAAAGATCCCCCCTTTTGACTCGATTGGCTGATCGCTGATGGGAAGGCCGGCGGCAACTCCGTGGTCATAGGGATAAAAGGCACAGCCCGGCGCAACCATGACATCGTTGCCGATCTCGATGGGCGAAAGATACGCGTTCAGTTGGCACCGGGGGTGGATACTCGAATCATTGCCGATTCTGAGAGAGCCGCCGTGGCCGGTCTCGAGAATAGAGTCACGGTAAATGTACACCCGGTCACCCAACTCAACAGGACCGCCGTTCTCCCTCTGGAAAATGACCACCCGTTCGTCCATGAAAACATGTTTTCCGAGCCGCAGATCAGCATGATAGATGGTTGCGCTCGGGGCAATAAATCCCCTCGGATTCATGCGGGCAAGATACCCGCGGGCCTTGTGGGGAGGCGCAAACCAGGTGGCAAACCTGGTCGCAATGCGACCAAACTGATGCAGTCCGGCGTGTCCCATCCAGTATCGCGTCCAGTAACTGCCGAATCGGCTGCAGACTGAATTGACTGCCCCACGGAATCTCGTCCTTTTTGAAGTCCCTGAATCAGCCTGAATCATCGTGTTCCTAACACTTCCTTCGGATACCGCCCATGGAAGAGTCGCCCCCCAGGTTCGCATCACTGCTCATGAGGTTGCGTGCCAAATGCTGAGTTCCCTGCCTTCTGTTCATTTCAGGTTGTCCCATCGTAATTTCCCTTGACGTAAAAGCTTCCAGAATAAGGACTCTCCGCTGCAGTATTGTTCCGGAAATGATCATGACTCCGGCCGCATCCAGCAAGGCCGGCCATAAGCCATCAGCTTTCACCATGCCGGAGACGGCAAGAAAACACAGGAAGATAAGAAATGGAAAAATACGGCCAGGCCCGATAATGAGCAAAAAAGAAAAAGACCGGCGGATTCTGCGTATGGATTCCATAAACGTTTTATCAGGAATACGGAGACAGGAAAACCATATCAGCGCATCGATAACGAGAACTGTCAGGAAAAGAAAGACTAGGACAGAATCAATACCGGTCATCCGGACTGGAAACAGAACAAAAAGCATGCCTGTCCCCAGTAAAAAACCGGAAGATATATAATGGATTATCACGAGAGGGTTGTTCCAGGCTGTTATGGCCCGGGAGCGGAAAAAGATAAAACCATGACTCAGGAGCAGGGCAAACGCTGCAAATACGGACAGCCCTTTGAAGAAACCAGACGGGAACCACAGAGCAATGATTGTCGCGATAACGAACAGAAAACCTATGAGGATTTCACGGGACATCCAGGAGCTTCTCAGGTTTCGCAAAAGGTAAATTCCCCGAAGGGGTCTGCCGGCCTCAGCTGTTAGAGCAAGAAATCCGAAGATAACCAACGCAGGCGGCAGGAGACTGGTCGAGGCAGGGAACCGTACAGAGAAGATCCCATTCTGGATCGCTTCAACAAGAAAAACTGACAGGAAAAAACCCGCACCCGCTCCTCCAAGGACAAAATTGAGAACTGCAGGCCAGTCCCATACTCTGTTTCTTGCAGCTGGTATAATCTCTCTGTTCATCCCCTGCTCATTCACCCGGCTGTGTCATCAGGTATATAGTATACAGAAGGATCTGTTCCCATATCCTCCTGAAGGAGAACGGTCTTGTTCTCCCTGATGAGTTTTGCCACCTCGCCGTCAGGATTATCAAGGTCACCAAAAAAAAGCGCTTCCCCGCTGCATGAAACCACGCAGGCCGGTGTAGCCTCCCTGTCCTGTCCGGGGCAGAGGCCCTTCTCCAGTCCTGCATCGATCCGGGGCTTGCAGAAGGTGCACTTCGTGGCAACGCCGAAACGGTCCCTGGCAGGGCTGCTCACATCAAGATCGCCAACCTCTTCCTTATATTCATCGTGAAAAATAATGGAACGCGCGTGATACGGACAGGCAACAATGCAATACCCGCACCCAACGCACCGTTCGTAGAAAATATCGACAATGCCATCAGGCCTGCGGTGAGTTGCCCCGGTCGGACATACCTCTGCACAGGGTGCGTTTCCGCAATGCATACAGCTGATCGGCAGACAGGACCTGCGGCGCTCCGGATAACCGCTGAGACCGCAGTCAAAGACCCTCCTCCATCTGTTGAAGGCCAGCTTGTTCGTCTGGTCACAGATAACAGAACAGGCACCGCAACCAATACATTTCCTCAGGTCGATGAGCATTCCCCAGCGCAAAGCGTTATCCTCTTTTTTTCATCGCTGATCTGAACCCATACGCGCGCTGACATAATCGGCAAGCCTGAGCGAAAGGGCGATAATTGTGAGCACAGGATTGGCATATCCGCCGGTAGGGAAGACCGAAGGCCCGGCCACAAAAAGGTTATGCGTCCCGTGGACCCGGCAGTCGGCATCAACAACACCCATTTCCGGATTGTTATGCATGCGTGTCGTGCCCATATGATGCCAGCCTCCCTCAAGGTGTGCAGGAGGTTTTTCTCCACGCAGTTCAATCTCCAGTCTGCCGAGACCAGCACGGCAAAACTCCTCACCGAGGATCTCCTGGGCCCTGATCAACGTCCGGATGTCAAGCGCAGTCATCCGCCAATCCAGCTTCACCCGTCTTCTTCCGAGAATATCACATTCATCGGACAGGGTGACCCTGCTGTCCGGATTCGGGGCCTGCTCTGACATATGGTCAAGTTCCAGCACAATCACCTCACTCGGCCTTTTAAACGTATTGGCTATTCTCTTGACTCCCCGACCCGCTTTTCGGGTGACGGCAAGGGCTATATCATCCATATCTGCAGCCATATTCTTCATATGCCTGCCAAGATTCTCCGGAATATGTCCCTGAAGGAACGAGGCCTTCAGCGCGCGCAGAGATTCAAGCCCTGTTTCGGTTGTACCATGTCCGGAGCCAGCCTCAGGAGCGAGCGGTACGGTTTCCAATCCACGGGCGCTGAGGAGCGGCCAGGAGACAACATCCCATGAAGGCGCAATTGTCCTGCGTCCATTCACTCCCTTGACGTGAAGCGATACACAGTAATTGAGCATCTTTTCTTTCCGTAATACCTCTTCGCCAATCGTCAGTTTTCCCATAACCGGCACACTCCCGGCACGGTGGATTTTATAAAGACCTAAGGCAGTGACGATCCGGGGGGTTGACGGGATGAATGTTCCTGATACAAGATGGGGGTGCTCCATGAAGAATCTGCCCACAAGGTCATGTTCGTTTCCGAGTCCGTTCCTCCGGCCGCTGCTGGAAAGGAGCAGCAGGCGCGGGGTCTCGATAGCGCCGAGAGCGAGGATATACTGTCTTGCTGAAACTGAAAAAGTCTTTTCACTGGATGTCGCTGCTTTCAGCCCCGTGACGCCCTGGGGATTCTGTCCGGTCTTGAGTTCCATTGCGGTTGCATTGAGGTAGACGGTGATATTGCCTGACTGTGCTATTTCATCCCGGAAATCCGTTGTAAAAAGGTCTCGCGAGGCGAACTGAAAGATCGTGGTCCGGATCCGGTCATTCTGAAAAGGAAAACTCGGTGTTCTGTCCCTCTGCTCCCAGTCCTTCGCTTCATATGAATAGGGCCCTATTCTGCAGAGAGCATGGGCACGTTCATAATAGGGGTCAAGTTCGGCTTTCCTGAAAGGCCATCCGCTGTAAGGAACCCATTCCCGCTCCTCAAAATCGATTCCGTCAAGTGAGCGGAGCCTCACTCCCAGACGATTATCGCCGATACCAATACTCCAGCGGTTGCTCGATCCGCCGAAACCGCAGGACCGCGCAGTGTCAAGAGGAAAATACGGGTGTCCGATATTCTCGCCCCAGAGCAGCGACTGCCCTGTCTTATCCGGCTTTAAGCCGCCGCTCTCAAGCAGGCAGACACGGAATGGTCTGCCGATAAATTCGCGGGCAACGGTTATCCCTGCGATGCCGGCCCCGATAATACAGACGTCTGTATCAATTACCGCCTTGTCAGGCAGCAACCTGGAATCAATGATCATGCCTGTCGCCGCTTCTCCATAATGTTCTGTATGCCTTCCCGCACTGGTTTCATAAAATACATCCGGATATTACCTTCACCGGATAGCCTGTCTTTTCGTTCTCCTTCCGGAGATGTATTTTTTCAGATTTCCCTTCAGGTGTTTCCGGTCAAAGCGTTTGACTGTTTCTCTTACAAACTCCCTTACTACGCTCTTGACTCTGTCCAGTTCCTGTTTTTTTTCATACGCATCGATTTTTCTCTCGATTGTCAGTGCCAGAGACTCATGCCCCTCTTTTCTCAGAAGCAACGGAAGTTCATCATAGAAACAGATCGTCGACCCGTAAAGCTGTATAACCGAATCGAGAAGTTCCCCGGTAAGAGGCACCTCGGGAAAGGCTCTTGTTTTTTCCCTGACACCCAGTGCCATGAAAGCAAGCCGTGCAGAAACACATTTCCAGCATTCTCCGCAGTTCAGGAACCCGGGGCGGTATAACTCGCTCCTGTTGCACGTCCTGATATTCTGAAAACCCAGGTCCCAGCCGGCAACAAGTCTCATCTTGTCGAGTCTCGACAGATCAAGGCTGTCGTGCCGCAGACGCAGATCACTGCTGCTGTAATGCATGTCCAGCAGCGGGTGCGAGCCGTCCCGCTGCATATAGGGATAATTATAGGTAGAGGCTATCGTCACAACAGAGAGTCTCTTCGAAAAAGCATGCGCAACCGAAGCATATACTGAGTCCTGGAACTTGTGCTGCCAGAACATCCAGTCGTCATCAAGATATCTTACATTCGTATACACCGGGATAAGCGTCAGGGCTGCTTCCTCTGCGAACCCCTGCAGGGAATTCACCACGTGGGCAAACTTGTCTTCCTGTTCGGTCTCAAGACCGAATATGAGCAGCCCATCCTTTACCGACCAGGGATGCTCGAGGGGAAAATGAAGACGATTTCTCCGTAATGAAGAGAGTGAGTCGATCCCGCCTGAAAAAAACATGCCTGCCCGCTCTTCGCGGTTAGTATTCAGAATTTTCCTGTTTGTCCGCGCCTCGATCCGCAGAATCCCCTGTTCCTCCTTGGGGTACCACCAGTGGCGGATCAGGGTCATCGCTGCCTTTAGTCCCTCCTGTAACTCTGGGCAGACCTCCTCGTCCATGAATATCCTTATTTCACCGTGACATAGCGCCGGCATTGTGCAGCCGATAAGGAACGTATGGGGATTACATAGCAGATCGTCTGCGAACTGAACATCTGTTTCATAGAAGAGTTCATGTACAGGTCGATCACAGTCCTCCCAGATAACGGTTGCGGAAATTCTTTCTCTTTCTCCCCTTCTTTCTTTTCTTAAGTTCTCGATCCTCATCCTATCCTTCTGCAATCATTGTTAAAAATATCAGGGTATTGAGTGCGTACGAACATCCCTAAGGTGTTCTGTTTTCCACTTCAGAAGCGGCCTTACTGCGCCCTCAAGGCTCCCTTTCCAGTCGCCACGCGCCGAGTTCCCGTCAAAGTTGTCAATTACGTGGAAGGCTACCGCATCGCGCTCATAGAACTGAACGCTCAGGGGATCAGGGGTAATCAACGCGGGGGAAACATATACCGTACCATCCCGCAAAAAATTGCCTGGAATGAGGACCTGACTTACATAGCGTCCTGTCGGCCGGGGGCGGTTCCGCCATACCGGATCCATATCCAGGGTCGGGAAGATAAAAACACCCTCCTCATTATAGATATTGTGGTGGGCGAGCAGCACATGACCGGGCTTAAGCACCTCATATTCGATCTCAATCACCACAGGCAGGGAAATATCAAGGTGTCGGCAACCACACCATCCTCTGTTTTTACCCTTACTGCCAGCAGTCTAGCAATTTCTCCTCCAGGTGCAGTCTGCGGGTCTCCCCACTCGCGGGCCGCCATAGCGTTTGTTCCGGAGCCAAGGTATTTACTGACAACCTGGTGGGCAGTGCCGTCCAGGGATACCCGCCCGTTATCAAGAAGAATAACCCGTTCGCAGATGTTGGTAACAGCAGGCATGTTATGGGACACAAAGAGCACAGTCCTGCCCTGCTTGCCAACATCCTCCATTTTGTTCAGGCATTTCTTCTGAAAAGAAGCGTCACCGACTGCCAGGACCTCATCCACGATCAGGATCTCCGGCTCAAGATGAGCTGCCACAGCAAAGGCGAGCCTGAGGTACATACCGCTCGAATAATGCTTTACCGGGGTATCGATAAATTTCTCGACTTCGGCAAAGGCAACGATCTGATCAAAGTTTCTGTTAATCTCGGCCCGGCGCATGCCGAGGATGGCCCCGTTCAGGTATACATTCTCCCGGCCCGTCAATTCAGGGTGAAAACCGGTCCCGACCTCAAGCAGAGAACCAACCCTGCCGCGGAGTTCCGCATAGCCCGCTGTCGGCTCCGTAATGCGGGACAGTATCTTCAGGAGAGTGCTCTTGCCTGCGCCATTCCGGCCGATGATCCCGATAACCTCTCCGCGCCGGACCTGAAACGATACATCCTCAAGCGCCCAGATAGCCTCGTTCAGCTCTGCTGCACCTGTTGCATGGCCCCTCAGAAGATTTCCTGCCTTACGTAAAGGTGACTTAACAGCATCGGCTATCGTATCCCGGAGGGTCTTATACTTTTCCTGCCTCCGTCCGATATAGAATTTTTTGCTGATTTTCTCTGCCGTGATCGCGATATCGCTCATTCATTCCACCTATACAACATCCGCGAAGGTCTTTTCCAGACGTCTGAAATAAAATAATCCGCTGACCAGCAGCGCAACCGCAACGAATGATGATATCAGCATCACCTGGCCCGGGGCAGTATCTGTCGACAGTAACGCCCAGCGAAATCCCTCAACCACGCCCACCATCGGATTGATCGCGTAGACCGTTCTCCATGGCTCACTCAGGAGGCTGCTCGGATAGGCGATCGGGGTTGCGAAAAGCCAGAACTGGGTTATAAAGGGGATAATGTGCTGCACGTCTCGGAACTGAACATTCATGGCAGAAAGCCAGAGTGAAACGCCGAGTGACGTGACCAGCGAGAGCAGGAGAAGAAAATGGCAGCCACACGACATTGACCGTGGGCACAATGCCGAAATAGAGCATCATCCCGATAAGGGTAATAAAGGCAAGAACAAAATCCAGTATGCCTGATAAAACATTCGCTATTGGTATCGCAAGCCGGGGGAAATAGACTTTTTTTATGAGGTTCGAGTTTCCGACAAGACTGTTCGAGGCCTTGCTGAAGCCGTTCGCAAAAAATGTCCAGGGAACGAGGGCGGCAAAGCTGAAGATCGGATAGGGTACTCCGTCGGAAGGCATTTTCGCCAGACGACCGAAGAAGAGACTGAAGACCATCATGGTGAAAAACGGCTGGATAACGGCCCAGCGCAGCCCCCAGAACCGTCTGTTTATAACGGACCTTGATGTCCCGCCAGATGAGAAAATAGAGGAGTTCCTTGTATTCCCATAATTCAGCGAGTTTCAGGGAGACCCACCCCTTCGAGGGCTCAATCCGTATTACCGGTATCGTCCTTTAAGTCCGGCACATTCATGTGATCAGGCACTATGATATTTCTCCTTCATCAATTTCTTTTGAGCAACTCGCACCATGCAGACTTGCAGACTCATTTACCAGACGGGAAAAAATATGTGTTCTGCTCCAGCCGGAGCCTGTCACATAACCGGCCCTCAGGCAGTTCGACGTCATTATATGTCAGGACCTGGTCCCGTGCGATGTCCTTATTTAACCGGCATCCTTCGGCAAGTCCGATGGGCAGCAATTTTTGGTCATGCACAACAGGTGAATTCTCACATTGACCGTACGTCATATAGTACCCCATACCATCCAGAACATCGCCGGCTTTCAGGTCGATCTTCGCTGTGGCAACAACATCTACAAGGGGACCTCCGAGCGGGGCGATGGCAGCATCGTTGAACAGCACAGCACGGGCAACCGTATTGGGGACCTCAAAATGACAGAGATGGTAAGGGGTATAGAAGCAATAGAGCGGCCCTTCACCCAATTTGTAGAGATTCAGATAGTGCTTCTGGGCAGGATGGTCATGGGTACCGAGGACAAACACTCCGGGGCCTGGTTCAGCGCCGACCACATAATCCACGATGCCGGGACCTTCCAGCAAGGCTTCCAGGGGATACCAGTTCACCGCTTCTTTAATCGGGGTGCCTGCCGGAACAGTCGGTCCGAACATCCCCCGCTTTGCTACTCTCATACCCGTGGCATTAGCTACAATAGCCTGTTCAAAGGATATCTTTGTCCCGTCCGCAAAAGAAGTTACCATATGCGCTTTCTGTCCCCACTTTCGCGCGAACCCCTCCTGGGTTGTCGGGTTCCGGTAGGGGTCCTGCAGGCCCTTGATATTTCCACAGAGGACCGGCCTGACGCCAATGCCTTTCACAAACCGGTGCAGGTTCATAATCACTCCCGGCTGGTCGCCGTCAGCATTGGTCAAGACCACCCCGGCCTTGTCGGCATACGTTTTCAGGATCGGACCGATCGTTCCATCAAGCTCGGCATTCATGATAACAACGTGCTTGCCGTGCGCTACCGCCTTCATGACCACCTGAGCGCCAAACTCGATAGCGCCCGTCACTTCAATAATCGCGTCAATGCCTTCAGCCTGACACAAAAGCATGGCGTCCTCAGTAACGGCATATGTCCCGCTTCTGATCGCCTCTTCAAGCTGAGCAACTGTTTCTACGGTCTGTATGTTCTCTGCGCCAACCTCAGCATAAGCCCTCACAGCCCCTTCACGATGACGATTCGAGATAGCCACCAGTTTGATCCCCGGCACTGAATTGCAGATCTGCAGGGCTATTCCCCTCCCCATAAAACCTGCGCCAACCATGGCGACACGGACCGGATTACCCTCATCCTGTCTTTTCTGCAAGGCTTTATCAACGATGATCACAAAAAATCCCTCCCTTCAAAGGGTATTGTACAAACAGCATCCGCAACATCTTCGGGTTTCCGATGTTCATGTGAGAACAATTCATGAAAAACAGAAGTCCTCCCTGATTCATAATGTGACTTGACGCTGCACACATCAGATTTTTTACATTCCCCTATAATCACAGTTTGTAGTCCGGCCAGTTTCTGTCTTTTTCGGAAATTACCTGTGCTGCAAGAGGCCATGCTATATTGAAAACAGGATCGTCATAGCGTATGCCGCGTTCTGATCCGGGAGTATAAAACTGGGTTACCTGATAGATGACCTCTGTATCATCCTCAAGGGTCTGAAATCCGTGAGCAAACCCCTCCGGTACATAGAGCATCTGATAATTATCAGCTCTGAGTTCAGCGTAAGTCCACTGCTTATAGGTCGTTGAGTCAGGCCTCATATCAATGATAACATCGCAAATCGACCCCCGGGTGCAACGCACAAGCTTGACCTCCTCATAGGGGGAAGCCTGATAATGCATGCCCCGAAGGGTGCCCTTCTTTTTATTGTAAGACACGTTCGCCTGAGAAACATTCGGATTCAGCCCGTACTTCTGAAACTCCTTCTGACAGAATGTCCGTCCGAAGAAGCCTCGGTCATCCTCAAATTTCTGGACCTCGATAAGAAATGCGCCTTTCAGTTTCGTTTCCGTAAAGATCATGGTCTTCTCCTCAGGAATTTATTCTGCCGTGTGTCAGTTCAGAAACCTTTTGGAATTGCCGTTTCTGAGACTTATCTCGCGTACGTCCATTCCAGTTTCTCGTTTAACAGATTCCTGCTTCGCAGATAGGTGAGCACCTTCAGCCTCATGAATTGGGAGTTTCTGAAGTTTTCGTCATGAAACAACATCGACTCCAGTCCCTCCTTTAACTCTTTTATTGCCATGATGAGGTCAACCTGTGGCTGGTGCTGAGGGGCAAGGCGTTTAAACAGATCAAAGTTCACCCGGTAGGAACGCTTGTCCGGCTGGGCGTCCTTATTCATTGAAATCTCAACATCAGGGATGACCTCTGCTACCGCCTTTGCAAGATCTCTCACCTGATAGTTCCATTCGTCACTTCCAATGTTGACCGCCAGGAATTCCCCGCCTTCGGAAGGTTTCCTGCTGATTGCCCAATCAACAGCCCTGGCCATGTCCTTTATGTGTATCAGGGGCCGCCATGGTGTTCCGTCGCTCAAAATCGTTATCTTCTTCGAAGCAACCGCGCCTGCCACAAAGTCATTGAGAACCAGGTCCAGCCTCAGTCTCTCGCTCATGCCGCAGGCAGTGGAAAATCTGAGGCTGGTAACCTTGAAATCCCTGCCGGCAATCTTTTCGAGATCTTTTTCCGTCTGCACCTTTGAGCGCGCGTATGCGGTAAGGGGATTCAGTGTCGAACTCTCGGTTTTCGCGCCGTCCTCAGCGTATCCGTACATGCTGCAACTCGCGGCGTATACGAAGGCGCCCACACCCGATTCTTTCGCTTTATTCGCCAGATCGATACTGGCGGCATAATTAATATCTCGGGTCACCTCTTCAAAGGTATTGCCCATAGGATCATTAGAAATAGCAGACAGGCATACCACCGCGTTCACATCCTTCAGAATATTCTGAGAAATATGGCGCACGTCAGAGAATATCTGCAGATCGAGCATGCATTCAGGAAGGATCTCGGCGTTTGTCAGACAGCTCGCAAAATAGCCCATATCGAGCCCGATCAGCTGTGCGCCCGGATAAGAAGCGCGGAGCTGCCGGACAACAGACGGACCTATGTATCCCATGTTACCGGTAATCAAGATTTTCATATGCCATTCTCCCTCATAAATACAGATTTATTCGTTAACAGACGATTAATTCACGCCATTCATTATGTTCTTTACATACCGCGCTATGGCGGGCGCAGCAGTCACGCCCGGTGATTCAATCCCCACGAGGTTGATAAACCCCGGAAGGTCCTCACTGATTACGAAATCCCTGAACTCCTCACCAGGGCCCTGCAGCTTCGGTCGTATGCCGGACATTTCAGGGACGATATCTTCCCTGCGGACAAATGGCAGAAATTTAACCGCTGACTCATAAAACAGATCCCTCTTTTTTTCGTCCACTTTATAGTCTTCGACTCTGCTGATATACGTAGCGTCAGGTCCCAGTTTCATGCGTCCGGTCAGGTCCAGGGTCAGATGGACACCCAGACCGACATGGTTCTTTTCAGGGACCGGGTAAACAAGCCGCTGTACGATGCCGCTTTTCACGTTCGTGATACTGAAGTAATCACCTTTGCAGTAATGGAGGGAGTAGTCCTTTCCGGTCATGCGTCCGATAACATCGGACTGCAGTCCCGAAGCATTGATGACCCTCTCTGACGTAAAATCGAAGCATTCGCCCTGCCCGTTTATCGTACTGATCTTATAGGCGGCTCCCTCTTTTTCAATGTTTACCACTTCCGTCCCGCAGACAATCTCGGCTCCCTTACTCTTCGCCTGATGGAGATAATAATCCATCAGGGCATGGACGCTGATGATCCCTGTATCGGGAGAGAGAAGACCTCCTGCCGATTTCACATACGGCTCCATTTCGTGAATATGCTTTTGCGCAACAAGTGAAACTGACGTAACGCCGTTTCGCATGGACCGCTCCCTCAGCTGCTCTATCTGCTCCATTTCATTTGCAGTCGTTGCGATAATCAGCTTGCCAATTTTTTTATGCGGGATGTTGTTCTGAAGGCAGGTCTCATAGAGAAGTTCTCTCCCCTCGATACACAACCGCCCCTTTAATGACCCCGCTGGATAGTATATACCCGCATGAATAACCTCGCTGTTCCTGGAACTGATACCCCTTCCATGGGCCATATTTTTTTCGACAACATAGACACTCCGCGCCTGATCAGCAATTTCAGAGGCTATTGCAAGACCGACAACACCTGCGCCGACAATCGTTATGTCAGCGTCCATACCATCCTCCGCAGATAAACCGGAAAAAAAACATCTGTACCAGTAAAATAATGCTGCTCACCATTTTTTCCAAGGAGCCTTTCCGTTTTCCCACATCTCCTCAAGAACATGCTTGTCTCTCAAGGTGTCCATAGGATGCCAGAACCCGTTATGCCGATAGGCAGAGAGCATTCTGTCCCGTGCCAGATCCCTCAGAGGCCCCTGCTCCCAGACACTCGCATCGTCCTTAATATACTCCATCACCGCAGGTTCAAGCACGAAAAACCCGCCATTGATCCATGCGCCGTCTCCCTGCGGCTTCTCACGGAAGTTGACCACCCTGTCTTTTTCAAGACTGAGTATGCCGAATCTTCCCGGTGGCTGCACTGCCGTCAGTGTAGCATGCGTCAGCTGACTTTTGTGGAACGCTATCAGTTCCCCTATGTTTACATCGCAGAGTCCATCGCCGTACGTAAAGCAGAAGGTCTCGCTGCCTATGTAATCCCTTACTCTTTTCAGGCGTCCCCCGGTCAGGGTCTTTTCACCGGTATCTACAAGCGTCACTTTCCACGGATCAGTTCCGTTCGTATGTACCTGCATCTTATTGTCTTTCATATCAAAGGTTATATCCGACATCTGGAGAAAATATCGAGAGAAATATTCCTTGATCATATACCCCTTATATCCGCAACAGATAATGAATTCATATATGTCATATGACGAAAATATTTTCATAATATGCCAGAGGATCGGCCTGCCACCTATTTCCACCATGGGCTTTGGTCGCACTGAGGTCTCCTCAGACAAACGGGTACCATATCCACCGGCAAGAATCACTGCTTTCACAAAATCGCCTCCTTAAGCACATTCACATCACGCATCACTCTTTCAAAGCAAATATTCATTGATTTCCTCACTGCAATAATATTCAACCACTGTTTCGATCTTTCATGATCATCAAAACAAGCATTATTCAGATATTTGCAAATGGCATGCCAATAATTTCGATCCCATCTTCAATAATTATCGATACATCCGACAAAACTCAATAATAAGGCATTCTTACTCCTGCGTGATAAAAGAATTTGCCACACGCTAATAAAATGCCTAAGAAAAATATATGAATAAAAAATTATAATGTGGCTATTGGTTACAATGTCTTCATATTTTATGTTTCGAAAGGATACACATGAAGGGCAAAAAAAAAGGGAAGAGTGGTTACCACACCACTCTTCTCCGCTACTTAATCAATATTAGTTCGAGAGAGGGCAGTTATGCATGCCATTCCAGTATGACTCATTCCACCCTGCCAGAATATTTGCTGTGCCTTCGATATCGCCACCTGCTAGCGCAGCATTAACCATACTCACTATTTCACTGACGCTTCTCGGATAAGCAACATTGGGATTGGATGCATTCAGAATGGCAGCAGTCGCATGCCGTGCAAGGGCGCTTACGCCACCACCGTTTGACGCCAATGCCTGCAGAAGCGTGGGAGCTGTAACTGCCGAGGGAGCACCTTTTGCAGACCACATGATAGAAAATTTTGACGGGCAGGTAAATACGTTGCAGAACTCTGTGGCAGCAGAACCATTGCTGACCGGGTTGTAGCCGACCCAGGAGCCAAAGTGCTGCGACTGCTTCCAGTAGCCGGGGGTGCAGCCCTGGAACCCGTTGCATTTGTCGATGAAAACACCCGAGAAAGAGGCATTGCCATAATTACAAACAGGATTTGCTTGAGTATTTACGACTTCAATTTAATCGTCGGCGTATCGGCAAGCCCATTGATGTTAAAATATGCGAACTTGTCCGAACCAAACGTATCGACAGTACCTGAAGCTTTCAGTTCACTATTAACAAAGAGATTATAGTTCTGTTCCCGACAACTTATTGCTTCTTCCAGAAAGTAGTATGCGATCCGGAATGATCCTGTATAATCCACCGTAACTTCAAAAATTTGGGGTGAATAGATTCCAGTCAATCTATCTCCGTTGTCAAAGGTAGCTCCATAGAAATCGTTTTTACAGGGATTCCATTGGTCTGCCCCTGGCATAGTTTTTGAGTCATCATACAGTGGATCAAAATAATAAACATAAATCGGCTTAGGATCTTCATCCAGACCTGCGAACATTTCCCATGACTGGAGGGTTCCATCCATTGCGAATGATCCGCCTCTGAAACAGCAAATAAATTTCAAAAAGTACTGCTACCGCCTTCTTCCGGCAGCAGATTTCCTGCATCTGCACAAAGACATTTCTTTCATTATCCATAAGCTGTTCATGGCCGGCATTCCCGCAGGCGTTTGTACATAGCCTTTCTCGATATGCCGAGCATCCGGGAAGCCTTGGACTTATTCCCTTTACATGCCTGCAGGGCGTCTTTCAAGGCCTCCATTTCGAGCTCTCTTAAAGTTTTCAGCAAATTGCCATTTGTCATCAGCTTCTTCTGCACAAATAATTCATCCGGCAGCTCCTTCTGGGTAATTTTGTCTGCTGAAGCAAGCATGACAGCTCTTTCCACAATATTTCTGAGTTGTCTGACATTTCCAGGCCAGTCATAGTCTTTGAATATTTTCATGGTTCTGTCAGGGACGGTCAGCGACTTGTTGTCCCTTGAGCAGAACTCATTCATAAAGGTCGAAACCAGCAGGGGAATGTCCTCTTTCCTTTCCCGCAGGGGAGGGACTTTTATCTCAACCTGGCTTATCCGGTGGAACAGATCTTCCCTGAAATTGCCGTTCTGCACCTCACTCCTTAAATCGTACTTTGTAGACGATATCAGCCTGAAATCAGTTTTGATTCTTCTGCTGCTTCCAAGCCGCTGGAGATATTTTTCCTGAAAGACCCTGAGGAGCTTTGACTGCATCGAAAGTTCAAGATGTCCTATCTCATTCAGAAACAAGGTCCCCCGTGAGGCCTCCTCAATCTTTCCTATCCGCTCCGCATAGAGACCTGAAAATTCCCTCTGTTCCCACCCGAACAGTTCCGACTCCACAAGTTCCTTCGGTATGGCAGCACAATTGAAAACAACAAAAGGACCGCCGTTTTTTGCGCCGTTCGTTATCGCCCGGGCGATAAGTTCTTTCCCTGCCCCTGTTTCTCCAGAGATGAGAACATTACTGTCAGAGTCCCTGATCGCTTCAATAATCTCAAGTATCCTGAGCATCTCGATCGTATTGCCGATAATACGGTAGTGCATATTTTCAAACAAAAGACTTTCCCTGAGATACCGCAGTTCCTTCTTCAGTAAACGCTGCTCTACCGCTCTGTCGAGCATCCTCTTGAGACAAAGATAATCCGGTGGTTTCCTGAGGTAACAGAACGCACTTTGGATCATTTCCGGGGAAGCATGATCATCTTTTCCCTGTGCTGTCAGGAGGATAACGGGGATTTCGGGATGGTTTTCCGTTACATACTGAAATAAATGCGTGCCATCACCCCGATGCATCGTGCTTTCCGTGATAATCGCCGAAATATCATTTCTTGGAATCATATCGATTACTTTTTCTACATCTGATGATTCGTAGACTTCGTAACCGTCTTCCGACAGTATTTCCGAGAATTCCCTGATAGAATTCGGCTCAACGTCCACAATCAGAACTTTTCTGCTGTCAGCCATAGCAACAATCACCCGCTTTTCTATGCATCAGGAATATCCTAATAAAATTCCTGAAAAGGTGGAGACTCATTTTTTATGTCCTTGTTAAACGTGTATTTATTCATGGCTGCCTCGGCGTGCTTTTCACTTCTGAAATTCGGAACTATGTTCCGAATTATGGAGTCCACTTCATCTACAGAATAATTTAGAACAGCGTGTTCCAGTTCCGACATATATTGGTTCAGGATCTTCAAAGGGGGGATTTCGGGAAGAGCCATCATAAGTTTGCTGTGAAACGTAGGGACACTTTTTTCTGTGCTGTCAAATAGTTCTTCATACAATTTTTCACCGGGTCTCAATCCCGTAAAACGTATCTTGATCTCCTTGTGGGGGATATACCCGGAAAGCCGGATAAAATTTTCCGCAAAATCAGCGATTTTGATCGGGCTCCCCATATCCAGGACAAAGAGTTCACCACCTTCTCCGGAGGCTGCCGCTATTAAAACAAGCTGGACCGCCTCGGGGATCAGCATGAAAAATCTTTCTATTTCAGGGTGTGTTACCGTAATGGGCCCACCATTTTTCAATTGCTCTTTGAAAATCGGAACAACACTTCCGTTGCTCCCGAGAACATTGCCAAACCTGACGATACTGAATCTCGTCCCGGATATCGAATTCATATGGAGAGTCAGGAACTCGGCAATCCGTTTTGTTGCCCCCATGACGCTCGTGGGATTTACCGCCTTGTCAGTTGAAACGAGCACAAAGCATTCAGCGCCATACTTCGATGCGGCATCAATAATATTTTTCGTGCCGAATATATTGTTCTTTACCGCTTCAATCGGACTATCTTCCATCAGGGGGACATGTTTGTAGGCAGCGGCATGAAAAATGACCTGGGGCCTGTGCTTTGAGAAAACGTGCTCCAAAGAAGATCTGTCCTGGATATCAACTACGATTGAGAACAGCGGGACTCCGTTCCCTTCATTTCTCAGTTCAATGTCAACCTCATAAAGGGTATTTTCATATCTGTCCAGCAGCAGCAGGCAGGAAGGCTTATATCGTAATATCTGCCTGCAGAGTTCCGAACCAATAGACCCTCCGGCTCCGGTTACCACAACCGATTTTCCTCTTTATAAAATCCATCACAGATGTATTGTCAGTTTTCACACATTCCCGCTGCAGAAGGTCTTCGAGAGAAATCGGTCTCATGCTGGTAATCCCGTACTGTTTTTTAAGAAATGCCATCATTTCTTCCTCAGTGATATATCCCAGCTTAATAAGTTTGGAGCCGAGCCTCCCTCCCTCTTTTTCCTGCAGAGCAAGGGCTTCCTCTACGTTCTCCTCCGTGACCATATTGGCGTCTATCAGCCGCTGGCCCAGTTTTGCTCCAACCGTAACATTTCCGTCGAGCAGGTCATGTATCCCGGGCAGCTTCTTTATCGGGACATTAAACGGTTTGCATAACTCATAAATCTCCCTGATAGTTTTCTGCATATCGTTTGATACCGCGATAAGGACCTCATCGGGCTTGTGAGACTTCATGATTTCCGGGATAATCCCGCAGGGACCAAGGATCGGCACACCATGAATGGTAAGTCCCGGCATCTGCATATCATCAATAAACCCTATCGGCTCATACAGATAATTGTTGCTGTTCTTCATTTCCCGGACGATCATCTCAGCAGCATCGCCGGCTCCGACAATCAGTATTTTCTTGCGCGAAGGGTCTAAAAACATGTATTCCCTCAATACCCTGATGAGCAGCCTGTTGCCTCCCGATATAAGGATACAGAGCATCCAGTCGAGAATATAGACGGATCGGGGATAGCCTGTATCTCCGATCAGATAATGGACAAGCAGCAAAAACAGTACACTGCTAAAGGTTGTCGATTTTATGATCTTCATCAGATCACTTGTGCTCGCATAGCGCCAGAGTCCCTTATAAAGACCTTCCCGGTAGAAGAAAACAAAGCGGACAAAAAGGAGAAAAGGCAGATAGTCAAGATACTGAGTGACATTATCACCTGAAAGCACCCCGTCGAACCTGATAATGAATGCGAGATAGTTGGCGAGCGCAGCCTGCACGAGAAAGATGAACAGCGACCAGCAGATGACGGTACTTCACAATAAATTCACTGCACTTCAGATAAAGGTCTGCGTATTTCCTTTTCATTTTCATCTTGTCGCTGAATTTTAAAATTTTTTGCATAGGTATTCGTTCTGTCCGGTTTTAGAAATTTTGCTCACTGATCACGATAGTTTCTCAGTCATAGATAATTCAGGCGTTCCTCTTGAATTTTACCGGTAATGTCTTAAGCAGGGTCAGCGCGATAAGCTTCAGATCAGTAAGCAGTGTATGGTTATCAACATAATGGGAAGACAGTCTGATCTTTTCCGGCAAAATCGTGCCGATATACGCTTCTTCAAATCCCTTTGACATACCCAGAATACTTTCTTCATTTGAATATTTCAGTGCCGCCGGGTCTGTGATGCCGGGCCGTACGGTCAGCAGTTTCCGGTACTGTGTCTCGAACATGTGCACATATTCTCCCACTTCGGGTCTCGGCCCCACAAAGCTCATATCGCCCTTGAGAACATTAAACAACTGCGGCAATTCGTCGATCTTGTATTTTCTGAGGATCCCCCCGACTTTGGTGACCCGTTTGTCTCCGCCGGCTGTTATGAGTGCTCCTTTCTTATCCGCGTTTACTATCATGGTCCTGAACTTATAGATCATAAAGCGCCTGAAATCTTTTCCGACACGTTCCTGCCGGAAGAATACCGGTCCCCTGCTGTCAATCTTTATCAGCAAGGCCACAAAAGGCAGGAACGGAAGAAGTATGACTAAACCAACAGATGACAAAATAATGTCCAGAGACCGCTTCATATACACCCCCGCTTAGGCTCTGAATTTCCGAAGCACTCGTTGCAACTGAGGAAACCACCTCTGAAACTTCATCATTGCTCATACCCGGATAGATCGGCAGGGAAATGATCCGGTCATACACCGAACCGGATACCGCAAACTCCCCGGGGTCATAATTGAAGGCATTTCTATAATAGGGATGTTTATAGAGGGGAATAAAATGCACTGAAGTCATTACTCCCATATTCTTCAGTTCTTCGATAAACTGGTTCCTGCCTATGCTTAACATCTCAAGGTTCAGTTTCACAACATAGAGATGCCATGAACTCTCCCTGTCGGCCTTTACCAGTGGTATTTCAATGTCGTCCCGGTCTGCAAAAGCACCCGTATAGGTTGCAGCGATTTCCTGCCTTCTCTTCCACATCCAGTCTATTTTTCTCAACTGGGCGAGTCCCATTGCTGCCTGGATGTCCGTCATATTGTATTTATATCCGGCAGTTTCGACTTCATAGTACCAGGAACCTTCACCCGTATACCGCTTCCACGCATCTTTTGAAATACCGTGCAGTCTGAGCACCCTCATTTTGTCTGCCCATTCGTCATTTGCCGTCGTGGCCATACCCCCCTCACCCGTTGTTAACGACTTTGTGGCGTAAAAACTAAAGCAGGTAATGTCCCCGATAGTACCTGTTATCTGGTTCTTATATCGCGCAGGGATTGCATGCGCCGCGTCCTCTATGACCACCAGGTTATATCTTCGGGCTATGTCGCGAATCTCATCCATATCACAGGGTTGACCGGCAAAATGAACAGGCATGATCGCCTTTGTCTTTTTCGTTATTTTTCTCTCAATCAGGGATGGATCCAGATTAAAGGTGCTCGCCTCGATATCTACAAGGACCGGTATGGCCTTAAAATAGGTAACCACTTCCGCAGTTGCGGTAAATGTAACTGTCGGTATGATAACTTCGTCGCCCTCCTGAAGACCGATTGCTTTGAGCGCGAGATGAAGACAGGCGGTGCAGGAGTTCATTGAGACGGCATTTTTCGAACCGATATATTCTTTGAATTTATTTTCAAACTCTATTGTCTTCGGTCCCATAGTGATCCACCCGGACCTCAGGGAATCCAGCACTTCGGTGATCTCATCGATTGTTATATATGGTTTATGAAACGGGATCATTTGACAACCTTATCCTCTTTTGGATTTAATTGTTTATTATACTTTGTGATCTGAAATACCAGAGGCGGCATGCAGCGGGCGAGCACCTTTTCTCGTCGCTTTTTAATACACGTCATGATTGACTGCCGGGACTGGTTTTCCGTATTGCATAGCTCCGCTTTCCTCGGTTACAGGGAAATCCGGGATGTAATAACATTCACCTCAGAACGACTTAAAAACTTTATAATGCGCAACCGTAACACGGCAGTTGCGGGCAGATGACCAAAGAACATTCTCGCTCTGCTTATCAGCCTGCCTCAATATCGTCAGCATACATCCTGACACCGATACTTCTGCCTAACAGATCTACATTAACAAGAAACATATATTGGTCTTCTTTTCTCTCAAGTGTTCCTTCAGCCCCTTGCAGAGGCCCACTTTTTACTCTCACCCTTGTCCCCTCCTTAAGGTGCGGATAGATGTCGATATCCCTTCCGCTCCCGATCAGACACCTGAAGAGAGTTTATCTCATCCGCTGGCACCGGAGTTGGATATCCGGGTTCTGTTGAAAGAAGATTAACAGCCCCTCTTGTCTTCAGAACACTAAGAAAGCTTTCCGGGCGGGGCTGGATATAAATAAAAAGATATCCGGGGAAAAGGGGAAAATCCACCCATTTTTTCCTGTCCTTCCACTCCCTGAGTCTTTTTACAGAAGGAAGGAAAGTCGTTATGTCCTTTTTTATCAATTCATTGTTTGCAACAAACTCATGCCTTGACTTAACGTATAATGCATACCAGTTTTTCATGCCTGTCTCCGCCATTTGCTCTATAAAAGCAAGATTGATACCAAATGGGAAGAGAAGCAGAAGATACTCGATAATTGTTGCCTTCTGAATTCAAAACGCTTTGGAAATAAAGAAGAATATGCGGGGGTTCTGCGTTGGTGACCACTACATCATCTTTGCAGAGCAGACCATCGCAACACTATGACTGGTCTTTTCTTTTTGTACTTGATACGATTGGAAACAGATGTTTCTGTTCGATACACTTTGCAAAAAAAGGGAGTAAGAAAGATAATGAATTCCCGGCTACAGGGATAGCAGACAGGAGGATAAAATTTACAAAGATATTAAAGACTTCCTGCAGTCCAGTGCTTGCCGGTCTTAACTGTTGGGAGCATCATTCAATCTCTTGTAAAAGGCCTTTCGGGAAATTCCCAGCATCCTTGCAGCCTTCGACTTGTTCCCATCGCACTTCTGAAGCGCCTCCTGGATCGCATAAAGTTCAATCTCCCTTAACGTTTTTCTGTCCGAAGAAACCTGCACGTTCTCAGGTATTTTTCCGGCCGTGTTGAATTCCTCGGGAAGATCGTCGAGAACAATAGAATTTCCCTTCGTAAGCACTACTGCCCTTTCAATAATATTTTTAAGTTGCCTGACATTACCGGGCCACTGGTATGCCCTGAGCGCTTCCATGACCTGCTCTGATATTTTGACCTTCTTCCCCTCTTTTTCGCTGAATTCATGAGCAAAGATCGTTGCCAGCAAGGGGATGTCCTCTTTTCTTTCCCGGAGGGGAGGCACTTTTATTTCTATGACATTTAACCGGTAGAAAAGGTCTTCCCTGAATCTCCCTTCTCTCACCTCTTTCCTCAGATCACGGTTGGTGGAAGATATTACCCTGCAGTCAACCTTGATCTTTCTGTTGCTTCCCAGCCTCTCGATCTCTTTTTCCTGCAATACCCTGAGAATCTTCGACTGAAGGCCCAGTTCAAGTTCTCCTATCTCGTCCAAAAAGATGGTCCCGCCGGAGGCTTCCTCAAACTTTCCGATCCTCTTTGCATGGGCTCCTGTAAAAGCGCCTTTTTCACACCCGAAAAGCTCGGCCTCTATAAGTTCCTTCGGTATCGCCGCGCAGTTGACCGCGATGAACTGGGTGTCCTTTCTCTTGCTGCAGAAATGAAGCGCCCGTGAAATCAGTTCCTTTCCCGTTCCTGTCTCACCGCTAATCAGAACGGTACTTGACGAATCTTTTATTGTGTCAATAGTCTCATGTATCTTTTGCATTTCCCTGGCGTTCCCGATCAGCCCGCTCTTATCAGATTCATCACCTGACAGGGCCGTCGCTGCCTTCTCAATCTCTCTTTCCATATGTTTCTGACTGATCGCCCTGGCGATAACATCCTTGAGCTTCACATAATCCGGGGGCTTGATAAAATAATAAAAAGCGCCGCCGAGCATTGCGGACACCGCCGAATCTACCGTGCCATAGGCCGTGAGAAAAATCACCGGAACTTCGGATTTGTTTTCCCTGATATACCCAAAAAACTCCATTCCGTCCCTGCCCGGCATCTTCAGGTCGGTAATTACCAGGTCCACATTTTCATTGCGGATAACGTTCGTCGCGCTCGCAACATCCAGAGACTCGTAGACGTGGTATCCTTCCTCAGTAAGAATGGCGGAAAGCACCTTCACCGCATTCGGTTCGTCATCAACGACTAAAATATCACCCTTTATGCCGTTTTTTCTCACCGAGCCCCTTCTGCTTCAGCCGCAGGAACATATAACCGCACCGACGTCCCCTTGCCCTCTCTGCTCTTTATTTCCATTCGACCGCAACAGCTCTTCATGATTTCTTCCGTAATAATCAGACCGAAGCCCTTTCCAACCTTTACTCTGCTCGAATTCCTTGAGGACCTGTCTGCAGGCATGCCCGGGCCGTTATCGTCGACCTCGATCACGACGTAATCTTTCTTCGGGGACTTTTCCAGTGTGGTTTTTACGGCCAAACCCCCGTCAGAATCTATTGCCTCCATTGCATTGTTTATGACATTGAGGACAGCCTGTTCGAGCTGAAAAAGATTTATCAATGCCATCGGGATTTTTCCGTATTGAAAATCACAACGAATATTCCTCGCACCAGCCTGAAAAGAAACCAATATCTCGATTTTCTTCAGGAGAGCATTAATATCCACTGCAGTAATACCGGTGTCCGGCATCGAGGTAGTGAGAAATTTTGATATGAAGTTATCGAGCCGGGAGATTTCCTCATGCATTACCTGAACGAACTCACTCAGCACTTTTTCCTGAGCATATTTTTGAGAGACAAATGTTACAGCCCCCTTAATCGCATTCAAAGGATTTCTGACCCCGTGAGCGAGGCTCGATGCGGTCTTCCCCATCGCAATAAGCCGCTGAACGTCCTCTTGACTGCTGCCTTCGCAGGCTGAAACATTGGAAACTGTTATCGCAGTCCCCTGAACAGACTTTGGCGTGACCAGGGGCTCAATCATGATATCCGCTGTAACCCGATGCAGAAGACAGCTGAAAACGTGCCCTTTCAGGAAAAGTTTCTTCCGGTGTTCCATCACAAACTCAACAGCATCCCCGTTCCGGAAAAGCAACCGCGGGAAGACTTCATAATATTTTTTTCCTACAGCAACTGAGGCAGATTCGCCGGTAAGTTCTGCGATGTTGTCGCCCCAGGAATCAACAAGCATTCTCTTGTTAATGGTAAATATATATTCAATATTCATAGATATCTTGTTTATTAATCTATTGACTGCAATTGTTTCGCTTAGTAACAAAGTTTGGCCGTCTAAAAGTGCCCGGACAGATGTTTCCCTCTAGATACAATTATCAAAAGAAACAGTAGAAATGTCAAGGTTTTACCAATTGAGTAACATACCGGAAATGTATCATAAAGAAACAATCCTGTTCTAAATTTCTTGTCTCCTTTCAAAACAAAATAGTAAAGCACCCCGGCAGAAAGAAATCCTGATTTTATGGTCAGACACGAAAAAAGCCTCCCAGACAATATATTTCGGATAAGGTACAGGGTACAGCATGGTTAAAAGGGCACCTCAGCTGCCTCAGAACACAGAGTTGTTTACGTGATAGAGAAAAAACAAACTTCTCTTTTCTTGTTGGCATCTAACTTGCAGCTAACTTTAAAGTATTTGTATCATTTTTCAATCTACAGCAGGAACACGATACCGCTAATAAGGGGTGATACTATGTGTGGAATAGTAGGATATGTTGGAAAAGCAAATGCACTGCCGATTTTAATCGATGGGCTGAAAAGACTCGAATACAGAGGATACGACTCAGCCGGCATTGCGTATCAGAACGGTAAGGGCATTGAAATATATAAGACAAAAGGGAAAGATAAAGGACCTGCAGGAAATCATTCCTCCCGGCAACTCGGTCGTCAGCACCGCAATCGGTCATACACGCTGGGCGACACACGGGGTCCCTTCAACACAAAACGCCCACCCACACAGCGCCGGCGGAGTCGTTGTAGTGCATAATGGGATTATCGAAAACTATCGCGAACTTAAAGCATATCTTGTTGCTAAAGGATGCGATTTCTCGTCTGACACAGACACAGAGGTGATTCCACATTTGATCTCCCGTAATCTCAGGAAAGGACTCTCATTCCCTGAAGCGGTCAAAGACATCATTCCGAAACTGTCAGGATCCTTTGCACTCGGCATCATGAGTGAAACAGAACCTCATACCATCTGTGCCATACGAAAAGGGAGTCCTCTCGTAATTGGATGCGGCGATCACGAATTCTTCATCGCATCTGACACCCCTGCCATACTCCCCTATACCAACAGGTTTATCTTCCTCGAAGATGAGCAGCTCTGCATCCTACACGCGGGATACCCTTGAAATCACCTCTCTGAACGGCGCGGGGAGTGTATCTTATAGAGACAAGATTGTAGAAGTTGACTGGTCTCCTTCCATGGCAGAGAAGGAAGGTTATGAGCATTTCATGCTGAAAGAGATATATGAACAGCCGGCTGCGGTAAGCAATACCATCGGGGAATGGATTGATCATCCCGAAAGACTTCTTGAAGAGCTTCATCTCAATATAAAAATGACCATAGGGCTGGGGAGGCTACATATTGTGGCCTGCGGCACATCCTATCATGCTGCGCTGGTTGCACAAAACATGATAAGAAATCTTGCCAGGATCCCGGTAGATGTCGAGATAGCCTCGGAGTACAGATATTCAAACCCGATCATAGATCATGGCAATCTTTTTATCTCGATAACCCAGTCCGGTGAAACTGCCGATACCCTTGCCGCACAGAGAGAGGCAAAGGCAAGGAACTCAAAAACCCTCACTATCTGTAATGTTGTGGGAAGCACTGCTACGCGTGAAGCTGATTCAGTTTTATACACCAGGGCAGGGATTGAGATAGGAGTTGCCTCTACAAAGGCATTTACCTCTCAGGTAGCGGCCCTGTGCGTGATTGCAATTGGTCTGAGTATCAGAAGAGGCATCATGAGTATGTCCGAGACAAAAGCACTCAGACACCAGCTTGCAAAAATCCCTGAACTTATCGAAAAGACACTAAAGAAAGACAGAGAGATCAGAGACCTTGCGCATACACTCATGCACTGCAAAGGATTGCCTCTATCTTGGCAGAGGCATTAACTTCCCTATCGCCATTGAAGGAGCTCTCAAAATGAAGGAAGTAGCGTATATCCATGCCGAGGGATATCCTGCCGGTGAATTGAAACACGGACCTATCGCCCTGATCGAAGAAGGAATGCCGGTAATAGTGGTTGCCCCGATAAACGACCTTTTCGGAAAGATCCTTTCGAACATAGAGGAAGTGAAGGCGAGGGGCGCCAGGGTCATCGCGGTAACAGACGAGCCTGAAATGCTTGCGAACAAGGCGGATGATGTGATAGAAATCCCGGCAACACATCCTCTGCTTTCCCCTTTTCTCAGTGTAATTCCTTTGCAGTTTCTTGCGTATCACACAGCTGTTTTAAAGGGTTGTGATGTTGATCAGCCAAGAAACCTTGCAAAGAGTGTAACCGTTGAATAGCCAACAGGGCACAGGGAGGAGAAAAATATATTCGTTTTGTCTGAGAACGCCTCCAGGGCTAAACCGTTTACCGGTCATCCCCTGTTGTTTGCGGGTTTAATTTCGAAGACATCCTGAAATTCTTCATGGCCAGGTCAGCGCTCCCTTTTCTCTGATATGCTATCCCCAAATTATAATAGGCCGGCGCAAAATCCGGCTTTATCGATACTGAGGCATGAAACTGTTCAATCGCCTGGTCCAGCAGCCCCTGTCTGAGCAAGAGTACGCCGATATTATTATAGGCCTGGAATAAATCCGGCTGAAAGCTTATAGCTATCCGATACTGTTCAATAGCCTCGTTAACGCTCCCTTTATCCATAAAGGCATTGCCCAGATTATAATGGATCTTAGAGTCTGGTTTCCTCTGGTTAGCGAGCGCTGTTCTGTACTGTTCAATCGCCTGATCCGTCCATCCTTTGGTCAGAAACGCATTCCCCAGGTTGATATGCGTTTCCGGAAGGTCCGGGTGTATCTGTAAGGCGAGCTGGTAGTGCCGGATAGCGCTGTCGGTAAATCCCTTTTCAAAATAAACGTTTCCCAGCCTGTTACGAAATAAAACATTATCCGGATTTAAAGACAAGGCAATCTCATACTGCCTGATTGCCTCGTCCTTCAGTCCTTTTCTGCTGTAAGCATTCCCCAGATTGCCATGGGCATCGGCAAAATCAGGCTTGAGTGACAGGGCAATCTCATACTGTCTGATCGCCTCGTCTGTCAGTCCTTTCTCGGCATAGGCATTTCCCAGATTACCATGGGCCTCGGCAAAATCAGGCTTGAGCGACAGGGCAATCTCATACTGTCTGATCGCCTCGTCTGTCAGTCCTTTCTCC
Organism: uncultured Nitrospira sp.; assembly: GCA_963746295.1. Classification (GTDB taxonomy): domain Bacteria; phylum Nitrospirota; class Thermodesulfovibrionia; order Thermodesulfovibrionales; family UBA6898; genus JAOUFP01. The sequence continues at coordinate 37,871 of CAVVAQ010000016.1, read as the reverse complement.
CGATAGGCGTTCCCGAGGTTGATATACGTGTTCCTATAATTGGGATCGAGTTTCAAGACAATCCTGTACTGTTCAATCGCCTCATCGATCCGGTTCTTTTCCAATAAGGCAAAACCCAGATTATCATGTCCACGCGCGCGCTGCGGAGACTTTTCCGTCACATCTGTCCACAGAACAATCGCATCACGCCAAACTCTGTTTCTCGCGTGGGTTGCGTATACAAGGGAGAGTATTATCACTGCAGACAAGAATAAGACTATCTTCTCCGCATTCGGCCATCTCACCCTGAACCTCTGCATCAGAAAAAACAGGAAGGCTGCTGACGCGATAAAAAATCCTGCCGACGGAAGGTAGACCCTGTGTTCAAATATTACATCGGCTATAGGGATAACACTTGATTCAACGGACAGGGTGATGAAAAACCAGAAAATGCCAAAGGCTGTAACACGCTGCAATGCGGCAGCTGAGCGGGCTTCAGAGTGTGATTTTTCCAGGCCCGAACGCGCAAAGAGGTAAACGCCGAAAAGAAAGATTGCCGAGAGCAGGACGAAAGACAAAAAAACCGGCGGCTCAAGCAGAGAGCGATAAATCGGGTAATCATAATCAAGGTTCTGCCTGACCGGGAGAAAAAGCAGTCTCAGATACGTAGTAATCGCTCTCATCTGGGTCATCAGGTAATCCCATCTCGGGATCGCTGTCTGCAGGCGTGTCCTGTCGCTCACGTCAGAAATCAATTCACCGAGGGGCTTATCAGTACCGATTATACTGAAGGGGATAATGAAGAGCACCAGAAGGAATAACAAAAGGACGATCGCCCTCTTTTTCAGTGCGGTTTTAAAAAAGAATACCTCATACAGAACTATCACGAGCGGAAGGGTAAAGGATATCTCCTTTGTAAACATTGCGGCAACAGCTGAAAACAGAGAAACCAGATAATAAACAATCATCTTCAGATTGCGCAGTGAACGATATTTATTGTTTTCCGCTTTTCCGTGTTCGTCTTCAGCCTGCTCATGGTCCCGTGTTCCCAGCATCCTGCTCTTTGCGTACATCACGACGGATAAAAGATAGAACATCGTGGCAAGTGACGCAAGCCTCTGGACTATATATGTCACAGCCTGTGTCTGTACCGGATGGCTTACAAATAGAAGAGCCGAAAAAAGGGCAATGAATACGGAGATTGGGAACTGGGGACTGGCGACCGGCAAAGTCTGTTTTCCTGATTCCTGACCGCTGACTGCAGACCTCCTGTTTTCTTCTTCCATCCCGTTGCTTCTTACTGCTTGTCCCTGGTCTCCGGTCCCGGCCCCCTGTCCCTTAAAGAATGGCGTCCGGAACGTAAAGACAACGAGATAGTAAATCAAAACGGCATTCACCAGGTGAATTGCAAGGTTTACGATATGATACCCTGTCACATCAATCCCCCCAAACCGGTAATTCAGGGCAAAGGTGAAATATGCTACCAACCTCGGCATGTATCCTTTATATCCGCCTGCCGGAAAGATAAAGTTGTCAATATTCTTTATCAGGGAGCTTCCCGGTATATTGAGAAGATCGTCAAATACAAACGGTGCATGAAAGGTATTTGAATAGGCGATGATTCCTGCTGCGACTATGAGGGACAGATGAAAAAACGTTTTGGCTGTTACCGCCCGCATTTTTTCCTTTACCGACCACATATTCATAGATATTACAAGGGGATAAGAAAAACTGTCAATTAAGGATGTAAAAGGTTAAATGCCCTGCCCTGCGGTAGTCTGGCTTTGTCAGAGCGCTCCTTTAAACCGCCTGAGTCTCAACGCATTTGTCACGACAGTGACTGAGGAAAAACCCATGGCTGCGGCTGCGAACATCGGATTGAGGAGTATGCCGAAGGAAGGGAAAGAGAACGCCTGCTGCGACAGGGATAAGGATAACATTATAGGCAAAGGCCCAGAAAAGGTTCTGTTTTATGTTCCGCATCGTCGCCTTCGAAAGGGCAATGGCAGTTACCACCCCCCTGATATTGCCGCTTATCAGCGTGATATCCGACGTCTCGATGGCAACATCTGTTCCGGTGCCGATCGCTATGCCGATATCAGCCTGGGCAAGAGCAGGCGCATCATTGATACCGTCACCAACCATGGCAACCACTCTTCCCTGCTGCCTGCAATTTCTTAACTTCTCTTGCCTTGTCCTCGGGAAGCACCTCTGCAAGCACCCGATCGATACCCGCCAGTCTTGCAATCGCCTCGCCGGTGCGCTTGATTGTCCCCGGTCATCATGACCACCTCGATCCCGAGGTCCTGCAGGGCTTTTACTGCTGCAGGAGAATCTTCCTTCAGGGTATCCGCGACAGCAATAATGCCTGCATATCCTGTTTTCAACGCTCACAAACATCGGGGTCTTGCCCTGTTCTGAAAGCGCTGCAACCTTCTGTTCGAGGATATCGGTGCTGACACCTTCGTCCCTCATAAGCTTCTCATTGCCGAGCAAAACCTGTTTTCCCTTGACTGTCGCCCTTATGCCGTGGCCGGGAACAGCGCTGAAGTGCTCCGGTGATTCTATCGCCAGTCCATCATCCTGCGCCTTTTTGATGATCGCTTCTCCCAGCGGATGTTCAGAGCCTTTTTCCGCGGAGGACGCATAGAAAAGTACTTCCTCCTGCGTAAGTCCGGAGGCGATCACATCAGTCACCTCCGGTTTTCCTTTTGTCAGCGTCCCGGTCTTGTCAAAAACAATGGTTGTTATCTGATGCGCCCTCTCAAGCGCCTCGCCGCTTCGGATCAGGATCCCGTTCTCCGCGCCCTTCCCTGTTCCGACCATAATGGATGTCGGGGTTGCAAGCCCGAGGGAACAGGGGCAGGCGATAATGAGGACCGCGATAAAATTCAGAACCGCATAGGTGAATGAAGGCTCCGGACCAAAGAAAAACCATACGAAAAAAGTCACTGTCGCGATACAGATCACCACCGGCACAAAATACGAAGCGATAATATCGGCCAAACGCGCAATCGGCGGCTTTGGATCCCTGTGCAGACTGGACCATATCGATGATATGCGACAGCATCGTGTCCCTGCCGACTTTTGTGGCCTCAAACCTGAATGACCCGGTCTTGTTCAGCGTCGCGCCTATGACCGCATCACCCGCGTTCTTTTCCACAGGCATCGACTCTCCGGTAACCATCGATTCATCGACGGACGAATACCCGTCCGTGATCACACCGTCCACCGGTATCTTTTCCCCGGGTCTGACGACAATCCTGTCGCCTATCTCGACCTCTTCGACCGGGACATCCATCTCTTTCCCGTCTCTGATGACCCGGGCAGTCTTTGCCTGAAGTCCTATCAGTTTCTTGATCGCCTCTGAGGTCTGCCCTTTTGCCCTGGCCTCAAAAAGTCTGCCGAGAAGAATAAGCACAATGATTGTGGCTGACGTATCAAAATAGACATGGGCCTCATACCCTTTTATCTCGAATACCGACGGGAAAAAAGTCGCTATTACGCTGTAAAGATAAGCGGCCGAGGTCCCGACTGCTATCAGGGTATTCATATTCGTAGTCCTGTGACGCGCTGCAGCAATCGCCCCCGTATAGAAATGCCTTCCTATCCAGAACTGGACCGGCGTCGCCGCCATAAGCTGAAGGAGAAAGTTTGTCTGCCGGGGAATCAGGATCAGATTCGAGAGACCCAGAGAGTCCCACTGCATGAGTATGAATATGGGAATAGTCAAAACCGCACCGGTAATGACCTTCCTCTTCAAACCCAGATAGGCCTCCGACCGTTCCCGTTGTTCCCTTTCAACAATGTCCTCACCCTTTTCCGGTTCAACAAGTTCATAGCCCGCATCTCTGATAACATTTCTGAAATCCCGTATGCCGGCCTGTGCAGGGAGATAATCTACCGTTGCCTTTTCAGTGGCAAAATTTACCGAAGCCGCTATAACGCCGGGGAGAGAACTCAAAGCCTCCTGCACACTGGCAACACAGGAGGCGCAGGACATCCCTTTCACCGGAAGGAGTATCCGGGAGACTGATACACCATATCCCTGATCTTTTATCAGCCGGATAAAGTCATCAACGGTAACAGCCGACGGATCGTAATAAACAGTGGCTTTTTCCGCAGCAAAGTTGACCGATGCGCTGTACACCCCCTTAAGTCCTGAAAGACTCTCCTGAATATGGGAGGCGCAGGAGGCGCAGGACATCCCGGTAATCGGCAGATCTATCCTGCTTCCTGAAAGAACGTCCTTTTCAGACATCCCCGCCTCCCTGGTAACTGTCCAGCAGCTTTTCTATTTCTGCCCTGTTGTCCTTAAAACCGAAAAATATTTTTTCTCCGATCAACAGCGCAGGAGTTGCCAGTCTTCCGTATTTTCCGGCAAGCTCTTCCCGCGCTGACTTATCATCAGCGATATTCTTATCGATAAACGGTATCCCTCGTGCTGAAAGAAAATCTTTCAGTGCATGACACTCATGTCATTGCGGTGCAGTATAAACAGTAATTTTTTCCATTACAACTCCTTAGAGAACGAGAAATGTATTTGATTATATCACGTACTACGAAATGAGAGTGAATTTGGCCCGGGGTGTTCAGCAAGGGAGAGACAGGAAACATGAGAGCAGGTCACACAAAAAATCAGTTATCCTTGATTTCCCTCTTTTCCGGACGGCAAGCGAACTGCTTGAGGTTGCCGTTATAGTCACCGATAATAAGCTCAATAAGACCCCTTCTCTCAACAAACGCCGCAGGACAACTATGGTTGTTGACCTGTATCCCCTGCAAATAATCATCAGGATAAAAAACAGAGGCTGGCCGGTGCATGGGAATCAGCGGTAAAAACGCGTATTTTGCCGTCCTGCTGACCGACAAAAAGATATGTTTTGTCTTTTCCCCTTGCCAGTGAAGGGGTCGCAAATCTGGCGACTTCCGCATAATCAAATATTTTTTCTATCTTCTTCCATCCCGGTTTCCGGTCATCACCGGTCTCATAGCGGAACCCATTGACATGGCCATCGCTCCCCCCCACGATTAATTCCCACTTCCCGTCACCATCAATATCAAAAACAGCAGGGGCAGCGTGCATGATCTTTGGGACCCCTCTGAAAAACTGTTTTTCCTCGGACCAGAAAGGTCTGTCAGTACCACCGGTATTGAGAAAGGCCCGGATCATTCCATCCTGCTGTCCGGTGATAAGCAAGAGACGCCCATCCCATTCAGCCAGTGTCCCCCGTGAGAAACTCGAAAGCTTAATGCCGCTCGAAAAATCCGGGGACCTCGTTCCACGGGAGTCCTGCTGAGAGCGGTTTGCTGACAAAAAGCCTGATTTCCCCGTTTATGTTCCCAACAACCATGACAGAGCTTCCGTTCAGTTCTGTGACCACAGGCGATGAAGCAGGACCGGCAAATATCCTCCCGCTGAAAAAATCACCCGAGACTTCCCATTCCCGGTAATTTCTCTCTCTGTTCCGGTAATAATAGAGTTGCCCGTCGCCGTCTGAAATCACCATATCCATCACGCCGGGTTTATCACCGGGAATAAAGGCTGGTGCTGCAAAACTGCAGAAGGAGACAGGCAGCTCAGTCTTCCGCCACAGGAGATCTGCCCTCATATTCTCTTTCCAGTACAGAGAGCTTCCCGCTGCTGTTTCCTGTAATAATAACTATCCTGTTCTGATAGGACGTCACAGCAGGCACGACATACATTCCCAGTTTCACGTCCTTAAAATAGGACACGTCTTTTGAAAAAACAATACCTTTTGGCGTATGTTTGGCCCTGAATAGAAAAAGGCCCCCTTCGGAATTGCCGGCAATCAGATCAGGATCTCCGTCATGGTCAACATCAAAGAGTGCCGGAGTTGCGTCATTTCCCACATCCACTTCAGGGACAGCCATCCTTCTCCATACAGGCTGGCTGTTCGTTCCCGCGTTCTTATAAAAAATGACCCTTCCGGAATCCCTGGAAAAACCTCCGGTCCCTACCAGTAGCTCCGGCTGACCGTCACCATCTATGTCGCCCGCTGCAGGAGCAGAAAAAGCACCGGCACTGATCCCGTCAAAGTAGTGCGCATCAAGACTCCAGTGAGGCTCTTTACGCGAGCCGGCATTCCGGTACAGCCGCAGAGACCCGTCTTTGCTTCCTGCGATAATCTCATTCACCCCGTTCTGATCAATATCAAAAAAAACTACCCGTATGAAGGGCAACATTTCGATGCCGCTGGAGTTAAAAAAATCCTTTGTTTTTTCATCGCACTGCAAAAAAGATCTGAACTTTAACGCCGGCGCTTTCACTTCAGTTCGAGGCCTTTGAACAGGGATAGGCACTTCAGATGGACGAATTTCAGGCAGACGTGCTACCTCCTGAGGAGCACAGGAGACGAACACAAGGAGAATGATAAAAAATATTTTTATTTTCATGAATGTAATAAATCTCCGGCCGTAGAACGACCGGAGATTCATCCGGTCTTATTACGAAAAGTTATTTTACAATTACTTCAAAGTGTACCCGTCTGTTTGCCTTCGCTTCCTTTGACTCCTTATTTTTCGCTGTCGGAACCTCAGGCATTGCAAGTCGTGTTTCGCCGTAGCTGATCGTCGTCATCCTGTTCGCGGATATTCCACCCTTAACGAGATACTCCTTCACCGCATTTGCCCTTCTTTCGCCGAGAGTCATATTGTACTTTTCAGGACCATGGGCACAGGTATGTCCCTCGACCTGCACATTCACGCCAGAATTCTGCTTCAGGGTCTGTATATTCTTGTCCAGCATCTCCTTTGCAACCTTCGTGAGGGTGGCCTTGTCAAAGTCAAAGTGTATATCTTCAAGAATAATCCTGATCACCGTAAGGGTCGCGCTATCGGTCGACACTCCGCTTTCATTCCTGCCGGTTAACGTATAGGTTGTGGTCTCAGAGGGCGAAACCATGCGCGAACCGGAAGCAGGCACATCCCCGATGCCCTGGTCTATCGAAAGGCTCGTCGCGTCTTTGGAAGTCCAGGAAAGATTGGAGGAGCCTCCCTTTTCAATGGTGCTCGGGGTTGCCTCTAAGTTTACCGTAGGTTTCGAAGTTCCCGGTTTCGATTCAGGCTTAGGTTCAGATTTTATCTCTGCAACAGGCTTTGGCGGACAAAGGGCCTTAATTTTACCAATCGCCTTTTGAGCCATATCCATCGCTTCCTTATCCAGGCATGCCATGTACATCTCATAGGATTTGTCCACCATATCCTTTGCAGCATTAAATTCTTGCGGACACTCCTTGTCTTTACCCGCCATGCGGGCTTCATTCAGGGTCCTGGCAGCTTCAGGCAGCGGTTTGTGATAATACAGATATCCCGGCCTGTCCTTCGGGGCCTTCTCCAGGTGGGCGCACCCAATCACCAAACTCATGGCGAACATGGCAATGACGATTATGAGTATTCTCTTTGGTATTATTGCTGTCATCCTTAACACCTCCATCACAATTTTATAATATTTTAAAGCCACCGTGCCGGATAAAATCTTTTCTCCTTTTCACCCCCTTCATTCACACCTTTCCTTCCTTGCTCCTAAAGGTTTTCACTCCTGAATTATGTTGTATAGCTTCAAGACAATGAAATTACCAGCAGGATGGGAGAAAACCGTCCTGTCCTGTTCCTCACATTTCCCTGCGTATACAGTATATCTGTAAATATATTAGTTCTAAACAGTGGTGCTGTCAACCTCAGTTTTAAATATGTTTCTTCAATATTTTCAATATGTTTTTCATTTTTTTTCGCCAAATGAAAAAAATATCGTCATCTCATGCATATCCGCCGATTCCCCCGGTTGACAGATATGCAAGCAACTGTCTTGCAGGGAAACGACTGGAAACAATATGTTAAAATATATACAAGGCTAGCTGCCTTAAAAAAATAAAGGCACTGAACATGGGAAACGGCAGAGAAAAAAACCATCAGCAGATAGAGGAAAAGACAGAGGTCAGGACAGGGAAGCCTTCTCTTTACCATGTCTTTCTTTTAAATGATGACTATACGACAATGGATTTCGTCGTTCATATTCTCGAACAGATTTTCCGGAAAAATCGTACGGAAGCAACGCAGATTATGCTCCATGTCCACAAACAGGGCATAGGATTGGCAGGCGTGTATCCGAGAGAGATCGCGGAAACAAAGGTTGAAACCGTACACAGACTTGCGCGGGAAAGCGAATACCCGCTCAAGTGCATTATGGAGAAAAAAGATGATTAACAAGGAACTGGGGATTATTATAGAAGCAACGATACAGGACGCAAAAAGCAGGAAACATGAATATCTTACCGTAGAACATCTTCTCTACGCGATCCTGCATAACGACCTGGGCATGTCCATCATTACCCACTGCGGTGGCAACATTCAGAGGATGCTTACCTCGCTCGAAATTTATTTCAAGGAAACATTTCTCACGACCGGTCAGGCAGACAACGTCACTCCCGAACCGACGATCGGCTTCCAGAGGGTCCTTCAGCGGGCCTTTAACCATATTCAGTCGGCCGGGAAGCAGGCAGTTGATTCCGGCGATGTCCTGGCTGCGATCTTTCTTGAGGAAGATTCTACCGCCGTTCATATCCTCGAGAAAGAAGACATACAGCGTCTCGATGTTCTCGAATACCTTTCACACGGCGTATCAAAGCTCGCTGACGGGGCGTCCTTCCCGGGCAATAAACCGGGACCACACGCCATCCGGGTGAAAGGGAGATGCCGGTCGAAAACCCGCTCAGGGCCTTTACCGTAAACCTGACCGAGAAGGCTGCCGAAAACAAGATCGATCCGCTGATCGGCAGGGAAGCTGAACTGCAGCGGACCATCCAGATCCTGAGCAGGAGGAGAAAGAACAATGTCATCTTTGTCGGTGAGCCCGGCGTCGGCAAAACCGCGATCGTCGAAGGACTTGCGGTAAAGATTCATCAGTCACGAGGTCCCCGCAGACACTCCGGAACGCGAAAATCTTTTCGCTTGATATGGGGGCGCTTCTTGCCGGGACCAAATACCGGGGCGATTTCGAGGCGCGCCTCAAGGCAACGATCAAGGCGCTCGAGAACATACCTCATGCGGTCCTTTTTATCGACGAGATCCATACGATTGTCGGCGCAGGCGCGACGAGCGGCGGTTCGATGGATGCATCGAACATACTGAAGCCGATACTGAATTCAGGCAACCTGCGCTGCATCGGCGCAAGCACCTTACGAAGAATACAAAAACTATTTTGAAAAAGACCGTGCCCTTTCGAGGAGGTTCCAGAAGGTGGAGATCCAGGAACCCGGCATTGCCGAAACCATTCATATACTCGAAGGACTGAAGTCCTACTATGAAGACTTTCACGGCGTCAAATTCACCAAGGGCGCGCTCAGGGCAGCCGTAGAGCTCTCTGCAAAATATATCAACGATAAGTATCTTCCTGACAAGGCGATTGATGTGATCGACGAGGCAGGGGCGGAGATGAAGCTCTCCGAAGCATACACGCTCACGAAAGACCGTCGGGACAGCTGAGATAGAAAAGATCGTTGCCGGCATAGCAAGAATACCCTCGCAGACGATCTCTACCTCGGACGTCAAAAAAGCTCATGCACCTCCAGAACGATCTGAAGCAGGTGGTCTTCGGTCAGGATGACGCGATCTCTTCACTCACTGCCGCGATCAAGCGGCTTCGGGCCGGACTCGGTTCAGGCGAAAGGCCGATCGGGTCATTCCTCTTCCTCGGACCTACCGGCGTCGGCAAAACAGAAGTATCAAAACAGCTCGCTGCTGTTCTCGGCGTCAAGTTTCTCAGGTTCGATATGAGCGAATATATGGAGAAGCATACGGTTTCACGTCTGGTCGGCGCGCCTCCCGGGTACGTCGGCTTCGACCAGGGAGGTCTCCTTACCGACGCGATACGGAAACATCCTTACAGCGTCCTCCTCCTCGATGAGATCGAAAAGGCGCATCCGGACATCTTCAACATCCTGCTCCAGGTAATGGACTATGCGACGCTGACAGACAACAACGGCAAAAAGGCCGACTTCAGGAACGTCATTCTTATTATGACTTCAAACGCCGGCGCAAGGGACATGGACAAAAGCGTCATCGGGTTCGGCGACAGGGCAGATGATACAGCCGCAAAAGGAAAAGACGCGGTCAACAGCCTCTTCAACCCCGAATTCCGCAATCGGCTCGATTCGATCATTACCTTTAATCAGCTCACTCCGGAGATCATGAAGAAGGTAGTCGACAAATTCATCGGCGAGTTTCAACACTCGATCATCAGGAAAAAGGTCCGCATCGGACTTTCGGATGATGCAAGGACATGGCTGTCTGCGAAGGGTTTCGATCCCCTCTACGGAGCACGGCCCCTCGCGCGGCTCATACAGACGGAGATTAAAGACGTATTGTCTGAAGAGGTGCTCTTTGGCAGGCTGAGAAAAGGCGGAACAGTATCAATAGCCCTTGCCGGAGACAAGCTCAGCTTCAGCTATTCAGACAACTGACCCGGTTCAGATCGGTTTTCAGCAATACGTAATGCCGGTATTCCGATTGACAGAAGAACTGGTCTTTCCTTCCCCGGAACTGGCTGAGGAAGACGGGCTGCTTGCGGTTGGAGGCGACCTCAGCCAGGACCGTCTCCTGCTTGCCTATTCCCTGGGGATTTTCCCCTGGTATTCGGACAATTCCCCGATCCTCTGGTGGTCTCCTGACCCGCGCCTTGTCCTGATACCCAGGGAGCTGAAAGTATCGAGAAGCCTCAGGCAGACGATCAGAAAAGGTGTCTTCACTGTTACAATGGATAATGCCTTCGGCGAGGTGATCAGGAACTGCGCTGAGGTGAGACGGAAAGGACAGCAGGGCACATGGATCACGGAAGAGATGATCAGTGCCTATATCCACCTCCACCATGCCGGGTTTGCCCATTCGGTTGAGAGCTGGCACTGCGGTGAGCTCGTTGGCGGGCTTTACGGAATCGCCCTTGGCAAGGCGTTTTTCGGAGAATCAATGTTCGCAAAAAAGAGCAGCGCATCAAAGGTCGCACTGGTCACCCTCGTCGAACACCTGAGCAGTTTGGATTTCAGCTTCATAGACTGCCAGGTGACAACAGAACACCTCAGGAGTCTCGGTGCAAGGGAAGTCCCACGCAGGAATTTTCTGCAGATGCTGAAGAAAGCGCTCCTGTAATCTTCCCGACCTTGCTGCTGCCCGGATTTTCTAGTTTGCGGAAAAGTCCTGGCCCCCGACATTTGCATCGTTTATAGTCACGGACCGGTTTGGAGGCGTGAAGCTGTAACCTGTCCTGGAAGGGGTCACGGTGTAGCTCCCGTTAGCCAGAATACTGAAGGTGTAATTGCCGTTGGCGTCAGTCGTGGTCCTTTTGCTCGCCACCCCGCTCAATACCAAAGTCACCCCGGACAAGGGACTTCCGTTCGCAGTGATCGTGCCGGAGATCGAAAAGGTCATCCCGATAAAGTCCTGACCTGTTATGTTTGCGTCGCTTACGGTCACCGTCCGGATTGAAGGCGCAAAACCGTAACCTGTCTTGGAGGGCATAATAGTATAAGTCCCGTTGCCCAAAACATTGAAACTGTAATATCCGTTGGCGTCGGTCGTGGTCCTTTTGTTCGCCGCTCCACTCAATGTCACGGTCACTCCGGCCAACGCGCCTCCTCCCGATGTGATTGTGCCGGAGATCGAAAAGGTCGTCCCGATGAAATCCTGACCGGTAATATTTGCGTCGCTTATGGTCACCGGACCGACTCGCAGGCATAAAGCTGTAGCCTGTCTTGGAAGGGGTCACGGTATAACTCCCGTTAGCCAGAATACTGAAGGTGTAATTGCCGTTGGCGTCCGTCGTGGTCCTTTTGCTCGCCACCCCGCTCAATGTCACGGATACTCCGGACAATGGGCCGCCTCCCGAAGTGATTGTGCCGGAGATCAAAAAAGAAGTCCCGATGAAGTCCTGGCCGGTAACATTCGCGTCGCTTATGGTCACCGACCGGTTTACAGGAGCAAAGCTGTAGCCTGTCTTGGCGGGAGTCACCGTGTAGCTCCCGTTGCCCAGAGTGCCGAAGGTGTAATTGCCGCTGGCGTTGGTCGTGGTCGTTTTGCTCGCTGTCCCGCTCAGGACAACTGTCACTCCGGCCAAAGGACCTCCTCCGGTAGCGATCGTTCCCGTAATAGAAAAGGTCTCCCCGATAAAGTCTTGGCCCGTAACATTTGCGTCGCTTACGGTCACCGAACGGTTTGCAGGAGTAAAGCTGTAGCCTGTCTTGGAGGGCGTCACCGTGTAGCTCCCGTTGCCCAGAGTGCTGAAGGTGTAATTGCCGCTGGCGTCGGTCGTGGTCTTCTTGCTCACTGGCCCGCTTAAGACTACACTCACCCCGGCCAAGGGACCTCCTCCAGCAGTGACTATGCCTGAAATCGAAAAGGTCGTCCCGGTAAAATCCTGGTCCGGTAACATTCGCGCCGTTTATAATCACGGACCGGCTTTCAGGAGAAAAGCTGTGGTTTGTCTTGGAAGGGGTCACGGTATAGCTGCCGTTGCCCAGACTGGTGAAGGTGTAATTTCCATTGGCGTCAGTCGTGGTCTTCTTGTTCGCCGTCCCGCTTAAGGCCACAGTCACTCCGGCCAATGGGCCGCCTCCCGAAGTGATTGTGCCCGAGATCGAAAAAGTCGTCCCGATAAAGTCCTGGGCTGTAACGTTCGCACTATTTAAAGTAACAGACCGGCTCGCTAGGTGAAAAGACTGATGGCTTACCTTGGAAGGGGTAACCGTATAGCTGCCGTTGACGCAGACCAGTGAAGGTATAATTTCCGTTGGCATCAGTCGTGGTCTTCTTGTTCGCCGCCCCGCTTAAGGTAACGGCTCACTCCTGCCAATGGGCCGCCTCCCGATGTGATTGTGCCGGAGATCGAAAAAGTCGTGCCCGGAGAATCCTGCTCGCGCGGTTCCCGGCAGCACGAAAAGCCCCTCCACTTCCAGCCGACTACCACATCACGCAAACCATCGCCCGTAACATCGCCGGAGGCCAGTGATGAGATGGAGAAACCCCTTCGTTCAGTCAGAAGGCAGAAACGGCAGAAAAAAGAAAGGAGTCATAATGTAAAGCGCTGAAGGTATGATCAGCTTTCTGATAATACACACGAACATGCGCGCCGGTGTCGGATGAAACACCGGTATTCACTACTTCTCCGAGAATGTCGTTCAGACCGTCTCCGTCTATATCGGCAATTTCTATTTCATACGGCGGATTCTGCATCAGGTCGATCTGTACAGGCAGATCCAGTTTGCCTGCCGCATTTTGCACAAAAAGGAATAAGGAAGCCGGGTGTTCCCCTGGTTACCACAACAACATCATTCTTCCCGTCGCCATTGACATCGCCGACAGTAAAGGAATCAAAAAAGGGAGAGTTGCCGGTTACTGTATAAAAGTCGGGAGTCATGCTCAGGGTCCCGTCCGCTGACTGCGGGACTATGGAGAATGAGGAATCCCCGCTCTGAAAAACCAGGTCATTCCGTCCGTCGCTGTCCATATCTGCTGAGCGAATCTTCCCGGTAAGACGAACGAATGATTCGTTATACATGGATTCCTGGCTTACCGAGCCATCAGAATTCTGATAGAAAACTGAAACGCTCCCTTTTGCCCCCGGTGCAGGTGTATGCAACACGGCGATATCTTTGCGGCCGTCAGAATTAAGGTCGGAAATGCAGAGATCACCGACATCCGCTGATGAGACAGCCACTTCTTGCTGCGGCTGTGACATGCTCTTTGAGGATTCCTGATAATAGACGAGTATCCGGCCGGCAGCCCCGGGTGAGGCGGTTATTGAGACTGCGGAGACAACAAGATCGTCTCTCCCGTCATTATTGACGTCTCCTGTGGCAAGGCCCCTGAGCAATGTGGCCCGGGGAGGAAAGCGTCACAATAAAGATGAACCTGCCATCGCCACCCTGATAATAAATTACGATATGCTGTGCGCCGCTGATATCTCCAATTGCGGCCACATCATTCAACCCATCGCCGTTCAGATCTCCGATAGCGATCTTGCTGATCTGAACATTCTGAGTCGAATATTGAACCACGCTGCCCAACGTAAGAGGGGTGCCGGGCGTCCCTCCACCACCGGAACCACCATCTGAACCCCCACCTGAACCACAGCCGGGAAGGAAAGCCGCAATCAGGATAAAAATGATAAGCAGTTTCAATGAAAGGCAACGGAACCTCTCTGGCAAACCTTCAGTGTTCTTCAGGGCAGAACTACTCATTTTTTCCACAACACATCTCTGGTACGCCGGGAAAGAAGAATGATCTGCCTGAGGTCTTTCTGCTCATAGGTATCCATACTCTCCTTATTTATTTTTCACAATACCCCTGCGAGTTGTCAACAATTGTTTCATCTGAGCTTTTGTGTTTTCTTCTCAAACCGTTTTCCTGCCGCTTATTTCCCGCGTCTCCCGGAACATTCAGATCACCTGAGGAGAACATAGAGGGCGCCAAGTCCGCCATCGCATTGCCGGGCAGTAACAAAGGCGATAATATTTTTCCGGTAACGTCCTGAAAGCCATTTAATGAGCGCCTCTTTCAGCACAGGCCCTCCGGGAGAACGAAGCCCCCTTCCGTGGATTATCTTGACGCACCGGTGGCCTTTTATCAAAGCGTCTTTGAGAAAATAACCGACCTCGGCCTCAGCCTCTTCAACGCTAAAACCGTGCAGATCAAGGTAGTCCCGTACAGAAAACTTCCCTTCATGAAGTTTCTTTATAATGCTCACCCGGCAATCCTGATTGAGCCATTCAACATATTCCTGAGTAACAGGGAGGTCCACAGGTCTCCGTCCGGTGACAATCTCCTCGAGTGCCTGTATCGCTTCCCTGTCCGGGGAAATTTTCCCGGGCAAAGACATAACCTTTTTCCGCCTGACAGGTATTTTCCTGAATTCCTTTATCTCACGGACTTCCCGCATGGCATCGGCGAAGAGCTCTTCATCATTCAAAGGCCTGTTTTTATTTTTGACAGGGGGTGGACAGGAGATTTTCAGCCCCTTTCCTTCCATGATCTTCTTCAGGCCTTCAAAAGGCTGGAAAGCAAAGGGATCGGAGACCTGCTTTTTTGTGCCCATACTTCCTTCTCCTCTGTCGTATTATAACAGAAAAGCACGAGACCGCGGTCCGGATCTTTTGAGAAATTCTTCTGTTAGCCGGTTATCTCTTCTTCTTTTTCGCTTCGTCCCAGAGCGCGTCCATCTCTGCCAGAGTCATATCCGTGAGTTTTCGTCCGGAATCGGCTGCAGCCATCTCGATATAGCGGAAGCGCGAAATGAACTTGCTTATCGTTTTTCTGAGGGCGTCCTCAGGGTTCACACCGATAAACCTCGACAGGTTTACGAGCATAAAAAGTACATCGCCGAGTTCTTCCTCAATCTCATCCTCCTGCTTTTTTTCCATCGCTTCCTTGAACTCTGCGATCTCCTCATCGAGTTTTTTCATCACATCATCGACCTTGTCCCAGTCAAAACCGACCCGTGCCGCCCTGTCCTGAAGCCGGTGGGCGCGAAGCAGTGACGGCAGCGTCCTGGGGACACCCTCAAGGAGCGATTCCCTCTGCTTTCCCTCCAGCTTTTTCTGTGCCTCCCAGCGGACAAGCACCTCTGCCGAAGTCTTGTAGTCCGCGTCACCGAAGACATGGGGATGTCTCGCGATCATCTTCCTGCTGATCTTTTCGATAACATCAGACATCCCGAACTCGCCTTTTTCCTGCGCGATCCTGCACTGAAAGACGATCTGGAAGAGCAGGTCGCCGAGTTCTTCCTTCACTGCCTCGGGATTTCTTTCATCAATGGCCTCCAGGACTTCATATGCCTCTTCAACAATGAACGGCTTGAGTGACTCACTTGTCTGTTCCCTGTCCCAGGGACAGCCCTTTTCACCCCTCAGCGCGGCCATGATTTTTATCAATCCTTCAAGATCCATAGGTTTATCATAAACCACATTATTAAATTTTTTCTTCTAAATCATAAAAAACTCTATCGGCCAAAACACCCCTTGCAATTGACACGGCAAACTGCCAGGTAAGCTTGCTTATTTCTTCCGTAATTGAGATAGGTAATAACCATCGACTCTGCTACAATGTGAGTATAGCGATAGGAGGATCAAGGAGAATTGACCTCCGTAATAGGAGTTATGACCGGGACCTTTACTAAACCTATGCCGATCGGAGACAGCAAGTTTATTCAACCCACTGGCAAGAAGTTTTCCATCAACATGTGCACTGTGGGGCATTGAAAAGACGGCGTTATGATCGAAGAATGGTTGTTCCGGGACAACGCGACATACATGAAGCAGATGGGAATAGAAAATTAGAAAGACAATGAGAGATGACACAGCATAAGAGGGAACATGCCGCGAAATTCATGCGCGCAGTTGCAGCCTGGGTTGCGACGAACATGCCCGGAGGGGGGCAGTGACCAAAGGCGCTTCATCGGCCCGGATGCAGTTTCCGTTGAAAGGAGGAGTACCATGACGGAAAACCGAAAGATCAGAAAAGTGTTCAAAAGCAAACCTACACTGGAAGGCGCGGGAGTCCATCTCAGGCGGGTCTTTGGCAACAGCGAGGTCCCGCTCTTCGACCCCTTTCTCATGCTCGACGATTTCCGCAACACCGATCCCAATAAGTATATCAAGGGGTTTCCCTGGCATCCGCATCGCGGCATTGAGACGATTACGTACGTGCTCAAGGGCGATGTGGAGCACGGAGACAGCATGGGCAACAAGGGCGTCATCACGTCGGGAGACATGCAGTGGATGACGGCGGGAAGCGGCATCATCCATCAGGAGATGCCACGGGGAGACAACGACGGGGCCATGGAGGGATTTCAGCTCTGGGCCAACCTCCCCAGATCCCGCAAGATGATGGCGCCCCGGTACCGTGATATCAAGAGTTCGCAGGTGCCGGAAGTCGTCACCAAGAGTGGCGCAAAGATAAAGGTCATCTGCGGAACCGTGGAGGGCAGGCAGGGTCCGGTTAGGGACATTGTAATCGAGCCTGAATATCTCGATGTTTCGCTTCCGGCCCTTTCAGAGTTCGTCCACCAGACTCCGCGCGGCCACACGGTCTTTGCCTACGTGATAGGGGGCAAGGGCGTCTTCTGCAATGAGAAGAACCCCTTTGCCTACGATGTCCTGGGCGAGAACTATTTTGACATGAAGCGTGATCCCTACATCCACAACGGGACTGCGGTGCTCTTTGACGACGGCGACCAGGTGACTGTCTCGGCCCAGGGCGAACCCGTGCGCTTTCTGCTCATATCCGGCAGACCCATTAAGGAGCCTGTGGCCTGGTACGGCCCGATTGTGATGAATACGGAGGAGGAACTGGAAGTCGCATTTGAAGAATACCGAAACGGCACGTTTATCAAATAGGATGGAGGAGCAAAGCTATGAAAGAAACACCGATGATTTTAGACCTTGAGCCGGGCACCTATTATTGGTGCAGCTGTGGAAAATCTGGCAACATACCTTTTTGCGATGGCTCTCATAGCGGCACGGAATTTGTTCCGGTTGAGTTCAATATCACCGAAAAGAAGAAAGCAGCCTTGTGCTCATGCCAGAAAACGAAAACCGCGCCGTTCTGCGACGGCGCACACCAGAAACCTTAACGAAGGAGGAAGAGAAATGAAAACAGCAAAGACTTTTTTTATGGCACTTTCCACGGCGCTTCTCTGCTCATTTGTATATGCTGAAACGCTCTCCCCCTCCTGGTGGGGATGACCGCCACCCCATTACGCTATCGCGTTTCTCGGTATCGGAACCGGGGCATTGAGCAGCGTCCTGCCGGGCATTGCTGTTCTTGGCGTCTTAACCACCCTCTGTGTGGCTCAGATATTCTTTTCACTGAGAGAAATGCCCCTGGTCCAAAGTGACGGATGACTACAGGGCGTCAGAAGTCAAACAGCCTCAGTTGTTAATTTTCAATAATGCACCGCTATCACCTACAATATATTCATGGCAGAATACCTCTATATCCATATACCCTACTGCGTGAAAAAGTGCGTATACTGCGACTTTCTCTCCCTGCCCTTCGATGAGCAGTCAGTGCGAAGCTATATGGGAAGCCTTTGCAGGGAACTGGAGATCAGGAGAGATACAGCGGGAAAATTAAGGAGCATCTATATCGGAGGGGGGACACCCACACTGCTTCCGTTAGACTGTTTCAGGCAGCTTTTTCTCTGCCTTGAGGAGAACTATGATTTTTCTCCCGGTATCGAGATATCCGTAGAAGCGAATCCGGGCACGGTAAACGCGGCAGGCATAGAGGCGCTCATGTCAGCCGGCGTTAACCGCGTGAGTATCGGCATACAGTCCTTTCACAACGATGAGCTGAAAACACTCGGCAGGATACATACCGCAGAAGAAGCTCTGGAGGCGGTAATGCTGGTAAGAGGCGCCGGAATAGAAAACTTTTCACTCGACCTGATGTATGGCATACCCGGCCAGACCATGGAGACCTGGGAACAGACACTCTCCACGGCGGCCGGCCTTTGGCCTGCCCACATCTCCTCCTATGAACTAACTCCTGAGGAAGGGACGCCTCTGTCGCGTCTCATCAAAGCAGACGCCATCAGGATACCTGAGGAGGATCTTGTCCTTGAGATGTACGGTCATGCGAAAGATTTTCTGAACAGCAATAAATATGAACATTACGAGATATCGAACTTTGCCCTGCCTGGGTTCCGGTGTCTGCACAACCTCAACTATTGGGACAGGGGTGAATACCTCGGCGTCGGGGCAGGGGCCCATTCATTCATGGAAGGGGTCCGTTCCTGGAATACCGCGGATATTGGAACCTACCATGCACGTCTGATGAACAACACAATTCCCGGGGCCGGGGCAATTAAAATCAGCGCAGGGGAGGCGTTAAAGGAGTTCATATTCCTCGGTCTGAGAAAAACAGACGGAATAGCCCTTGCAGAAGCAGAAACGATGATGCCGGATATCATGGAGGCGTGCAGGGAACTGATCAGGAGCGGTCATCTTGTTATCGAAAAAGACCGCCTGAAACTCACCCGCGAGGGACTTCCCCTTTCGAATATGGTTATCGTGAATCTGTTCCAAAGATTGGGACTCTAACCCCTAGTGTAGTGCGGCCAACGCTTCTTTACAAATTGTCACCCTGAACGAAGTGAAGGATCTCATGTACTTGAAAAGACGAGATTCTTCGCTACACTCAGAATGACAAACAATGCAAAGGAATTTATGACGCACTACACTAGCTAGGAAATGCTCTGAGTTTCAAACAGACTTCCAAAATCCACCATCAAAATCTCATAAAGGCAACACAATGGCAGGTAAGCGGATTCAGCGGCGCACCGCGCCGGTGCCTCGGCGACCGGTGGAAAACCGATCGAGAATGAGCGCACCTGCTGTTGCTGTGCCGCTGAGTAACATACTGACGGCACAGGACCTTTATCCGTAAAGCTTCTTGAGGAGCCATGACATGTTCTGGCCAAGGTCCCTGAAGGTTGCGATGCCTTCCTCATCTTTCATCACCTCACCGGGGTTCCTGCCGAAGCCGAGGTTCCAGTAACTCGAACCCGGGATGATCATGTGGCCTATTCCAAAAAAATAATTGATGGCTGAATAAACATCTGTTCCGCCTGCCCTCCTGACAGCCACAACCGCAGCACCCACTTTTCTCTTAAAAAGATAGTTATTGGCGCGGGAAACAAGTCCGGCCCTGTCGATAAGCGCCTTCACCTCAGTCGAAACATTCGCAAAATAGGTAGGTGACCCGATGATAATGCCTTCCGCCTCTGTCATTTTTGCGACAAAGTTATTCAGGTCATCATCCTGGATGCAGCGACCGTCCTTTTTCTCGAAACACTTATAGCATGCCCTGCATCCCTTGATGTTCGAACCGCCAAGCTGGATAATCTCTGCCTCTATTCCCTCCTTCCGGAGTTCAGCGAGGACAATACCGATAGACTGAAAGGTATTCCCTTCTTTCCTCGGACTTCCGTTAAACGCCACAACTTTCATGCATATTCTCCGCTCCTGTTTATTGTTGATAACCTGCTCACGCGCTGCCGCTCAAGTCGCAATACCTTTCCAGGTCAATCCCGATCAGACCCGCGGCAGCTTTCCATCGGTTGCTGACCGGCATGCTGAAGATAATCTGAAAATCCGCGGGCGCAACCAGCCAACTCCCCATCATCAGTTCCTCTTCCAGCTGCTGCGCAGCCCACCCGGCAAACCCCAGCGCGAAAATGAAATTTTCAGGAGCAGTACCAGCCGCAATGTCATAGAGAATGTCTTTTGAAGCTGTCATGGCCAGGTTCTCTGCGATAAGGGTCGAATTATATTTTTTGTCATAGGGCGAATAAATGACATACCCCTGCTCCGGATTGACCGGGCCCCCGTAATGCACCGGGAAATCAACCCCCCTTTTTTCTATACCGAGGGATTGCAGCAGCGGTGTAATGCTGTTCATCAGCATCTTGTTGATTACGAGACCGAAGGCGCCCTCTTTTGTATGTTCGCAAACCAGTATAACCGTATGGTCGAAATTCGGGTCATTCAGTCCCGGCACAGCGATAAGGAAATTACCTGAAATATTCTCTATGTACACGCTCAGAGCACCTTTTCTTTTTACTATACCATATGCCTGATAACCATACACCATTGGGATGGCAATGGCCGCCATCTTTCAGACGTGATATAATGGTCCCAGAGAGATTTCCTGATGTCCGGCTTTTTACGAACAGGCTTGATGCCTATGCGCCAAAACAACTATCAAAAAAACAGGGAGGTTATATGAAAAAACCAGTTATTGTTTTTCTTCGCATCATTTGTATCATTGCCCTTACATCTCTTTTTTCCGCCTGTGCAGGGTGGAACCCGAACCAGGAACAGGATGACGCAGAACAGGTAAAGATCACGATCGAACGTTTTATGGAAAGAGATCCCGGACTCAAGGTCTTCTTTGATAAGGCATACGGCTACGCGGTATTCCCCAATGTCGGCAAGGGGGCTTATATTGTCGGCGGCAGCTATGGCGACGGGTTTGTCTATGAGCAGGGGAATCTTATAGGCTATGCCAACATTGTAGCTGCGTCCATAGGGCTGCAGATCGGCGGGCAGGGTTTTAGTGAAATTATCTTCTTCAAGGACAAAGAAACCCTGGATGGGTTTAAGGGAGGCAACTATGAATTCAACGCGCAGGCCTCTGCAATCGCTGTAAATCTCGGTGTATCCGCCAAAACCGACTATAATTATGGTGTGGCGATCTTCATCCTGCCGAAGGGCGGCCTCATGGCTGATCTCAGTGCAGGGGGACAGAAATTCTCGTTTGAACCGAGATACAAAACTGAATAACATCTGAAAAACCGGGTCCGGACTTCGTAACCATTATTAAATAAGAGGAGGAGAAGGCCATGATGAAATCTTTGGCAGTTGTTCTGTTTATCCTGTGTCTGACAGGGTCCGTCTTTGGCGGGGATATGGTAATCCAGATCCAGCTGGTCAGCGAACAGGAAATCGGTAAGGAGATCGGTACGATCACTGTCTCCGACAGCAAGTTCGGTCTTCTCCTGACGCCCCGGCTAAGCGGACTCACTCCCGGTCTGCACGGATTTCATGTACATGAAAAACCGGACTGCTCTCATTCCGTAAAGGACGGGAAAGCAGTGCCGGCCCTTGCTGCCGGAGGACATTACGACCCCGGTGCAACAGGCAGGCATGAAGGGCCTTATGGTAACGGCCATCTTGGCGACCTGCCTGCCTTATATATTGACACCGACGGAAACGCGGCCCTTCCTGTTCTCGCCCCGCGGCTGAAGGTGGCGGATATCATGGGGAGGTCTATCATGATCCATGCCGGAGGAGACAATTATTCCGATACACCGGCAGCGCTTGGTGGCGGTGGCGCCAGGGTTGCCTGTGGAATTGTGAAGTAGAAACGATTTATCGCGCACCTGCCCTCCCTGCGACAGGGAGGGCAGAGCAAATATATGCCCTCGATTTAAATACAAGAACCTTTAAATCATATTCTTCATAACTTATTGCAGCATAAGGCACGATAGAGCATTTTTGCTCATTCTCGCTACGCTCCGAGGCTTTTGCCTCTTCATTTCAAAATACGTACTGAAGGAATATCGGCAAAAGAATCCGCTCAAATGCTCTACCCTGCCTCCATCCGGGTTTTAATTTGACTGACGTTCCTGAATTATCTGAATTAAACTACCCCGTACAATGATGGAGAAATGACTAGTGGACCTTCGGGAACACCTTTTCCCTGAGAAAATTGAACTGTCGTCTCTACCTCTTCCCTCATCTTCTCTTTTGCTGTTCCTGTCACGGAATAGGCTTTATCCAGGAGCTTTCCGCTTTTAAATCCCTCTTCCTGGGAATGCCGGGAGAGAAAGTCCTCCGGCAGTTCATCCGGGATATTCCATTCATTCATGATCGCCCACGCGAGAGTCCATGCCCTGGCAACATTCGCAATATTGTACCCGCCACCTCCCAAGGCAACCCACCGGGGCGCAATCTCCTTTATTTTCCTAATCACCTCGGAAAAGCCGTTGTTGGTGTAATTCAGGTGGGCAAGGGGGTCAGTGACAAAAGAGTCCACACCCAGTTGGCTCACAACGATATCAGGTTTGTATTTGTCGATAAGAGGAGGGACGATCTCACTGAACGCGTAGAGAAAGAGTTCATCATCCGCGTACGCAGGCATCGGCACATTTACGGAATATCCCTCTCCGGGTCCCTCGCCCATCTCATCAACAAAGCCGGTCCCGGGGAAAAGCTGCCTTCCTGTTTCATGGATCGAGATAGTCAGCACCCTGTCGGTATCGTAGAATGCCTCCTGGACGCCATCGGCGTGGTGCGCGTCAATGTCGATATAGGCCACTCTCCGGCCCTGATTGAGCAGCCACTTTATCACAATGACCGGATCATTGATATAGCAGAAACCTGATGCCCTTGCCGCTGCCGCGTGATGAAGGCCGCCTGCGATATTAAAGGCGATATCCGCTTCTCCGCTGTCCACAAGACGCGCTGCCTTCAAAGACGCCCCGGCAACAAGCCGGGACCAGTCATAAAGTCCTTCAAAGACAGGGTTGTCTCCCGGACCAAGACCGAAAAAATCCGAGCCGGGAACAGCAAATCCCCTGTTCGCGGCCTTGAGTATATCGATGTAGTCCTTTTCGTGAAACAGGAGCAGATCATCTTCATCTGCCATCTCAGCCTCGATGTAAAGGGCGTGGGGAATGGAAAGAAGCCCGTAGGCCCTGATAAGATCATAGGTCAGTTTAAGACGGTACGGCTTTAACGGATGGGACGCTCCATAATTGAATCCCGCAAATTTATCGCTGTAGATAAAAGCTGTTTTCATATCCAAGCGCTTGGTCAGGCATCATTTTTCAACATCTTTATGATATGTTTTGAGAGATTTTCATTTATCTCGCTGTGTCTTGAAATAGGCTGGGCCATTTTTGTTTTTGGATTTTGATACCAATCATGATTTCCACCATGCCGGATAAAAATACAGCCCATTTCTTCTAATTTTCTGATCAGGTCTTTTCTTTTCACGCAACTTCCAGATCAGCGACTTTGCGAACACAAGGGATAGCACCGCCTGTTAAGTCCTTATACAAATCTTTCAAGTTTTCTTTGAGTTCATCAAGAGTTTTCCCCTGTGTCATGTAATCAGGATATTCTTCCAAATATCCAAGCCACATATTTCCATCTTCCCAGTGTATAAACCTTGTAGTTTCCATAGTCATCCTCCGCTTGTTTCTATTTTGTCATTTTTTTCAATATTTTTCCTGCTGACGCTGCATCAGTGCCAATCATAGCCTCTGCCCTTCATACAGAAGGACTCGCACAGTTGAACGTTTCAAGTATTCAGACATCGGAGTTGACACTCACTGAGATCCTGCGAGCGCTGCGCGTCTGTCTTTTCCTGACTATACCATCCTTCCGGTATCGAATCAGCGCTCTGGTCCACGGTTGCCGTGACGCCACATCCAGCCAACATGAGAATAATTCCCGCATATACGATAGCCTTCATTCAACAACTCCTGATGGGAGAGAGTCTGTCTTTAAATTTTTGCATTTCCCCCTGGCGCATAAAATGCCAATATACAAATCCTGCCCTGCCATTTGATACTCTTTCAATTCTTTTCTATAGCTCCGGTTTCCATGTATATGAGTTCCCAAATGTGTCCATCGAGATCCTGGAAGCTGTGCTGATACATAAAGCCATAGTCCTTTGATGCCGCATACGTTGTTCCGCCCGCGGCAAGAGCTTTGCCGATCAATTCATTGACCTTATCGCGGCTTTCACAGGAGAGACAGACCAGCACTTCAGTATTTTTTGTGGCGTCGCAAATCGCCTTGGGAGTAAATTCCCTGAACTTCTCATGGGTGAGGAACATGACGTATATGTCCCCGCTCACGACCATGCACGCGGCTGTCTCGTCCGTGAATTGCGGATTGAACCCGAAACCCAGCGCCTTAAAAAATTCCATGGCCTTGGGCAGGTCTCTGACAGGCAGGTTGACAAAGATTTTGGTGTTCATTTCGATTCCTCCTTTAACGAGGCTGGCCACCCTTAACCAGCGCGGGCAACTACGAATGAAACACGCCGAGCTTATTCCGCGTCTGGTTGAAGGCGGTGTTAGCAGTTCTTTGCTTCTATAAGTTTGCCGTTCAGGAATTTATGAATGATGCTGGAAACATACGTCTGATATGGCAAGCCCTCTGCTACTGCCTTTCGTTGCAGTTCGTTTAAGTCTCTTTCGGAAATTCTTATGTTTAATCTTTTGTCTTTCTTTAGAGTGTTTTTTGCAAACTTCATCAGTTCTGCTTTTCTCTTTGATAGGTTTTTTACTGGTATCCATTCGCCTTTTTCAAAACTATCCAATATTTCCTGTTCTTCTTTAGACAATTTTGTCTTCATTTCTTACCTCCGAAATAACTTTCTGTTGCCTTCCTGCCAGGAATAATCGTTTTCAGGAATAGCTCTTCCTCATCCTCAACATAAGGAACAAGATACGCATAATTATTTATTCCGATTACCATAATTCTCTGTTCCGGATATTTTTTCTGATTCGGATGTTGATAGTCATTCAAAATGTCGCCGTTTTCAATATAAAACACGATATCCTCAAAGCAAATACCCCTTGCTGCTTTGAGTTTAAGGCTTTTTTCAGTATTCCAATTTATCAGCTTCAATCACTGATAGATTATCACATTGTGTGCAGTTCGGCAACAAAATTGATTTTCTTGTGCGGTTTCAGCGGGCAGAAAACATGCACGACTGCACCCTGAGTCAACAGGTATTGAAAAATGAAATTATTGAGGATTATCGAAGGTAATGAGTGTAACGGGGTCTTTCAGCCGCCGGAGCAATCAGGCTGGAATTGAAAACTAAATCAGGCTTACTACCGGTCGGCTGGAAAGTGTTTTTGTGCGGTCTTTTCATTTGTTATTCAGTTATCTTTTCGTATGATTCAATGATGCCTTTTTCCTTCAGTTGATTGAGCCAGCCAATCAGGGTCTCCTCTTGAATGTAAGACGAGCCGACCACGTTCATGTCATCCCACTCCCGGCATAAACCAAGTGGTATATTGTCTTTGATCAGACCCCATGTAATATTCTTTAGAATGTCGTTGTTGCATAAAGCAGTTGTAAGGGCATCGACACTGGTATGATTGAGCCGCCACCTACTGCCGCTGCGAAAAAGAAGTTGAACGACGGAAGTGGAAAGGCGAAAGGGTGAAATAAGTTCATGAATGCTGTGAGGTAGCTTGCCCCAGATTGTCAGTTCGACATCAAAAGCAGAATAAAAAGAAAACAAAGATGTAATGAAGAATCTTCTATCGGTAACGCCGTCAATTGAAATAATATAGTCGTTTTTCTTCATTCTATTTTACGCACAACGTTACGGCTGCCCCGCCGGGGCAACCAGCTTGATGAAAAATCGACTGGTCTAATCCCGGTCGGCCGTCGAGCTGGTTGTTAGGAGTTCTTATTATTAGTCTGGCCATTGCTTAATATCTTTAATCCAGAAGTGACCAATAATAACAAGATAAATGACAGCAATGAGAAAACAAATTTATTAGTAAGTAGCCTTTCGAACTCAACAGAACTTTCCCTTATAAAGCTCGGACTTGTCCAATAGATAATTTCTGCAAAGCCGGAAATTAATAATGATGTGCCAGCCCATTGATTAAATTTAAAATAGGACAGACACCCTAAAATGACCAGTAACAAGCCGCATGACCAATAGAACCGCAGCTCATGTATTTCTTTTGATTTTGATTCCCAGTCGTTAATTGCTTCCTTCACAGTTAATTCTGATTTATAGGGTTCTTTTTGCATTTTGTCCTGTGGTTCTACTATGGGATTTGCTTTATCGGCCTCATAGTCTTTTACTTTCTTATTTACATCCTCGTACTTCAGTACTAATTCATCTAATGATTTAGCCTTTTTGATATCTCCTTTTAGCGTCTCCTCGAATCTGTCAAGTACTGAGATTGTTGGTCGAAACCATCTGATAACGTAAAATATTTTTCGCACAATTGAGTCATGGTGACCTCGAATCTGGTAATGTAATTTCGCGAAAAACAACATACCGGAGGAGGAACACCATGACTCAAAGACATTCTAACGCAAGGAGAGGCAAAATTATTCAGGTTGACGAAGAGCAGGTAAAAGATCATCTGGGAGAGATCGTGAGGGGAACGGTTCAGGAGACCCTGAATACGTTGCTGGACGAAGAGGCCGATCGGCTCTGCAGAGCAAAGCGGTATGAGAGGACCGATGAGCGGAAGGATACCAGGGCCGGACATTACACGAGGAAGCTCCACACCAAAGCAGGAGAAGTTGATATCAAAATGCCGAAACTGAGAGTTCTGCCTTTTGAGACAGCAATCATAGAGCGATACCGGCGTCGGGAGTCCTCTGTGGAAGAAGCGCTTGTAGAGATGTATCTGGCAGGCGTATCCGTTCGTAGAGTGGAAGACATCACCGAGGCCTTGTGGGGCAGCAAAGTGAGTCCGGGAACGATCTCCAATCTCAATTCCAAGATATACAAGACAATCGAGACGTGGAGAAAAAGGCCGATTGAGGGGGAGCATCCCTATGTATATCTGGATGGGATTTGTTTGAAGCGGAGTTGGGGTGGAGAGGTAAAGAATGTATCGGTCCTGGTTGCATTCGGAGTCAATCAGGAGGGCTATCGGGAGATTCTGGGAGTAGCCGAAGGGGCCAAAGAGGATAAAGCTAGCTGGAGTGCTTTTCTGAGATACCTCAAGGAAAGAGGTCTCAAGGGAGTAGAGTTGGTCATATCGGATAAATGTCTTGGGCTCGTGGAGAGTCTGGGGGAGTTCTATCCCAAAGCATCTTGGCAGAGGTGTGTAGTTCATTTTTACCGGAACGTCTTTACCGTCGTACCTAAAGGGAAAGTCAAAGAAGTGGCTGCAATGCTCAAGGCGATCCATGCCCAGGAAGACAAGAAGGAAGCTCTGCGGAAATCAGCTCTTGTTATTAAGAAACTCCAGAGCATGAGACTAAACCGATCGGCAGATATAGTAAAAGACGGCATATCAGAGACTGTGAGTTATTATGCATTCCCTAGAGAGCACTGGAGGAGAATCAGAACTAATAATCCTCTTGAAAGGATCATGAAAGAGATCCGGAGGAGAACACGGGTAGTCGGCTCCTTTCCCGACGGCAACTCTGCCCTAATGCTAGTGGCAGCCCGGCTCAGACATATCGCCGGAACCAAATGGGGTCTACAGCTGTATTTGAAGATGGACCGGATCGAGGAAGAGGCCAAGGAGATCGCGGCCTAAGGAAAACTGGGTTCAGGTCATCAGATGAAAGTGCGCAAAATACTTGACACTATCAACCATCTCTGATAACCATGCCGTATTGTTTGAGTTATCAAAATAAGAAATGCGATGATAAAGAGTGTTTTTAATAATGTTTTCATTTTATTATCCTCCTAAACGATCGAAATAACCCGAGAGGCGAAGCCGAATCGGGTTGATTGATGTGTTATCTAAATTATTCAAATGGTATTTTTTCGATTGCAACCTTTTCCTCTTTCGGATCAGCTAATGAAATCTCAACAATTATTTCTTTTTTAGAATTATCGATTCGCTTTATTCTTGTGAAATTCATGTCGCTTAATTGCGAATGATAAGGCGCGTCCGGCTTTGGAGCAAGCCTCTTATATGTCCTTTCCCTTAAATCTAGTTTAAAGAATCCCCCATCGCCGTAAATGCCTGATGTAGCAACGTACAGATACCGCTGTGATTGAGACCAAGCAAAATTGACTACATCTGCGGCCCATTTACGGTCTTGCCAAAAACGATTTGTCGTATCCCAGTTTTGCCATTCCCTTGTTTCTGATAATGGTGTTGGGCCAGGTCCTGCCCCTCGCTCAGTCAGTATGATGCCGATATTAGCTCCGAGAGCATCATCGCAAAAGAGAAAGACAGAAAATGCGCCGTTCTTAGGCTGTTGGTATAAGCCATGTTTGCACTTTGGGCCAAATGCTTCGATAATCAAAGGGGCATCGCCTGCTTGCACAGGAAAAGAAAGCGCAATAAGAATACCTATAATCAGTGATATTTTTGCCGTATTTATCATTTCATTTTGCGGATAACGACCGTGCTGACGCGCCGGGGCACCGACCGTTGTCAAAACCAAACCGGCAATATTCCCGGTCGGCTGCGAGCAATTTGATACTCATTAAGGCCCCCTCGAATCATATCCGAATCGAGTATGATTCAGGAACCCAAATCTTTTCCTATAAGGAGGCCTTGTATGAGATTTTACACCAAACAGCACAAATTTTATTGCGGCATTGATTTGCACGCAAGGACGATGTACCTGTGCATTCTCAACCAGGAAGGAAAGATCGTCCTGCATCGGGATATCAAAACGAATCCCGACATCTTCCTGAAGACTATTGCACCATATCGTGAGGACATCGCTGTTGCCGTAGAGTGCATCTTCACCTGGTACTGGCTCGCTGATCTCTGCAATGAAGAAAACATTCCTTTTGTTCTAGGCCATGCTCTCTACATGAAAGCCATTCATGGCGGCAAAGCCAAGAACGATAAGATAGACGCCTATAAGATAGCTACCCTGCTTCGCGGCGGGATGATGCCTATGGCTTATGTCTATCCTTCAGACATGAGAGCTACCAGAGACCTGCTCAGAAGAAGAAATCATCTTGCAAGGAAAAGGGCCGAACTTCTTGCCCATGTTCAGAATACCAACCACCAGTACAATCTTCCTGCGATACAAAAGAATCTCGGGAAGGAAGGCAACCGCGAAGGCGTAGCCATGCGATTTCCGGACCTGTGTGTCCAAAAGAGCGTCGAACTTGATCTGGGCCTCATAGACTACTATGATCAACTGCTGCACCGAATTGAACACGAGATATCCCTTATAGCCAAACAATATGACGCCGATTCATATTTCCGCCTCCGCTCCGTTCCAGGTATCGGAAGAATCCTCGGTCTGGTGATCCTCTATGAGATTCATGATATCAACCGCTTCCCCAGCGTACAGGACTTTGTCTCCTACTGCAGGCTCGTCAAATGCGCAAAGGAATCTGCGGGCAAGATCATAGGCTCCTCCGGCAAAAAGATCGGTAACGCTCATCTGAAATGGGCCTTCTCTGAGGCTGCCGTACTTTTCCTCAGGAGAAATCCCGAGGCGGTTGCCTATCGAAACAAACTTGCAAGAAAGCACGGAACGGCAAAGTCCCTGACCATCCTTGCTCACAAGCTTGCAAGGGCTGTCTATAATATCCTCAAGAAAAAGGAGGTGTTTCATCCAGAAGTGTTCTTTGCGAAATAAGGCTGGGACCGGGTGAGCCCGTACGTCTAACTGGCGCCATCAGGGTGAAGTCCGCTGGATGCTCTGAAACATTCTATGTATACGGCCATGACCGTGATCTGAGCATCCTGGAATACAATGCCCGGCGCCAATCCGTTTTGATTAGGACATCCGGTCCCTCATAACATACAAAAGATTGTACGGGTTCTGCCCCTTACCCGAGCCTGATACTAACTGGACGACGCTCTATGCGTAAACCAGACTTTTGAATAGGACGGCATAAGGGTTCTGAATTGTTTCTAGGTCGTGGAGAATAAGACCGATTGGTCTCTCCACTGTCGCCTCCGACAGCGGAAGAGATGCAATATTCCCGTGCCTGCTGGCTATTGAACCTCGATAAGTGTTTGGTGCAGATTTGATCTGACGCCGTTTGTGGAAACCAAGTCAGAGCTGTTTGGCAATCTTTAAAAAAATAAGGAAATGGAACTTATTTCCGGTCAGGATCGCTTTTGCTCTTGACACGCGCGGGCCTTATAAGTGTTAAGCTCTTTTTGTCTTTTATTTCCGTTGTTTTTTTATATAGTCTTCTATATGCCGTTTTCATATTTTACTTAGTGTTATGCATTGCGATAAGCATGAGAAGTAAAAGGAGAACCCCGCCACCCATCAGGAAATATGCAGTCTTATAGAATTTAGCATACCCTTTGGACATGTGTTTTGGTCCGAATGAAAACCAAATGCCTTTTTTATATAGTGACAATTTTGAGATGATCAAACAAACAAAGCCAGCACCAAGCAAGGCAAATGGAAGCATTAATATTATCGACGGATCATTAAAGAGACGCGGGCCGATTATGGCGGCAAGCAGTCCGATAGCGACCATAGGAATCATAGGCTCGATGTCGATTTGCCATAGTATCGTTTTTCCATTTTTGTCTTTTTTGTACACCCAAAATGACATTATTTACTCTCCATAATGGTATTCATTTATATTTATTTCGCAGCTTAACGAGTCTGTAGAAAAAGTCTGTTTTGCGTTCACTGTCTCTTTATTTTCAGTTTTTAGATTATAATTCCGGGCAATTCAGCCCGACTGCCGGTTCGGTCTTTGTTCTTTGCCTTTAGAAAGAGCTTGTGCCCCTTATTCTCTGCCTTTTTAGACCGCTTTCTTTGTCTTTCCTCTCCCTCATGCAAACCCTTCTCCGTATCGATGCACCTTTAACAGATTATGAGTAATACAGTAAAGGAGCCATTGCGCATTTACCTTTCGTTTCCCTCTGAGGGTAAATCGGTCCAGTCCCATCATAGATCGAATATGGGCAAAGGGCGGTTCCGCAATCCCAAGTCTTCTGTTGTAAATGAGTCTGCCTTTTATCGAATCTATTTTTTGTCTCATCTTCTCGGTAAAGGTTTCGGAAATACCCGACGCACGTCCCTGAATAAAGCATACCTGGCGTACTTCGCTCGTAGCGGGATTCCTTAAACATTTCTCACGCAATTCACATACACGGCAATCGGTCTTTCGGCTTCTGAATTTGATCGCTGTGTTCCTATCCAATACCACATTGCCGCCGTTACGATAGAGCCGTTTCCCCGTCGGGCAAATGCAGAATCTCTTGTCTTCGCTTATCGTAAAGTCCTTCGCCCGATATAAGTCGCTCGCCCCGAAGTATTCCCTCCGCTCTTTTCTGCTCCGCTCTTTGTACTTGTCCACATCTGCAAACCGAGGGTCTCTTTTCCGGAACTGTGTGTCAGCTATGTATGCGTCTATGCCTTCTTCCATTACCATCTGCATGTTGGCTTCAGTGTGATATCCGCTGTCGGCCACCAGCTTTGCGCTGTCAAATACATCTTTCCCACTGCCAATCTCTTTGAAGTTCTCCCTCGTCCCCTCTATCATTGGCTTTAACAGGCCATGTTCCTGTGCTGCTCCAAAGGCCTCCGCATGCACGATCACCTGATGTTTATCATCTACCACCGCCACTCCGTTATATCCCTGTATTACCCCATGCGAGGTCTTTCATCTTTGCGCTCTCATTATCCGTAATGTTGCTCTTTACCGGCTTGCCCGTCTTGCCCGGTTTGTCGTCGTTTTCCTTGAGCCACTGCTTTATCTTTTTTACTTTGCTTTTGATGGTCTCAACGTACTGCTCTTCCTGCTCGACTATCCCCTTGTCTTTTTCCTTCAGGTCCATTTCACGATGCCTTCTGAGTATCTGCTTTATTGCCTGCTCCATCTTCTCTTTCTTCTTTGTTAGTTCCTCTTTCGTTCCGCTCCACTCCTTCGATGCGTTCGAGGGCATCTTGCACCCGTCTACTGCAAACATCTCCTTCCCTATCAGCCCCATTTCATCACACGTCAGTAAAACCTGAAGAAATAATCTGATAATCTCCTGATCTGCCGATGATATGAAATCCGCTATGGTTGTGAAGTGGGGCCGCGTATCCGCCGATAATGCCATGAAAATGATGTTCTCCCCACAGCACTGCGCTATCTTCCGGCTTGAGGTAATGCCCCGGGAGTAGGCATACAGTATGATCTTCAGCAATATGGCAGGATCGTATGCCGGAGCTCCCATATCGTCGTTTTGATAACGTAACTCAAATATGGACAAGTCTATTTCGTTATCTATTAAATAATGAAGGGTATGCTCAAACGTCCCGGGAAGTATCTGTTTGTCAAAGTGTATCGGTATGAACTTTCCCTGGCTATAGTCGTATTCCTTGTATCTCGCCATATCGCTCCTTTCTCTGCTAACCCGCTTGCTATCTTACTTCATGTAATCATATGGCGATTCTGTTTGGATTTCAAGACTTTTTCTACAGCTTCAACGCCATGCCTCACCCGCGCATGGACCGACAAAAGCCGAAACCAAAAGACGCTTATTATGCGTCGGTGTGGAGGCAATTGTTAGCGGTTTTTTATTTTGCTTTATTACTGCTTTCAATAAATTTGTCTGCCTCTTCTGATATTTCATACGCCTCTTGCAGTTTTGTCTTTATATTGTCTTTGGTTAAAGTTGAGTCCAGTAAAGTACGAGAGAGCGTCAAAAGATTGACGATATACGAATCGAGCGGCATAAGGGCAACCTTATTGCCAGCCTTCATTAACTCGATTGCGGCAATGTTATTATGTTTCCAGTTTTCTACAGCCGCGTTAAACATCAGTTCTCGAAGGTGGCGCCGTTCTTCTGATTTTTTATTAATGAATGTAAAGCCCAGGGCGAACAGTCCAGTAACAAGAGCACCGCCTATAGTTCCGATGTATGGAGCCCAAGGAAGAAGTTGCTCGGATAAAGTTTTTTCGGGCATTTAATAACTCCTTTTGAGATGAGGTTTAAATGGAACAAATACCAATGACTTTATATAAATTCCAGTGGTCAATTATGTTTGCCACGCTTTCAGGATTAGCTGTTGGTTCAGCGATAACATTTCTTCTTGCATGGGCAAACTGGAAAAGAGAGTGATAATTATTATGCCGTTTATATTTCATTTGATCGCTAACATTGTTTTTTATCTTTCTTCAATGTTTGCAGCATATTTTCTTAATAATTGGCGGACTACCGAACAAATTCCACTTAAACCGGCTGATTTTCAAGGGTTTGTTCTATATAATACTGCTCAGGAGACTATTATACCGCTGCGGTATAATTCGCCTGTTCTATTATTGCGAACAAACAATGCCATGGGATGCTAAGCATTGATGATTAGATGGCGACATGAAATCCCTCTCTTAAGTTGCCATTTCCCCCACAGCTAAAGTTATTTTATACTCTGCGGACTGGATCAGTGTCAATTGAAAAATATTTATTTCCAGTTGCAATGATCATATTATCGCATGAGAATATTTTGCGGTGTACAAGGGGCAGCCAAAAATATTAGAAGCTTTTTTGAAGTGTGGACTTACGGGAAAATACTGCTAGCGGTCGTATTCGTTTTGAGGCAGCAAAATTCTGTAGTGATCAAACAGTATTAATTCATTTTTATCTGACAGACTATCCAAACAGCCCATGGCTGAGACCCTTGATCCGGTGTCTCAGCCATGGAGCATGATGTCAGCGGCTTCTTCTGCCGCCCTGAACACTTTACTGCTTCTCATCTGTCTTTGTTTCCACTCCTTCCCTTTTTTCTTTCTTCTTCCCTGATAAGTAGGATTCCGCAGGTCTCCATCCAAATGAGGCCTCTTTACCTGCCATCGAGAGCACACCGTTTACAACTGCTGAACCAATCGCGTAGGCAAATACTCCGGGAAGCGCCACAATATAGGCAAGGCCGATAAAGGGGGCCGATACTATCTTGCCAATATTTTTAAGGGTGTTGCCGCTCTCTTTAAGGTGCTTTACATCTGCCCTGCCGTTCTCCACAAGCGTCTTGAATGGTTTAGGCTTTAAAAACTCCCAGTAGAGCATGAAAAGCCCGATGGCCGAAACTGATACGAGGTACTCTACTATCTTGATATGGGTGATATAATCAAACAACGTATGCATCGGTTCCTCCTTCCTGATATTCGTTAACACCGTTGACTGATGAGTTAGTCCTTCCCCTTCTTCCCTTTCTTCTTGCCCGACAGATACGCCTCTGACGGTCTCCACCCAAAAGAAACCAGGTTACTGATTGTGTTTACTATCCCGGCAACCATCTTGCCGCCGACCAGCGTCACGACCGTTGCTATCGCAATGAACGGAAGAGCGATAACATACATCAGCCCGAGAATCGGTCCTGAGACCAACAGGCCTATCCCACTGCCTTTCTTGTTTTCCTCATAATAGGTGACCATTTTGTACACCTCCTTTCCTGAAAATCTCTTTCTCTTGATTTAACTATAAAGGATAGCCGGAAGGAATATAATTGGAAGAAGTTCCTATTTTTGCCAGGGATTGTTTCTTAGTTTGAGAAAATATTACGTCCCAGAAAAATAATCGTCCCAATAATCAAAAAAGAGGGGTAGGAGCATCATTGGCTTCGCAGAGCAATTTCAGGGGCTGGCACTGTCAAACGGGCACCCTGTCTGCGGAAAATGAAAAGATCTGCAATTCCATTGATTTCGGTTAAGCTTCAATACTTGGAAGTCATTAGTGATAAATACTATTTCTAAGCTGGAAAGACAGCAGTAAAAAAAGCACAGTTATTTTTTTGTCCTGTTCGATTTTGCGTTACCCTCGCCGACCTTTTTTTCTATCTGCGAGCAGATGCCGTAGAGCATCTTCATTTCCCAGTCAGTAATTCCTGCCCTGCCGATAAAGTATTTCAGATTCTGCATGATCTTTGTTTCGAGGTCACGGTCACCCCTGGGAAGGTAGTCAAGCAATCTTAGCGCACCGGTCATCCTGGAATACAAAGCCTTCAGTTCTGCCTGACTGACCAGCACTGCCGGTGGTACAGACTCTCTCTGAGATGAAGATATCCCCGGCCTGGTCTCCGAAATCTCCTTCTGTTCATATCCTGCTTTCATCAGTTCATAGGCAACAATCATTATTGCCTGGGAGAGATTCAGCGAACGGTGTTCCCTGCTGGTGGGGATATTCAAGAGCAGGCCGCATCCGGCCACCTCTTCATTGAGCAGCCCCTTGTCTTCCCTGCCAAAGAGAATCGCGACCTTATTTTCACCCGCTCTTTCAAGGAGATATTCGCAGCCCTTCTGGACCGACAAGCTCAGGCCGCGATGCTTGCCTGTCCTCCGCGTTGTTCCAACAACTATCGCCTTGTCGCTCACCGCGTTGTCCAGACTCTCAAAAACCTGAGCTGACTTGAGGACATCGAGGGCGTTATGGGCGAGCCACCGCGCCTCGTCCGTTATCTCGGAAGGAGGCCTCACCAGGCAGAGGTGCCTGAAGCCCATGTTTTTTATCGCCCGTGCCGAGGCCCCGATATTGCCGGACTCCTTCGGCTCCACCAGCACAAAATAAATATTTTCTTTCCAGTCCCTCATCGCTCCCTGACAGGATGACCTTTTTTGAGTATTTTTTCAATGCGGGGATGAGAATAAAACAGGAAACAGGAAGGCCACATGCAGAATCAACCAGCCCTAAAACAGCTATCTCTTCAAGACGGGCAAATCAGCTCATCAGGAAGGGTGCATGCGGGTTTGGATCCTGCATGCACCCTTCCACGGATTATCTATCGGCAGCGCTGGCAGAAATGGCCGTCTGTAAGCGTCATAAGAAAAGCGACAATGTCATCCTCTTCCTGTGAAGTCAAACCGAGATTTCCCAACTCATCAGTATTTACGTTCTCCAACACCTCTGGCGGCGGCCAGGTTTCCACGTCTCTTGTGTTGTAGAAATGGACGATCTCCTTAAGGGTCTTGAAATACCCGTTGTGGCCGTAAGGCGCTGTTTTTGCCAGGTTTCTCAAAGTCATTACCTTGAACTTTCCGTTCTCTCCCGGATCACCCAAAATCGCCCCTAATCCGTAATCAACAGGCACCGGCCCTCCTATCAACTCTTCTATCTGCGGGTTTTTGGGAATCCCCAGATTGTCATAGCTGAAATCAGTGAAGAGGGGAGGTGCTCCGTTGACGACTTCGCTTGGATGACAAGCAGCGCAGTTGCCCTTCGCAGGGTCATTAAACAGTGCGAGCCCCTGCAACTCCTGCTGCGTCAGGGCAACCTGGCCTTTGAGGTAGAAATCGTACTTTGAGGTGAAACTGTTAAGCTGGTTCGTCCTTTCAAAAGCAGCGATAGCTCTTGCCACGAGATCATACGCGGTTTCCACATTATTGAGCGATTTGGGACCGTAGACCCTCCGGAACATTTGAGCATACTGGGAATTCCTGATCGCCTGAATGACACCTTCCTTTGTATTGTTCATTTCCACGGGATTCAGGAAGGGGCCCTTTGCCTGTTCTTCAAGGGTCGAGGCCCGGCCGTCCCAGAACTGGCCGCCAATCCAAAGCTCTCCATTAAACTGAAAGGGAGGACTGAATGAAGCGTAGGCTGATGAAGGAGAGTTTCGGGTTCCATACCTTCCCGGAATCACCCCCTCTGAGACAGGCAGGGATTTATCGGGATCGGCAAATCCCGCCTTCGGATGGTGGCAGTCAGCGCACGACTGGCCGGCGGGATTGGACAAGTTTGCATCAAAATACAGCATGCGACCAAGCATCTCTTCCTGCATCGAGGCATTTCCGTATGCTCCCACTCCGAAGAGTATAACCAAAACAGTGGTAATGAAGACCGTTGTTTTCATTGTCTCCTCCTTTTTAAAGGTTTTTTCCATCCTTCGGCAGCCCGGCTATCTTTACTTTTCAGATAAGACCCGTTGCTTTCCGCCCCCTCTTCGCAGAGGGTTTGGTCTTGTCGGGATACGTTTTAGCTGAAGGTTAAGGGAAAATGAACCACTACTCGTTATTTCCCCATGTGGAATGAAAGTGAACAGGGTACTGTGTCCCTCCTACTGTTGATGCTACCATCAAGTTTGAAAATGTCAAGTTGCTTTCAGATATTTTTCCAGATAGGCATGATATTTGACCAGCTTATTATCCCAAAAGCGCCTTTAACCCCCTCACCGCCCTTTCCGGGGAGGGATAGACAGGCACCCGCGCCTTCTCGATGTTTCTGCTCAACCTCCCGGTGATGCCCCCTTCCGCGATATAGCAGACAAGCGGCTTGCCCGCGGAGAGTTTTGCTGCCTTCACCTTCTCCGCCAATGCCCCGGTTATCCCCAGGACATTCGGCAGAGCGATAATCAGAAACCCGTCATAATCGTCCTTCAGTTCTTCCATGGCAGCCGCATAGTCTTCATCCTTCACCTGGGCTGTGAGATCAACAGGATTGTTTATCCCGTAGAAATGAGGAAATATCTTTTTGAGCCTCTCCCTCGCAGGTAACGGCAGCGCAGGAACCTCAAGCCCCTGCCGCATGCATTCATCAGCAGCCAGGACCCCTGAACCTCCTCCGTTCGTAATGATGCAGACCCGGTTGCCCTTGCCTGCCTTCTGAAAAGACAAGGCCTTTGTCGCATCCATGAGGCTGTCGAAATCCTGCGCCTCCCGTATGCCGAACCGCCGCATCAACGAATGAAAGACCTCGTATCTTCCGGCAAGCCGTC